>JACPVI010000016.1 GCA_016191815.1 Myxococcales bacterium
ACTACCTGAAGGACACGGTGCCCGCCCTCGATGAGCTCGCGGAGCGGATGATGCTCTTCGAGCGCGGCGAGGCGGCTCTCGTCGTTGGGCTGATCGAACAGCGAGCCGACCTGACGAGCCTGGCCGACAGGCCGCCTTTCCCTCGGTACCGAGGCTTCCTGGCGCAGTACGGGGCGATTCAGCAGCTGATTCGCAACGGGAAGCCGGCCGCCAAGAAGGACCCGGCCGGCCCGACTCCTCCGCTGCAGATGCCCGCGTGGGGCGGACAACTCTCAGCGGAGGACATCGACGGCCTGATCGCCTACCTCATCCGGCAATACCCCTGGGACGACGAATAGGAGGGCCTTCGATGGCGATGACGATCAACGACTCGTGCATCAACTGCGGCGCGTGCGAGCCGGAGTGCCCGAACAAGGCGATCAGTGAGGGCTCCGGCGCGTATCAAGTGGACCCCGAGCATTGCACCGAATGCGTCGGGGCCCACGACCAACCGAAGTGCGTCGAGGTCTGCCCGGTAGATGACTGCGTCGTAGTCAATGCAGCTCGGCCGGAAACCAAGGAGCAGTTGCAGGCCCGATACGAGCGGCTGCGGGCCGCCGGGTAAGAGCGAAGCACAGTGCTTCGCGCCAGCGTCGGGAGATCTTTGCCCTTCGCTTGCCCACGACCGGGCAAAGTGCCCGGGCGAGGAGTATTGCGGCCTGCCCGGCCGGTGTGTCCGGATAAGGTGCTCTGCAAGCAATTACAAGCTCCTCTGGCGCCCCGATGGGTGGCACGGCAAGTGCGAGGAATGCAGCCGGGACCGGTGCCGCCGTGGATGGGCAGGGCCCCGGCCGAAAAACACGCGCTTAGGCATGACATCGATGGATGTACACAATTCGCGAGCTTCGACGATTTTGCCTCCAGGACGGCCGCGGATGCTCTGGCTGGCCTCTTGGTTCTGCTGCTTGCTCGCGGCCTGCATTCCTGACTTGGGGGCGCCGCTCGCTCAGACTCCCGACGCGGGCCCGGTTGGAGGTGGAGGCGGTGGCGGTAGTGGCGGCGGTGGGGGAGCAGGCGGAGGAGGCGGTAGCGGCGGAGGCGCCGGAGGCGGCGGTGGTGGAGGCGGGAGCAGCGCCGACCTCGTCGCCAAGGGAGAAGTGGTGTACTTCACCGCGGGCGGTCAAGGGTGTTCCTCCTGCCATGGAAACGACGCCCGGGGGGACCAGGGCCCAAACATTCGCGGCAAGACGCGCGAGGAAATCGTGGCCTGCCTCCAAACGGTGGTGCAGATGGCCTTCCTCAACCTCACCGAGGAAGAGATTGACGCCGTGGCGGCATACCTCGCATATCTCGCCACCCAGCCATAGCCGGTTCGAGGCAAGTTGCCCGGGTGCAATGCGAGCATTCTGCCCGAGTCGTCCCCGCGCGGCTGAGCGAGGCAGGCTGTTCAAGGTCTTGGACGCAGCGCGACCTGGCTCGCTCCTTGCTGTTTGCCGTGCGAATTCCGTCCAGATCTTTTCGAAAGGAGAAGGACTCAATGCCCGCGAGGAAGAGAGTGACGAGTTTGAAGTGGGCGGCCGGCTTCGTGGCCTTGACCTTGGTCGGAACCGCCTGCCCCACGCCGCCGCCGCCCGGACTCACCTGCGGCGCCGGCACCCATGAGCAGGAGGGCGCCTGTGTGGCGGATGCCCCGGCGGTGCTGGTTCAAACCGGGCAGCCGGTGCCCGCGCCGGCACCCCAGCCGTGCGCTGCATCGACTTGGTGCAACGACCTTTCGGTCAAACTGGGAGTAACGCTGACGAAGCAGTACGACTCCAGTGGCCCTGACGCTTGGGACCCGGTCCTGCACCCGCTGGTGTTCATCACCCCGGTCGGGCCTGGCTACGGTGGAAAGCTAAGCGGCGTCAAGTGGCCCGGGGTGACCGTCATCGATGCGAACAGCCGCGAGATCGTCAAGTACGCCGCCTACGACATGTCGGCCGAAGGCTGGAGCGACGCGAACGTCTTCGAATCCCATGGCATGGCTGTATCTCTCGACGGCAAGTGGATCTATCTGCCGACCGGAAGCGGGACGGCCCGTGGGTTCATGGTCATCAACGCGAGGACCCTCAAGCTGGACAAGTTCCTGCAAACCGACGGCAGACCGCACCACGCCAAAGCGTTCACCGACTCCGCCGGCAAGTCGCGCGTGCTGCTCTATGGCTGGGAGCAGCCGCCGTTCGTGCTCGACCCGCTGGACAACAACAAGGTCGTCGGAGGGGCCGACATGAACGCCACCGGGATGGAGGGTTACTTGTGGTTCGTGGATCCGACAGGCAAGGAACTGTGGGGCTCTGGCCGCTGGCGCAACGGCAACGTTCGGGCCGAAGTCCACGGCAATCAAGTGATGATCGTCGACACCACCACGTGGAAGCTGAAGTCGACCATTCCGTGGGAAGGTGAGAGCACTCCCGTCTGGGTCGACTTCACGCCGGACAACAAATACGCCTACGTGAGCGGTGGCCACTCCAGCACGGTGCTCAAGTACGACCGAGCCGCGAAGAAGGTGCTCGGCATCTCCAGGGCCGGCGTGGAAGGTCCCTATGGTCTCAGGCTCAACTGGGACGGGAAGGAGATCTATGCCATTGGCAAGGGTGAAGGCTCGACCAATCTTGGCCAGGACATCGGATTGCTGGACACCAAGAGGATCGAACTGTCCCTGTCCGCCACCGCCAACTACACCACCGGCTGCGTACGGGGCGATCACATCACCCTTCACCCCGATCCGGCCAAGAACGAGCTGTGGCTGAGCTGCAACTCGAGCTTCGAGGTGGCCATCTTCGACATGACCACCAAGGCAGTCAGTGCTCGCATCCCGATGCCCTCCAGCGGCAGCACGCACTCCGGCGCGTTCGTGAGTTACAAGTCGGACTGGAGCGGCGATGTTCTCTCCGACCAGAACGGGTTGCACGGCCCTGCGTTTGCCACCCAGCTTAGCAAGTGGGCGCCGTAGCAGCCGTGGAGTGCGCGGTCACGAGCAGGCCGGTGTGGCCCGGCACCTGGCGTCTTGGATGGCAAGGCGCCGGGTGCCCTGGGAGTGAAAGACGGAGCCCTGACCGGGGGGGCAGGCGAGGGCGGGTTGCGGCCGCAGGCCTGCTGGTCGCTTTGGCCGCGAGCGCTTGTGGCGGCCCGGCTTCGACCCCTGGCTCCATCGGGCCTGCGGCACCACCCGCCGAAAGCAGGTATTGCCCGGAAGCGCAGGAGCCGGGGCCGACGGGACTGATGGCGCGCGACCTCTTCCGGATGGGAGTGGTGGGGGACACCGACGTCTTGGCGGCGTTCTGCAACCCGCTGATGGTGAGCCCGCCCGGTCGGCTCGTGTTCTTCGTCAGCCTCGACAACCACTTCGGAGTCCCGCGATCCGAGCTCGCCGAGCGGAGCTGGGTGGAGACGAGCGACGGGCGGCAC
Source organism: Myxococcales bacterium (assembly GCA_016191815.1). Taxonomy (GTDB): domain Bacteria; phylum Myxococcota; class Myxococcia; order Myxococcales; family Myxococcaceae; genus JACPVI01. Next base: position 3,427 of record JACPVI010000016.1, read on the forward strand.
TCGAGCAGTGGGTGGGCCTGGGAGGGGGGCGACCTGGCCTCCGAAGAGCACCACATAGGGGGGCTGCTGAGTGGGCCACTCAAGATGACCGACGGGAGCGACCTCATTGGGCCGGGGACGAGTCAGGTCACCCTGCACCTCGAGGGCATCGGAGAGGGCGAGACGGGCGTAGCACTGAGGTGGCCGCAGGAGCACCTACGTTGATCCATGCCGTCTGCGGACGCGCCGCCGCTCTGCTCTTCGGAGCGGGTTGCTGCTCGTTGTGTGCGTGCCCGGGCCGGCCCCTCCCTACTGCAGCGGATGCCGGCGTCGTGTGCGATGTCGCCGAAGAGCCCGAAGTTGCCCCCGATGCCGGCCAGGGCAGGCCAAGCTATTGCGTCCGTGCCGTCCCGGACACGGTCCAAGACATCGAGGGCACGCCGGCAGGCCCCTACCTCGTTCACCACCCGAAGCCCGATCTGCCGATGGCCCCGACGGTGGTGTTTCTGCCAGGCGGGTCGGGAAGCTGGAACAGCGCGCAGCGGGTATGGGAAAGGTTCGTCTCCGGCGATGCGCGCGTCGAGCAGTACCGCGTCGTGATTCCCTATTCTTACGCTGAGGACTTCATCGACGACGCGCGCCGGACCTTCGTCATCGCCGACGAGGTTCTGCTCTGCTACGGCGGAGACTCGGCGAGGGTCCATCTGGCGGGCTACTCCAACGGCGGTCGCGCCGCGTTCGGGCTGATGCTGGCCAGCCCCGAACGCTTCGTGACGCTGCTCGGGGCTCCTGGCGTGTTCCCGACAAGCGACCGGGCGGTGCTGGCGAAGGCCCTCGCTTGCCGCGGCCGCGCGGTGTTCAACGGCGTCGGCGAGCTCGACGAAGGCTGGAAGCAACTGGTCCGCGACGCCCACGCGGCGCTGTTGGAGGCCGGGGTCGACTCGATCTACGTCGAGTTTCCCGGAGAGACCCACCGCCTGAGCGATGCTTTCGACGAAGGACTGTTTTTTGACTTCTGGGGCAACCACTGATCTCGGACGGGCTTCGGCGCGCTCGCTGGCGCCTCGAGCGGTGCTGGCTAGGGATTCTTGATGAGGGTGCTGGTAGTGGAGGACGACGCCGTCGCGCGCGCGGCGCTGTGCGATCTGCTCGCGATGGATGGGTTTTTTGCGCTCCCGTCAAGTTCGCCCGAACAGGCGCTGGCGATGCTGGAGCTTGCGAAGGTCGACGCGGTCGTCACCAGCTTGGAGCTGCCCCGCTCGGGCGGACTGAAGATCGTCCATGCGGCCTCGACCCAAGGCACGACCCGCGTGGTGGTCGTGACCAACCACGTAGGTTCGCCCCAAGCGCGCGCGGCGCTGGCTGGAGGTGCGCGGCGGGTGCTCGGGAAGCCGCTTCGCTACGAGATGCTGATCTCGGAGCTGAGGGCTCCCGATGATGTGGGTCGCCGGTGCAAACCCAGGTGATGTGGCTGACTTGCGCGGCCTGTCCGCTAGCCCCAATGCCGATCACTTGGGGCGAAGTGATTGCCGCAGCATGGGAATACAGCGGCAAGCGGATTCGGGGTGCGCTCGGCGGGCTAAGGGATCATCATGCCGCGATCGAGCGGAAGGCGATCGCGTGAGCCACCAGGACACCCTGTTTCCCGAGGCCGACAAGGGCGCCTTCGACCGGCCCTCGCTCATGGACGCTGGAGCTACGCTCCCGGAACTCCCACCATCATGGGTGTCGGGCTTATGCCGCTGCTGCAGTGGCTTCTCGTTCCCCTCGCGCTTCTTGCCGGCTGCCGGCGCTTCACATCATGATGTCCTTCCCTGGCGCCCGCGCGGCAGTGGTGGTGCTCGCGGTCGGGTTGAGCTCCGAGGCGAGAGCCGAGAAGCGGCGTGAACGCGGCATCTTCTTCGGCGGCGTGGTGGGTCGTCAGTCGTCCCGGTCCTCGATGACGCCGTACTCACGCAGCTTTCGCCACAGGGTGTTGGTGGCGATGCCGAGCACCTTGGCCGTCTCCTTGCGGTTGCCGCCGCACCTCTCGAGGACATGGAGGACGTGCCGGCGCTCTACCACCGCGAGCGAGAGGAGCTCACCGTCATCCGATGAAGACGGGCGCGCTCGCCCGAGGAACTCCGGTGGGAGGTCGCCCTTCTCGATCTTGGGCTTCCCCTCGGCCAGCACGACCGCGCGCTCCATCGCGTGCTCGAGCTCCCGCACGTTCCCTGGCCACGCGTAGCCGAGCAAGCGGTCCAGCGCCTGCGCGGAGAGCGAACAGGGGCCGCAGTGGTAGGTCGCGCATCCTCGGCGGACGAAGCTGTGGCCCGCCGGCTGGTCGGTGAACACCTTGAAGCCCAGCTTCTTCACGTAGAAGTCCAGCGCCCTGTCGAAATCCTTCACGGTCAGCCCCACGAACTTGATTCGCTTGATCATGTGCATCTCCTTTGTGGCCGATACGTTTGCCACAGCCTCGAAGCGGCTGTAAGGGGACTTGGTGCCAGCTGTAGTAATAAACGATATATCTGGGGCATGACTTGGTTTCGATTGGACCACCACGTCGCCGATGTGCTGATGCGCGACCTCGCCGGGCACGACCACAGCCCTTCGGCGTTCGTGGTGTACCTGTTCTTGTGGAGCCGCACGTACGGCGCGCGGCGGAAGACCGCGCGGCTCAGCCACCGCGCCATCGCCGAGGACACCGGCCTCTCGAAGAGCGCGGTGCAGCAGGCCCTGCGGCTACTCCACCGCCGGCAGCTGGTGGTATCCGAGCGACGGCATGAGACCGACACGCCCGAGCACCGCGTGATGCGGCCGTGGCGGCGCGGGGACGAGTGAGCGACCGCAACGTTGCGGCAGCGGTCATCCACGCCTCCACCATCCGGCAGCCGCATCCGGCCGCCCTTGTCAGGCCCTCGCCGGCGCACGGGCCCGGGCGTGCACGCCGGACCCGTGTGCGCCACAGATCGCACCGAGCACGCCGCCGTAGACCAGGTGACCCATCAGGCTGCCGGCCGCGGCAAGGAATGACCCGCTGAAGAGTCCGGCGCCCATCATGGGCATCACCACCATCTGGGCCATGAGCCAGGGCAGCAAGCCGTAGAGCGCCCCGCGGACCAAGCCGGGTCCCGGTAGCCGCTTGGCGAACAGGGCCGCGTACCCCATCGCCAGCAGCGTGCCGATGATGAAGTGGCCCATCCAGCCGAGAACGAGGCTCCCACCCATGACCGAGGCGAGCATGGCGCCGACGTTCATCGGCGGCAGACCCATCTTCGGGGCCGTCAGAAGAAGCGCCGTCATCGCCGCAGTCCCCGCGAGCCCGCCGATGACAGCACGTTTCACGTTGAACCGTTTCATCGAAGTTCCTCCAGTGGCGCGCCGCATCGGGACCAACCTTCTACGGACGCCTCTAGAATGGAGTCCGTTGGTCGCGCGATCCGTTACGGTTCCAGGGATCGCCGCACTCATCTCAAGCGCCGCGTCGTGCACTCGCCCGCCAGACGGCAAGGGGAATGGCCCGGCACCTCGCGCACACGAGGGCGGCGGCATTCTCAAACCTCGCAAGGGCTCGGCAGCCGCCCCCCGTCGATCGCGGCAAGAATCTGCGGGGTTGATGGCCGCACCTTGTAGTCCGGTTCGGCGTGGGCCCAGCGAACAATTCCCTCGCGCTCGATCAGGAACAACGACGGAACTGCGATGACGTGGTGGTTCCTCCCGGAGGAGCGCTCAATATCCATCCCGAAACCCTTCAGGCGCGAGAACTTCTCCTCGTCGACGTGGTGCGCGACGCGGTAGGCCCGATGAGCCACCAGTTCTGGATCCGAGAGGACCGGAAACGGAATGGCGTAGCTCGCGCGCGTCTTCGCCGACTCCTCGAGTCGGTCGACGCTGATCGCCACCGGCAATACGCCTCGCTTTCGGTACTCGGGGTGGGCCATCGTCAACTCGCGAATCTGGAAGCTGCAGAAGGGGCACCAGCCTCCGCGATAGAACACGAGGAGGATGGGCCCTTCCTTCGCGAGGTCCTGGATCCTCGCCGGGCGACCGTCCGTGTCCTGGACGGTGGCATCAGGCGCGGCTTTTCCCACGGGGATGCCCACTCCCGATGGAAGCGCCCCGACCCGGTCCTCTGGAGGGGATCCATATTTCATGGCTCGATGTCCGTCCGTGGGGTGCGCGTCTGACGCCCGCGTGCCCGCATCTGACTGTCCGACGCTGGGGCCGGCTCCCCGCTGGCAGCCGGAGAGGGCGATTGCACATGGCAGCAGAATCCACCTAGCTACAGCGTGTCGGGAAATTCAGCCACCGCCCGGGCGGTGGCACGGCGCTTTCCCGCTGCGCGGGGCGCAAAACCCGCACGGAGATGGATCGGTTGCACGAGGGGATCGACAAAGTCGGCGGCGTGTGCTCCCTGGTCCGCGTGACCTGGGAGGGATGCACGCATGTCGAAGAAGAAGCGCGGCGGCAGCCGCCAGCCGGAGCTTTTCCCGCGGTCGAGAGTGACGAAGCCGATCGGCATCGAGAAGAACCATCGGCTCGTCATCCTCACGGACGAAACGGACTGGACCGAGCTGGAGGAGCGAGCGGAAACCATCCGCATGAGCAAGGTGAAGAACGCGGCGGGGCGACCGCCGCACATGCGGGTCAACCTGGGCGCCATGATGCTGAAGGCGACCCGAGACATGACTTGGCGCGAGGTGGAGGACCAGATTCGCTATTACGCGCCGGCCCGATATCTGTGCGGACTGACCGAGACGGACTGGACGCCGGACTTCACGACGGTGCACGACTTCGCGGTGTTGATGGGGGAGGACGGGGTGAAGCTCATCAACGAGTACGTGGTGGGCTGGGCGGTGGACGAGAAATTGGCGGACCCGAGCGTGGTGGTGGGGGACACGACAGCACAAGAGGCGGCCATCCCCCACCCGAACGAGATGGGGCTGATGGCCGCCTTCATGACGTCGGCGCTGGCCGCGAGCAAGAGGGCCGGGAAGGTGTTCGAGCAGTTCGCTTCGAAGGTGGCCAGGCAGGTGAAACAGGCGCGAGAGAAGCTGCGCCACTACCGCCTGTTCGCGAAGGACAAATCGAAGGCGGCGAAGAACAAGATGGTGGCGGAGATGACGGATGTCATCGAGGCCATCAACCGCCAACTCGGCCGAGCGGTCGAGGAGGCGGGGAAGACGGCGAGCCGGGTGACCAAGTACGGCATCGTCGCTCGCGAGAAGCTGGTGCGCTTGCAGCAAACGATGTCCAAGCTGGTGCCGCAGATTCGGTACTGGCTGAAGACGGGCTTCGTGGCGACAGACAAGATCATCAGCCTCCACGTCCCCGAGCTGTACTCCATCGTCCGGGGCAAGGTGGGCAAGACGGTGGAGTTTGGGCTGAGCTGGGGCATCACGCGGCTACGCGGTGGGTTTCTGCTGGCGCGCTTGGCGCTCGACCGGCGCGAGCTTCAGGACACGAAGTTCGCGGTGAAGGCGGTGGAGGACCACATCGCGCTCTTCGGGAAGGCGCCGCGCGCCTACGCGTACGACCGGGGTGGCTGGAGCAAAAAGAACCTGGCGACACTCAAGGAGCTCAAAGGCTCAAAGCTCAAAGTCGAGGAAGTGGGCCTGGCCCCCCGGGGCCGCGCTGGTTGGGTGGTGAGCGAGTCGACGAAAGAGAAGCTGGTCAGCGAGCGGGCACAGGTGGAGGGCGGAATCGGCGCGGTGAAGAGCAGCCGGTACAACTTCCACCGGCCGCGAGCGCGCTCGGTGCGGATGATGGGAGCCTGCGGTCAGCATGCGGTCCTTGGGTTCAACCTCAACAAGCTGGTCCGCGGGCTGGCAGCGAGGAACGGAGTCGAAGTGGTTGGCTGACCGACGACGCCGCACGGCGACGGCCGGCCATCCGCCCCGGGGCGGACAAACCTCAACGCGGCAGGTGGGCCGAACGTCGGGCGACCCGCCGAAATGCCGTCCAATTTCCCGACACGCTGTAGCTAGGGGTCATCAGCGTGGCCACCAGAGCAAGTGAGCTCGCGACGAGGCGGCCGCCAGCGCCGTGGCGAGAAGAACACCGCCGACATGAAACGCCAGGACGTGTGGCGCCGCATGTGTCAATCCGCAGGTGACTTGAAGCAAGAGGTACCCGGCGAGCCCTCCAAAGGACGCCACTGCGGCGCCCGCGGCAGGAGACACTCTGCTCCTGCTCGACGCCGCCAGAAGGCTAACCAGCGCGAAGGGGAGTAGCCCTCCTGCCAACTCGGTGAACAGGCACACCCGCCCCTCGCCAAGGGGCCCCGCCCGAGCACCCGTGAGAAAGACGGCCGCCACCAGGGAAAGGAGGATGGTCGCCACTGGCAGCCAGCCCCGGCGAGCGCCGACGGCTCTCTCGAGCGCCGAGAGCACGCAAGCTTTCCATGAGCCCCTGGCCTTCGAAGGTCCGCCCCGTCCGAGTCGACGGAAGCGTGCCAGTAGCTCCTGCCGCACCTCGGCCGGCATCGGCTCGGCTGGAAGCTTGCCCAGCGTGCGGACGGTCATCTTCATCTGCCGCAAGTAGGCCCGGCAGCGCGCGCACATGCCGAGATGGAGCTCGAAGCCCAGGCGCTTCACGAAGGACATGCGCCCCTCGAGGTAGTCGGTCACGAGCTCAGTCAATTCCTGGCAAGTGAGCATGACGCTACGTCCAGTCCACGCAGTCCTCGAGCACACGACGGAGCTTCGAACGCGCTCGGTGAAGCAGCACCCGCTGGTTCGTCTCGCTGATCTCGAGGACGTTACAGACCTCCTTCGAGTCGAGGCCATCGACGTCCCGGAGGGTGACCACGGCTCGCTGGTTCGCCGGCAGCTCCGCGATGGCCAGCTCGAGGCGGCGAAGCGCTTCCCTCCTCATCACGAGCTTCTCGGGCGTGTCGTTCTCCCAGTGTCGAGGTGGTTCCGCCCATCCTCCGTTCGGCTGAAAGCGCGACGGATCCACGGCCGGTTCGTGCTCGCGCCCCGCCTCGGCGAGCGAGGAGAATGGAACGGAGCGTCCCTCGCGCACTGCGCGCGTCCTGGCGCGGTTCGCGAGGATTCCGAATACCCAGGTCTTCAAGCTGGACCGGCCTTCGAAGGAGCTCAGGCCCTCCAGCACGGCCACCCAAGTCTCCTGGAGGACCTCCTCTGCGCCCGCCCGGTCGGCGAGGAACATCATGGCCAGGCGAAGTAGCCCCGAGTGGTACTGGTCGACCAACGATGCGAAGGCTGCCTCCTCGCCTGCCAGAAGTCGCTGGACGAGGGCGATGTCCTCCGGTGAGGCGCCAGGAGCGGGCGATGCGGCCGCACCACGCTCCATCTCCTTCGGTGCCTTGACCTTCGGGCGGACGAGCGCGGATGTGTTCCTGCTCTCGCTCATGTCATGCGCACGGACAGCTACTCGTAACGCGTCGGACGACCCGCGGCCACGCAACATTATTTCGCCTGTGCCGGCGAGGCCACCTCGGTGCGGCCGTAACGCGTGGTGCGGTCGAGAGACGAACTCGCCGAAAGGCGGGCGGGACTTGGAAACATCCTGCAGCTGCGGACTTGGGTTCCCATGGCGCCGCGCATTGGCTGGCGTCGCCGGCGCGCTCGCCGTCGCGGCTGCCGCATTCTGGGCGTGGCGCGCTCATGGCAACGCGGAGTCGCCCAGGGTCGGGAGCGCGGTCGACGCTTGCACGTTCTTCGAGCACCAGCATTCCGGCTGGGATGCGATCGTCCGGCGCTACGTCCAGGCGGGTTGGGTCGACTACTCAGCGCTGAGGCGCGATGGGGCCGGGGAGCTCTCCGCCTACCTTCGTTCCCTCGAATCGGTGTGCCGGGGGCACTTCGACACTTGGACGCGCGAGGAAAAGCTCGTCTTTTGGATCAACGCCTACAACGCCTACACGGTGAAGCTCGTCCTCGAACACTATCCGGTGCGGAGCATCCGCTCCATCGGGCTTCTCCCCGGGGCCGCGTTCCGAAGGGGCTTCATTTCCCTCAAGCTGATGGGCGGCCGGTCGCTCTCGCTCGACGACATCGAGCATGGAATCCTCCGCCGAGAGTTCCGCGACCCTCGCATCCACTTCGCCATTGTCTGCGCGTCGCGGAGTTGCCCGGCGCTTCGCTCCGAGGCCTACCGCGCGCGCGACATCGAGGCCCAGCTCGATGAGGGGGCTCGGGGCTTCCTCGCAGACCCGAGCAAAAACCGCGTGGGGGAAGACGCGAGGACGCTCCAGCTCTCGTCCATCTTCGATTGGTTCCGCTCGGACTTCGAGCATGGAGACCAGACCCTATTGGGCCTTGTCACCCGCTACGGAAGCGAACCAATGACAGCGGCGGCCTCTTCGGGAGCCGCCCGAGTGGAGTTTCTCGACTACGACTGGAGTCTCAACGGGAGGTAGGCATGCCTGGCGCTCCACAGACCGACAACGACGTCGAACGAGCCGTCGAGGCGCGGTACTCCGGGGCCGCTCGAATCCCCGAGGAGGGTCTGTGCTGCCCGACGTCCTACGACCCCGCCCTGCTGGCGGCCATCCCCCCGGAGGTCCTCGAGCGTGACTACGGATGCGGAAACCCGGCCAGGTATCTACGGAAGGGCGAGACGGTCCTCGACCTCGGCTCAGGGGCGGGCAAGGCGTGCTTTCTGGCGTCCCAGGCCGTCGGCCCGTCAGGGCGAGTCATCGGCGTCGACTTCAACGATGAAATGTTGGCCTTGGCGCGCCGACACGCCCCTGAATTCGCCCGGCGAGTCGGCTACGCCAACGTCGAGTTCCGCAAGGGGCGGATCCAGGACCTCGCCCTCGACTTGGAGCAGCTCGAGCGCTACCTCCAGGAGCACCCGGTCCGCTCGGTCGATGAGCTTGCGGCGTTCGAGGCGCACATCGCCCGCACGAGGGCTGCCGAGGCGCTGATCGCCAGCGAATCAGTCGACGCCGTCGTCTCGAATTGCGTGCTGAACTTGGTCAGGCCCTCCCACAAGCGGCGGCTGTTCACCGAGCTTTTCCGGGTGCTCCGACAGGGCGGTCGGGCAATTGTCTCGGACATCGTCAGTGACCGGGATGTCCCCAAGCCCCTGCAGCGCGACCCGGCGCTGTGGAGCGGATGCGTCTGGGGAGCGTTCCGCGAGGATCTTCTGCTTCGCGCCTTCGAGGGAACAGGGTTCGAGGCAGTCGGCCTGCTGGAGCGACAGCAAACCCCCTGGAAGGTGGTGGAAGGAATCGAGTTTCGCAGCGTGACACTGGTGGCGCACAAGCCGGCCGGCCGAGCGCGCGCCCAGGCCGGCGGCGGTGGGGTCGCGCCGGTAAGCTGCACGAGCGCCACTGCCGGCGGAGGGCGCTGCTGCTGATGAAGACTTCCGCCGCCCGGCCCATGCCGCTGGCCGGCGAAGGCTGGTCCTTCGATGAGGCCCTGCGCGACCACGGAACTGCCCGGCTGGTCCGGCGCAAGGTCACCACCCTCCAAGTAAACCTGGGCAAGGTGTGCAACATGGCGTGCCGGCACTGCCACGTGGAGGCCGGTCCGAACCGAAAGGAGGTAATGCCGAGGGCGGTTGCCGAGAGGATAGTGGAGCTTCTCGCGCGCGACCCAAGGCCCGGAGCGGTGGACCTCACGGGAGGGGCGCCCGAGCTGAACCCGAGCTTCCTCTGGCTGGTCCGGGAGGCCCGCCGGCTCGGGCTCGGCGTCATCGACCGCTGCAACCTCACCATCCTTTTCGAGCAGGGAATGGAGGACCTGCCGGAGTTTCTGGCGTCGCACCGCGTGCACATCATCGCCAGCCTGCCGTGCTACGAGGCCGAGAACGTCGAGAAGCAGCGCGGCCGCGGGGTCTTCGCGATGAGCCTCGAAGCGCTGAGGCGGCTCAATGGGCTCGGGTATGGCCGCTCGGGGTCGTCCCTCGAGCTGGATCTGGTCTACAACCCGATCGGCGCGACGCTGCCGCCTCCGCAGTCGAGACTCGAGGCCAAGTACAAGGATGAGCTGCGGCGCAGGCACGGCATTGAGTTCCACCGGCTGTTCGCCACTACGAACATGCCCATCCAGCGGTTCGCGCAGTTTCTGGAGCGGACCGGCCAGCACGCGGCCTACATGTGCCTGCTGGCGAGTCAATTCAACCAAGACACCGTTCCCGAGCTGATGTGTCGCTCCCTGGTGAGCGTCGGCTGGGACGGCAAGCTGTACGACTGCGACTTCAACCAGATGCTGGAGTTGCCGGCGGGCGCGAGTACCCGCACGGTTTGGGACATCGACTCGTTCGGCGCGCTCGATGGCTGTCGGATCGCGACCGGCCGGCACTGCTTCGGCTGTACCGCGGGGGCGGGCTCGAGCTGCACGGGGACCCTTCGATGATGCCTCTCGTTCTCGGCTTCGCGCTGGCCTACGCCAACGGGGCCAACGGCGTCTCGAAGGGAGTCGCTACGCTTGCCGGCGCCGGAGTGGCGAGCTACCGCCAGGGGCCATTCTTTGGGGCGCCCTCTGGACCGGAGCGGGAGGGCTGATGGCGGCTCTGCTCGCCCGGGCGATGGTGGTCACCTTCGGCAACGGCCTGCTTGCCTCCAGTGCGGCTCCTTCGGCTGCCGGCGCTGCCGCAGTGCTCTTCGGTGCGTTGGCCTGGGTGCTGCTGGCAACCCGACGCGGTCTCCCCGTGTCGACGACGCACGCAATCGTCGGCTCCCTTGTTGGTGTCGCGGTGGTTTCCTTGGGCGTGGACGGCGTCCGCTGGGGAGCACTTGGTGGCAAGGTCCTTCTCCCGCTTCTTCTCAGTCCGGCCGCTGCGCTGGTGCTGGTGTTTTTCCTGTTGCGTCTTGCTCTGCGGCGGCCGCCGGCCGGGAGCCAGTCCCGGGACTGCCTTTGCGCCGAGGTCACCCCGAGCGCCTCGCTCGAGGTTTCCACGGGAACCGCGGCCTTCGCGGCGCGGCCCGCCCAGCTCGGCGCGACGGGAGGCGTCAGCGAGGTGTGCGCCATAGAGCACCCTCGGTCGCTGCGACTGTCGCTGGAGCACCTTCATTGGCTCGGCAGCGGAGCAACCAGCCTTGCCCGCGGAGTGAACGACGCCCCGAAGATTGTGGCGCTCGTTCTTGGCGGAGCCGTGCTGAGTGGGCAGGAGGGCACGCCGGCATCCGGGTTGTTCCTGTTCGTCGCCCTCGGCATGGTGACCGGGAGCGTCACCGGTCTCGGAGGGCGGCGCCATTGGCTGACCCCCCCGGGGTGCTTGCCACCCTCTACGGGAATCCTCGCTGAGGCGGGCACCCCGCCCAGACAGGAATCCGCCACTCGCGTGTAACGTTCGACCCCCTTCATCTACAGGAGAGCAGTTCATTCCCGAGCCGTTGGGCCGCGTTCTTCTCGGAGGGTACTTCGGTGGTCAAGGTTGCGATCGTCGTATTGGCGGACACGGAGTCTCACGGCGACCTGGGACGGGTGGCCAACGCCCTGGAGTTGGCCAAGGAGCTGAAACAGGCGGGAGACTCCGTCGAGTTGATCTTCGATGGAGCTGGAACCAAGTGGGTGCCCGGCCTGGCCGACCCGTCCCACAAGGCGCATCCGCTTTTCAAGGAAGTGCGGGAGAAAGTTCGTGGAGCTTGCGCCTTCTGCGCGGGAGCATTCGGCGCGACAGCGGGAGTGAAGGCCGCCGATACAAAGCTGCTCGGAGAATTCGAAGGCCATCCGAGCCTGCGGCGCCTGCTGGTCGACGGTTACCAGATTGTCACTTTCTGACCGGGGAGCGGCGGGGTTGCCCGGTATCGAGCCCCCGAAGCCAGGCCACCGGTTGGGACCCGCCGCTGCGGAGGCGGAGTTGCGGGGCGCCGGAGCAGCCCAGCGGGCTGAGCACGTGCGCCGCGCGGCGACGGTGGCGCTCGTGGTGGGCACGTGCCTGACCGCCATCAACCACGCCGAAGTGGCACTGGGCGCCCCGCTGACCTCGGTGCTGATGGCGAAGATCGGATTCACGTACCTCGTGCCGTTTCTCGTCGGGTGCAGATCGGCCCAGTACACCCCCCCTCTGGAGGGATGCCCGTTGGGCGTCGCGCTCCCAGAGGGAGCAGATCTGGCTCCGGCTGCACCCTTTCTCGTCTCGCTCTACTCCGCCATTGCCACCGAGAGAGGCTCGAGGAAGGGTCTGCCGGCAGCGCGTGAAGGCTCCAAGCAGTGACGGGTGGGCGCGGCGAGGCAGCTCAGTCGTCGAGCACGTTCCGAGCGGAAGGGCCGAAGTGTTGTGACAAGGCGGTGCGAGCCAGCCCGTTGTTCTCCGTAAGGATGTCCGACCGGCGGAGGACGAGCACGGAGTCAGCTCGGCCGAGCAGGGCCTCCGAGGCCGGATCGCCGAGGATGGCGAGCCGAACCCCAGGCGGTATCTCGGGCTGCAGCAGCTCAGCGACTCGCCGGCCATCGGAGACGAGGGTGGAGACGGCCAGCGGCAGCGTCGGGAATCGGGCGCGGACAGCGTCGAACGCCTCTCGCAAGCTGCCCTGGACCGAAGACGACACCGCCGCGGAGATGATGGCGCCGGCGAGCTCCCCGCGATGGAACCCGAAGAGCTCGTCCAGCCGCGCCAGCCGCCGCGGAGCCAGCTCGGAGCCGCGGAGAAACGCGCACATCTCCTCGACAATGAAGTCGTGCGGGCGGACCAACAGCACACCTGCTCGGGGTGGGGCCATAGGCGTATTGATGGGTCTCCACTCACGCCCTTTCGTTACACGGGCGTCAAAGCGGGCTCTTGCCCTCAGTTGGCGACCGGCCGATGCCTCGACCTGGACCTGGCGATCATGCTCCACACCTGCCGCGAGGACCTGCTCGCCAAGCACGCCCGGGCCGAGCGGCTCTCCACCTTCGGCCAGATGGTGGGCTCCATCGGCCACCAGCTTCGAGACCCGCTAGGCGTGTTAGAGACCTCGCTGTACGTCCTCAAGGACAAGCTTGCCGGCGACGAGAGGGGCTCCAAGCACGTCGACCGCAACTTCGCCAAGTGTCCCTGAACCTACTCGAGAACGCGGTCCAGGCGGTCTTGCCCGAGGGGGAGGGGTGGGTCCAAGGCCGCGAGCACCCGCGCGGAGTGGAGGTTTTCGTGGAGGACAGCGGGCCGGGCGTCGTCCCTTTCATCCGCACGCGGCTGTTCGAGCCCCTGGTCACCACCAAGCCGAAGGCGGGGGGACGATCACCTGCGAGACAGGGAGGACGGGCGGCGCGCGGTTCTTGGTGCGACTGCCGCTCCGCAGCTGACGGGCGATGGCGAGCCTTCGGCTAGTCGATGGCGTGTCGGAGCGGCGACGGTTGCGTGAGTAGCGCCCCTTCGGCGGTGCTCTCCCCGCAAACGCCTGCAGGATTGGACGAGTCGTCGAGAAGACGAGCTGGATCAAGAGCATCGAGATGATGGCGCGCAGCTCGGATGACGCCGCACCTTCCTGCTGCCGCTGAACCCCGTCTCAAGGTTCGCTGGCCATCAGAACCCGGACGCCCAGGTCCGGATGCCTCGCTGCAAGCGCGGCTGCTCGCCCCCTCGAAGTTGCGCGCCTGCCGGGCATCGCTACCTTGCGTTCGACGTTGTCGTTCGCTTTGGAGCGCCATGGATTTCGACGTGCTGGTTGTGGGCGGAGGCATGGCCGGGCTCGGCGCCGCCAAGGCGGCGGCCGACCTCGGAGCCAAGGTGGCGCTTGCCGAGCCTGAGCAGCTTGGTGGCACTTGACTCAACAGAGGGTGCATCCCCAAGAAGGCCCTGGTCAGGGCTGCCCAGATGTTCCACCTGGCTCGGCAGCTCGAGGAGTTCGGGATCGAGACGGGGCCGCTCCGCCTCGACTGGGAGCGAGCGGTCGGACGCAAGGATGCGCTGGTCCGGAAGTACCTCGGCACCAAGGCCGAAGCGCTGAGGGAGCGGGGCATCGAGTGGCTCAAGCATCCGGTGCGTTTCCTGGGCCGACAGGCCATCGAGGCTGGCGGGCGGAGGCTCACGGCGAGAAAGGTCATCCTCGCGACCGGCTCGAAGCCATTGCGCCCTTCCATTTCAGGCATCGAGCACACGCTGGACAGCGCGGACATCCTCAACCTCAAGCGCCTTCCGCCTCGCCTGCTCGTCGTGGGCGGAGGAGTCATCGCAATGGAGTTCGCCAGCATCTTCGGACACGTTGGTTCGAAGGTGACGGTGCTCGAGGCCAGGCCGACCATCCTGGCGGGTGTCGATGCGGACCTCCGCCGGGCCATCGAGGACGCCGCGCCCGGCTGGAACGTCGCCGTGCACGCCGGCGCGAAAGTCCTCGGCATTGAACGAACGGACGGCCTGCTCTCGGTGGCCACGGAGATTGGGGGCAGGCAGCAGTGGTTCCAGGCGGAGACGGTGCTGATGGCCACGGGACGCGTGCCGCGACTCGACGGGCTGGAGGTGGAGAAGCTCGGGGTCGTGGTCGAGCGGACCGGCGTTCACACGAACGAGTACCTCGAAACGGATGCCGAGGGCATCTATGCGGTCGGAGACCTGCACGGCCGGTTTCAGTTGACGCCCATCGCCGACTACGAGGGCAAGCTCGCCGCGCGCAACGCCATCGAGGGCAACGTAGAGAAGGCCGACTACCGCGTGGTGACGCAGACCATCTTCACCATCCCCTCGGCGTCGTCGGTCGGCTTGACCGAAGACGAGGCCCGGACACAGGGGATCGACATTGCGGTGAGCACCATCCCGTTTGCGAAGATCGGTCCGGCGGTCATTGTCGGGAAAGCGGATGGCTTCGTGAAGGTAGTCTTCGAGCGGAGAAGCGGCCAGCTCATCGGGACGCACATCTTCGGGCACGAGGCCGAGGAGCTCATCCACGAGGCGGCCCTGGCCATGCGGGCGCGGATGACTCGCGAGCAACTCCTCAGGACGATTCCCGTGCATCCCAGCCTGTCGGAGGGATTCTTCGGCGCCGTCACGAGCGCCAAGACCGGACACGAGGAGAGCTGCTGCGGATGAGCGCACCAGTTGCGTGTCCCGCGTGAGGACGGGCCGTATGCGAGCGCCAGGGCACATGGAGAAAGTGGGGGTGCTCGGCTCCGTCTTCACCGCGGCATGCTGCCTCGGCATCTCCGCCGTCGTCTCGGTGGCGACTGCGATCGGCCTCGGGTTGGCCCCTGCCAGCCGCTCCCAGGGAGGTCACGTGAGAGACGCTGGCTCGATTCGCAGTTTTTGGCTTGTGCGGGGGCTGGCGCTGGCTGGCCGGGGGGGCGAGGCGGAGGGGCTGTCTCAAGAGATCCTCGAGCTGGGAGATCAGCTCGGACATTGCGCCGATGAGATCGACCCGTTCTCGGGCGAGCAGCTCGGCGACTTCCCTCAGGCGTTCACGCAAATTGGCCTCACCGACACCGCCCTGCGGCTGCGCCAGCGAGGCGTCAAGGACCGCGCCGTGCGCCTGCGGAGCCGAAATGGATGAGCCTCGTGCTCGCCAGCTGCGCTCAGGGCCCATGGTGGATTCGCGGCAATACTCTCTGCGTTTTCGACGGGGAGCAGATCCGTGAATACCCCATCGCGCCGGTGCCCGTTGGCGTGGCGGAGCTCTACCGCTTCATCGGCCAAGCCGCCCCGCCTTGGTGTCGCCCGCCGCTGCTTTGGCTTGCGCACGCAGGCGGCGCTGGCGGCCTCTATGTCCCCGACCTCATCGCCGTCGGTGCCCGCGAAGCGGTGGCGCTCTCCAGCGAAGTGCGGCAAGCCCGTTCTGGCAATGCCGCGGAGAGCGTCCTGCTCTCGGTCCTGACCATGGCGCTCGCCCATGAGCTTGGACACGCGCTTCTCCGCGAACGCGGTGGTGCATCTGGCGGGGTCCAAGGGGAGCTCCGAGCTGATACCATCGCTGGCATCATCGCTGGAAGACTCGGCTCTGATCTCGATCTGGACCGGGTTGTCATGTCCACCATCGGGTGCAACGAAGTTTCCTGGAGGTGCACGCATCCTCGTTCGGAAGCGAGGGTCATTGCGTACGAATACGGCCGCACCCTTTCCGGTGGAAGGCAGTGGACGGCCGTCGGGTTCGCGGCTCCCTCGTGGGCGAATTAGTGAACAGGGCCTCCCCCGCCGGGGCAATGGCCCCCGCTGTCCCAGGGCCACCCACCCTGCCTTTCGATGGCTTCCCTCCGACTTCGTACGGCTCGCCCGGGGCGAGTACGAAATCCGGGAAGGCAGACGCCAGCAGCGCGTCATCCAGCCCGATGCCGTCCTCGAATTGCGCGGCCAACGGCGCCGCTAGTTCCTCGAGTGCGAGATGGGCACGCAGCCCATTTCCACCGGAAACGCCGGCGAGGGCGGCGCGACGCTCGCCAAGGCCGGGCGCTACCACAAATTCCTCACCGACTTTTCGGGCGCCGGCTTCCACATCATCGCGCCCGACAGGACTCGAACCTGTGACCCTCGGCTTAGAAGGCCGATGCTCTGTCCGGCTGAGCTACGGGCGCTGCTGAAAATCGGGGCGAGAGGATTCGAACCTCCGACCTCCTGCGCCCAAGGCAGGCGCGCTACCAGGCTGCGCTACGCCCCGAAAAGCCGCGCATTCTTGAACCATCCTCCCACACTCCGCAACGCCCCTCACCTCCCCGCCAACGCCAATAGATGCGGCAACATCCTCCTGAACGCCTGCCCCCGGTGCGAGATGGCCGACTTCTCGTGGGGCGAAAGCTCTGCGAACGTTCGGCCAAGCGACGGGACCCAGAACACCGGATCGTACCCAAACCCTCCCGCACCCCTCGGCCTCCCAAGTATCCGCCCCTCGCACTCGCCGACCTCTACCACGACTTCGCCTCCGGGCACCGCCAGGCAAAGCGCACAGCGGAAACGCGCTGTCCTCGCGTCCTCGGGCACCTCCCGAAGCTCCTCCAACAGCCGGCGGATTCGCCCGGCGTCGTCGCTGCCGTACCGCGCCGAGTGCACCCCCGGCCGCCCCCCTAGCGCATCCACGCAGAGCCCCGAATCGTCCGCCAACGCCGGCAGCCCGCTCGCCTCCGCATACGCCCGCGCTTTCTTCTCCGCGTTCCCCTCGAAGCTCTCTTGGTCCTCCTCCACCTGAGGCGGGTGCGGGAATTCCGCCGCCGAGACGACCTCCAGCGCGCCGCCCACCAGCCCCCTCAGCTCCGCCAGCTTCCCCGGGTTCGCGGTGGCGAAGATCAACCTGGCCACTGCGAAAGCACCTTCCTCTGCAGCTCCACCAGCTTTCCAATCGCGGCCAGCCCCGCATCCAGCATTGCGTCGAGCTGCCTGCGGTCGAACGGCTTGTGCTCCGCGGTCCCCTGCACCTCCACCAGCCGGCCGCCCTCCAGGGCCACGAGGTTCATGTCCACCTCGGCCGCCGAGTCCTCCTCGTAGTCCAGGTCGACCCGCACCTCCCCGCCCACCATCCCCACCGACACCGCCGCCACCGGCGAGATCGCCGGCATCACCGAGAGCACCTTGTTCTCCTTCAACCGTCGCGCCGCCAGCGCCAGCGCCACATACGCGCCGGTGATGCTCGCCGTCCTCGTGCCCCCGTCCGCCTGGAGCACGTCGCAGTCCAGCGTCAGGGTCCTCGGCCCCAGCGCCCGCACCTCCAACGCCGCCCGGAGCGAGCGCCCGATCAGCCGCTGGATCTCCATCGTCCTCCCACCCTGCTTTCCCTTGGCCGCCTCCCGCTGGGTGCGCTGGTGAGTGGCCCTGGGCAGCATCCCGTACTCGGCCGTCACCCAGCCCGAGCCAGTCCCAACCAGGTGCGGAGGAACCCTGTCCTCCACCGAGCAGGTCACCATCACCCGGGTGTGGCCGAACTCCACCTGCACCGAGCCCTCGGCGTGCATCGCCACGCCAGGGAGAAGCTTCACCGGCCGGAGATCCATCGGGCCGCGGTCGAACGAGCGCATGCCCGGCTCATAGCAGGCAGCTCAGGGGCGGGCCACCTTCTCCCGCCCGTCCCGCGCCCGCACCTGGTCCAGAAACGCCTTCGCGCCATCGGCAATCGCTCCGGCGAGCAGCTGCTGGTAGGCCGGGTCGGAGAGGCGCTTGCCCTCTTCGGGGTTGGAGACGAACCCCACCTCCACCAGGATCGCCGGCGCCTCCACGCCCATCAGCACGTAGAAAGGAGCCTGCTGCACGCCGCGGTCGACCGCGCCGGTGGCCGCCACCAGCCGCTGGTGCACCGCGTACGCCGCCCGCGACGAGTCCACGTGCGCCTCGGTCCTTTGCAAGTCGGCAAGGATGAACGACAAGGTGTCGTCGGCTTTCCCGCCGCCGGCCGCCGGCGCGTCGTCGTTCTCCCGCGCCGCGGTCCTCCTCGCCTCTTCGTAGGACGCGTTCGCCGAGAGGAAAAAGGTCTCGATCCCCTCGGTGCGCTCCCGCTGCTTCCTGGTCGGCATCGAGTTCGCGTGGACCGAGATGAACAGGTCCGGCCGATGCCGGTTGGCGAAGGCCACCCGCTCGTCCAGCCCAAGCCGCACGTCCTTCCCACGGGTCAGCACCACGCGCGCGCCTGCCCTCTCGAGCGCCGAGCGCAATTGGAGCGAGATCTCCAGCGCCAGCGCCTTCTCCAAAAGCTCTCCCACTCCAGTCGCCCCGGGGCGAGTCCCGCCGTGCCCGGGGTCCACCACCACCAAGGGAGCGCGCTCCCCCGCAGCGAGCGTCAAAGAGAGGGCCAAGGTGCCGACCGACAGCATCGGCCCCATCGTAGCGGATGCCGCCCGCCCTCACACCACGTCGATTCCCGGCCGACCCTTCTGCACCTCTCCTACCGCGACGGCGGCGACGCCGGCTCGCTCGAGGAGCGAGAGCGCCCTCTGCACCTGGGAGCGCGGCACCGAGGCCAAGAGCCCGCCGTTGGTCTGGGCGTCGGCCAGCACCCAACGAATGTGCCCGGGGAGCCCGCGCGGGAAACGCACCTTCGCGCCCACGAATTCGAGGTTGGCCTTGGTGCCGCCCGGCACCACTTCGCGCGCCGCCAGCTCCGGCACCCCCGCGATGATGGGCACCCGCTCGAGGAACAGGCGCGCCCGCTTCCGCGCCGCGCTCATCATCTCCCACAGGTGCCCGAGCAAGCCGAATCCGGTGACGTCGGTGAGGGCGTTCACCCGGAAGCGGCGGGAGGCGAATACCTCTCCGGAGGCCATGTTCAGCTCGGACATGACCCGCACCGCGCGGCGGACCAGATCCTTCGGCGCGACCCCCCTCTTGATGGCGGTGGTGGCGATCCCCGAGCCGAGCGGCTTGGTGAGGAGGAGCACATCCCCCTCCCTCGCCCCGGCGTTGGTGAGCACGCGCCTCGGGTGGACGACGCCGGTCACCGCGAGCCCGTACTTCGGCTCCGGATCCTGAACCGTGTGGCCTCCGAGAATCGGCACCCCCGCCTCGGCCGCCTTCCTCTGGCCGCCGGCGAGGATCCGGGTCAACAGCGAGACCGGCAGCTCGCGGGGGAAGGTGACGATGTTCAGCGCGAAGAGCGGCTTCGCCCCCATCGCCCAGATGTCGGAGAGCGCATTGGCGGCGGCGATCGCTCCGAAGGTGAACGGGTCGTCCACCACCGGAGGAAAGAAGTCGACCGTCTCGACCACTGCTAGATCGGGCCTCAGCCGATAGACTGCGGCGTCGTCGCTGGTGGAAAAACCCACCAGCGCGCAATCGTCCTGCACCCGCTTGAGCCGGCGCAGCACCTGCGCCAGATCCGCCGCGCGGATCTTCGCGGCTCAGCCGGCGCAGCGGCTCAGCTCGGTCAGCCGCGGCCTCTGCTCGTCCATGGGCCCTCCCCGACCCGCAAGCTAGCACCAGACAGACTCGGATTGGCCGAGAGCCACAGCGTCGTCGAAATGACGCTCGATCAAGGCGAGAATGTTTAGTCTGGCGGGCCGATGGGGGAGAGAGCTCAACCAGCCCGGACGTAGTCCTTGCGGATCAGCTCCAGGACGACCGTCGCTGCGGTGACGTCGTCCTTGTCCGAGTGGTCGAGCACGCCCTGGAGGCTGCCGTAGTTGTGTACGAGCTGCAAGACGTCGAGCTGCTCGGGCCCGAGCGCGCGTATCGGGGAAGTCATCGGGATCGCCAGGGTCAGCACCGAGGTGACTGGAGGCAGCTCCTTCTGGATCCGCCTGAACTCGTCGAGCTGCCGCAGCCCTTCCATGAGCAAGGCCTCGGTGGAGCTGTCCAGCTCGACCATGAACTCCTGCTGGTCCGGGGGCTGCAGCTCGAAGTCGCCGGTCTCCCAGGTGATGATCCGGTTGAAGCTCTTCTGCGGCCCCAGCTCGTGGTTCTCGTCGATGATCGCGTAGTACACCCGGCCACCCCGGAGGTAGAGGCGGGCCTCCTGGTCGTTCTTTACCACCAGCACCCCGTTCTTCTTCGAGGTGTGGAAGAGCTGCAAGAGGTCGGGCAAGGGGACCTCTTCGATCTTCCCGGTCATCGAGGAGGCCTTGGTGGCCCGCGCCGCCTGGGCCACCGCCGCCTCTTCCAGCTTCTGCTTGACCGCGGTCTCGTCCAGGTCGGGCGCGTTCGCCCCCTGGTGCACCAGCTTGAGGATGGAGGTGCCGATGAGGATCCGGTCCCCCTCCTTCAGCCGGGCCTGCTTGATCTTCTCCCCGTTGACGAAGGTGCCGTTGGTGGAGCCCAGATCCTCGATGGTGATCTTCCCGCCGATGACGGTGATCTTCGCGTGCTTGCGCGAGACCATGTCTTCGACCAGCACCATGTCCAATTCGCTGGAGCGGCCGATCACGATCTGCCTCTCCGGCTTGAGGGGGAACTCTCCTCCCTGGTACTTGCCGGAGATGAACCTGAGCGCGAAGCTCTTTTGAGCGCTCGCTGGCGCCGGCGGGCTCACCCTTCGACCCCTTTTGGTTGTGCGTGAGTATACATCAGCCGACCTGGTCGCCCTTTCCCGCATCCTTGACGAGGTTCAGGTACATCTCCGCGCTCCGGTTGCCTGGGTCCCTGGCGAGCACGTCCTCCCAGACCTTGACCGCCTCCGCCTTTCGCCCGCACGAGTACAGCGCGATGCCGTAGTGGACCCTCCCCGGCACATAGTTGGAGTTGACCCGGATTATCTCCTCGAATTGGGCGATCGCATCTTCGTAGCGCTTGAGGTCCCGGTAGGCGTCGCCCAGCTTGAGGCGGATATCCACGAACTGGGGGCAGAGCTCCAGGGCCCTCCGGTACTCGCCGATGGCCTGCTCGAGCATCCCGGAGGAGCCGAACACGTCGCCGATGTCCGCGTACATGTTGGCGATCTTCCCCTGCACGAAGGGGTCGAGCTGCCCTGGGGAGTTCCTCTGGCGGCTCAGGGCGGACTGATAGACCTCCTTGGCCTCCTTGTACTTGCCGAGGTCGTTGTAGATGACCGCGAGGTTGAGCGCCGCCTCGGTGTAGGCGGGGTTTAGCCTTAGCGCCGCCTCGAAGGCCCGCTGGGCCCGGGCGAACTGGCCCTGGTCGTGGTAGACGACGCCGAGCATGTTGTACACGTCGGCGAAGGACTGGTTCCGCTCCACCACCTGGGAGAGGCACTTCTCCGCCTCGACGTACTGCTTCTTCTCGAAGTAGCCCCGCCCCAGGGTCAGGAGCTGCTTGAGCGCCTCGTCCATTCCGTGCCGTTCCCCTGCGGCCAGTTAGCCTACATGAGGCCGCCCGAAAAGAAGAATTCCCTGCCATTCGATTGGAGCAGGAGCCGGACGGCGCCAGGCCGGTCGACGGGGCGGTCGGGAGTGTCGCCCTGGAGGCGGTACTCCTCCCGGACCACCACCTCCTCCCGTTCGGAGCGAATGAACCAGGCCAGCGACCGGTAGCTGCGCCGGCGAAGCCTCAACACCTCCTCGGCCGATTCCACCACTCCGGAGTCTCCGCCCGCACAGAGCGCGGCAAGCGCCGAGGCGTCTCCCGACTCCAGGGCTCGTCTCCTCCGCTCCAGCGCCTCCACCGCCGCGGACAGCCTCGGCGCCAGGCCCTGCTCCGGCGCCCACTGGTAGCCGGTGCGCAGGAAGGGGATTCGCTCCAGCCCGAGCGAGCTGACTTCCGTGGGCCCGAGCGCACCCTCGAAGTCCAGGGTGGCGGTCGCAAGGGCGGCCTTGGCGGCCGGGTCGAACGTGACGCTGATGCGGTCGAACCGGGCCTTCCTGCTCCGCAGCTTGGCCCCGATCTCGGGCAGCTCCAGCTCGAATCCCGCGGCTTCTGCCTTCTTGAGGGCGGTGATGATCTCCGCCTCTGGGCCGGCGGCGATCCCCAGGAGCCTCGGCAAGAGCACCACCGCCGATACTCCGATGGCCACGATGGAGAGGATGAAACCGAGGGCGCGGGCGGATTCCGCTCTCACCCTTCGGCGCCCAAGAGCTTCTGGGCCTTCTGGGCGGCGGGAGTGCCGGGGAGCTTCTGCACCAGTGCCCTCAGGCTCTCCTTGGCGCGCTCCGGATCGGACAGCTTGAGATAGGCCTCGTGCAGGCCGAAGTAGGCGCGCTCCTCGAAGCCCAGGCCGGCGAACTCGTTCACCACCCGGTTGAGCCTGCCGACCACCGCGCGCCACTTCTCCTTGGCGGCGTAGAACTCCGCCACGTACATCTCGTGCTCGGCCAGGCGGCGGCGGGCATCGTCGGCGAGCTTCTTCGCCTCGACGACGTACGGCGACTTCGGGTAGGTGCGAATGAACTCGCCCATCGCGACCAGGGTGCTGCGCACCTCGACCTGGTCCTTCTCGCGCGAGGAAGGCAAGAGGAAGAAGTCCGAAGGAATCTCCCGGTGGTGGGTGAGCGCCGCCCGGAAAGCCGCGTAGTCCACCTTGGGGTGGGTGGGGTGCAGCTTGATGAAGTTCCGGTAGCGGTCGCGGGCCTCGAGGAACTGCTCCCGCTCGAAGTCGGTGTCGGCGAGCCGGAGCTCCGCCCCCCTCGCCGCCTCGAGGAAGGGGTACTTGGTCTTCACGTACTCGAAGTACCGCTCGGCCTCGATGAAGTTCTTGGACTCCAAAGCCTCGTCGCCCTTGGCGAGGTTGGTTTCGGCGTCGGCCGCATAGTCCGGCTCGGGGACGTCGCCGGAGGTGGTGGCGCAGCCGGCCCACAGCGCCGCCGCCAGCAGCACGCAGGGGGGTTTCATCGAGCCGCGGAACCTAACCCTCTCCCTCGGGCGAATCCAGCGCCGCGCCGGCGAGGAGCCGCTCCACCACCTCTTCGCCGAACCCTCGCGCAAGCAGCAGCCGGGCGGCCTTTGCGCGCGATTTCGCGTCGAGCTTGCCAAAGAGGCCCCTGCGCTCGAGGACTGCCCGGGCGGCCGACAGCGGGTCGAAGCGGAGCTCGGCTGCCGACTCCTCCAGCGCCGCCCGGATCTGGGCTTCGGTGAGCCCGTGAGCCGCGAGCCTCCGGGCCACCGCGACGGGGCCGAGCCTCCCCTCGCGCAAGAGCGCGTGCGCCCGGTAGCGGGCGAAGCGGGCGTCGTCGAGGTAGCCGAGCTCGGAGAGGCGATCGAGCGCGGCGGCGACCTCGCGCTCCGGAAACCCCTTCCGCGAAAGCAGGCCGGACAGCTCGTGGCGGCTCCGGGAGCGGTGGGAGAGGAGCCTGAGCCCTGCCTCGAGCGCCCCGGCCGCTTTTCGCCCCGCGCTCAACGGAAGCTAGAACCGCTCGATCTGGAAGTCGTCGTCGCCGGGCTTCTTCTCCGGGGCCTTGGGCGCGGCGGGCTTGGGAGGCGCCGGGGCGGCCGGCTTGGGGGCGGCGGGAGGGGCGGACCCCATCTGCCCGAAGCCGGCGGTGCCCGGGACGGCCTTCGACTCGCCGGCGGCCTTGTCGAAGTCGTCCCACTTCGAGTCGGAGGTGGCGCTGATCCCGGAGAAGCGCAGGGCGAAGTCGTCGGGGTTGCTGGCCTGGCGGTGGGCTTCCTCGTAGGTGATGAGGTTGTTCTTCACCAGCGACATGAGCGACTGGTCGAAGGTCTGCATCCCGTAGGTCTGGTGGCCCTGGGCGATGGCGTCGGGGATCTCCTTGGTGCGGTCCTTGTCCTCGACCAGCTCGCGCACGCGGGCGGTGGCCCGGAGGATCTCCACCGCGGCGACCCGCCCCTTGCCGTCGGCGCGCGGCACCAGCCGCTGGGAGATGACCGCCTTGAGCACCGAGCCGAGCTGCAGCCGCACCTGCTTCTGCTGGTAGGGCGGGAACACCGAGATGATGCGGTTGATGGTCTCGGTAGCGTCCAGGGTGTGCAGGGTGGACATCACCAGGTGGCCGGTCTCGGCGGCGGTGAGCGCGGTCTCGATGGTCTCCAGATCTCGCATCTCGCCGACCAGGATCACGTCCGGGTCCTGGCGGAGGGCGCTCTTGAGGGCCTGGCTGAACGAGAGGGTGTCCACCCCCACCTCGCGCTGGTTGACGATCGAGCGCTTGTCGCGGATGAGGAACTCGATCGGGTCCTCGATCGTCATGATGTGGTTGGTCTCGTTGGCGTTGATGTGATCGATCATCGCCGCCAGCGTGGTGGACTTGCCCGAGCCGGTGGTGCCGGTCACCAGGATGAGGCCGCGCTCGTCCAGGGCGATCTTCTCCAGCGCCGAGGGCAGCAAGAGGTCCTTGATGCTGAGGATCTTGAAGGGGATGACCCGCAGCACCGCTCCGATCGTCCCGCGCTGCTGGAAGACGTTGACGCGGAAGCGGCCCAGCCCCGGCACTCCGTAGGCGAGGTCGATCTCGTTGGTCTGCTTGAACTTCTCTTTCTGGAACTCATTCATGATGCCGAAGGCCATTCGCGCCACCTCTTCGGGCGGCAGCCGTCGGCCGTCCTTGAGCGGCACCAGGGTTCCGTCGACGCGGAACATCGGCGGGAGCCCGGCCTTCAGGTGGATGTCGGACGCTCCCCCGCGAAGGGCGACCTGGAGGATCTCGTTGAGTTCCATCGCGCCGATGCTATCACGCACCTCGCCGGCGCGGGGGCGCCTGATCGAGAGTTCTGCAGGCACCTCACCCCGTTCGGTACTAGCGCTTGCTGAACTGGAACCGGCGGCGAGCGCCTGGCTGGCCGTACTTCTTGCGCTCCACGGCGCGGGCGTCGCGGGTGAGGAAGCCGGCCTTCTTGAGCGCGGGCCGGAACTCCGCGTTCAGCCTGCAGAGGGCGCGCGCGAGCCCGTGGCGAATGGCCCCGGCCTGGCCGGAGAGCCCGCCGCCCCGCACGTTGACGGTCATGTCGATCTTGCCCATCTGCTCCAAGACTTGGAGGGGCTGGTGGATGATCATCTTCGAGGTCTCGCGGCCGAAGTACTCCTCGATCGGGCGGCCGTTGACGGTCATCGTGCCGGTGCCGGCCTTGAGCCAGACGCGGGCGGTGGCCTCCTTGCGGCGGCCGGTGGCGTAGAACCCGTCGTTGGAAGTTGCCATGGCTAAGCTTTCACCTCTTTGGGGGTAGGTTTCTGAGCGGCGTGGGGGTGCTGGTCGCCGGCGTAGACCTTGAGCTTGGACATCATCTTCCGGCCGAGAGCGTTGCGGGGGAGCATCCGCCGCACCGCGCTCTTGATGATGTCCTCGGGGTGCCGCTTGCGCAGGGCCTCGAGGTTGGTCGTCTTGAGCGCGCCGGGGAAGCCGGCGTTGGGGTGCCGGTAGTAGCGCTTATCGGTTTCCTTGTTGCCGGTCACGCGCACCTTGGCGGCGTTGATCACCACCACGTGGTCCCCGGTGTCGATGGAGGGGGTGTAGATCGCCTTGTGCTTGCCCTTGAGGAGGGTGGCGATCTGCGTGGCCGCCCGGCCCAGCACCTTGTCGGTGAGGTCGATGAGGTGCCACTGGCGTTTGATGTCCGCCGGCTTGGCGCTGTAGGTCCGCTGCGACATGGAGTGCTCCGGTTGAGAGCGGGCCTATCTATTGAGGCCTAGCAGGCAAGTCAAGCCCGGCTCCTGGCTCCTGCCAGGGCGAGCAGCGCCACGGCGGTGCAGTGGGCGTCCTGGCGTTCTCCCATTGCCTCCCCCTGCCGCCTGGGCTCGGACACGGAGCCGCTGCCCGCCTGGTGGCGGGAGATCAGCGCCAGCAGGGAGCGGTGCGCGGGACTGCGGTGCTCTCCGGCGAGTTGGAGGCACAGCGCCGCCTCGGCCGCCAAGTCGACCCGCCGCTCTGCCACCATCCAGTCGCACGCCAGCATCAGCTCCTCTGTCTCGGATTCCAGCTTGCCCGGGAGAAGGGGGAGCCGCAGGTACCTCGTCTCGAGCAGGAAGAGGTGAGTGAGCCAGTAGAGGTCCAACAGTCGCGAGGTGCCTCGCAGCGCCCTATCCGGAAGGCGGGCCCTCGCCGGGATTCCGAGCTGGTGCGCCAGCTCGCCGAGGAGCCAGGCGTCGATAGGGCTTTGAGGCGCGAGGTCGGCCACGCAGCGGCGCAGCCATTCTGGGCGTACTTTGCCTCGGATATTGGGGGAAACTACGCCCAGAATGTCCGCCTCCGCGCTGGGGCGCAGAGCATCGGGCTGGTCGCGGCCGGGGTTGGGACGGTTTGGTGTCTCCCCCCCGATGGACGGCGCCTGGGCGCCGCGCTCGTGGAGCACGTAGAGGGCGTCCAGCCGGGACATGGCCTCTTCGGGGTCGATCCCCGGGGGAAAATCGATGGGCACCTGCGCGAGCCGGCGCACTGCCCGACGGAGGTGGGCTCCGAGCTGCGCGGCCCGGAAGAAGGGGGGAGCGTGCGCCTCCAGCATATGGAGGATGAGGGCGCGCTCGGATGGCTGCCACGTCGCGGTGCCGCTGGTGGCGCGGAGGAAGGCGCGCAGGGCGCTGCGCGCGCGGTGGCGAAAGTCCAGCGGGTCCCGCCGGGAGAGCGGCCGGCAGATGAGCGCCGCGGCGTCTTCGCGGAATGCCGGAATGCCCGGGCGGCCGCGAAGCGCGCGGGCGAGGGGAGCCTCGGTGGCGCCGATCAGCTCGAGCGCGCGGAGGTAGCGCTGCCGGAAGGTGGGCGCATCGATCCGCACCGACTCCTCGCCGGCGCGGTGTCCACCGGCCCGGGCGGCGCGGTCCGCTTGCCAGCGGCTCTTGAACCTCAGCACCAGCGGTCCGTTCGGCGGACGCGTTGGCGGCCTGGGGGGGCAGCTTGCGGCGTCGAGGATCAGCCGCTCCGCGCGGAGCGGATCGATCGATTTCGCCTCGCGGGCGGTGACCGCACGCTTCACGCAGACGAAGCGGGCGCGGTAGCCCAGGTGGCCCCGAAGGGTATCGTCGCCGGACACGAAGACCGATGGGATGCCTAGCTCCGCGGCGATGGCCAGGACCAGCTCCGCCTCGCTGAGAGCGCGTCCTCCCGAGTACCAGCCGACGTGGGGGCTGACGGTATGAGCGGCGAAGCCGGGGCGGCCGGCCGGAGCGTGCATTCCGACCATAGCCACCGCTTGGGCGTCCTCGAACAGCCGCTGGCCGTAGGCGTCGGGCTCGAAGGTCAGCTCGACTCCGGGCGGGAGGCTGGAGGCGAGGATGTTGGGAGCGTCGAGGCCGCCGCGATGGCTGTCGCTCACCCGGATGCGCTCGAAACCGGCGGCGAATAGTCCGCGCGCGGCGGAGCAGACCTCCTCGGTGAGCCGCGCGCAGGCCCCCGGGTAGAGCGGGCTGCCAGCGAGGACTGCCTCCAGCCGGTCTACCCCGGCCACTCCCTCGAGATCGGCGATGAGGAGCGCGGTGCGCATGGCGGCGAGCCTAGGACACCCGCTCGGGCCCAGGGCACCGACCCGCTTGAGGGGAGTCGCGACCGCGGGTAGTCCCGCATGGCCCGGAGCGACGGAACGGCCCGGGTCGCGATCTGCGGAGAAGCCGCAGAGGCCAGGTCGCGCCAGATTGAGAGTTCCTCCGCGATCGGTGGGTGGAGGCTCGCTCCTGGCCGGTCGATCGCAGCCCGTTCTGGCCGTACGCAGGGGGGCGATCAGCTGCCGCGCTGATGCCTTCGTGCGCAATCGGGGCAGAGACGCAGCTCGAGCACCGTCTCGCGCCCCCGCCGCATGAATCGGTTCGCCTTCGCCCGCGCCGGGTATTCGCGAGCGCGAGACTCAACCTCGGTCTAGCGTGGACCTCGTCCCGCGGGGCCGGGGGAAACCGCTCCCCCCGCGGCCTTGGCCCGCAGGCGCTCACGCAGCTCGGCGATGAAGCTCGTTCCCTCCGGTTTCGGCGCCGGGGCCCCGAGATCCTCCAGCTCGAAGAGCTCCTCGGGGATGTCGTCGAGGAAGCGCGAGGGAGTCCTGGGCGCGGCCTTTCCCCGGAAGGTGCGCGAGGCGGCGCGGGTGAGGAAGAGCTTTCTGCGCGCGCGGGTCATTCCCACGTAACAGAGCCGCCGCTCCTCCTCGAGGTTCTGCGCCTCCCCTTGCATCCCCGAGTGAGGCAACAGGCCCTCCTCCATCCCGATGAGGAAGACGAGCTGGAACTCGAGCCCTTTGGCGCCGTGCAGCGTCATCAGGCTCACCTTCCGCCCGGCCGGGCCGTCTTCCTCCTCGCGGCTATCCAAAGAGAGCCGGTTGAGATAGCCCAGCAGGTCTGCCTTCTTCCCCTCGCGCCTCTCGAACGCCTCGAGCGAGGCCAACACCTGCTCCACCGAGCGGATCCGCCGCTCGAGCTGCGCCGCGGAACGCGACTGGAGCCGCGCTGCCTCGCGCAGACCGATCTCCGTGAGGAGCTCCCTCGTGGCGCCGGCCAGGTTCCCCTTCCGGAAGACAACGCGGTAGCGCTCGACGAGGGCGCAGAACTCCGAGAGCTTCTCCGCCGCGCCTCGGGGCAGGCCCTCGATGCCGGCCGCCGACTCCATCGCCTTCCACAGCGGCACCCCGCGCTCGCGGGCGAACTGCTGCACCCGCTCCACGGTGACATCGCCAATGCCCCGAGGCGGCACGTTCACCACCCTGAGTAGGGCCAACTCGTCCCTGGGGTTGGCGAGCGCCTTGAGGTAGCCGAGGGTGTCCTTCACGTCGCGTCGGTCGAACAGCTCCATCCCGCCGATCACCTCGTAGGGGATGCCCTTCTCTCGGAGCGCCTCCTCCACCGGCCCGGATTGCCCGTTGGTGCGGTAGAGGACCGCGACCTCGTCCGGGGAAAGCCTGCCGGCCATCGCCTTGCCGATCTCGTGGGCGACGTAGCGAGCCTCCTCGACCTCGTCCGGGGCGATCACTACCGAGAGGGGCGAGCCTCCCTCCTCCGCCGTCCACAGCCGCTTGTGCCGCCGCGAGGGATTCTGCGCGATCACCGCGTTGGCCGCCTCGAGGATGAAGCGGGTGGAGCGGTAGTTCTGCTCGAGGCGGATCTCCATTGCGCCCGGAAAGCACCGCTCGAACTGAAGGACGTTGGCGATCTCCGCGCCCCTCCAGCCGTAGATGCTCTGGTCGTCGTCGCCGACGGCGCACACGCTCGTGGCCTTTGCGGAGAGCAGCATGAGCAGCTTCATCTGGGCGAGGTTGGTGTCCTGGAACTCGTCCACCAACAGGTGCCGGAAGCGGCGGGCGTAGGCGTCGCGCACCTCGGCGTCCTCCTCGAGCAGCCGCAAGGGGAGGACCAAGAGGTCGTCGAAGTCCACCGCCCCCTGGGCTCGCAGCCCGCGCTGGTAGAGCGGGAAAGCAAGATGCGCGACCAA
Organism: Myxococcales bacterium; assembly: GCA_016191815.1. Taxonomy (GTDB): domain Bacteria; phylum Myxococcota; class Myxococcia; order Myxococcales; family Myxococcaceae; genus JACPVI01. The sequence goes on from JACPVI010000016.1 coordinate 32,865, forward strand.
GTCGTAGTCGCCGCCACGACCCTCCGGAGCAGGCTCGGGCTCGGTGCCGGCGTTCTTGGCACGGGAGATGAGCGTGAGCACCCGCCACGCATCGAAGGAGCGATCGTCCACTCTCCGCTCGCGCATCGCCCTTCGCACCAGGGCCAGCTGGTCCCCCGGATCGGCGATGGCGAACCGCTTGAGCAGGCCGAGCTTGGGAGCGTGCTGCCGGAGCATCCCAGCCCCGAAGGAGTGGAAGGTGGAGATGGAGACGCCCTCCGCGCGCGGCCCGGCCATCGAGAGGACCCGTGCCTTCATCTCCGCCGCCGCCTTGTTGGTGAAGGTGACCGCGAGGATGGCTTCGGGTGGGGTTTTCTGCTCGAGGAGGTGGACGATCCGGTGGGCGATCACCCGCGTCTTCCCCGAGCCCGCGCCGGCCAGCACCAGGAGGGCTTTCTCCCTGGCGAGCACGGCCTCGCGCTGCGGCGGGTTGAGCCTCGTGAGGTCCATCGGGCGCGCGCACTCATACCTGCTTGCCGGCCGGGCGCAAACTCTCGCGGGGCCAGCGAAGCTGGGGTAAATCTTCCCCCGAGAGGGCCACCTGGGCACCGCCAAGGAGACAGCTCCGAGTGTGGACCGCGGCGAAGAGGCCGCCGCGAGGCAGCAGATTTCCCAGCTCGGCAAGCGCGACTTCCAGGAGCAGCTGAACCGGCTCATCCGCGGCTTCGCCGCCGACCCCGGCAACCCCGGCAGCTACGCCTCCAACGGCTGCGTGCGCTGCGCCAATTGCATGTTCTGCACTGACTGCGAGGGCTGCTACCAGTGCACGCACTGCGTCCGCTGCGAGCTGTGCAACAGCTGCAGCCACTGCGTCGAGTCGAAGAGCTGCCACGCCTGTGCCTACTGCGTGCAATCGGAGAACTGCACCGGGAGCGCCTACCTGGTCCTCTGCCAGAACCTCTCCGACTCCACCTACTGCTTCGGCTGCGTGGGGCTGTCCAAGAAGGACTTCTACATCCTCAACGTGCCCTTCTCGCGGCAGGAGTATTTCCTGGTCACCAAGCGGCTGAAGAAGGAGCTTGGGATCGGCGAACCCTCGGGGCGCTGAGATGGGCCGTGGCGCCCTCACCCCCTGCCCCTCTCCTTTGGGGGAGAGGGGTTCAGCCGAGGGGCCTCACGAAGAACGCCTTGAGGTAGTCGGTCTCCGGCAGCGAAGAGAGGACCGGGTGATCGATGCCCGCGCCCCGCCGCTCGAGGATCTGCACTGGACGCTTCGCATCATCGGCTGCCTCCCGAAACATCCGCTCGAAGGCGTCCCGGGTCAGCTTCCCCGAACAGGAGCAACTCACCAGCAGCCCCTCCGGGCGGAGGATTCTCAGCGCCCGCAAGTTCAGCTCGTGGTAGGCGCGCAGCGCCGCGTCCAGCCCCTCCTTCCGCTTGGCGAAGGCGGGAGGGTCCAGGACCACCACATCGAAAAGACGCCCCTCGCGGTCGAGGCCTTTCAACACGTCGAAGGCGTTCGCGTTCATTACCTCCACATTGGCCCGGCCGTTCTCCGCGGCGTTCTCCTTCGCCCGAGCGGCGGCCCGCTTTTCCTGCTCGACCGCGATCACCCGCTCGCACTTCACCGCCAAGGAGAGCGCGAATCCCCCGTGGTAGCTGAACGCATCCAGCGCCTCGCCTCGGCCCAGCTCCCCCGCCCGGAGATGGTTGTCCGCTTGATCGAGGAACGAGCCGGTCTTGAAGTCCTCGCGGAGGTCGACCGCAAAGCGGTTCTCCCCTTCGCGGAAGTGCGCCTTCTCCGGCCGGCCCGAAAGCACGCGCACTTCCCGGGGGAGCCCCTCGAAGTCGCGGCCCGCCCCATCGTCGCGCCCCAGGATGTCCGGGGCGCCGGTGAGCTCGGCGAGCAGCCGCGCCAAAAGCTCCTTGCGCGCGTCCATGCCCTCCGACAGGCACTGCATCACCAGCGCGTGGCCGTACCTGTCCACGAACAGCCCCGGCAACAAGTCGGATTCGCCGTGCACCAGGCGAAGGGCCTCGCGGGAGGCGAGGGTTCGGCGGCGGTCGATGGCGGCCTCGAGGCGCCGACGGAAGAAGCCCTCGTCGATTGCCTCCTCCCTCGGGCCCTTCCGAGTGAGGAGCCTGAGCGCGAGCTGGGAGCCCTGCGAGTAGAGCGCCTGGCCGATCAGGTTCCCTTGGGGATCCACTACCGTCACCGCCGCTCCGCGCTCGGAGGTTTCGGGCGAACGCCGAAGCTCCGCGCGGTAGCACCAGGGATTGTGCCGGCGGAGCTTCTGCGCGGCGCGGGCGCTGACCACCGCCATCGGGCCGGGCTCGCTCACCCCGGGCGACCTACTACTCGAGCCCCCTCGCCGCCAGCTCGAAATCGTCCTCTCCGCGCAGATGGCCGATCTCGTGCAAGAGCGTGACCTGGATTTGCTCGATCAGCTCCTCCTTCGACTTCACCGCGCGGGCGAGGTTCCGCCGGTAGAGCGCCACCGAGCGGCAGGGCTCGCCTGGGGCGAGATCCTCCGGAGCGCAGCGCTCGCTGAGTGGCGGACCGCGGAACAACCCGAGGATGGCCGGCGACAAGGGCGGCTCGCCGGAGAGGAGGTCGTCGTCCCGGGGCAGCTCCTCCGCGGTCACCGGCACCCCGGCCAGGTCGCGGCGCATGTCCTGGGGCAGGCCGGCCACCGCTCGCGTCACCTCCGCGCGGAACTCCTCCTCCGGGAGGATCTGCGGCTCGGGGAAGTCGTCGGAGTCCAGCTCCCGGGCCCTATTGAAGTGCCTCTCGGCCGCCTTCCATCTCCCCTCCCGCTCCAGGAGCAGCCCGAGGTGGTGGTGGGCGTGGGCGCTCCTTTGCGAGTCGGCGAGCAAGTCGGTGAAGGCCGGCTTGGCCTCGGCGAAGCGGCATAGCTCGAAGAGCGCCACCGCGCGCTCGTAGCGGGCCTCCGCGTCGCCCGGCTCCAGCCTCAGCATCTCCTCGGCGCGCTCCAGCGCGTCGCGCGCCTGCCCGAGGTCGTTGAAGGCCATCGCCGAGAGGAGGGCGAACTCGGCCACCAGCTGATTCTCCCCCTGCTCGTCGGCCAGCTCGAGCCCGCGCTCGGCGTACAAAGAGCCCAGCTCGTCGCGCTCCCGGTTGGAGGGGAGGCTCACCGCGTACAGATGGGCGGCGCCGAGCAAGGCGTCGAGGTGGCGCGGCTCCAGGGCCAGCGCCCGCGCGTAGGCGAGCTGCGCCTCCTCGAACCGCCCGAGCGCAGAGAGCGCGGCGCCCCGCTCGGAGTGGGCTTGGGGATCGTCCGGAGTGAAGGCGCAGGCCTGCGCGGCGCAGGAGAGCGCGTCTTCGAACTTTCCCTGGTCATAGTACTTGCGCGCTGCCTCCAGCGGCTCCTGGCCCTCGCTGCGGCAGACGGAGAGCGGTGTCAGGCGCGGCAGCGAGACCGTGGGGTGCGAAGCCTCGGGTTTGCTCGCCGCTCCGGCCGATCTCTCCGGGCCCCGGTTTGGCGAAGGAGCAGTCTGCTTCTCTCTCGGATCCCTCTGGCAGGCGACGCAGGCGAAGAAGAGCAGAGCGATCCAGGGCCGCCCGAACATGTCCCGCATGGTACGGCACTTTTCGGTCGGTGGGCAGGCCGTGCGGCGGGCGAGCGGACTCTCAGGTCAGCGAGGCGTCGAAGAGCGCGAGCTGGGAAGGGGTGTCCCGGCGCGGGGACTTCGGAGCCGGCGATTCGGCGGCGGGAAGCAGCCCCACCCGCTCGCAGAGCCGGTGGAAGCTGGAGTGCAGCTCCGCCTTCTCCTCCTCGGTGGGCGGCCGGCGTCCGAGCACACGGCGGAACCTGGCGGCCAGCTCCGGGTAGGCGGTGGTGACGTGCGCCAGGAAGGTCTCCCGCTGCCCGGGGCCAAGCTGCAGCATCGACACCCCGGCGAAGCGGGCCCCGGCGTTGGAGGCGCGCACCAAGAGCGGCTCGAGGCCCAGCTCTTCCTCCTCCAGCCCGGGCATCACCGGCGAGACCATCAGGCCCACCTTCACCCCGGCCCGGGAGAGCGCCTCCAGGGCCGCCAGCCGGCGGAAGGCCGAGGGGGCCAAAGGCTCGAGCAGCCGGTTCACCCGGTCATCGAGCGAGCCGATGGAGAGGGTGACGGTGACGTCGCCCTTGCGGGAAAGCTCGCGGATCAGATCCGCGTCGCGGGCGATCAGCGAGGAGCGGGTGTGAATGCGCAGGTCCACCGTCTCCAGCTCCTCGAGCGCGGCGAGGATGGACCGGGTGAGGCGGAAGTGCTCCTCCGCCGGTTGCCAGGGCTCGGTGGCGGTGCCCAGATGGATCGGCCGATCGAGCGCCGCGGCCTCCAGCTCGCGCCTTAGCACCTCGACGGAGTTGGTCTTCACCGCGATCCGCTTCTCGAAGGAGAGCCAGCCGGCGAAGTCCTTCCGGTCCAGCCTGAGGTGGCAGAAGGTGCAACCGAAGGCGCAGCCATCGTACGGGTTGATCGCCCACCGCCAGCCGCCCTCCGGCGACGGCTCCCGCCGGAGCAGCGTCCTCACTTTGAGATCGATGTGGCTCGCCACCCGCTCGGTGGCCCGGCCTTCCTGGTGGGACGCGATCGGCGCCTGCATCTGCCGCCTTCCTTTCTCCCCCGGCCCCGGCCCGAGGGGCGAAAAGTTGACACGCGTGACAATGCGTGCCGCGACAAGCTGAGCATCGCCACTGGGTCTGACAACACGCCCCCGAAGACACGTATTGCCGATGCGTACACTGGCCTACAAATCGGCCTTGGCGCAGGCGAGACACTGTTTAGGCGCGAAAACACTGAGCCGCGCAATGCTCAAAGTCAGACGTTTTTCACGCCTCGCCTAAGCGTCGGCTGTCGCACATTGCGCTGATCAGCGGCGCAGCTCGGCGAGGACTTCCCTGGCCACCTCGCGGGCGCGCTCGAGCTGACCGGGGCCGAAGCTGACCGCCGCCACCACCGGGTGGCCGCCGCCGCCGTAGCGCTCGGCGATGCGGGCGAGATCGTGAGTGCGCGCCTCGGGCCGCCAGGGGTTGGAGCCGATGGACACCTTGGCGCGCTTGTCGCCCTTGCCCACCCAGACCGTGTAGCGCGCCTCGGGGAAGAGGTAGTAGCCGATGAACTTGTTCAGGCTCTCGAAACCCTCGTCGGCAATGTCGAAGAAGACCACTCCCTTTTCCAGTGCGGCCTTTTCGCGCACCACCTCGATCGACTTGCGGTGCTTGGCGAGGAGCGGCTCGAGCGGGCCCTTGACGCAAGGGAACTCGGCGATCTCTTCCAGCGAGGCCGATTGCAGCTCCTGGATGAGCCGGCGGGTGAAGGCGGGATCGCGGTTGGCCTCGAGCACGGTCATGATCCGCAAGGCGGGCCGCTCCAGCTCCACCGCCATCTTGGGGCTGTCGAAGAGCGCCCCGTCGATGATCTCCGCCCAGTGGATCAGCCCGGCGAGCGGGCGGGGGTCGAAGCCGAAGCGGTCGCGGCAGACATCGGCCAGAAAGCCGGTGCAGCTCTTGCGGGTGGGGTCGTGGAACTTCCGGCCGCTCTTGTCGGCGCGGAAGTGCTCCTCGTCGCCCGGCCGCTGGAAGGCGGACTGGTGGTGGTCGAACCACCAGACAAGCCGCGCGTCCTGGGAGTAGCGGAAGTCGACGATCGCGTTCTCCTCTCCCTGGAACACCGCCGGGTCGATCGGCTCTCCGCCGGCCTTGTGCGCGAGTCCCTGGTAGGTCAGCTCGGCGCCCGGGTTCACCCGCTCGCGGTAGAAGCGGGAGAAGACCGCGGCGCTGGAGGCGCCGTCGAAGCAGTTGTCGTGGAAGAGGACGTGGACTCGCATCGCCTCGACTACTTAATCGAAAGGCTGGCGCCGATCTGCTCGAACACCGCGCGGCCCACCCGAGGGTCGGGGTCCTGCGCCACCACCGCCAGCATGGCCAGTCGGCCGTCGGGCAGCTTTCCGCACGAGAGCCGGCCCACCGCTCCCGAGGCGGTGCGAAGCTCGAGCACCAAACCCGAGCTGCCGAAGGCCCCCGGCGCCGGGCTGCCGAGCGGCACGGGAGGGTTGGTGCCCCCGAGCACCCGCAGGTGCTCCTGGCAGCCGCCGATGAGCTGCGAGCCGGGATCGCGATCGATGGTGAGGGCGCCGTAGATGCGCTTGGCGCGGTTGCCGAAGCCGAAGCTGCGCGCGGAGGCGGTGGCCAAGGGAAGGTGCAGGTGCGGCAGCATCTCCTCGCGGCTCAGGGCGCGGTAGCCGTCGGGGACCTGGAGCTGGAAGCCGTGCTCCTCGCTCATCAGCCGGACCTCGCCGGCCTTCGGGTTGGAAGTGCCCACGGCCAGCCCGACGATGGCCAGCCCGGTGGCGACGATTCCGAGGGCGAGGCCGGCGTTCCGCCGGGCGGTGCTCGGCTCTCCGATCACCACCAGCAGCACGGTGGCGGCGTGGCCGACGAAGGCCAGGTGGAGGAGAGCGGCGAAGTCGCCCTGGGCTAGCGAAACCGAGACTCCGAGCTGGAAGAGCCCTCCGAGCTGGGCGACGAGCTTCGCCGGCCCCAGGCCGATCCACAGAGCGAGAGCCATGGCCAGGTCCAGCGCGGCGATCGCGAAGATCCACTTCGGCTCGTCCAACTGCGAGAGCACTCCGCCTGCGCGGAGGAACCAGATCACCGCTCCCAGGGTGAGCACCGCCGCCGGCTGGGCCGGATGCGCGAAGACCGACCCGGTGACGCTCCCTCCCATCGCGGTGGGCTCGGAGTCGACGCTGTCCCGAAGGCGATCGAGCGGCCTCCCCTTGGCGCGCTTGTGCATGGGGAGGAAGGCGAACGGCTCGCCGCACTTGGGGCAGGCCTCGGCGCCCGCGGCGATCGGGCTGTGCCCGCAGTTGGGGCAGAGGGTCTCCGGCTTGGCCATCATCGGGGCTTGATCCTCGCCCGCCGGACGAGCCACGACTGTCCGCCGCGGCCGTCGCGGACCACCGCCCAGAATGTCACCTCTTCCCGTGCGGAGCTCTTCGAGGGGGTCCACTCCACCCGGTGGCGGCTCCTCTGCCCGCCGAGGTCGGTGCCTCCGGTCTCGTCCGGAGAGATCCGCCCGGAGGTGGAGTGCCAGGAGATCTTCCAGCTCTCCTGTAGCTGGACCGGCCTCAGCTTGAAGCTCGGCACCACGTAGGGCTCTTCGAGGCCCTCCAGGCTGTCGGGCTCGATGCGAAAGAGGCCGGCGCCGGCGAGCTCGGGCGGCTCCTCGCCCCAGCTCTCCGCGTCCAAGCGGAGTCCGGGCAATTGCGGGGTGAGGTTCTGCTTCATCTCCCTAAAGAAGCGGCAGCTGAACACCATCAGCTTCCGGGCGAACACCTCTTCCTCGCCCGCCTTGAGGCGGAGGCTGAGCGGCAACCGCAGCCCGCCCAGGCCCTTGTACTCGTCCTGCTCGGCCACGCGCTGGAGGAGCGGGGTGCCGTCCTCCAGCAGGGTGGCGCCGGGGGAGATCCCCAGCTTGAGCTCCCCGGCGGTGGCTTCGCCGCTCCGCAGCTTGATCCGATCGCCCGCTCGCGAGCAGGTGCGGTCGGAGGGATGGGCGCAGGCAACCAGCTCGTACTGGATGGTCCGCCCCTCGCCCGCCGGATCGGCGATGAGCGCGGTGAAGGTGACTCTCGAGGCGAAGACCGCCAGCACGTCGGGGTCCTCCACGCAGGCGGGGGCCATCAGCTCCGGGGGCTCGAGGGATATCCCGAGCACTCGAAGGTCCTTCACCAGGCTGGGGTTGTCCTGCGGCCCCACGCAGGCGGCGGCCACGGCGAGCAGCGGGGCCACAGGGCGCATCAGAAGCTCCCTCGCACGCCGACGATGGGCAGGATGGGGATGCCAGGCACCTCGACCTCCTCGCGGTAACGGTAGTCGAACCACGTCGCCTCGACGTTCTGGGCGTAATACACGTTCTGCACGTCGAGGTAGGCGGTCAGGGTCCAGCTCTCGAAGAGCCAGCTCCGGTCGAGCCGGAGGTCGAGCTGGTGGAAGTCCCGGAACCTCGCCGAGCGGAATTCGCCGAAGGTGCCCGAGAAGGCGTTGGAGTCGGCGTTGTACAAATCGTAGCGATGGTCGAGCGGAGTCTTCGGCCGGCCGGTGACGAAGCGGAAGCGCGCTCCCAGCTCGAAGCTCCACGGCAGCCGGTAGCTCCCCACCGCGGTGAGGATATGGGTCTGGTCGTTCGATGAGACGAAGTACTTGTCCTGCCCCACCCGGCTCGACTCGGAGCGGTTGAGCGTGTAGGCGATCCAGCCGAAGAATTCGCGGGTGACGTCGTGGCGCAAGAGCAGCTCGAGGCCGTACGCGCGGCCGAGCCCCTGATTGGAGAAGCGCTCGCGCGTCACGCTGCCGTCCTCGTTGGCGTAGATGCGCCCCGGCGACGACACGTTTTCGAAGCGGCGGTTGAAGTAGCCGGTGAGGTCGAGTTGGATGACGTCGGTGAGCTTCTGCTCCACCCCCAGGCTGGTCTGCAGGGCCTTCTCGTGGGTGAGGCCCGGGTTGCCGAAGGGCGGCTCCTCCATGTCGGTGACGTCGGGCGGCTGGGCGTACAGCCCGACCGAACCCTTGACCGTGGTTGCCTCGGTGGCGGCGAAGCGCAGGAAGAGCCTGGGCTCGAACGCCCAGCGCGTCTGGCCGGAGAGGAAGGCATGGCTCGCCCTCAGGCCCGGAGTGACGGTGAGCGGCCCGGACTTGATGTCCAGCTCGGAGAAGACCGCTCCGTCGTAGGAGTCGATGTCGCGGGAGATCCGCTGCATCGAGGCCTGCGGGTCCGCGCCAGGGAAATCGACGTACTGGGTGTCGCCGATGAAGGGGATCTCCGCCTCGCCCCGGAGGTGGTCCCACAAGAGGTCCACCCCGGCCCGAGCGGTGAGCCACCCGGTCAGCTCGAGCGAGAGGTCCTCCCTCAGGCCGACCTCGTACTCGTCGGCGCGGACCGAGGACACCCCGAAGTTCGCAGCGCCGAGGTCGTACCCGAGATACGGCGTCAGGGTGAAGGAGAGGCCGCCCTTGCGGTAGGTCCAGTTGCCCACCACTCTGTGGAAGAGGGTGTGGATGTCGAGGTTGACGTCGCGGTTTCTCCCGCCTCCGGTGGCCACCACCTTGAGGACGTCGTCCGAGCCGAACGCCATCAGGTAGTAGCTCGAGCGGCCGCCGGAGGATGGCTCTTCCCTTCGCCGCTCACCCACGTCCAGGCGGACCTGGTAGTCCCAATAGCGGGGGAGCACCATCAGCGTGCCGCCCTCCGGATCCTTGGGGAGGAGCAGCGGGATGAGCGCGTCGATGTAGCTGCGGCGCGCCGCCGCCGCGAGGGAGACGCCGGGCACGATCGGCGCCTCGAAGAACAGGCTGGAGTCCTGCAGGTCCACCTTGGCGACTCCGTGGAAGGTGTCGCTCGCGCCCTTGCGGGTGGCCACGTCGACGATGCCGCCGACTGCGCGGCCGTAGTGCGCCCCGAAGCCGCCGGGGAAGAAGTCGATCCGGTCCAGGAACTCGCCGTTCACCACCGAGGGCCCGCCGCCCAGATGGTAGAGGATGGGCACTTCCACTCCGTCGAGGAAGGTGAGCGTCTGGTCCGGGCTGGCACCCCGCACGATCAGCGCGCCCGAGATGAAGGGAGCCCTGGCCACCCCAGGGAAGTTCTGCAGCACCCGCACCGGGTCGCCGAAGGAGCCGGGAATCTTCTGCAGCTCCTGCCGCTCCAGGGTGCGGCGCACCACTTCCTTCTTCTCCCGGGTGCCGCGCACCACCGTCTCGAAGCCGGCCGCCTTGGGCAGCAGGTGGTAGACCACCTCGGTTGTTTCTCCTGGCGAGAGTTGCTCGGCCGTCTCGTAGAGGTGGAAGCCGTTGGCCACCACCTTCACCCGGCACTCGCCCGCAGGGACGGTCAGCTCGAAGCGGCCGTCCTCCGAGGAGACCGTCTCCGGTAGGGAGGGATCGTCGCCGCACCGCACCGTGGCCGCGCCGATCCGGTTGCGGCTTCCGCGGGCTACCAATTCGCCCTTGAGCGTCGCCGTCGCCGGGAGAGGAGGTGGCTCAGGAGGTTTCTCCAGGACGAAGTGGTAGACGTAGTCCATCTGCACGGTGGCTGGCCTGCCGTCGACCTCCGCCGGCCGGAAGCGGAAGCGCCGCACCGCCTCCGCCGCCGCTTCGTCGAAGCCGTGGCCAGCGGACCTCGTGACTGCCGCCTCCGACACCTGACCGGTCTCGTCGATGGTCAATCGCAGGCCGACCTCGGCCTGGAGGCCGGCATCGAAGGCGTCCTTGGGATACTCGGCGCGCGCATCCCCGAGGAGCTCGGGAGCGCGGGTCAGCACCGGTACGTGGACGCCCGCGTCGACCTCTTCGCGGCGCACTGTCTCTTCGAAGGCGTGAGCGGGTGCGGCGGCCAGCACGGACAGCAGCAGCGCGCGGCGCAGTTGGGCCAAGGTGCGGCGCATTAAAGGGGCAGGGACGCGCACCGGCAACCACCAGCTGGCCCGCTGTGCTCCCCGAACGGATTACAGCCGTTCACCTCGACCGGAGGGAAACCCCTCGTCCTCACGCGCACTCCCTGACGGCACATCGCCTGCTTGCCTGTCCTGGCGAAGCAAGGAGGTCGCCCATGGCGAGCGCAATCGGAAAGGCGGCAGCGCGAAGGGTGCGCCGGAAGGAGCGCGGGCTCGAATCGGGGGTGAGGCAAAAGGTGATGCTCAGTGTCGGCGAGCTGGTGGCCGCGGCGTTCGACGCGCTGGGGCAGGACGCCGAGAGGGTGGCGCGGGTGCTCGCCTCCCGCCCGATGGCATCGGCGGTGGGGCGGCGAATCGTCCTCTGCTGAGCATTCCCTTCGTCATCCGCTGTCTCACGGCCTCGTTCGCGGGCCGTCTGGGACTGCGTCAGGTGCCGGGTCGGGCAACGGGCGCGGAGCGGGATGCGCCGCGGCAGGCAACGGGGACCGGCACGCGGCAGTCCAGAAGGTACTGAGCCGCCGCCGCGCCGACGCGGCAGAGACGGACTGCTTCGACAAACGACCCCCGACTCGGGTGTGGCTCTCGTCTTGAGCGGCAGATCCCGCGGAGGGCGTCTTCGCGGCGTGTCTGTGGAAGAGCCGAACCTTGCGCTGAGAACGCCGCGGGCAGAGCACGACCGCCCAGATCGCCAGTGCAATTGCCAGCAGGCCGGGCGCCGAGCTGCAGCCGATTCGGCCCAACACGCCTGGTGGGGCTTGGTCGCGGGCGTCTTCGACCTCCTCGGTTGCCCCGGGCTCGGAGGGGAGCGCTGGCGGCTGCTCGACCGTGGGGGCGCCGGTCTGGCAGAGAGCAGAACTTGGATTCGCCGCTGACTTTCCTTCCAGCGCGAGGAGGCGCTGGATGACCAGTCCCCTCGCCTCGGCGAGCTTCTCGGCCGGCTGCCGCGCCTGGTAGGCGGCCGGAAACAATCCCGAGGCGATGCTCCGCGCGAAGGCGCCATCGCCCAGGTCGGCCACGCGTCTGAGCAGCTCGTAGTCCTCGAGCCCTTCGCGGATCATCTTGAGTCGCAAGCTGGCCACGGGCACGTGGCTCGCGCCTCCGATGGCGGCGGGAGTTCCCGGGTAGAGCAGCGTCCCGTCGCCGTTCCCGCCGAAGGCGTAGACGGTGCTCCAGGCGTCTTTCAGCCGGTGAGTCGTCCGGTGGTAGAGCTCCCCGCCGATGCCGTAGCTGAAGGCCAGCCAGCCCATCGCGCGGTTCTGCACGCCGGTCGCGTCGATGACGTAGCTCGGCCAGCCGGAGTGGTAGCTGCCTCCGACGACGTTGCAGCCATGGCTCTGGCAGGTCTGTCGCCAGTAGAGGCGCCGCTTGGGGTCTGCGAGGAAGCCGTCGTACGTGGGGCGCTGGTTGCCTTCGTAGGCGCTCCCGAAGCCGGGTTTGTCGTGCATCTGGTTGACCGTCGGCGCGAGGATGTCCACCGCCCCCAAAACGCCGTTCTGCGCAGCATCTTGGAGCGAGGCGGTGACCAGCGTGCGCATGCCAGGATCCGCCGCATGCACCAGGGCGGCGCGGGAGGTGATGTCCGCCCACGCGCAGGTCGAAGGTGGCTCGTCACAGCTGAAGTCGAACGCCCGGTCGAGCCAGCCGCGGCTCTTCAAGTGATCCGTCCAGGCTCGCAGCGGATCGACCGCGGTCCTCCAAGGCAGTCGAGCGGAGCCGAGCCGGGCTCCCTCGAGTAGCCCGGGCGCCGTCCCGTCGAGCAAGGGGGAGTTCCTCGCGTCGAAGGCGGCCCAGTTCCACCCGCTGCCTTCTTCCACCGGGCCCCCGCGGACCGCGTCGGCGGACACCCGATGGTCCAGCAGAAACCGCGCGTACCGGAGCCGAAGGCGGTCCGCCTCTTCCGCGGTGCAGGCCGCCGGAGATCCGAAATGCGCCGCGCACGCGTCCGCCTCATTCAGTCCGAAGGAGGTGGGCAGCGAGCTGCTCTTGGGCATCGCCAGATCGACCACCAGCAACTCGACCGGAATCGCCACCGAGCCGAGCCCTCCGCCCGACACGGTGAGCGTTCCCGAGTAGGGCCCGGGCGCGGCGTCCGGAGGCACCTGCACCTCTGCGTACACCACTCGGTTCTCGTTGGCCGGGACCGCGAACGGGAAGGCGGCCCGCTTTTCGAGCGCCACCTCGTCCACGTCGGGGATGAGCGGGTCCGGCCACCGGCCGGTGCCGCCTTCCGCGCTGGAGGGAGTGGTGAGCTGGAGGTAGCCCACCCGGTAGAGGCGGACCGAGGAGGCCGGAATGCTCCCGCATGGCCCCTTCAGCTCGCCCGCTGCCGCCGAGACGCCGGTGGCGCCGCTGGACCCGCCGTGGACGACGACCTGGAAGGGCTCGACCTCGCTCCGCGCCGCGGTGAGCGTCGCCTTGGGCGAGCCTGGCGGCGACTCGCTCGGCCGCACCTTGATCGAGGCGTCCACCACCACGGCAGCGGGCTTCTGAGTGGGTGGCGGGGGGGGAGGCGGTGGCGGCGGCGTGGACGAGAGCACGTCCGAGAGCAAGGTGGCCAACATCATGCCGTCATGGAAGAGCACGCCTTCCTGGGCGATGGTGGAGTTCCGGTACAGCCCCTGCTTCAGGTAGTTGGTCTGCCCAGCGAACATGGTCACCGCGTTCTTCTTGGGCAGGACCAGCTGACCATCGAGGTACAGCTCGACGAATCCCACCGACGGGTTCGACGACCATTTCACATGGAAGATGAACTCGCGCCACTTGCCGCGGACCAGCGGCGCCTTCCAGATGATCGGGCTTCCCGAGCCGCCGACTCGGAGCCGCACCTCCTCTCCGTAGACGTAGAACTCGACCGGGGGCGAACCGCTCGAACCGGAGTGGTGCCATTGGGTGAAGAGCTGCCAGGTAGAAGCGCTCGGGTAGTTGGCCGCCCAGAAGGTGCTCCAGCGGTAGTAGCGCTCGGTCCCCGCCACCTCGGGCGCGGTGTAGAGCAGCTCCGCCCGGTCGCCGCTGGCGTTGATCGGATCGTCCCCCTGTCGCACCGTCACTTTGAGCGCAAACTTTCCCTCCGACACCGGCGAGGGGACCACCGCCAGCCGGTCGGCACTCACCGCCTGAGTCCTGCTCCACTGCGAAAGATCGCCTGTCTCGAAGTCGCCCCGCCAGACGACCGTGGCCAGGGCCGGTGGGCAAAGCAGCAGAGCGAGCGCAAGCAGGGTCGTCTGTGGAGGCATGTTCCCTCGGGGCTAGAGGTCCGTCCGCCGGTGAGCAATCCGCGGGCCGTCATGTCCGCACGGCGCCGTGAGGGAGACCTCGGGCCCGCCCTGTCGCCAGCGCGGACAGCGAGATGCCAGGGATGACAGCGCTTCCGGGGCGCCGAGCGGAGGCTCGCCGGCTCATTGGCGGGCGGGCGCGCCATCAGCAGGACGATCCGAGCGCGAGCGGACGGAGGATACGCGGCCAGGCATCACCCTGTGAAATGGTTGCAGCCGACTGTTGCCGGCATGCAACCGATGCGCGGTTCGGACGCCTGTCCTAGCGGCCGCGCCTTCTGCGGGCAGCCGAGCGAGCTTGCTTGGCGAGTGCTCGCCGTAACGCTCCCTTCGGTTCCCGTTTGAGCGCCTGGCGCACCGCCTTCGAGCGGCCAGCGGCGGGGCGAGCCTTCCGCCCCTCTTGTCCCGCGCGGTAGGCAGCCTCGGCGGAGCGCCGCGTCTTGCGCTTGGCCTTGCCCTTTCTCTTCTCAGGCATCGTTCTGCCCTCAGTGGATCGCCGGAGCCTCGCGCTCGGCGATCTCCCTCATGGTGCGCGCCGCCCGCTGATCCTCCTCGGCCTGGACGATGTCGGAGAGGCTAATCACCCCCGCGAGCCGGCCCTGCGCGTCCAAGCAGACGATGCGCGACTTGTGGTACCGGCCCATCAGTTCCTCGGCGCGGCGGATGTCGTCGTCCGGCCGGCAGGAGATCACCTCTCCGGTCATCACGTCCGAAACCGAGGTGCTGGCCGGCAGGTCCTCTGCGACCAGGCGGATGGCGATGTCCCGGTCGGTGACGGTGCCGAGCACTCGGTTGTTCTCGTCGCACACCGGAAGGAAGCCGACGTTCGCGTCCCTCATCAGGCGGGCCGCCTTGCCCACCGTGTCGTCTCCCGCCACCGATTCGACCTCCGTCTTCATCAGCTCCTGGCAGTTCATGGGCCCTCCGGGTCCTGGGTTCGAAGCTCATGTGTGAACGCCCGCGGGCCCCTTCAACGGTGAGCCGGAGGGTCGCCTGGTCCAACGCCCGCCCAGCCGCACATACTCAACAGGGTGATCGACACCCACTGCCACCTCGATTCCAGCCGCTTCGACGGCGACCGCCCCTTGGTCCTCGATCGGGCGTGGGCCGCGGGGGTGGCCGGCATGCTCGTGCCGGCCGTCTCCCCGGAGGGCTGGGAGGCGCTCCTCCAGTTGCCCGCGCGCGACCCACGCGTGCAAGTCGCGCTCGGCATCCACCCGCAGCTGCTGCCGGGCGTCCCCGACTCCGAGGACGGGCCGGGCCTCGATCGGCTGGATGCCCTGCTCTCGCGAAGGCTGGCGGTGGCCGTGGGCGAGTGCGGCCTCGATGGCCCCTCGGTGGCCAGGGGCGCGTCCTTGGACCGGCAGCTCCGCGTCCTCGAGCGCCAGCTCGAGCTCGCCGAGAAGCACGGGCTCCCTTTGGTCCTGCACTGCCTCAAGGCCCACCCTGCGCTCATGGAGCTGCTCGGGAGGCTCCGACTTCCTCCTCGGGGAGTGCTGCTGCACAGCTACAGCGGCAGCGCCCAACAGGCTCGCCTGTACGCCGAGCGCGGCTGCCACTTCTCATTCGCCGGCCCCATCACCTACCCGGGGGCTCGAAGGCCAGCCGAGGCGGCGCGGGCGGTGCCGCTGGAGCGGTTGATGGCGGAGACGGACGCACCCGATCAGGCGCCTCACCCCCACCGTGGTGGCCGCTCGGAGCCGGCCTTCCTGCCACTCGTCGTCTCCGCTCTGGCGAGCGCGCGCGGGCTGCCCTCCGAGGAGATGGCCGCCCGCACCGCCGACAATGCGCGAGCCTTCTTCCGCGTGCGCCCCTGGGGCGGCGCTTCCCTTCGCTGAGGGTGGGCCGCTTCGTGGCCGGGGCGGTTTCGCGGTAGATAGGCCGCCGATGGAAACGGCCCTGCCGGCCTTCAAGCTGAGCCGCCGGTTCGACCGCACCGGGCGGCTGCTCGGGATGCGCGCCATGGAGCGGCTCGCCTCCTCCCGAGTGATGGTGCTCGGCCTGGGCGGGGTGGGCAGCTACGCCGCCGAGGGCCTTGCGCGCAGCGGCGTTGGCCGGCTCACCCTGGTGGACTTCGATCTCGTGTGCGTCACCAACACCAACCGGCAGCTGCACGCCACGGCCGGTTCGGTGGGGAAGCCGAAGGCGGAGCTGATGGCCGCGCGCTGCGCGCAGATCAACCCCGAGGCTTCGGTTCAGGGGGTCCGCGAGTTCTACCGCGAGGAATTGGCCGAGCAGCTTGTCACTCGCGAGTGTGACTTCGTGGTGGACGCGATCGACAACGTCAAGGCCAAGCTGCACCTGTTGCACAGGTGCGTCACCTTGGGTGTCCCAGTGGTCAGCTCGATGGGGGCAGCGGGGCGGCTGGATCCGACCCTGGTACGAGTGGAGGACCTCTCCCAGACGCACATGGATCCCTTCGCCAAGGACATCCGGAAGCTCCTCAAGCGGAAGTACGGTCTGGGCACGCACCGGCCCACCGGCATCACCGCGGTGTACTCGATCGAGCCGAGGCGCGAGCCGCTGCCGCTGGTCTACGACGGCGACGAGGGCTTCCGTTGCGTCTGTCCGCAAGGGGAGAACGAGTTCCACTCCTGCGAGCACCGGAACCAGATTGACGGCAGCGCGGGGTTCGTGACCGCGGTGTTCGGCATGAACATGGCCGGGGTGGTAGTGCGAAGACTGGCCACTTTGAGGTAGAAGGGGCCCCCATGAACGAGCGGCGAAGACACTCCCGAGTTCCCGCCAACCTCCTGGTGCAGCACCTCGCCGGAGCGGGGGAGTACCAGGTGGACTACTCCACCGATCTCTCCCGGGGCGGCCTGTTCATCCGCACCGGGCGAACGGCGAAGGTGGGCGATGGCCTCACCGTGCAGTTCGCGCCGGCGAAAGATGGCCGGCTGGTGCAGGCGTTCTGCAGGGTGGCCCGGGTGACCGGCGAAGGCATCGCCGCCGAGTTCCTGAGACTCGACGAGGGATCCGCGGAAGTGTTGAAGGGGACGCTCAGGAACTAGGTCGAGGGCAGAGCGACCTGCTTCCCGCAGGGCCTCCGGAACACACAGCGGGCACAGCTCGAGGCGTCCGTGGTTTGGCCGAAGCACTCTTCCGCCAGCGGCACGTTCGAGGCCGGATCCTCGAGGAGCGCGCGCATCGCGGCCACGCTCTTGCCAAAGCGTTCGCGGAAGCCGGCCACCGCGCCCTCGTCGATCGCCACCGTGTGCTCTTGGCCCTGGTTCAGGTAGACCAGCACGGCGCGCATCCGCGAGAGCGGCAGCCGGTAACGCGACGAGAGATAGAGCGCATAGCCGAGCACCTGGTCGTCGTATCCCTCGCGGGCTCGCCCCGTCTTCCAGTCCACCACCACCGGCGAGCCATCCTGCTCGAGGTAGGCGAAGTCGGGCACCGCGAAGACCTTCACCTCGTCGAGAAGGAAGACGGATCGGTCGAAGTCCAGCTCGTCCACTTCGAGCCACTGCTCCCGCTGGAGCGAGCGGGCCAGCTCCACCCAGCGCGAGCTGAAGAACCCAAAGAGCGCTTCGCGCACGGTCTCGAAGTTGGCCCTCCATTCCTCGTCGGAGACCGGCTCGCCGTACTCGTGCTCCACGAGCCCGCTGAAGTCCTTCCGGGAGCGCTCCTGCCAGTAGGCGCGCCTCCGTGAGAAGGCGTAGTCCTCCCTCATCGTGTTCCGGACCCGCTCGATCGCCTGCTCTGGCTCCGGCGTCCGGCCGCGCCGGAGCGAGAGCAGCTCGCGCCGGATCGCCGAGTGCACCATCCCCCCGGCCCAGGTGTGGCGGTTGTGGAGCTTCTTGAGCACGTACAGCTCGCGCACCTTCCGTGGTGCTTCCGACTCCCAGCCTCCCCACGAGCCGTAGTAGTGAAAGAAGTAGGCCCGCTGGCATTCACTCATCTTCTCGTGCCGGCTCTTCGACCACGAGAACTCGTTGGCCAGCGCCCGACTCACGCGGACATCCTAGTCGAGAGTCCAAAGCCGCTCGACCCTCGACCCTCGACCCTCGACTGCCTATGGTGTCCCTCGGTGCGGAGCTCCCACAAGGTCGTCTTGATCACCGGCGCCTCGAGCGGCATCGGACGGGCCACCGCCCTCGCGTTTTCCCGGCGGGGTGCAAGCCTCGTCCTCGCAGCCAGGAGAGAGGGGCGACTGGCCGAGGTCGCCACAGAGGCCGCAAGGCTCGGAGGCTCCGCCCTCGCCGTGCGCTGCGACGTCACCCGCCCCGAGGAGGTCAGAGAGCTGATGGCACGCGCCGGCCGCGCGTTCGGCGGGCTCGACGTCCTGGTCAACAACGCCGGGCTGGGACTGTACGGCCCGCTGGAGCAGTGCACCGACGAGCAGGTGGAACGCGTCTTTGCCGTCAACTTCTTCGGCTTGGCGCGAGTCACCCGAGAAGCGCTGCCGCTGCTCCGGCGCAAAACCCGCGCGCAGATCATCAACGTCAGCTCCGTGGTCGGACACCGAGGGCTTCCGATGCTCTCGGGCTACTGCGCCTCGAAGGCGGCGGTGAACGCGCTCACCGAGTCGCTCCGCGCCGAGCTGGCCCCCGAAGGCCTCGACGTGCTCCTGGTCTCGCCCGGGCTCACCGAGTCCGAGTTCCGCGAGGCGCGGCTTTATCCCCAGGGGTACCAGCAAGAGAAGGTCCCCTTCCGCGCCGTGAGCGCCGAGAGCGTCGGCGAGGCGATCGTCCGCGCCAGCCGCACGCGACGGCGCACCACCGTGCTCACCCTGGCCGGCCGGGCGATGGTCTACGCCAACCGCGTCAGTCCCTGGCTCATGGACAAGGTCGCCCGGCGCATGGTGGGCGGACCCGCGGGTGAAGGCGAGGCGTGATGCCGCGCCCCTCGCCGCTTTCCCGTTCCCGGCGGCGCCGATCCTCATCGGGGCTTCGAGCCGGGCTCCTGCGATGGTTCGATGCCGAGCGCCGAGATCTTCCCTGGCGCCGAACCCGCGACCCGTACGCCATCTGGCTCAGCGAGGTCATGCTGCAGCAGACCCAGGTCGCCACCGCCATTCCCTACTTCCACCGCTTCCTCTCGCGCTTCCCGACCGTCGAGGCCCTCGCGGCCGCGGAGCTGGAACAGGTGCTCGCCGCTTGGCGCGGGCTCGGCTACTACTCCCGAGCGAGGAACCTCCATCGCGCTGCCCGCGAGCTGGGCGCTGCAAATGCAGGAGGGCTCCCCAGCACCGCCCGCGAGCTGGCTCTGCTTCCCGGATTCGGCCGCTACACCGCTGGCGCTGTCGCCTCCATCGCCTTCGGGGAGCAGGTGCCCGCAGTGGACGGAAACGCCGCCCGAGCGCTCTCCCGACTCTTCTGCGTCGAAGGCACTCCCCGCCTCCGCGAGACCGCGCTTTGGGAGCTCGCCGGGAGGCTCTGCCGGGGAGAGCGGCCCGGAGACCTCAACCAGGCACTCATGGAGCTGGGCGCCCTGCTCTGCCGCGCCGAAACTCCTCTCTGCGACCGGTGCCCGGTTCGAAGAGCCTGCCGAGCGCTCTCGCACGGCCGAGTGCAGGCCATTCCTCCGGCGAGGCCCCGGAGGGCACGCCAAAGCCTGAGGCTCACCGCCGCCGTGTGGATCCGCCAACGCAGGGTGCTGCTCGCGCGCCGCGAGGAGCGCGGCCTCTTCGGCGGTCTCTGGGAGCTGCCGTGCTCCGAAGCGCGGGGTCGGCCCGATGCCACCCTCCGGGCCCTGCTCGGTCCGCGCCTGCGAGTGGGGAGGATGCTCGGCGAGCTAAAGAGGACGCTCACCCACCGCGAGCTGACCCTCCGGCTCTATGAGGTGAGCGGCGGCAGGCCGCCGGCAACGGCGGCTCCGTACCGAGAGCTCCGCTGGGTGGGGCCAGCTTCGGCGCGGCGGCTGGCGATGAGCACCGCCATGCAGCTCGCTCTCGCAACCGCGCTCCGCCGTCCACTTGCCGACAAGCGGAAGGAAGCGCTGTCCAGTCGCTAGAAGGATGTACCGCGGTCGCCTCGCGAACCCCGCGCCGAAACGGTATTGGGCCCCAGTCTCATTCCAGAGGAGGACGACCGATGGCACGCCCAATCCAGATCCGCAGCACCCCGGAGCGCTTCGGTGAGCCGTACGCTCGGCCGGAGGAAGGCCCCACCCACGAGGAGATCGCCCGCCGCGCCTACGAGCTGTGGCAGGCCCGCGGCCGCACGCACGGCCGGCAGGAGGAGGACTGGCTGCAAGCCGAGCGCGAGCTGGGCATGCGCCGCCGCTAGTCAGGGCGCATGAGCGGGCGACGGGGCCGGCTCGGCCGCCGCGAGCTGGCGGAGCAGCCTCTGCGCCTGGCGAAGCTCATCGAAGCTGCGCTCGGAGTCCACCACCGAGCGCATCGCCAGGCCGCAGGCAGGAGTGATCAGCATCTGCGAGAGGACCGCTCCAAAGTCGCTCGCGGGCACGGTAGCGCGCAACCCGGCCTCGACCGCCTCCACCAGCTCGTCCACCTGGTAGCTCGACGCCAGGTCGGTGGGGATGATCCCCAGCGAGAGCGCGGCACCACAGGAGAGGAAGCTCCAGAAGGCCGGTTGCTCCTCGAGCACCGCGTCCAGCGAGAGGCGGACGTCGATCGACAGCACGTCCAGGCCCAGCTCCAAGAGCGCCTGCCAGTCGGTGTTGCTGCAACAGTGCACCCCCACCAGGCCGCCCTCGCGCTGGATCGCCAAGGCCAGCATCCGCAACTCCTGCATCGCGAGCAGGTGGCGGGGGTTTCTCCGGTCCAGCGCGTAGAGGCCGGGCTCGTCAAGGAAGAGGATCGGCGTCGCCCCCGCCTTCCGCACCGCCCTCACCAGCGCCATCGACTTGGCGAGCAAGAGGCGGAAGATCTGCTGATCCAGTGGCTCGACCTCCGAGGCCGGTTTGCCGGTGGAGGCCATCGCCACCCACCGCACCGTGCACGGTCCGGCGATCTGCACCTTGGCGAACGGCAGCTTCCGGGTCTCGACCTCCCAGAGGAAGGGCTTCCAGGCCCGGCAGGCTTGGGAAGAGGGCTCGAAGGCCTCCAGGGCGCCGGACTGGAGCGCGACCTCGATCGACATCCCGAATCCCTCGCGCTGGCCCAGCCACGTCTCCATGTCCACCAGGCACAAGCCCTCGCCATCGAACGACATGCCCGGCAGTCCCTCGAGCGCGCTGGGGATCATCAGCTCGGAGGGATGATCAGAGGGCAGCTGAGGCAGGTAAGGGACGTCCACCTGGAGGGCCATCTGCAGGGCGAGCTCCTGCTGGGTGTGCGGGAGGCTGCCGATTCCAGTGGTCGCGCAGGGAGGCAGCAGCCTCAAAGCTCGTCGGATGCTCGGCGCCGTCATGGCCGCGCGAGTCTATGACAGCGGCGCGCGGATCTTCTTGCGAAATGGTCCGTGCGCTTTCAAAGTGCGCCGGATACGGAGGAAGTGATGGGACAGATCAAGCCCGACGACATCCGCGATGTCGTGGTAGTGGGCCACAAGGGCTCAGGGAAGACTCAATTGCTGGAGGCGATGGCCTACCTGGTCAAGGCGACCCCCCGCATCGGGAAGCCTGGTGACCGGACGTGCGGGCTCGATGACACGCCGGAGGAGCGGGGTCACCTGGCGACGCTCGAAACTCGGCTGATCAGCTTCGGCTGGCGGGACAAGAAGCTGAACTTCCTGGACACGCCGGGCGACACTGCCTTCTGGGCGGACACCCAGCTCGCCCTGGCCGCGGCGGACGCGGCCATCCTGGTGGTGAGCGCCAAGCATGGAGTGGAGACTGGCACCGAGAGGGTGGCCAGGTGGATTCGCGACCACAAGCTCCCCTGCATCGTCGCCCTTTCCAAGCTCGACGTCCCCGACTGCCGCATGGACGAGGTGCTGACGGAGGTGCGGTCGCTCAAGCTGCCGATTGCCCTGATGCAGTACGCCCAGGGCACGGGCGAAACCTTCAAGGGCGTCGTGGACCTGAGGGCGCGCAAGGCCTGGCTCAAGGCCGAGGGCCCCGGCGCCTACGACGCCACGGAGCTGCCGGCCGAGCTTCGCGACGCGGTGGAGAAGGCCCGCGGCAAGCTGGTGGACGAGATCGCCAGCTCCGACGACGCTCTCACCGAGCGCTACCTGACCGAGGGCGACCTTTCGGCCGAGGAGCTGGACCAGGGAGCGCGCAAGGGCGTGGCCGCAGAGCGCCTGGCGCCGGTCTACCTCACCTCGGGCCTTTTGCCAGTGGGCATCGCCGCGCTGATGGACGCTCTGGTCGAGCTGGCGCCCGCCTCCTCGGAGCGTCCCGGCTGGACCGGCGCCGACGAGAAGGGCAACGAGGCCACCCGCCCGCCGATCGCCGACGCCCCGCTCGCGGCCGCGGTGGTGAAGACCAAGATCGATCCTCACGCGGGGCGGATCTCCCTGGTCCGGGTGATCTCGGGCGTATTGCACCACGACGCCCATTTGTGGTGCCAGTCCTCAGGCCAGCGCGAGCGGGCGGCGCAGCTCCTTCAGGGCACGCCCAAGGACATGAAGCCGCTGCCCGAGGCCGTCGCCGGCGAGCTGGTGTACGTCACCAAGCTCAAGTCGGCGGCCACCGGCGAGACGCTCTCCGACGAGAAGCATCCTTTCGTTGCCAAGCTGCCGGCGAAACCGGTGTCGCTCTACTCCCGCGCGGTGATCGTGGAGAGCAAGCAGGCCGAGGACAAGGTGACCCAGGCGCTCCAGAAGCTGTGCGAGGAGGACGCCGGGCTCGGCTACTCGCACGCCGAGGGGAGCCGCGAGCTGCTCATCTCCGGGCTGGGCGCGCAACATTTGGAAATCGCGATCGAGCGGCTGAAGCACCGGACCGGCCAGGAGCTCAAGCTCGGCCCGCCGCGCATTCCCTACCGGGAGACGGTCGCCCGGGCGGTCCAGCACGTCGAAGGCAAGCACAAGAAGCAGACCGGCGGGCACGGCCAGTTCGGCGTCTGCTACATCGACGTGGAGCCGCTCCCGCGGGGAAGCGGCTTCGAGTTCGAGGACGCCATCGTGGGCGGCTCGGTGCCCCGCCAGTTCATCCCCTCGGTGGAAAAGGGAATCAACCGCGCGCTCGGCCAGGGCGCCATCGCCGGCTACCCGATCGTGGACCTGAGGGTGCGGCTGGTCGACGGCAAGTACCACTCGGTGGACTCCTCGGACGCCGCGTTCCAGATGGCCGGCTACAAGGGCTTCAAGGCGGCGATGCTCTTGGCCCATCCGATCCTCCTCGAGCCGGTGGTGAAGCTCGAGGTGCACATCCCCTCGGAGGCGATGGGAGACGTGATCGGCGACATCTCCAGCCGCGGCGGCAAGGTGCTCAACACCGAGCAGGACGGGGAGAGCACCATCATCACCGCGCAGGTGCCCCTCGCGCAGACCCTGGAGTACGAGCCCGCGCTCACCGGCATGACTCGGGGCCGCGGGCGGTTCACCTCCGCCTTCGATCATTACGAGCCCTGCCCGCCGCACGTGCAGGAGAAGGTCATCAAGGAGAGCGGCTTCAAGGCCCAGGTGGAGGAGGACTAGCGAAACGGCTAGACGCGCAGCCCTGGGGCGGCGGTTTCTCGCCGGGCCAGGGCGCGCCGGGTAGCCGCCTCCGCCAACGGAGTCGCCGGTATCCAGTACCTGCGCATCCGAAGGGCCATCGAGGCCAACCGCCCCGTGCCGGTGGGAGGAGTGCTTGTCCCCGCCCTCGCCGGACTGGTGTCGGTGCCGGGGGGGCTGCTGCTGCTCGCGTTGAGTCATTGAGCCGATCGGCCTGGAAAAAAAGCGGGGCCTGTGTCATTAGTTTGACCTCAAATCTTCAATGCGAAGCGACTGGTTGACGTTGGCGCTGCTGATCGCCAGCGGTGCGACCCCGGGCAAGGGCGGCGCGCCGGCCGGCGAGCCCGACCTGGGCAACGCACGGGCATACTTCAACGGCATTGAGCTCCGGCCAGCCTCCTTCCAACTCACCGGGCGTCCGGCGGGCAACATCGTCTGGATTGTGATCGACGCGCTGAGGCCAGACCACCTGGGCACCTATGGGTACCACCGGCCCACCACGCCGCACCTCGACGAGCTGGCGAAGGAGTCGTTCGTTTTCCTGCACGCCTATGCCAACGCACCGTGGACGCGCCCCTCCACGGCCTCGATGTTGACCGGGCTCTTCCCCTCCCAGCACCGCACCCAGACGGACAAGAGTCGTCTCCCCGCCGAGGTCCGCACCATCGCCGAGGACCTGCGCACGATGGGGTACGCCACCGCGGCGGTGGTGGCCAACGGCAACGGCTCGTCGATCGCCGGCCTCGACCGCGGCTTCGAGCACTACGTCGATCCCGCGAATCACTTCAAGAAGCTGCCCGCCGCCGAGGAGGTCTACGCCCAGGCGCTGCAGTGGCTCGGCTCGCGGCCCAAGGGCCGCCCCTTCTTCCTGTTCGTGTTCGTGGTGGATCCGCACGACCCATACCGGGCGCCGCCGGAGTACGAGAAGCGCTGGCTCGGAGAGGGCGCCAAACCCCTCCGCCGCACCGCCCACTGGGAGTACCAGAACGACTACCCGGAGCCGGAGCGCCGCGCGATGCTCTCTCTCTACGACGCGGCCATCCGCTACACCGACGACCAGACCGGGAAGTTCCTCGCCGAGCTGGAGAAGCTCGGGCTAGGCGAGAGCACGAGCCTCTTGGTCACCGCGGATCACGGCGACGGCTTCGGCGAGCACGGTTACTACCTGCACGGCCACCATCACTACGACGAGATCATCCGCGTGCCGCTGCTCATCCGCACCCCGGCGTGGCAAGGGGCGGGCCACGTGTTTCACCTGGTGCAGGCGGTGGACCTCTTGCCGACCCTGGTGACCGCCGCGGGCGGCAGGCCGCGGCCCGGGCTGGGTGGACGCGACATCGGCGCGATGCTGGCGGAGCCGGCCGACCCGGCGCGGGTCGCGCTCTCCGAGTACAACGCGTTCGGCATCCGCCGCTCGGCGCTGGTGAGCCTGAAGTACCGGGTCATCCTCCAGCTCCCGGCCGACCGGGAGGCCTTCCTCGCCCGCATCCCCAAGCTCGAGCTGTTGCCCAGCGTCAGCTTCGATAGCGAGGTGCTCCACGTCTACGATCGCCAGGCCGATCCCGCGGAGCGGCGAAACCTCGCTCCCGACCGGCTGCCTCCCGCAACCTCCGCGCTCGTCTCCGAGCTGCGAAGGCACATGCAGTCGGGCGGTGCCCCGAGCGAGGCCGCTGCGGAAGAGACCGTCCCGGCCGGCATCCGCGAGAACCTGAGGAGCCTCGGCTATGTGCAATAGCAGGGCCGCCGCGCTGGCCTTTCTCTTCCCGCTCCCCGCGCTGGCCTACATCGACCCGGGCACCGGAGGGCTGATCGTCGGAGGGCTGACCGGCCTGATCGCCTATGGCGCGCTGATCCTCTTGGCGCTGCGGAAGAAGCTGGCCCTCCTCGCCCGCCTGCTGGCAAAGGCCGTCTCGCGGCACCGCGTGCTGTCCGCGGTGGTGACGGCGTGCGCCGCCTTGGCGGCGGTGGCGTTCTGGGTCTGGGAAAGGTCGACCATGAGCCTCGCTCCTCCATTGCCGGCCCGCTACGAGCGGGTGCTGGCCATCGGCCTGGATGGCGCCGACCCGAGAGTCGTGGGCCGGATGCTGGAAGAGGGCCTGCTCCCGAACATGAAGCGCCTCGCCGAACAGGGCAGCTTCCGGCCGCTCGCCATTCCCAATCCGGCGCAGAGCCCGGTGGTTTGGGCCACCCTGGCGACGGGTCAAAACCCGGGCGCGAATGGGATCTACGACTTCATCGGCAGGGACCCCAAGAGCTACACCCCCAAGCTCTCGCTGATGACGGACTCGGCGGGCGGCGGGGAATACCGCCACCCCATTCGCGCCAAGGCCTTCTGGGACGTCACCACCCAGCAGAGGGTGCCGGCGGTGGTGCTGCGCTGGCCGATGACCTTCCCGCCGCGGGAAATCCACGGGCGCATGCTCGCGGGGCTCGGCGTGCCCGACATCCGCGGCAGCCTGGGCCGCTACACCTTCTTCACCGACCAGCCGCCGCTCCCGGACGAGGAGGGGCGCGACAAGGTGACGGTGGTCCGGCCCGACGGCGACGTCATTCGCACCGAGCTCGGCGGGCCGCGGGTGCGCTGGCTCTCGGGCGTGAAGACCCTCAGCGTCCCGCTGGAGATCCGGGTGGACCGCGCCTCGCGCGCCGCGCGGCTGTCGGTGGGCGGCAGCACGGTGGAGGTGAAGGAGGGACAGTGGAGCGGGTGGCTGGAGCTGACTTTCTCCGCCGGCCTGTTCACCAAGCACCGCGGTTTGACCAAGGTGTTCCTCTCCAGCGCGGCCGAGCCGTTCGCCATGCTCGCCGGCTCGGTGGAGCTCCACCCCGACGCCCCGCTGGTGCCGTTCGCCCATCCCAAGGGCTACGCCTCGGAGCTGAGGGCCCAGCTCGGCCTCTTCCACACCCTGGGGATGCCCGAGGACACCAAGGCCTACGCAGAGGGGCGGGTGAGCGAAGAGGCCTTCTTGGCCCAGTGCCGGGAAGTGGAGGCCGAGCGGAGGGCGATGCTCCGGTACGAGCTTTCGCGCTTCGAGTCGGGCGTGCTCGCGGTGGTGTTCGACAGCCTGGACCGCATCCAGCACATGACCCCCCAGCCAGAGGAGCTGGCCAGCTCCGCGGCGGGCCGCTACCTGATCGACTTCGACGGATTTCTCGGCGCGGTGCTCGAGGAGGTGAAGCCAGGCACCGCGATCCTCCTCTTCTCCGACCACGGCTTTAGCGAGTTCGAGAAGTCGGTGGATCTCAACCGCTGGCTGGTCGAAGCCGGAGAGATGGCGATCGACGAGGAGGCCTACCGGTCGCGGCCTCCCGGCTCGCACGGCGAGCTTTTCCGGCACGTGAAGTGGGAGAAGACTCGCGCCTACGCGGTGGGGTTCAGCGGGCTCTACCTCAACGTGAAGGGCAGGGAGGGGGCAGGCATCGTCTCTCCCGACGAACGTGCCGCGGTGGCCGCCGGCCTCGCCACCCGGCTGCGGGCGCTGGCCGACCCTGGAACCGGCGAGCCGGTCGTCCACCGGGTCTACCGGCGCGAGGAGCTTTACCGGGGCGCCCACTCCGAGGAGGCGCCGGACCTGGTGGTGGGGTTTCGGCCCGGCTACCGCGGCTCGTGGCAGAGCGCCATCGGAGGGCTCGCCGAGGGGGTGTTGGCGGCGAACCAGAAGCGCTGGCAGCGCGACCACATCGTGGACGCCGAGTTCGTCGACGGGATGTTGCTGACCAACTTCGAAGTCCCATCGGAGCGGCCCCGGGCCTCCGACATCGCCCCCACCATCGTGTCGCTGATCGGCCTGCCGGTTCCCGAGGAGTTCGAAGGCACCGCGCTTCAAAGGCAGCCGGACCGGCTGGCCTCTCGGGAGCGGCGATGAAGGCGCGCCGAGTCGCGGTGGTGGGCATCGACTGCCTCACCCCCCAACTCGTGTTCGAACGCTACTTGGACCAGCTCCCCACCTTCCGCGCGCTGATGGAGGGCGGGGTGTGGGGGCGGCTGAGGAGCACCGTCCCGCCCATCACGGTGCCCGCCTGGACTTGCATGGCCACCGGGCAGGACCCGGGGCTGTTGGGGCTGTACGGCTTTCGCAACCGGCGCGACCACTCGTATCGTGAGCTGAGCGTGGCGGACGCGAGCTGGGTGCGAGTACCCGCGCTCTGGCAGCTCTTGTCGCGCCGGCGGCGCCGCTCCATCGTGCTCGGGGTGCCGCTCACCTTTCCCCCGCGCCCCATCGCGGGGGACCTGGTGTGCGGCATCCCGGTGCCGGCCGACGCCGAGGCGTTCACCCATCCGCTCACGCTGGCGGCGGAGCTGGACCAGTGGTGCGGCCCGGCGCGCTACCAGGTGGACGTCCGAGAGTTCCGCCGCAAGGAGCTTGCGCCCCTGCGAACCGAGCTGGACCAGCTGAGGGAGGCGAGGTTCGATGCCGCGGAGGCCCTGGTGCCGTCCCGCGAGTGGGAGCTGTTCTTCATGGTGGAGATGGGAGTCGACCGGCTCCACCACGCCTTCTGGGCCCACTGCCACCCCGACCACCCTTGCCACCCGCCGGACAGCCCCCATGCGGGCGCGATCTCCGACTACTACCGAGCGCTCGACGCCAGGCTGGCCCGCCTGCTCGAGCTGCTGGGAGAGGACACGGCGGTGCTGGTGGTGTCCGATCACGGGGCGCGCACCATGCGCGGGGCGGTGCGGCTGAACGAGTGGCTGATCCGAGAGGGGCTCCTTTCGCTGGCTCGGAGGCCGCCCGAGGCGTCGCGGCTTCGTCCCGCGGACGTGGACTGGAGGCGCACCATCGCCTGGTCGGACGGCGGTTACTACGCGCGGGTCTTCCTCAACGTGGCCGGCCGCGAGCCCGAAGGGGCGGTGTCGCCCGAGCGGCATGAGGAGGTGCTCTCCGACCTGCGTCGGCGGCTCGAATCCATGCCGGGTCCAGACGGCCGGCCGCTGGGGAACAAGGTGTTCGTCCCGCGCGAGGTCTATCGCGAGAGCCGGGGGGTGCCGCCGGATCTGATCGTCTACCTGGGAGGGCTGGATTACCGCGCCAACGCCACCGTCTTTCCCCCTCCCGGGCCGCCGGAGGGGCCGGAGGGCCTCTTCGCGGTCGAGAACGATACCGGAGCGGACGGCGCCAACCACGCCGAGGAAGGGGTGCTCCTGTACCGCCCGCCGCGAGGCCTCCGGGCCGCCGGCCGGCTCGACGCCAGCATCTACGACGTGGCGCCGACGGTGCTCCGCCTTCTGGGCGAGCCCCAGCCGCCTGAGATGATCGGCCGGGCCCTGCCCCGGCTGCTCGGAGAGGCTTGAGATGGCTTTCACCCTCTTCCTCTGCGGCCCTCGGGTGGCCGAGCTGAGCGCGGCGGCGCCGGCCATCGTGGAAGAGCTTGCGGCCCGCGGCGTCGATGCCCAGGTGCTCGGCGGCGGGTGGCCGGCGCTCGAAGCCGCCCTCGCGGCGATGCCGGAGGGCAAGAGCGCGCTGGTGCTGGTGTCCGAGCCCAGCCGCGCCCGGCGGGCGGAGCTGTGGGCACGCCGTCCGGAGGCGGTGGTGGTGGACTGGCTCGGGGAGGACTCCTTCGAGCCGACCGCATCGCCCCACTTGTCGCTCGCTCGTGGCAAGGGCACGCCCGAGGGCCTGGGCGAGGTCCTCGCGCTGCTCGAGGGCCTGGGGTATCTGCCCTTCTCGGGCAGCTACTCCGGCGCCCAAGAGGAAGAGCTGGTCGGGCGCCTCAAGGATCTCGGCTACGTCTGACTCGGGTTTCGCCCTTTTCCGCCGTCGCGAGGCCGAGGATCGCCGGAGGCCGCAGCAGGCGGAAAAGGGCGAAACCCGAGTCTGAGCTTCCCGAGCCGCGGCCTTGGCCGGGCTGGCCGGCGGGCGGCTCACTGCGCCGCTGGAGCCTGGGCGCCCAGGCACTGGCCGAGCATCTTGGCCATCGACTGCACCTGCTGCAGGTCCTTGGGGTCCTTGGCGTTCAGCCTGAGGATCGCCCCCTCTTTCGTGTTCTCCACCTTCACCTCGGCGCCTGCAGCCATCGGGCACTGGCCGGCCATCATCCCCCCGCCCATCATTCCGGCGCCGCCCATTCCACCCTGCATCCCCATCATCGGGCAGGGACACAGCATCTGGCCCCCCATCGGCGGCTGGGCCTGAGGTCGGTACGGCTGCTGCGCGGGCGCCTGGGCAAAGGCCAGACTGCTCGCCAGCGCCGCCGCGGCGGTCAACGCTCTCCACGGTGCTTTCATCGCTTCCTCCTCGCGCTTTGAGCCTCGTCATCGGCCCTCGGGTGCGGGACCCTCGCCAGATTCGGCTCCGGCTGGCCGTCAGCTCTCGGGCGCGCCGCCCGCGTGCTGAGCGGCGCGGGAATGCAGCGACCCGGGGTGCGACCGCACCGGCGCTTCGGGAGAATCGGATTCGCGACATTGCGCGCCCGCCGAAAGCGCTGCGCGGGCGCGTTGACGGGGCCGCCCGAGCGCCGTTCAATCGCCCGGCCCAATCATGGATCCCTTTCGACTGTGGCTCTTGTTCGCCGCCGGCCTCGGAGCGGGAAGCGCCGGCGCCCTGCTCGGAGTCGGCGGGGGGATCCTGCTGGTGCCGCTGCTCAACCTCGCCTTCCGCGTTCCCTTGCCCGCGGCGGTGGCGGCGAGCCTGGTGTGCGTGATCGCCACCTCCAGCGGGGCGGCTTCGGTCTACGTCCAGGACCGGCTCTGCGACATCAAGCTGGGGATGGTGCTCGAGCTGGCCACGGTGGTCGGCGCCGTGGCCGGCGCGCTGGCAGCGCCGCTGTTCGCGAGGGATCTGGTGAGGCTCGCCCTCGCCGGGTTGCTTCTGTTCACCGCCTGGCAGCTCCTCCGCCCGCGCCCCTCGGTCCCTGGCGAGGACCCTTCGAGCTACGCCATCCGCCGGTGGCCTCTGGGCCTGGGCGTCTCCTTGGTGGCCGGCGGCCTCTCCGGCCTCTTGGGCATCGGGGGCGGGCCGCTCAAGGTGCCCACCATGCACCTCGGCATGGGAGTCCCCTTCCGCACCGCCATCGCCACCTCGAACTTCATGATTGGAGTCACCGCCGCCGCGAGCGCGCTCGTCTACTACTCGAGAGGGGATCTCGATCTCGCGGTGGTGGCGCCGACCGCCACCGGGGTGGTGGCCGGTGCCGTGCTTGGGGCGAGGCTGATGCCGAGGGCGCCGGTGAAGCTCCTCAAACAGGCTTTCGCGGGGCTCCTGCTCTTCGGGGCGGCCGAGGTGGGGATGAAGGCGATGCACCTGGGGCCGTTCCGGTGACAGGCGGCGCGGGCCCCCTCCTTGCCGGGCGCGATGCAGGAGGCGCCGCCGCGCGCTGGGTAGGCGCCCTGCTGGCGACCGGGGTGACGGTGGCCGCCGCCTGCCTCGCGGCGGGACTTCTCATGGCACCGAGCGCAGCGGGGCCCCTCCTGGCGCCGGTCGGACCGACCCCGGAGGTGCTCGCGCGGGCGATGCGGGCGGAGCCCACCGGGCTGATGAACCTGGGAGTGCTGGTGCTGATCGCCACCCCGGTCCTCGGGGTGGCAGCCCTGGGTGTCGGCTTCGCCGCGCGAGGCGAGAGGAGGTACGTCCTCTCGGCGCTGGCGGTGCTGGCGATGCTCATCGTCGGGGCGTGGCTGGGCGGTGTGCGGTAAGGGCCGGCCTCGCCCAAGCCCGTCGCCTGCCCTGTCAGGCGTCGAAGACGAGCTTGTCCGGCCCGGCTTCCCGCAGGGCCCGGTAGGAGCGGTTCGCCTCGCGGAGCAGATCCTCGCTGGAGCTCACCCGCTCGTGCGGAAACACCGCCCCGCCGATCCGGACCTTCACCGACACCTTTCCGCTTCGGCCCTCGGGAGCGAATTGGCGGACGATGGCGCCCAGCCGCTGGGCCGTCAGATGGGAGCCCTTGAGGTCGGTCTCCGGCAAGAGCACCACGAATTCGTCGGTGTCGATGCGGAACAGCCGGTCCGCCCCCCGAAGGCTGGAGCGGATCTCGCTCGCGATCTGGGCGATCAGCTCGTCGCACTTCTCCCGGCCGAGCTGATAGCGGAGCGACTGGTAGTCGTCGACCCCGAACATCAGCGCCGCCGCCGGCCTGCCGTAGCGGCGGGAGCGGGCCAGCTCGGCGTCCAGGCTCGCCTTGAGCTGCGAGTAGGTGCCCGCGCCGGTCACCGGGTCCACCGCCCGAAGCTGGGAGAGCTCCTCCTCCGCCGCCGCCAGGCGCTTGCGGTAGTCGCGGACCATCAGCGCCGAGCTGATCCTGGTCTGCAGCTCGACCAGCTTGAACGGCTTGGTCACGTAGTCGTCGGCGCCCAGCTCCATCCCGCGGATCTTCCCGTCCATGTCTCCCATCGCGGTGAGAATGACCACCGGGGTGTCCTTCAGCTCGGCGGACTGCCGCACCGCCTGGAGCACCGCGAACCCGTCCTTGCGGGGCATCATCAGGTCCAACAGCACCAGATCCGGTCGCTCTTGGGCCATCTGCTCGAGGGCCGCTTCACCGTCCTCCGCCAAGGAGACCCGGTACCCGGCCGCTTCGCACAGGTCGCGCAGGAGGTTCCGGGTGTGCTCGTCGTCGTCCACGGCGAGGATCAGCCGGCCCTTCACCGCCTCGGCCGGCTCGCTCACTGCCACTCCCCCTTGGCGCGGCTCTCGAACCGGGTCAGCTCGGCGAGGAAGATCAGGTCGACCGCGCCGATCGGCCCGTTGCGCTGCTTCGCCACGATCAGCTCCACCTGCTGGGCCATTCGGTTCTGCTCGCTCCCCTCCGGCCCGTCCTCCTCGCGGTGGATGAACATCACCACGTCGGCGTCCTGCTCGATCGCGCCCGACTCGCGGAGGTCGGAGAGCACCGGCCGTCCGCCCTTGCGCTCCTCCACCTTGCGGTTGAGCTGGGAGAGCGCCAGCACTGGCACCTCCAGCTCCTTGGCCAAAGACTTCAAGTTGCGGCTGATCTCCGCCACCTCGAGCTGCCGGCTCTCCACCTTTCCGCGCTGGTGCATGAGCTGGAGGTAGTCAACCACCAACAGCCCGAGCCTGGGGTCCTTGTTCTTGAGCCGCCTGGCCTTGGCGCGCAGGTCGAACGGCGAGAGCGTTCCGGTCTCGTCGATGTACAGCGGCGCGTTCCAGAGCTGTCCGGCGACCTCCTGGAACTTGCCCTGGTCGTGGGAGGACAGCCGCCCGCTGCGGATCTTCTTCATGTCCACCCGCGCCGAGGAGGCCAACAGCCTCATCAGGAGCTGGTTGGCGGGCATCTCCAGCGAGAAGATGCCCACCGCGCGCTCCTCCTTGAGCGCCACGTGGACCGCGACGTTCATCGCCAGCGAGGTCTTCCCGATCCCGGGTCTGGCGGCGAGGATGATCAGCTCGCCGGGGTGGAAGCCGGTGAGCATCAGGTCCAGGTCGGCGAAGCCGGTGGAGAGCCCGGTGACGCCGCTCGCCGACTGGCTCATCTTGTCCACCAGGCCCAAGGTGGCGTCCATCAAGTCGCTGACCGGCTTGAGGTCTCCCACCCGCTTCTTCTCGGCGAGGTTGAAGACCCGCCGCTCGGCCTCGTCGAGCATCGCCTCCAGCTCGCCGGTGTCCTGGCTGGCCAGCTCCTGGATCTCCCGCCCCACCGCCGCCAGCCGCCGGCGGATCGCCTGGTCCCGGACGATCTGCGCGTACTGCACCGCGTTCTGCGGCACCGGCACGACCTGGTCCAGGCCCATCAGGTAGGAGGGGCCTCCCACCGTGGCGAGCTGGCCCCGGGTCTTCAGCTCCTCCGAGACGGTGAGGTGATCGAC
Source organism: Myxococcales bacterium (assembly GCA_016191815.1). Lineage (GTDB taxonomy): Bacteria > Myxococcota > Myxococcia > Myxococcales > Myxococcaceae > JACPVI01. The sequence continues at coordinate 65,850 of JACPVI010000016.1, forward strand.
CTTCCGCTGGCCCTGATCCAGCCCGAGGATGGCGGAGAAGATCTGCGAGTGGGCGGCGTTGGCGAAGTCGTCCGGGTGGATGACCTCGGCCACCTCGGTGATCACCGAGTTGTCCGCCAGCACGGCCCCCAGGACGGCCCGCTCCGCGGCGAGATCCTGGTGCCGGACGCCTTCTGCCCCGGTGGTGCCGTTCATCGAGCCTCAGCCTTCGACTAGGACTGAGCCTCGGGCACGACCTGGACCTTGACCGAGGCCGAGACCTCGTGGTGCAGCCGCACCTCGACGTCGAAGGTGCCGACCGACTTGATCGGCTCGGGGAGGTGGATGTGGCGCCGGTCCACCTTCTGCCCCTTGGCGGCGAGGGCCTCGGCGATGTCCAGCGCGGTCACCGAACCGAACAGCTTGGCTTGCTCGCCCACCTTTCGGGCGATGGCGACCTCCAGGCCGGAAAGCGACCTGGCCTGTTGCTCGGCGGAGCCCTTGAGCTTGGCCTGCCGCGCGGCGATCACCGCCTTCTCGTGTTCGAGCTGCCGCACGTTCTGCTCGTTGGCGAGCACCGCCAGATGGCGGGGCAAGAGGTAGTTGCGGCCGTACCCGTCCCGGACGGTGACGATCTCTCCGGACTTGCCAAGGTTCTCCACGTCTTCGCGCAAGATGAGCTTCATGACGCGCTCCTAGCCCGCCAGCACGATGTAGGGGATGAGAGCCAGGCCGCGGGCCCGCTTGATCGCGACCGCCACCTGGCGCTGGTGCTTGGCACAGTTCCCGGAGATGCGGCGGGGGATGATCTTCCCGCGCTCGGTGACGAAGTACTTGAGCATCGCCTGGTCCTTGTAGTCGACGGCCAGGTTCTTCTCGGCGCAGAAGCGGCAGACCCTCCTGCGGCCGAACCCGCCTCCTCTTCCGCCGCGGTGCTCCTCTTCGCCTCCGCCGCGGCCGCCCATCGGGCCTTCCTTGCCTCCCGGGCCGGACCTGCTCGAGGGGTTCCTCTCGGTGTCGTTCCTCATGGCCTCTCTCCCAGGGCTCACGCCTCTTCGGCGGGCTCCTCGTCGATCTCGGTCACGCTCTCCTCGCGGTCCTCAACGGCGCGCTCGGCGGCACGCTCGCCGGGGGGGGCCTTCTCGTCCACGTCTCCGGCCATGCGCAGGTCCTCCAGGACCGGGCGGCTCTCGGGATCAACCTCGTGGGCCAGCTTCACCGACAGGTAGCGGGTGACGTCGTCGATGTTGCGGAGGTTGCGCTCCACCTCGGCCACCAGCGCCGAGCTGCCCAGGTAGTGGCCGTGCACGTAGATCGCCCGGGGGTGCTTGGCGATGGGGTACATCGTCCGCTTCTTTCCCCAGACGGTGAAGCGAATCAGCTTGCCACCCTCTCGGCTGACCACGCCTCGGACCTTGTCCTTGATCCGATCGACTTGGTCATCGGTCAGGTCCGGCTTGACCAGGAAGACTGTCTCGTACTCGCGAAGGCGCGCGGGCGCCTGCTTCTCTGCCATGTTTCTCTCCCCACGGGTTGATGCCCGCCCAAGTGCCCGGCGAGCGGGGACACGGAGGGGCGAGCCCTCCGGGGGCGGGAAAACCGCGCGCCCGCCACCGCCGCGCTCTCAACGTCGGCCGGGGCTTGTAAGGGCTCGGCACCTGCAAGTCAAGTTGCGCCCGGTCGTCCCCGCGGGTCGGTTGAGGCGCGACGGCCGATCGCCGGGCCATTACAGTGGCGGCCATGTCCGACGAGATCTCGGCGCGGCTGGCGCAGAACCTCCGCCAGCTCCGGGGCGCGCGAGGGTGTACCCAGCAGCAGATGTCCAAGCTGGCCGGCATGCCCAGGGCGACCTGGGCGAATCTGGAGTCGGGGGCCTCCAACCCGACGCTTTCGGTGCTCCAGCGGGTGGCGAGCGCGCTGCAGGTGTCGATCGAGGAGTTGCTCTCGGAGGCGCGAGGCCCGACCCGCCTGCACCCCAAGGGCTCGCTCCCGGAGCGGCGGCCGGGGCTGGTAACGGTGCGCAAGCTCCTGCCGGATCCGATTCCCGGAGCCGCGCTGGACCGGATCGAGCTGCCGCCGGACGCGCGGCTGACCGGGGTTCCGCACACCGCCGGAACGCGGGAGTACCTGACCTGCGAGCTGGGCGAGGTGGTGCTGTTGGTGTCCGGGGAGCGCTTCACCTTGTCCAGCGGAGACGTGGTGTCCTTCAGGGGAGATCAGAAGCACTCGTACCTGAACCTCGGATCGAGGACGGCGGTGGCGTACTCGGTGGTGATCTTCGCGCCGCGCGTCTGACGCGGCCCGCGCGACCGACGGCTATACTTCGAAGGCCATGCAAGAAGAGATCAGCTTCGAGTCCACCCGCTCGATCAGCCAGGAGGAGTTCGCCCGCTGGGTCGAGAGCCGGGCCTCCTGGGATGTGAATCACTACGAGCTGCTCAATCGGAGGATCGTGATGACGCCCCCGGCCAGCTTCCCCCACGGGCCCAGCGGCAGCAGCGTGGTGGCGATCGTCTTTTCCTTCGTCCGGGCGCGGAAGCTCGGGGTGGTCTGCGACTCGAGCCAAGGCTTCGAGCTTCCGTCCGGACGTATTCTGCGGACCCCTTCTTCGATCTCCATCGAGTGGCGCAGGAGCGTGTCGCCAGCGGTGGGACGGCAGAGTGGCAACTCGAGCGGGTGTGACTTAACGTTCGCATGGATGACGGTTGACCCACAGATGCTCGCGGCGATCATCGAGCGAATCGTGCACGTGGCCCAGCCGGAGCGAATTGTCCTCTTTGGCTCGGCGGCGCGGGGGACGATGGGACCGAACAGCGACGTCGACCTGCTGGTCGTCAAGCGCGGCGCCCACCGGCGCCGCCTGGCCCAGGCCATCTACCGAAGCCTCGTCGGTGTCGGCCAGGCGGTCGATGTGCTCGTCGTTACACCCGAGGACATCGAACGGTACCGGCATTCCCCAGCGGTGGTGATCGAGCCGGCGTTGCGCGAGGGGCGCACCGTCTATGCCGCCTGATCGTCCGTCTGCCGACGATCCGCAGGAGTGGCTCAATCGCGCGCGAAGCAACCTGCTCCAAGCGCAGGCACAGGCCGAGGGTGTTTACCTCGAAGACCTGTGTTTCCAGGCGCAGCAGGCTTCGGAGAAGGCGATCAAGGCGCTGCTGCTGCACCGGGGCATCCGGTTCCCCCACGTGCACGACCTCGGACGCCTGCTCGGCCTGCTCGAAGGCGCGGGCGAGAGTCCGGTCCCATCGGCGCGTTCCGGGCAGTGCCATGCCACCTCGGGGCGTCGCCGACAGAGCCACGCGGCTCAATCGGGCCAGGCGCCCAAAGAACGGACGTCCTCCCTCGCCGGATCCATCACCTGGGCGCCGCGACGAGCATCATCCGAGCGGTGCCGAGGGCGCCCAGGGCGAGGGGAGTCGCCACCAGCGGGTCGTCCTCCCTCATGTCGGTGGAGGAGTTGGCCCAGGAGCCGTCCGGGCGCTGCCTGGAGAGCAACTCTTCCGCGAGCAGCCGAGGCCAGGCGATGTCGCCGCGCGGCGAGTGGAGCGACGGCTCCTCGAGCGCCCTGAGCGCGTGCGCCGAGCTCCAAGACCAATAGAAGAACACCGAGCCACGCTGCACCTCTCGCAGCCGCGGGTAATCGCCGGGACAGCGCTTGGCGGAATAGCGCCGCCGGAGCCAGCCCGCGGCCGCCTGCACGCGCGGGTGCTCCTTCGGGTAGCCGAGCCGCAGGAGCGCCCGGAGGCCATCGGCGGTCATCGTCCCATAGGAGCGATACCTTCGCCTTCCGTGCCGGTCGAGGCCGGCCTCTCCCGCCTTGTTCTGGAGCTCGTTCTGAGGCGTGAAGAAGAAGCCACCGTCATCGAAGCGGGGGTCCGCGCTCTCTTTCGATTCGGCGAAGTTCTGCGAGCGCTCGACGAACACCCTGGCCGCGAGGAGCGAGGGGTCGTCCCCCGCCGCCCCGGACATCTGGATGGCGCTCGCCGCGGCGAGGGTGGAGGTGAGGTTGGACGAGAGCATCTCCGGAACCGGTGCGCCCGGAGGCGGTTTCCTGGGCACCGCGAGCCCTCTTCCATCCCCGAGGTAATAGCCCCAGCCTCCATAGGACTGGTCGCTCGGCGCCCAGCCGTTCTCCTCGTTGAGCTGGCGCCGGCGAAGGAAGGTCACCAGCGTCTGCCTGGCGCGCTGATGGCGGCCGCCCGCGGAAAAGCCGAGCGCCACCGCCGAGAGAGCGGCGGAATAGACCGGGTAGGGGAGGCCCTCCTCACCCGGCACCACGTTGCCCTCTTCGTCCACCAGGCCCGAAAGGAAATCCAGGCCGGCGGCCACTGAACGCTCCGCCTCTGGCGAGGGAGGGCCGAACCACAGCGCCTTCACCGCGAGCGGTGTCAGCGAGTAGCCGTCGCGGAAGGAGGCGTAATGGGCCGACCGCCAGCTTCCGTCCTCCTTCTGTGCCCGCGAAAGAAAGCTCGAGCCGCTCCGAAGCGCGGCGTCGACGCGCGAGAGCAGCGCATGTTCCGCCGCGCCCGCCGCCGAGGAGGTGATCAGCGCCGCCGTCAACCAGCCGGCACGCACTCGGGCCATTCGCTCACAGCGGTGTATTCCCCGGCGGGGAGACGGCTCTCCACGCCGCTCCCGTTCCTCCCCTCTCGGCCCGCGCGTGGACGTGGTCGTTGACCTTGACGGCGACGTGAGCGTGGGCGTGAGCGTGGGCGTGGGCGTGACTGCGCCCTCGATCTCGACCACGTCGCCGTCAACGCTCACGCCGACGTCCACGTCCACGAAGGCCAAGCCAGCTAGCCTGCCGCGGTCGCCGCGAGCGGGGCCCGGTCCGCCATCAGCACCAGCAGCGCCGCGGCGGTGCAGAAGCTCCGCCCCGTGATGCAGTGATGGCCGGTCCAGCTCCCGTCCGCGTTCTGCACCCGGGCGAGGTTCTTCGCCATCCCCGCGTCCCACTCCTGCCAAGCCTTGCCTCCCTCCTTCCGCAGAGACTCGCTGATCAACATGTAGGAGAGGAACTCCTCTCCACCGTTCGAGCCGAAGCCTGCGACGAAGCCCGGATCCTTCAACCGCCCGGTCATCGTATCCCGCGCCGACTTCTCCACCCGCGCAGTGTCGGCGAAGCGATCCAGCTTCGCCTTCGCCTCCTGCTGCTCCGAAGGGGGCGCGGCCGCCACCTTGGCCCGAAGCTCCTCGGCCTGCGCCTCGTTGGTGGTGGTGGACTCGGAGACCTGGCTCACCGTCGCCGCGGCCGAGTACAGCTGCACCCCGGCCGACCCGGCGCCCGCCCCGAGACCGTTGGCGCCGAACTCGCCCTTGGCGTAGGCCTCGGCCTTCTCCCGCATCCCCTCGTCCACCTCCATCCCCGCCTGCGCCGCTCGGTTGATGCTCCTGGTGGCCATCGCCTGCGAGAGAGTGGGCGCCCACCCCGCGGTGTCGAACCGGCCGTCGCCCTGCTGGTTCTTCTTCATCTTCGCCATCACCTTCTCCAGCGCGGCGTGGACCCGCTCCTCGGCGGCGGGCGAGGGCATCTTGCCCCTCACCTCGGTGAGCAGCGTGGCGGCGATGAAGGTGTCCACGTACGGCCCGAGCTTCCCCTGCACCCGCGTACCCTTCACCTTGGTGACGTACAGGGAGTCGCGGTCCGAGGCCTCGATTTCCTTGAGCACGAACTCCACCCCCTGGGCGATTGGCACGGAGAAGCGGCCCTGCTTCGGGGTGCTGCCGGATCGCATCAGCGCCAAAACCGCCATCGAGGTGTCGGCCACGTTCGCCACGCCCTTCAGAGTAAGGCCGCGGCCCATCTGCACGGACTCTTCACCCTGTCCCCAGCCTCCGCTCTTGAGCTTTTGCCGCGAGAGCCACTCCAGCCCCTTCTCCACCGCCGGAGAGAGCGCCTTTTGGCCGCTCGGCTCCGGAGGCGCCCCGGCAAAGGCCTGGGCGGCGAGGAGGGTGAGTATCAACACCGGTTCGTGCATCCGTGGGCGCATCGGCTCTCTCCTTGGAGGTAGTCCCATTCAACGGACCACCTCGAAGCAGGATCTGTTCCGCGCCCGCTGCTAAGGTGCGCCGCGAAAGCCATTGAAAGCCAGAGGTTTCGCGCTCGCACTGCTGCTGGTTGCGTGCCGTCCGCCGCGCACCGACGCCAGCTTGCCGCGCCCGGATGCACCCCGGGAGTGCGCCGGCTGCCACGCCCCGCAGGCGCGCTCGCTCGAGGAATCGCGGAAGTTCATCGGGCGCGCGAATCCGCTCTACGCCGCAGGCCTCGCCCGCGCCGAGAAGGCCGCTCCCGACGCGGCCCAGGGCTGTGGCCGATGCCACGTCGAGGGTTCCTCCTCCGTCACCACCCGCTGCATGGCTTGTCACGGCCTGGAGAAGGGCGGAATGCAGGCGACCCGCGGGCCGCCCGAAGTGGTCTTCTCACGCCGGGCGAGCGAGAAGTGCGCCTATCCGGTCCGCGCCGGTGCCGCCTTCGAGACAGCGGCGCTCTGCGCCACCTGCCACGCCTCCAGCCACGGGCCGTCCGGAGGGGCCTACGACGGTTGGCGCGTCACCCAGTACCCCCAGCGGGGGATGTACTGCTCCGAGTGCCACATGGAACGGAGAAAGGAGAACCCCGACGGTCACCTCTTCCCCGGCACCGACCCGTGGTGGATGGATCTCGGCCTCGACCTCCAGGTGGAGACCATCTCCGGCGGGCTCCTGGAGGTGGTGATCGAGAACGTCGGAGCGGGCCACCCAGTCCCGGCCGAGGCCTGCGAGCTGCGCGAGCTGGTGCTGGAAGCGGTCTTCGAGGGCAAGGGAGGCGCCCCGCTGGGCAAGAAACAGCTGGCCAGGTTCGGCTGCGAACGGCGCGACCGCTCGGGGCGGAGAGTGCTCCACTTCGAACCAGGGGCGAAGAGCAGAGAAGAGAGACTCGAGCCGGAGGTTGAGAAGCGACTGCCGGTAACCCCCCCCGAGGGCTGGCGCACCGCTCGAGTGCGCTGGTCCTACCATCCCCTCGCCCCGGAATTGGCTGGTACAGTGGCGCCCGATCTTCGAATCAATCCGAGGGTTTTTGGCGAGGTGGTCCTCTCGCAGGAGTAGGAGCCATGGGGAAGAACACCTGCATCGCCTTGGCCGTCGCCCTCGCGTGCGCATGCTCGTGCTCGCCGCCAGTGGTCGCCCTCGCGCTGGACACGGGCGATCCGAAGGACGCGCAATTCCCGCTCGAGTGAAGTGGACGATCGCCGTGATGCTCTCGCTCGGGTGCGGGCCGGGGCCCAAGGTGGGGGAGCCGGTCGACCCCGAGCCGCCGGTGGAGGCCACCTTCTCCTCCATCTCCGAGGGCATCCTCCAGCGCACCTGCGCGGTGTCTGGCTGTCACGTGGGCGATCCGCCGCCAAGGGCGCCGATGTCGCTCGAGTCGGGCAGGGCCTACGGTGCGCTGGTGGGAGTGGCCTCCATGCAGGCTCCCCGGCTGATGCGGATCGCGCCGGGAGACCCCGAAAAGAGCTATCTCCTCTACAAGCTCCGCGGCAGCGCCTCTTCGGTGGGCGGCATCGCCACCCGCATGCCGCTGGGCCGGCAGGCGCTGCCCGAGCAAGAGATCTCCGCCATCCAGGAGTGGATCGCCAAGGGAGCGCCCGATGACTGAGCCCGATCGTCCCAGACCCCCCTCGGTCATCCATGCGGGGGGAATCCCCCCGGCAGGCGGGTCCGCCGGCGTCCCCCTGGTGCGGGGGACTGAGCGGAAGCGTCACCGCCTCGCCGCCTGGCTCCCCGCCTTGGGGTTCGTCGCCTTGGGCTCGGTGGCCAGCGCCGGGAGCGTCAACCTCTCCGGCTCGGCATATGTGGACTACCTCGGAGTCTCGGGGAAGACCGCCCGGGAGGCCTCGCTCTCCGGCGTCACCCCGGAGATCGCGCTCAAGGTGGAGGTCGACGCCCACGAGGATCTCTCCTTCTCCGGCAAGGTCTGCTTCGGCTGCCACGGCCTGGAGATCGACCGGGCCCAGCTCGAGTACACCCCGAAGAGCTGGCTCAACGTGCAGGCCGGGAGGGTGGTGGTGCCCTTCGGGGAGTTCGCGATGCGGTACGACCCATCGAGCCACCCCACCGCCTCCAAGCCGCTGCCCTACGAGATGGGCCGGATGCTCCACCACGGCCCCACCGCGATGAACCTGGGTGTGGTTCCCACCCCTTACGTCGATACCGGCGCAGTGGTGTTCGGCCAGGTGTGGTGGGGCGAGCAGGTGCAGATCTGGTACGGCGGCTACGCGGTGGCCGGCTTCCGAGGCGACAACGACTTCGACTTCGTCTCCTCGAGGTCGCTCTACTACGTGGACAACAACCGGGCGCCGGCGGGAGGCGGCCGGCTGGCCGTCACCTATAGCGCCGCCTCGCCGGGGGCGCTGCTCAAGGACCTGAGCTTCGGCGCCTCGGGGATGTACGGACGGTACGATCCTGCCTTGCGGTTCTCCTACACCGCAGTGGGGCTGGACGGCTCGGCGCGCGTCGGCCCGGTGACGGTCCGCGCCGAGGGCGCCCTCCGCCGGACCGACATCAATCCGGACGCGCGCGGCTACCGCTACGCGATGGTGGACGCCTTCATCGAGAAGAGCGGCTTCTACGCCGAAGTGGAGCACCCGCTCGGGCGGCATCTCCAGATCGTCTACCGGCTCGACGGGCTGAGGCGCGCCGGCCAGCCGCTGCCCGGCTCGGTGGCGGAGCTGTCGCCGGACAGCCAGATCCTCCGCTACACCCAGGGAGCGCAGCTTTTGCTCGGGGACGCGGTGTTCGCGAAGGTGAGCTACGAGCGCTGGTGGATGAGCGACTTCCCCGAGGTGAACGTGCTGCACGCGGGCGTGGGAGGCACCTTCTGACCGGCGGGCTGGCCATCCTGGGCGCGCTCTGGGCGCAGCTCCTCGCGGCGGACCCGGACCCGAGGGACGTCGGGCCCGACCGGGTGGACGTGTCCTCCTACCCACCGGAGTACCGCGAGCGCTACCAGGTGTTCTCGGTGCGCTGCAGCAAGTGCCACACCCTCGCCCGGCCGATCAACGCGCGCATCCGAGGCGACGAGTGGAAGCGCTACATCAAGAAGATGATCCGCCGCCCCGGCTCGGGCATCAACGAGGAGAGCGGGCAGCAGATCTACGAATTCCTGAAGTACTACTCGACCCGCCAGGACGAGCCACCCGGCTCCGCCGACGGCGGAGTCCGCTAGTGCTCTGCCCGGGGTGTACTGATGGCACCGAGACGAACGAGACCGAAGCGAGACGGCGCACGCGAGGAGCGCGCAGCGGAGGCGTGCCGGGGGCACGTCGAGCAGCGCAAGCGACGAGCCGCCGCCTGGGCTGCGGGTGTCTTCCAGACATGCGCCCCGCAGC
>JACPVI010000014.1 GCA_016191815.1 Myxococcales bacterium
GCACTCCATCATCACCTTCTCGAAGTTGCCGTCCGGCACGAGGTGGCTCAACGCGGACTTCACCTCCTCCGGCCTCTGCTTGAATTCGGGGCCGACGCTCATCCGCAGCGCATACCGCTCTGCGTTGAGTGGCTCGAGGGTGGGCGGCTTGGGCGGGGGCACGACGAGGCAGGTGGCCGTCCCCAGCTCGCCGGTGGCAGCGGGAGAGGAGGAGAGTTGGGGGGCCGATGACATCCGGGGCCTGCGCGTGGAGGGGCGCCGGGAGAGACAGGGCCGAGGGGACTTCGAGGGGACGCACGGAGACTCTGCGGATGCTGTCGGCGACGTCGACTTTGGGCCGAAGCGTCGCGGCGAGGAGCTTCACCTCGTCCTCGGTGCGGCCGGAGGCGAGCTCCAGGACTTTTCGGCAATTGTCGGTGCTCAAGACGTCGCGCAGCTCGACGAGCGTCGTCAGGCAGAGCCGGCCGTCGGCGAGGTAGTCGGCGATGAGGGGGAAGCGCACGAGGAGTCGGGAGGCGGCGGTGCGGCGGAAGGAGCTGGCCTTGGACATGCGGAGGCCCGGGCCACCATCTGCACCGGTGTCAACCGAATTCGTAAGGCCGATGCATTTTTCCGGGTCCATCCGGAGGCTATCAGATCCACACCCCCCAAGGAGCGAGATGGGCAGGGCTGGAAAGAGAGGCCCACCCTTCCCTCTCCCTGCGAGGCGCACCGGCGAGCATTGTCCGGGTGTGGAGCTCCTCGCGGTGATCGGACTGGGGCGAGGCACCCGCGTGGGGGAGCGGCGGCGCGGCCCTCCTGTCACTGCCGGGCGACGGGTTGGGGCTGGCGGTTGGATTCCTCGCAGGCGGTGCGTGTATTCCGGCCCGCTCGAATTGGAGGCGCGATGTTCCGCTTCGTCTTCTGGCTGATGTTCCCGTCGCTCGCCGCCTCGTGTGGGGTTCAGGACGCCGAGCTGAGCTCGCAACTGCGGGAAGACGAGGCCGGGGAGTGGGAGGGAGCGGTGCAATCGGTGCGCGGCGGCGGCGGCAAGCTGGTGCACTGGCAGCAGAACATCGACGTGCATTCGGGGCGCATCCCGGTGGCGGTGAGCGCCGCGGTGGAGGACAAGTACGCCCTCCAGCCGGATCTCTTCGCGATCCAGGAGTGCGGCACCGCCTGCGTGTGCGGCGAGGGAAACGTCGATGCGGCCCAGGGGAGGTGCCAGGGCGAGCCGCTCGCGGGCAGCCTCCTCCAGGTCATTCGCAGCAAGAGCCGGAGCGACGCCTGGGACGCCAGATTCGCGCGCCGCCGGGACACCTCCGGCTTCCCCTTCCCCGCGCAGGATGGCTACCCGCAGACGGTGGTCTTCCGCTCCGACCGGTTCCAGTTCCTGAAGATGGCGGAGTTCAACGGCAACGACGTCGGCTGCAGCGCCCCGCCCACCACCCGCAACGTGGCGGTCCTCTTGCGCGACGGGCGCTACACCGCCGATCCGTCGGACGATCGGTTCCTGATCGTGGCCTCCTTCCACGTCCTGCCGAGCCACTGCGTGCTCAGCCAGCTCGCCTACTACGAGGAAGCCTGGCCGCGTTGGTTCGGCAGCTACACCGACCCGGCGACCGGCGCGCAGGTGAAGGTGACCCGGCCTCACCGGTTCCTCTCCGGGGACTTCAACCTGGTCTCGACGTCCAGCTCGAGCGAGAGCGTCGGCCGCGCGGAGGAGAATCCCGGCTGCTGGTGGGAGGCCTACTCGACCGCCCGCTCGGAATGCGGAGGCGACTTCGGCCCCGGGATGTGGGACGCGGTCCGCGCGCTTCACGCCGATGGCATGTCGCCTCACTGGACCTACCCCAACGGAGGCACGCAGGGCTGCGCCAGCGGCTGGAGCCGATGCCGCGTGGACTACACCTTCCTCAAGTGGAACCCAACCTTCTCGCCCACCCGGCTGGTGAAGGCGACCACCGACAGCGGGCTGTCCGCCTCGGGAGCGCGCTACGGCGACCACCGGGCGGTCCGCACGGTGATCGAATACTGACGGGCGAGCGCTCCGCGGGGACGTGCCGCCCGAGGCCTTGCCGTGCTTCCTCACCTCCGGCCGAACGCTGTCACCCCTCGCCGATCACCTCACGCCTCCCACCAGCGAGCGGTACTCGCTCTCGCTGAAGGCCCGGAGAGTCTCCGAGCGCACGTTCCCCTTCGCGCACAGCGACAGGCTGTACTTGGTAGCCGTCTCGTCGTTCGGCGCCTCGAGGATGAGGCAGGTGTCATAGGGACCAAGCAAGGCGTAGAAGTCCTTCACTTCGGCTCCAAGCTCCTTGGCCAGCCCCTTCGCCGCCTCGACCCTCGATGGGCTCTCGCGAATCGTCTCGATGCCCTTCTGGGTGAACCGCAAGAGCAGCAGATAGCGCGCCATCGCACACCTCCTTGGTTGCAACCTTGTGCCTCGCCGGGGCGAATGCACTGGCGGCCCGGCCGAGACGCCGAGCGCCCGTCCGGAGCTTCCGCCCGTGAGCATCTCGGCCGGCTACGGGCCGGCGTAGATCGCGTTGGAGTAGATCCAGGGCCGGTCTGCCTTGACCAGATCCACTCGCCGGCCGGCAAACGGGCTCAGGTGCGAGGGCACCATCCGGACCTCCGCCCGATAGGCACCCACGTGGGCTACATCGACCTCCAGGCCGCCTTCCTCCGCCTCGGCGACCACGTCCCAGCCCTTGTCCCTCGCCCGGAGGAGGCGCAAGATCAGGATCGGTGGCTCGGCGGCGGGGTCGAGCTGGCGAACCCCCGGCCTTTGCACCACCAGCCTCACCCCGCGGGCTCCGCGCGAGAGCACCGAGCCCCAGGTCCCGAGGTAGGCGGGGTCCTCGACGTTGAAGAGGAGCAAGAAGGCGTCCGGGTGCGGCATTCCCTCGAGCTGCCCGCGGTCTGCCTTGAGCATCAGGTCGGCCACCACCGCGAGGTTCTTGAAGGTGCTGGCGTGGAGGTTGAACCTCTCGAAGCCGTCCAGCGGGAGCTCGACGAGCTGCTCGGGCGTCCACTTCTCGGTGTGGGCGACCAGCGCCACCGCGCCCGCATCCTGAGTCTGCCGGTAGGCCTCCGCAGAGTCAGACCCGTAGATCGCTCCCCGAACCGATCGCGAGGCGACGTGGCCTTCGAGGCCGACGGGCATCATCGTGCTCGACTCGCAGCCGGCCATCACCAGCGCCGGCGGCGCATCGGGGCAAGACATCCAGCTCGCGGTGGGCCTGCCTACGGGCGGATCCGCCGGCGCCTGAGCAGGAGCATGGCCGCCGCCAGCGCGAGCAGGTTTGCGCCCACGGCCGCCCCACAGCCGCACCCCGGCTTGAGCTTCCCGGTGTCTTCCAGGGTCTCCCACTTGGATGGCCCGTTTCCGCCGTCAGTCGCCGGCTGGACCGGAGGCTCGTTGTTGCCCGGCTCGGAGCCAGCGTCCACCGGCTCGGTCCCCGCATCGGCCACGCCGGAATCCGCCACTCCCGCATCGGCCGGCACAGTGCCCGCATCCTGAACCACCGTCCCCCCATCCGTGGGCGGGGCGATGCACCCGGCGCCGGAGAGGCGAGTGTCCATGGTGCCGCGGGCGTCGGTGGCGAAGCTGAACCACGGACCCCAGCGCTTCCGGTACGCCTCCACCTTCTGCAGCATCGCCGGCGGCGCGGAGGTCTGCCCTGGAGCGAGCACCACCACGAACGCCACCCGCCAGCAGCTCTGCGCGCTCGGGTAGGCCGGAACCCGGGTCCCCATCGCTCGCACCACGTCCTCCACCGCCACGTCCACCCTGGTGCCGGTGGCGGTTCTGGAGCTGCCCTTGGGCAGAGGCTGCGAGGGATCGCCCTCCCCGGTTCCGGGATCGACGATCATCATCGGCGGCACCTCGGTGGGCGCCCGCAGGCCCATCAGGTACTGGTCCAAAAGGCCATACCTGCGCACTCCGCCCTCGAGCTTGAACGAGCCCCCGCCGAGATCGGTGACGAAGCTCCCGTACATCACCGAGTGCGAGTCGGCGAGCGCGCTGTAGTGCTGGTTGGGATCGCACGGCTGGCTCGGATCCGAGCCACCCTCGCACCCGCGGATGAAGTGCCGCTTGCCCAGGCCATCGTTCCTGTCGAACTCCACTCCCATCAGCCAGTGGTGCCCGTACTCGTGTCCCAGCATCTCCACCCCGGTCTGGCCGGAGAACAACCCGAAGGCCCGGACCAGGTCGTCCGGGTTCGGCGGCAAGGGCTCGTGGGGAGGAAAGCCGGGGAAGACCGAGAGCGAGCCCAAAGTCCCCATGAAGACGCACTGCGAAAGCTTGGAGGAGTTGAAGCCCTGCCCCAAGAGGTTGGTCCCGCTGCGGCCGATGCCCTGCGCGGTGTACCGCACCGGCGCGCCGTACCAGGTGTTCTGCGTCTCGTTCCATCCCTCGTAGGCCGAGAAGGCGAAGATGCCGTCGTAGATGTCGGCGAATCCCCCGGCCCGCACCGCGTTGAAGGCCTCGCGGCAGAACCCCGGGATCCACATCTGGTTGGTGATCGTCCCGTTCGGGTCCGCGACGATCACCACGTCCCCGACCGTCGAAACTTGGGCCTGCGCCGTCATCGCCACGAAGGCCAAGGCAAGGCTCGCGCCGCGCGCCGGAAACCGCATGGGAGATCCTCCCGGAAGAGGGCGAGAGGACAAAGCACGGATCCGATCCTCTGGGCAAGCCTCCGCCCCGGCATCGGCCGATGCCTTCTCGGGAGCTGAGAAACCATCTCAGCTCGAGGAGACCAGCGAGAGCTGCCGGCGGGCGGAAATCGGAGCCACCTTGGCGCCCGCGGCGCGGAACAGCTCCTCCAGGGTCGGGTGGCAGGTGAAGGCGATCACCTGATGGCGCCGGGAGAGCCTCGCCAGCACCGAGAGGGTGTGGCGCGTCCGCTCCGGATCGAAGTTCACCAGGATGTCGTCGACGATGATCGGCAAGGGGACCCGGGTGTCGCCGAAGTCCTCGATCACCGCCAGCCGGAAGGCGAGGTAGAGCTGCTCCCTGGTGCCGCGGGAGAGCTGCTCGGCGTTCCACTCCTTGCCCTGCGCGTCCGCGACGAACAGCTCCCTGCCTCGGGTGTAGACGTTGGCGTACCTGCCGCCGGTCAGCTCCCCGAAGAGCCCGGCGGCGAGGCGGATGACCTTGGGCTGCTGCTCCCGCTCGAAGCGGCGCCGGGCCCTAAAGAGGAGCGAGAGCGCCAGCCGCTCGATGGCCACCCGGTTGGCCAGCTCCATCGCCCGCGCGGAGAGCTGCTCCTCCTTGAGCCGCTGGGCCGGCACCTGGGCGTCCTCCTCCCAGGCCTTGACCCGCTCCAAGAAGCTGCCGCGCTCCTCGGCGAGGCGCTTCTTCTCCGCCTCGTGCACAGAGAGATCCTGAGCCATGCCCTCCAGGCGAATGAGAAGGGCGGCCTCCCCTCCCGCCTCGCGCAAGCCGGCCCTGGCTTCCGCCGCCGAAAGGCCGGTGGCCGCCTCGGCGCGGGAGGCGGACTCCCTGAGCGCGAATCGAAGCTTTTGGAAGCGGGCCGCCTGCGCCGCCCGGGCACGGAAGGCCTCGGCTTCGGAGCAGCCGGCCGAGGCGAGCAAGGATGCGACCCCCGTCTCCAGCTCCTGCACCGCCCGCTGCCGGCCGGCGATCTGCGCGAGCATCACTTCCCTCTTCTGCCCCAGCTTGAGGACGGCCTCCTTGGCCTCCTGGCCCCGCTCGAGCAGCGCTCCCACCGCGGTGGCGGCGCCCTCCGGTCCCAGCTCCTCCACCCCGGAGAGCGCGGCCTGCCTCGCCAGCTCCACCAGGCGCTCCGCCGCCTCGCGGCAGCCCTTCTCGTCCGCCTCCAGGGCCTTTCCTTCCGCGGACAGCTCGAGGAGCCGCTGCTGAATGGAGGCCGCATCGCTCCACAGCTCCACCGCAGCCCGCGCGGAGAGCCCCTTGGGGAAGCCCTTGGGAACCACCAGAGCGTCGATCTCCCGCAGCACTCGGGAGAGGGAGGCCTCCGCCATCGCTCGGTCGGCCTGGGCGGCCCGCTCCTGCCGCACGGCCGCGCTGAGCTGAGCGGTCAACGACTCCAATTCCTGGGCCAGTGCTGCCCGCCGGCTGACCGCGGCCAGCGCCTCGGAGACCTCGTCCGCTCGCCTGGCGAGGCGCGGTGGCTCGGCACCCGGCTCCACTCCGGCCTGGGAGCTGACCGAAGCCAGCTCGGCGCCGAGGGCGCCTTCCCTCGCGCCCAACTGTTCGAGCTCCGACTCCAGATGGGAGACCTCCTGCTTTCGCCGGGCGGCGGCGGCCTCGAGGGCACGGCACTGCTCCCGGTGCGAGGAGGCAGCACGCCTTTGCACCAAGAGCGAGATGGCCCCTAGCGCGGCGGCGGCGGCCAACGCGGCCGAGAATGCGCGCGGCTCGACCAGCCACAGCGCGCCGACCGCTGCGGCGAGCACCAAGAAGCCGAGGAAGAATGACCAGAGCGGGAACAACTCCCTGGGCGAGGCCAAGAGCTGCGCCCGCAGCCTATCGAGCGAGGTGCGGCGGTCGAACATCTGATCGGCCAGCCGGGCTCGCTCCACCCTCAGGGGCTCGACCCGCGCGAGCGCGGCCTGGACTCTCCTCAGCTCCGAGGCCGCCACGGAGGGGAGCGCGGTCACCTGGGCAGTCAGCCGCCGCACCTCCTCCTCGGCCCGCTCCCGGATGCCGGAGGCCGCCTTGAGCGCGTCGGCTGCCTTGGAGAGCTCGCGCTCGCACCGGTCGGCGCGCTCCCGGGCCTCGGTGAGGCTTCCCCTCGCGGCGGCGCCCAGGTCCAGGCCCAAGAGCCAGGAGTCGTCGCCTCCCAGCCCCAGTCCCCAAAGCTGGGCGGAGAGCTGCCGCCGCGTCTCCTCCAAGGCCGCTCGCCGCGACTCCAGGGAGCGCCGGAGCGGCTGCCTCGAGGTGAACGCCTCCAGCCCGGCGCGCAGCTCCCCTTCGGGCCGCTCCCCTCCTTGGGCCTTCTGGTGCCAGGACAGCTCGCGCTCCAGCGCGCCCACCTGGGCGGACAGCTCTTCGCGCTCCATGCGGGCGGCGGCGAGCTGGCGGAGCAGCTCCTCGAGCCTGGACACCCCCGCCTCCGGGAAACCCGAGAGGTCCGGCAGCTCGGAGAGCTCCTTCTCCAGGCGCTCGGCGGCACACAGATCCACCACCGCGGCCTCGAGCCTCCGCAGGCGGTCGTGCTCGGCCTTGGCGGAAGAGAGACGGCCATCGAGGTCTTTGAGCCTCTCTTCGAGAGCCCCGAGCTGGGCCCGCGCCTCGAGGTAGTGCGCCGGCCGGTCTCCCACCGCCCGGAGCTTCTCCTGGACCTCGGCGAGGGCAGAGAGGGCCGCGTTGAGGGCAGGCTTGACGCCGCGGGGAGTGTAGATTTCCTCCGCCGACTTCCTCAAGACCTCCACCACCTGGGGCAACCTCTGCGCGCCCTGCATCCCGGCGGCGAAGAGCGCCTCGGAGACGGTGCCCTGCTCCGCCAGCCGCTCGAAGGAGGACAGCTCGCCGAGTCCGAAGGCGAACACCTCGAAGAAAAGCTCGCGGGTGACGCCGGCCAGGGCCTCGGCGAGGCGGGACTCGGGGAGAGGCTCGCCGTCCGGTCCGCGGAGGTGAAGCTCTCCGTCGGCTCTCCTCCGGCTCCCCTGGCGCCGGACCCGGAGCGGACCGAAGTGGGTGGAAAGCTCCAGCTCTCCCCCGAAGTCGCCCGACTCCGGCTGGTAGCGCTGAGGGCTCTGGCGGCGCTCGAACCCGAACAGCACCGCCCGGATGAAGGCGAGCAAGGTGCTCTTGCCCGCCTCGTTTTCCCCGAAGAGGAGGTTCAGCCCCGGCGACAGCGACAGCTCGTACCCATGGAAGTGGCCGAAGCCGAGAATGCGGATGCCGGAGATCTTGAGTCCCTCGCCTGATGGGCTCATCGGCCTTCCTCCGCGAGCAGAAGCTCGAGGGCCCGAAGTGCCGCCCTCTCGTACAGCCTGGGAGCCTCTTCCAAAAGCCGCGCCAGCCCGTGCCGGGCGAGGGCGGCATCGAGCTTGTCCAGCTCGGCCTCGGCGTACAGCTCGTCGAGCTGCGAGCCCGGAGCAGAGAGCGCCGCCTCGGCCAGCGCGCCCGCAAGGCCACCCGAGGCCGCGGTGGCGGAAAGCTCGATCTCGGGGCGGGTGTCGTCCTCCACCGACTCCAGGAGCACCGGCGGGGAGAGGGCGGCGAAGCGCTCCGCCAGCGCGTCCTCCAGCCCTTCGATGGCGCCCGCGCGCGATAGCTCCGACCTCAAAGGACCCCTCCCGGTGAG
This sequence comes from Myxococcales bacterium, assembly GCA_016191815.1. GTDB lineage: Bacteria > Myxococcota > Myxococcia > Myxococcales > Myxococcaceae > JACPVI01. The sequence continues at coordinate 8,289 of JACPVI010000014.1, forward strand.
GGTGAGCCGGACGGCGTGGGCGTCGAGGCCGCCTGCGTGGGCGTCTTCCTGGCTCTGGCAGGAGCGCTCCACCGCCGCCGTGGCGGCCTCGGAGAGGCCATCGAGCGAGGAGAGCGCGGAGATGTCCACCACGAGCCGGTGCCAGCGGACCGCGTCGGTGGGGAAGAAGCGGACGGAGATCGGCCGGCCCTGATCGGGGATCTCCACCAGCGCGCAGCCGCGCGGGCCGTCCTCGTTGACGTGCCGGCCCTGGGGGTTGCCCGGGTACACCGCCAGCGAGCCGCCGGGAAGCGCGTGGACCACCCGGGTGTGCACGTGCCCCAGGGCCCAGTAGTCGAGGCCGCGGTCGGCGAGGCCCTGCGCGGTGCAGGGGGCGTAGTCGGCGTGGCCGCGGCTTCCGCCCAGGTTGGCGTGCAAGAGGCCCACGGTCAGCTCTTGCCCGCGCCGGGAGAAGAAGGCGGAGAGATCGTCGCCCACCCGCTCCTGCGGGTAGGAGATGCCCTGGACGCGGTAGCGGACGGTCCCCTCGGCGCGGATGGCGACCTCCTCCCAGGTGGCGCCGAACACCGTCACCGACGGCGGCAAGGAGAGCCCGCCGCCGCCGGGGGGCAACGGATCGTGGTTGCCGTGCACGATGAAGGTGCGGATTTGGGCGGCATCCAGGCGGGACAGCTCGCGGTGGAGAGCGAGCCGCGCCCGCACCGATCGATCTTTGCTGTCGAAGAGGTCGCCCGAGAGGGCGAGGAAATCGACCCGCTCGCGCAGGCAGAGCGCGACGATTCGCTCGAAGGCCTTGAAGGTGGCGCCGGCCAAGAGCGGCAGGAGCTTGGCCGCCGCCGCATCGGCCCCGAGCCCACGGAAGGGGCTGTCGAGGTGGAGATCGGCGGCGTGGACGAACTTGAGGCCCATCGCACCCACCCTACCCCGGCCCGCCGACAGTCGGGAAACTCCCGCCGGCGCATGCTGAAAAAACCGCGGCTGGGGCGCTGGATACCAAGGTTGACCAAGCGCGGCCGCCACCATATTAGGGACGCCTCCGGGGAGGGGATCATGGGCCGCACGCGGATGAGCTTTTTCTACCTGGCGGGCTACCTCTGGCTGGCCGGGCTCACCTTCCTCGCCGCGCCACAGGCCGGCCCCAAGCTGCTACTCGCCACCGGCAGCTACGAGCCGACCTTCGTGCGACTGTGCGGGGGCCTCATGGTGGGGCTGGGGATCATCGTGGTGCAGATCATCCGCCACCGGGTGGAGGCGCTCTACCGCACCACCCTCTACGTCCGCGGCTTCTTCGTCGGGCTCCTCGTCTGGATCTACGCCCTCACCGAAGACCGGATGTTCCTCCTCATCCTCGGAGTGGTGCTGCTCGGGCTTTCCTTCACCGCCGCCGGCTTCATCGCCGACCGGCGTCGCGCGAGCGCACCTGCGCGATAGGGCGGGCTCTCCCGCGCACCCCGGGAGCCGGAAGCTTGGCTTCGCGGTGCTTGACAACGATCAGATTCGCCGCGAGCATCCGCCGCCGTTCGCGCAACGCCGCCGCGAGTGTAGGGGGTCCCATGCTGCGCCGGTTGTCGTTCTGCGTCCTCGCCGTCACCGCGTTCGGCTGCAACTGCGGCCAGCCCCCATCCGGACAGGACGCCGGCCCCACCTGTGTCGACAAGGACGGCGACGGCTCCGATAGCTGCTCCGATTGCAACGACAACGACGCGGCGATCGCCCCCGGCAAGGCGGAAGTCTGCGACGCAAAAGATAACGACTGCAACGGGAAGGTCGACGACAGCCCTGCCTGCGAGTGCGTGCCGGGCTCCCAGCCGAAGACCTGCGGCAAGAACAGCTCCTGCCAGCAGACCTGCGGCGCCGACGGCAAGCTCCAGACCTGCCTGCCGCCGGGCGCCACCACCGTGGATCTGCAGACCGACCCGGCCAACTGCGGAGTGTGCGGCAACGCCTGCCCCGCTCCGGTGAACTCCTCTGCGGCCTGCAAGAAGGGGGTCTGCACCCGCGGGCCCTGCAAGACCGGATTCTTCGACATCGACGGCGCCAAGACGTTCGGCTGCGAGTCGACCTGCACTGGCCGCGTCTGCACCGACCCTCAGGGCGCCTCGGTGACGTTGAGCAACGATCCTTTGCCGGAGGCCGGCGCCGTCTTCCAGGTCCCCTCGAGCGGCGGCTCCTTCGGCGACAAGCTGCAGACCAGCGCCAGCCACACCAACTTCGGAGTCCTCGGCGAGCCCACTCCCCCCGGCGCGGGCGGCGCCGTCGAGTCCAAGAACGATGTCTACCGGCACTTCGGCGGCTTCACCGCGTCGAAGCGCTAGCGAAGCTCCACAAACCTCATCCTGCCCCGGAGGCGGAAGATGCGTGCGGTCCTAGCTGCGATCCTGTTGTTGCCCGCGATGGCGCTCGCCCAGGTGCCGAGCAAGCTCGGATACCAAGGCCTTTTGCTCAAGGCCGACGGCACTCCCGAGGCGGGCGTGCAGTCGATCAAGTTCGCCATCTTCGCCACCGAGACCGGCGGCACCGCGCTCTGGCAGGAGACCCAGCAGGTGGCGCTGAGCGACGGCTTCTACGCCACCTTCCTCGGCGAGGCGACCGCCATCCCGCCGGGGGTGTTCGACGGCTCGGAACGCTTCCTGGAGCTTTCGGTGGGAGGCACCGCGCTCACCCCGCGCCAGCGGATCAACTCGGTGGCCTACGCCCTGGCCGCCAACACCGCCCGCGACGTGGTCGGCGGCACGGTGGACGTCTCCTCGATGAAGGTGGGCGGCGTCACGGTGATCGACAACACCGGCAAGCTCACCGGGCCCGCCGCGTACGGCGCCGGCCCCGGGGTGGTCCTCGACGGCGGGGTCTTCTCGCTCCCCACTAGCTGCGCCTCGAGCGACGTGCTCCGCTGGAACGGCACCTCCTGGGGCTGCTCCACCGCGGGCTCCTCGAGCTACCAAGCCGGGAACGGCATCGCCCTCACCGGCACGGTGTTCTCCATCGACTCCACCGGCTGCACCGGCGGCCAGGCGCTCAAGTGGGACGGCACCAGCTGGGGCTGCGCGGCCGACTTCAATTCCACCGGCGACAACCTGGTGGCCTGGGTCGATGTGGCGGCGACCTGGAACCGGGTGGTCGGATCCGGCACCGTCTCGGTCATCACCACCGATCACGCGGAGGGAGACGCCTCCTTCGAGTTCACCGTCCCCGGCGCCGGCGGAGCGACCTACACCTATGGCCCGTCATTCGCGGTGGCGCCCAGTCAGTCCCTCCAAGGCCGGGTCTGGGCCAAGTACGTCGCCGGGGCAGGGAGCTTCTCCGCGGGCGTCACCGCCTACGACGCCGCGGGCAATGCCCTGGGTGCGCGCTGGTTCATCGCCGATTCGGTGAGCCTTTTGGCTGGCCCGTGGATTGAGTACGTGGGGACCATCTCGGGAGAGGGTGCGGCGACCAACCAGTTCCCCACCGGGACCCGCTTCGTGCGGCCGACGGTGATCGTCAACGCCGGCAACATCGGCACTACCCGGGTGGACGGGCTGCAGCTCTTCCGGAACCAGCGCTACCAGGCCGGCGCCGGGCTTTCGCTCTCCGGCGACACCCTCTCGCTCAATTCGGCCGGATGCACCAGCGGGCAGCTCCTCAAGTGGAACGGCACCGGGTGGGCCTGCCAGAACGACTCCAGCCCCGTCTACGGGACGCAGGTGGGCGGCGGCCTGTCGATCGACGGCAGCAGCAACTTCTCGCTTTTGCGCACCTGCGGGAATGGCCAGCTCCTCAAGTGGGACTCGGCCTCCTCGGCCTGGGCCTGCCAGAGCGACACCGATACCGATACCCAGTACGGGGTGCAAGCGGGCAGCGGGTTGGTGAAGGACGCGAGCAACAACTTCTCCATCCTGCGCACCTGCGCCAACGGCCAGCTCCTCAAGTGGGACTCCGCGACCTCTGCCTGGGCCTGCCAGAACGACACCGACACCGACACCCAGTACAACGTGCAGGCGGGCGGCGGCCTGGTGCGGGATGCGAGCAACAACTTCTCGATGCTGCGCACCTGCGCCAACGGGCAGATGCTGAAGTGGGACAGCGGCACCTCCGCCTGGGCCTGCCAGGCCGACAACGACACCACCTACGGCACTCAGGCGGGCGGCGGCCTGGTGCGGGATGCGAGCAACAACTTCTCGCTCCTGCGCACCTGCGCCAACGGGCAGCTCTTGAAGTGGGACACCGTGGCCTCCGCCTGGGCCTGCCAGGGAGACCTCGACTCCGGCGGCGACATCACCGGAGTGACCGCGGGCGTCGGAATCACCGGCGGCGGCGCGGGTCCGGGCAACGTCACCGTGAGCGCCGACACCACCTACCTCGCCACCTTGGGGACGGCGCAGACCGTCACCGGAGTGAAGACCTTCAACAACGGTACGGTGAACCTGAGGAACACCGGCAACACCGCCTCGACGACGCTGAGCGCGGGCGGCTCCACCGCCGCGCAGACCATCACCTTCCCCGACGCGACGGGAACCGCGATCACCACCGGCAACCTCGGAAACATCACCGGCACCGGCGTGGTGAGCGTCGGCACCTGGCAGGCCGGGATCATTGGCCCGGCCTACGGCGGCACCGGGCTGAACACGGCGGCCGCGGGGGGCGGCTCCCTCCTCCGGCGCAACGTGGCCGGCACGCTCTGGGAGACGGTGGCCGCCGGCGGGGCGGGGGAGGTGCTGAAGATGTCCGGCGGCGTTCCCACCTGGCTCGCCGACAACGACACCACCTACGGAGTGGTGCCGGCCGGCGGCCTCACCATCAACGCCAGCAACCAGTTCGCGGTGGACGCAACCATCACCGCCACCCTGGCCGGGGCGCAGACCTTCACCGGGACCAAGAGCTACAACGACGGCACCCTCTTGCTCCGAAACTCGGGCGGCACCTTCACCACCGCGCTGAGCGCCGGCGCCAGCACCGCGGCGCGCACCATCACCTTCCCGGACGTGACCGGCACTGCGATCACCACCAGCAACCTAACGGCGATCACCGCCACCGGCACCATCGCTTCGGGCACCTGGAACGGCACCGCCATCGGCGCAGCGTACGGCGGGACCGGCATCGACACCTCCGCGGCCACGGGAGGCTCCATCTTGCACCGCAACTCCGCTGGCACGGCCTGGACGACGCTGGCAGCCGGTTTCAACGGAAGCATCCTCAGGATGGCCGGAGGCGTACCCACCTGGGGCACCGATCCGAGCTTCGTCAACCAGCAGCTTCCGCAGACCAACACCCTTTCCGCTCCGGACGCCACCTTCACTGTCGGGTCCTACCCCTCGGTCGCGATCGGCGCAGACGGCCTCCCGGTGATCTCCTACTACTACGGGAGCGGCGCGGACCTGAGAGTGCTCAAGTGCGGGACCCCCGACTGCGCAACGGCGTCTGCCAACACCATCTCCAACGTGGATACCACCGTCGCAGTAGGCGGCTACACCTCGATTGCCATCGGCACCGACGGGTACCCGGTCGTCGCCTACTACGACTTTTCCAATGGTGATCTGAAGGTGGCGAAGTGCGGGAATGCCGCCTGCTCATCCGGCAATACCATCACCACTATCGACACCCTGAACGTCACGGGGCAATACACCTCCATCGCCATCGGCACGGATGGGCTGCCGGTGATCGCCTACGCAGACGCCACCACCTGGGATCTGAAGGTCGCAAAGTGCGGTAATACGAGCTGCTCGGCAGGGAACATCATCACGGTCCTCGATGCGGGGAACGTCGGCATCAACGGAAACTCGATCACCATCGGCACCGACGGGCTTCCGGTGATCTCCTACTACGATTGGGGATTGGGGGACCTGAAGGTGGCGAAGTGCTCGAGCACCGCGTGCCTTGCCGCGACCATCACTACGGTCGATTCAGCTCTCTTTGTCGGTCAATACAGCTCGATCAACATCGCAGCCGACGGCCTTCCGATCATCTCCTACAACGATCAAACGAACCTGGAGCTGAGGGTGGCCAAGTGCGGCAATGCCGCTTGCAACGCAGGGAATACTTTCATAGGGATCGACTCTGGCGTCACCAACGTGGGCTGGTACAGCTCGCTCACCATTCCGGCTGACGGACTGCCGCTCATCTCCTACTACGACGCGACCAATGGAGACCTGAAGGTGGCAAGATGCTCCACCTTCGGCTGCACCGGCGGCGGCGTCAACGTCGTCGCCGTGGATGTCTCAAACAACGTGGGCCAGTGGACCTCTGTGACCACCGGCAGCGACGGCCTGCCGATCATCGCCCACTACGACAGCACGAACTTCGACCTGCGCGTGGCCAAGTGCGCCAACTCCTTCTGTCTCAACAACTGGAGCCGACGGTAGAAGGACCGCCGCTCCATCGATGCCATGAGACCAACGCTCGGACCTCTGCTCGCAGTGCTCGCCCTCTCTGTCGCGGCGTGCGGAGACCGCCTCTCCCGCGAGCGCGCCGCCGCCGCCCAAACCCACGCCGACCGCGCCCGAGCCGCCTTGGAGAAGGCCGACTACGCCCGGGCGGTGATCGCCGCGGAAACGGCCTCGGCCTATGATCCGCTGGACCCGAAGATGAGGGACCTGGCCCTCCGCGCCCGGCTGACCGCGCTGGCGGCCGCTCCACAGTCGGTCCAGGTCGACCGGCCCGCCGAGCTGGATTACCAGGCCGAAGTCCTCTCCGAGCGCGACCCGGCCCACGCCCACGTGTACAAGACCGCCCGGGGCTACCTCGCCCTGGTGCGAAACGACGAGGTCTCGGCGGAAGAGCTCCTCCGCGAGGCGACCTCCAAGAAGCCCAACTGGGCGCCGGCCCAGGTGGCCCTCGCCCAGCTCTTCGTCCGCCAGCGCAAGGTCGATGACGCGGTGGCGGCCTACGAGGCCGCGCTCAGCTCCGATCCGAAGAACGCCAGGGCCCTCGCCGGCATCGGGAGGCTCTTCCTCGACAAGGGCCAGGCGGACAAGGCCGTGGAGGCGCTCTCCAAGGCGGTGGAGGCGGCCGACTCCGCCCAGGCGAGGATGGACCTCGCCTCCGCGCTTACCGCGCGGGGACAGGGTGGGCAGGCGGTGGAGCACCTCCAGCGGGCGGTGGCCCTCGAGCCGCGCAACGGCGAGGCCCACCGCCGGCTCGGGGAATGGCTCCTCGCCGCCGGGCAAGTCGACGCCGCCCAGCAGCAGCTCGCCGCCGCCTCCCAGCTCGGGGCAGAACCTTTGGCCACCTTCGGCCTGGGGCAGATCCTCTCGCGCAGGGGCGAGCACGCCCAGGCGGCCCGGCACTTCGAGGCGGTGTTCAACACGGACCCCAAGCTCTTGCCCGCCGGCTACCAAGCGGGGCTCTCCTTCGAGCAGGCCGGCGACGCCGCGAACGCCGCGAGGATGTATACCCGCTACCTCCAGGCCGCCTCCCAGGACCCGACCGAAGCGCAGCGAGTGGCCGACGCCCAGCAGCGTCTGCAGAGGCTATCGGCGCCGCTCCCTGCCCCGGCCCCCAAGCCGGGAACAGCGCCGAAGCCGAAACCGCCGAGCGGCAGCCCCTGATTGCTCCCTCGGGTCGATGGGCGCCGCCGCTCTCCTCCTAGCCATCGCCATCTCCCAAGTGACGCGCGCCCAGCCCGAGCTGTCGCAGTGGCGCTACCTCCGCCCCATCGAAGGGAAGGCCGAGGGGCTGGCGCGTCTCGAATTGGACCTCGCCTCCCTCGCGCACGCGCGGCCAGACTTCTCCGATTTTCGGCTTCTCGACCAGGAAGGCGCCGAGGTGCCCTTCGGCCTCCACCGGGCGCCTCCCCCGGGCGCTCCCGAGGATGTCCCTTCGCGGCTCAATAAGGCCCAGGCCGCCGGGACAGAGCTTTTGCTCGTCATCGAAGCGGTCCAGGGCGCCGGCAAGCACAACCGCGTCGAGCTGGAGCTGCCGGAGGAATCGTTCGTGCGCCGCGCGGAGGTGGCGACGAGCGGAGATGGGAAGGACTTCCACACGGTGCCGGGAGATGGGCTCCTGTTCGACTTCCGGGCGGGCGAGGCCCACCTCCGGCAGACCGAGGTGGAGTACCCGGAGACGGACGCGCGATACCTCCGGCTTCGGCTGTTCGGTGGCGAGGGGCAGCTCCCCTTGCCAGCAAGGGCCAGGCTCCTCCGCGCCACGGCGGCTACGATGCGGGAGATCTCCCTCGAGCTTACGTCGCGGTCGCCCCCGGGAGAGTGGGCCCACGTCGACTTCGACCTCGGGCTCGAGCGGGCTCCGTGCGACGCCATCCGCCTCGCAATCGCGGAGGCCAACTTCTCCCGCGAGGCCGAGGTGCGGGTGTCGGACCTGCCGGGCCAGTTCGAGTCTCCGCCAGTCGCCAAGGGGACGTTGACCCGGCTGCCGGTGGGGACCCAGCTCCCCCATCCGGCGGTCCGCACCGAGCTTGAAACTCCAGGCGCTCGTGGCAGGTATCTTCGCGTCTCCTATTCCGCGCGCGCAGGGGCGCTCCACGTGCAGGGCGCCGCCGCGCGACACCTCGCTGCCGCGCTGGTGTTCCGAGCCGAGCCCTCCCGGGAGTACCGGCTCGCCTACGGAAATCCTTCCGCGGAGCCGCCGAGCTACCCGGAGGCTCCATCGCTCGCCGCCGCCCCGTCTGCCGCCACCGGCTTCTTTCTCGGTGCGGAGACCGAAAACCCGGCCTACTCCCCGGCACCGCTGCGGACGACGGTCGCCGCAGGCGACGTGGGCGCCCCGGTGGTGCTCATCGTGGCAGTCGTGCTCGTCGCCTCCGCCGCGCTGCTCATGGCGGCGGCCCTGGCCGCGGCGCGACGCCGGAAGCGCCGGTAGATGGCTTCGCGGTGCGCCAGAGTACGGGCGGCGGGACCAAGCCCGCGGACCGAAGGGGAAGATCGGGTATCGCTCTCATCCTGAGCGGCAGATCCCGGTTGCTCAGGATGGGATCCACGGCGGGAGGGAGCGACCGGAGGGTCGCGATTGGGCGCGCGACCGCAGGCAGCGATCGACGCCCCGGTCCAGCAGCGGCCGCGCGGGGCCTTCGCCCGAAGCAGCCTGGGCGCCGCAGCGTAGTGCCACCCGGGTCTGGCCGCCCGATCCGCGGCGCACAGCGGGTATGCTCGCGCGGCGACTCGGCCGCGGAGGGGCAATGAGCACCTGGACAGAACCTGTGGATCTGGGGTCCAGCAAAGTCAAGGTCGGCCGGTTGGCGGTGGGGTCCTCGTACGGAGTCGGCGCGCGGGCGATCGAGGCGGCCTTCGACCGGGGAGTGAACTTCATCCTCTGGGGTTTGCTTCGCCGAGAACGCGTCGCGGTCGCCATCCGCCACCTCGCCCGCCGCGACCGCGATCGCCTCGTCGTCGGAGTCCAGAGCTACTCGCCCTTCGCCTCGCCGATCTCGATGAGCCTCAAGTGGGCGCTGTGGCGTCTCGGGCTCGATCGGGCGGACGTGCTGATGCTTGGAAAGTGGAACCGAGCGCCGCCTCGACGGATTGTCGATGAGGCGCTGCGGCTGCGCGAACGGGGGCTGTGCAGGGCGCTTTCAGTCTCCACCCACAAGCGGACCCTCGTCCCGGAGCTGGCGGCGATGAACGCCTTCGACCTGATCATGGTCCGCTACAACGCGGTCCACCGTGGCGCGGAGCGAGAGGTATTCCCGCTGGTTCCGAAGGACAACCCGAGGCTGATGGCCTTCACCGCCACTCGCTGGGGCGCCCTGGTGGATCCCCGCCGCACACCCGCCGGCGAGCGCACGCCACAGGCCAGCGACTGCTACCGCTTCGTCCTTACACACCCGCGCGTGGACCTGGCCCTGTGCGGTCCGGGCAACGATGCCCAGATGGAAGAGGCGCTCCGCGCGATGGAACGAGGGCCAATGAGCGAGGAGGAGCTCGCCTGGATGCGCCGGGTGGGCGACGCGATCTACGAGAAGCGCGGCGTGCGGCGCGGCGATGCCGAGCGCAAATCCGCGACGTGACGGGATCGAGCCGGCTCCGCGCCTTTCACCCGCGAGTTGCGCGCCTCCCCGCTCGCGGCTCGTCCCTCCGGGTGCGGCCGTCAGCGGCTGAAGACCACCATCATCCCGGTGCTCTTGTAGTTGCCCAGACCGCCGCTCGAGCCGGCGATCCGGCCTCCCGAGGCGTACAGCCGCACCACCCGGCCGTTCCCCGAGTCGTGGGCCACGTAGTACGAGCGCCCCGAGCTGTCGGTCCGCTTGGCCACCACGGTGATCCAGTGGTCTGTGCCGTTGGCCCCGCCGAAGGAGCCGGGCTTGAAGTCCACCGAGATGACGCTCGGCTTGCCCGCCTCGAGGTTCGCGTCCAGCCGCGAGAGCGAGAAGCCCACCTTCGAGGCGGAAAGCCCGCGCGCCCGTGCCGCGGTGTTCCAGATGAGCCCGTCCCCGTAGTAGCCGCGGTGCTGGTCGAGAAAGGCGTCGAGCTGACCCGGGTTGATCGCCCGCCCCGAGATCTTGCTGATCGCCACCGCGGTGGCGCTCATCGCGCAGCCCGCGCTCCGCACGGTGAGGTTGCGGCCGAGGGTCCGGCCACCCCACCTGGAATCCCCCTGGTAGTAGAGCGGAGTGCCGCTGGCCGCATCCAGCCCGCCCGGCTTTGGCGCCGGCTTGGGGCTGGGCTTCGGGGCGGGACGGGAAGAGAGCGCGCGCTCCATCGCTTTCCGGGTGACGGGCCCGTAGACGCCACTCGGAGGGATGCGGTGCTGCCGCTGGAAGGCCTTCACCGCCGCCTCGGTGCGGGGGCCGAAGATCCCCGGGCCGGTCTGCATCTGGGCCCGGCTCATGTGCCCCAGCCGGATCAGCGCCAGCTGCAGTTCCTTCACCGCCTCCCCCAGCGCACCCCGCCGCAGCTCCGCTCGCGGCGCCCCCGAGTCTCGGGTGGACGGCGCGAAGCTGTCCGGCACCACCAGCCGCTGCCCAACCAGAATGAGGTTGACGTTCCGGATCCGGTTCGCACTCGCGAGCGCAGCGACGGTGGTGTGGTACCGCGCGGCGATCGCACTGAGCGTATCGCCCGAGCGAACGGTGTAAGTGCTCGCCATTGGCTGCCCCTGGTCAGCCCCTTTGCAACCTGTATTCTCGTGTCTTGAGAGGTAAGAGTTGCGCGTACGGCCCCAGGGGGCGGCTAGGCGGGGATTCGCGCCACCCTGGCGAGGAGATCATCGCGCCTCGCCGGCTCCTTGCAGACATCGGCGGCGCGGCGCAGCACCTCCCGGGCGGTCTTCCTGAAGCCGAGCTGCAGGTACAGCTCTCCGAGCTGGGTGAGCGGCGGCTCCAGGTCGGGGCGGAGGCCGGCGGCGCGCTCGAGGGCGGCGAGCGCCCGGTAGGTGTCCCCGGTCCGGGCAAAGAGCTGGCCGAGGTAGAAGTGGGGCTCGGCGCTGTAGGGGTCCTTCGCGGCAGCCGCCTGGAGCAGGTCGATCGCCTCGGAGAGTTTCCCCGCCCGCGCCACCGCCGCCGCCTGCTTGCAGGTGGCGAGGGCCGACTGGCGGCGAGCCTTGGCGGCGTCCTCCTCGGAGCTTCCGGCCATGAGCAGCCGCCTCACCGCGCGGGTGAAGTCGTCGGCCTTGAACGGCTTTTCGAAGAAGCCGTCCGCCCCGTACACCTCGGACACGTCCACCCCCACCTGCCAGCCGGTGTGCACCCCGCTGACCATGAGGATGGGAATGCTCCGGAGGGCGGGATCTCCCTTGATCGCCCGGCACACCTCGAAGCCGTGCATGCCCGGCAGCATCGCGTCGAGCACGATGAGATTCGGCTTGAGCTCGCGGGCCTGGGAGAGGGCCAAAAGGCCATCCCCGCACTGGAGGATGGCGCAGCCGAACGGCTCGAGGAGCTTCGCCTCCAGGCCCCGCATCTCCGCGTCGTCGTCCACCACGAGCACCACCTTGCCCGCGCCGAGGTCGGTGCGCTTGGTGGTGCGGGCGGCCTGCTCGTCAGGGAAGTCGATCGCCGTCCGCGGCGGAAGCTCGGGGCCCGAGAGGAGGGCGTCGAGGAGCGAGGACGCGTCGGGCCCGCTGGGAGGCTCGGGCACCGCCGGGGCCTCCTCCGGCTCGGGGCGGATGACGCCGGCGCGCCCCTCGGGGCCGGGCTTGAAGGACCAGGCTTCCTTCCCTCTCCACTCCTGCTCGCCGAGCGCGCGGACCTTGGCGAGGCCGTCCAAGGCGGAGAGGAGCAGCCCGGGCACCGCCACGTGCCTGAGCACCTTCCGGCCGGTCATGAAGCCGATCTCCTCGGCGGTGGCCCGGTCGTCGGGGTTGGCCATCGCCACCACCAGCCCGCCGGTGGCGTCCATCACCGAGAGCACCTTGGCCCTCCGCGCCACGTCGATGGGGATCAGCTCCGCCACCCGGAGAGGAATCACCGACTGGGAGAGGTCGAGGCCCGGGTAGCCGGTGTGCCTCGCGAGCAGCCGCACCATCACGTCTTCGGTGGCCAGCTTGAGCGCGCAGATGGCGGTGGCCCAATCCTCGCCGCGCTCGTACACCCGGGCCTTCACCTGCATCAGCTGGGCGTCGGAGAGCAGCCCGTCGCGGCGGATCCGCTCGAACAGGTCCATGGAGCCGATGATGCCTCAGCTCGGCCGCGGCGAGTAGTTTGACGTCCGAGCGGGCGCCCCAAGCCGGTCAGGACCGAAATTGCCGGGGCCCCTCCCCCGTGCGAAGTTGCGGCGAGTGATCCGCGAGACGTTCCAGGACCTCAACCGGCTCCGCCAGATCGCGGTGATCGCCGCTCGCCATGGGTTCGCCGACCTCTTGGAGCGGTCGGGGCTCTGGCGCCTGCTCGGCCGGAAGGAGGCGGTGGAGCCGACCCCGGAGGCCCGCCGCGAGTCGGTGGCGCGGCGGTTTCGCTCGCTGCTCAACGACCTGGGGCCCACCTTCATCAAGCTCGGCCAGGTGATGTCCACCCGTGCCGACCTCTTGCCGGCGGAGTTCATCGAGGAGCTTTCCAATCTCCAGGACAACGTCCCTCCCTTCCCGCTGGAGGAGGCCTACGCGCAGATCCGCTCCTCGTTCGGCAAGGAGCCGCTGGAGATTTTCCGGAGCATCGAGGAGACCCCGCTGGCGGCAGCCTCGATCGCCCAGGTCCACCGCGCGGTGACGCTGGAGGGGGACGAGGTGGTGGTGAAGGTGCAGCGCCCGGGAATCTCCGAGCGGATCCGCGCCGACCTCTCGGTTTTGCACTACCTCGCCCGGGTGCTGGAGGCGGTGATCGAGGAAGTCGGCGTCTACACCCCCACCGGCATCGTGGAGGAGTTCGACCGCGCCATCCACGAGGAGCTGGACTTCCTCCACGAGGGGGCCAACGCCCGGGCGATGTACCGCAACCACGAGGGCCGCGAGCAGGTGCGCATCCCCAAGGTGTACGAGGAGCTGACCAGCCGCACCGTGCTCACCATGGAGTTTTTGAAGGGGACCAAGATCTCGCAGGTCGACGTCCAGAAGCACGACCGGCAGAAGCTGGCCCGGGCGATCCTCGAGGCCAGCTTCCGCCAGCTCTTCGAGGACGGGCTGTTCCACGGCGACCCCCACCCGGGGAACATCCTGGTGCTGGACGGCGACGTGCTCGGGCTCCTCGACTTCGGGGTGGTGGGCCGGATCACCAAGCAGATGCAGGACACCCTGGTGTCGTTGGTCCTCTCCATCGCCCTCAAGGACTCCGAGTCGGTGGCGCGGATCCTCTACCGGGTGGGAGTCCCCGACAGCCGCGCCAACCTGGTGGGGTTTCGGAACGACATCGAGCAGATCCTCAATCAGTACCTGCCTTCGACGCTGGGGGGGATCAACGCCCAGAATCTCCTTCGAGACTTGCTGGACCTGGCGGTGCGCTACCGGATCCGCATCCCCAAGGAGTACGCCATCCTCTCCAGGGCGGCGATCTCGACGGAGGGCATCCTCCGCACGCTCTACCCGGAGATGAACATCCGCGAGATCGCCCTGCCCTACGCCAAGAAGCTGCTCGCCGAACGGTACGATCCCACCCACCTGCAGGGCGGGCTGATGCGCACCCTGCTTCGAGTGCAGAGCATCGCCTCCGATCTGCCGATGCAGCTCTCGCAGATCATGCTGGATCTGGAGTCGGGGAAGTTCTCCGTCACCGTGCGCTCGGATCAGCTCGAGCGCACCAACTCCAACCTCCGGAGCCTGGCGGTGATCGCCTTCCTGGGGCTATTGGCCTGCGGCTTCATCGTCGGCGCGTTCATCTCCTTCGCCAGCCAGCCCTGGACGGTGGGCGGAGTGCCGGTCCTGGGCGTGGTGGGCGCCGTCGCCGCGGCGGGCCTGTTCGGCGCGGCGCTCACCTGGTACCTCTTCGGCGGAGGGATGAGGAAGCTCTCGCTCAAGCGGCTCCTCAAGAAGCGCTAGAGCACCAAGGCCTGCGACGCCCTCGCCGCCTCAAGGCACTTCGCGGCTCTCGCCGAAGCCGAGCAGCCAGAAGCGGGCGTCGCCGCGAGCCTCGGCGAGGAGGTTGGGCGCCTCGTCTTCCCCGTCGTCGGCGAGGCGGAAAGTGCCGAAGTGGATGCCCACGCTGGTGCCGGCTTCGAGGGTGCGGTGGGCCTGCACCGCCTGGACGGGAGAGAGGTGCACCGGGCCCATGAACCACTCCGGGCGGAAGGCGCCGATCGGCAACAGCGCCAGCCGGATCGGCCCCAGCCGCTCGCGGATCTGCTCGAAGTGGGGGCCCTGGCCGGTGTCCCCGGCGAAGTAGACCCCCCCGGCCTCTCCTTCCACCACGAAGCCCGCCCACAAGGTGCGGTCCGAGTCGCACAGCCCGCGGCTGGAGAAGTGCTCGGCCGGCACCGCGCTGACTCGGACACCGGGCTTGATCGCCACGCTCTGCCACCAGCCCAGCTCGGTGGCTCCGGCGACGCCTTTCGAGTCGAAGAGCGCCTTGTTTCCGAGGCCCGAGACGATGTGCGGCCGATGCTCCCTGGCCAGCCGCCGGAGGGTGGGGACGTCGAGGTGATCGTAGTGGTTGTGGCTGACCAGCACCGCGTCGATCGGCGGCAGGTCCTCGAACTTGATCCCCGGAGGGCGGACCCGCCTGGGCCCGGCGAAGGAGACCGGGCTGGCGCGCTCGGACCAGATCGGATCGGTGAGGATGTTCACCTCGTCCATCTGGATCAGCGCGGTGGCGTGGTTCACGAAGGTGACCCGAAGCTGACCCTTCCCCACCCTTTGCGGGGGAGGGGGCCCGGGCTCGGCGTCGGTCCACTCCCGCCAGGGCCCCAGCTCGCGGTGGGTCATCCACTTGAAGAAGTCGCCGGTGCGGCCGGTGCCTCTCCCGGAGAGGTTGCGGAAGCGCTTTCCGTCGAAGTGAGCCGTGGGTGGTCCCCGGTAGCGCGGCGCCGAGAAGACGCAGCAGCCCAGCGTAGCGCCGAAGCCCAAGGCCGCCACCAGAACGCCCATCACCCCGGCCGCCCACCGCCGCGCCGCCCGGCCCTTCTTGGCCGTTCGCTCAAGCACGGCGCGGCTTGGGCTGGACCCCGGGGCGAGCCGCCGCCGGAGTGACGTCCTGGGTGTCAGACCCGCCGCGCTCCGCCGCCTCGATGGTGTCCCACGCCGCATCGTCGGGGAAGGTGTCTTTGGGGCCATCTCCAGGCGCTCGCTCCTCGTCGTCCAGCGTCTCCGAGGAGCTGGTGGAGCACGCCTCCTCCAGCGCCAGGAGCATCGCCGATGCGGTGAGGAAACGCTCCCCCGGCGACTTGGCGAGGGCGCGCGCCACTACCCGAGAGACCGGTGGCCGGACCCAGGGCGCCACCGCAGAAGCGTCGGGCACCGGCGCCCGGACGTGGGCCCTCAAAACCTCGAAGTCGCTGCCTCCCTTGAAGGGGGGAGCGCCGGTGACGAGCTCGTAGACCACCGCCCCCAGCGAGTAGAGATCCGCCCGGTGATCCAGCTCGCCCCGGCCGACGATCTGCTCTGGCGCCATGTAGTGCGGGGTGCCCACCATCACCCCGGGCTGGGTGAGCGCCGGCAGGCTCAAGTCGCGCGCGATGCCGAGGTCCAGGATGGTGATGTGCCCGTCCTCCCCCACGAAGACGTTGCTCGGCTTCACGTCGCGGTGGATGAGGCCGTGGGAGTGGAGGCAGGCGAGCCCGGCGCAGACCTGCCGCAAGAGCCGGAGCATCTCGGAGATCGACAGCCTCCCGCCCCTCCTCTTGCGGTGCTCGCCGAGGGTGGTGCCCGGGAGGTACTTCATCACGATGAAGGGGACCGCCCCCGCTCGCCCGATGCCGTGGAGCGCGACGATGTTGGGGTGCCTCAGGGCGGCGAGCAGCCTCGCCTCTCGCTCGAAGCGGGCCACGCAGTGGGAGTTGCGGCACAGCTCGGTTGAGAGCACTTTCACCGCCACCAGGCGGTGCTCCTTGGCGTCCTGGGCCAAGAAGACCGTGCCCATCGACCCCTGGCCGAGCTTCCGCTCCAGGCGCCAGCGCCCGTCCAGTTCCTCGCCCAGCGCCAAGGGATGGATGACGGTCTGCTCGGCCTTGGCGCGGTCGGCGACCTTCGGCTGGGCGCAGCGATGCGTCTGGTCTCGGTCGGCGAGCACGGCGCCGCAGCGCGAGCAGTTCACGGTCCCCTGTCCCGGCCCCAGTCTTCCACCGGGGCTCGGGGCCGACGATAGCCGCAGCGCGGGCTCCTAGGCGATGCCCGCGCGCAGCTAGCTGCTCCACTCCCTCCAGGCGCCGCGGTTCCCAGATACCCGGTGCCTCCCGGTGACGAAGATGAGCATGTGCGCCTCCAGGGGGCTACGCCCTGGAGCGCGCCCCCGCCCGCCGCGCGGCCTCGGCGATCACCTCGTATGGCTGGCAGCCGACGACCACCTCTCCGCCGAGGAAGAGGGTAGGCACGCCGGTGACTCCTTGCTCGTCTGCTTCGGCGCGGGTGTCGTCCACTCGCCGCAAGTAGGCGCGCTGGTCGGCGGCGACCAGCGCCAACCCTCGATCCAGGCCGGCCTGGGCGGCGATCTCGCGCAACGAAGTGTCGTCCTCCAGGCTATGGCCGAGGCGCCAGTACGCGTCCATGGCGGCGGCGCGGAAGTCGTCCAACCTTCCTTCATCGCGGGCGTACTCGGCCATGGCGAGCGCCCGCCGGGTGTTGGGGAGCCAGTCGTTGGTCCTCATGTCGCGGATGCCGAAGCGAGCCGCGAAGGCCGCCAGGTACTCGCGCATCGGGCCGAGGCGGGAAGGCGGGAAGTAGCTGGAGAGCGCCACTCCTCCTCGCGGGGTCTTGGGGTGTAGCTCGAACCCACGCCAATCCAGCTCGATCTCGAAGTCTCTCCGCAGCCTGACCAGGCTGCTCTGCTCCGCGATGAAGCAGAAAGGTCAGACGAAGTCGGAGTACAGCCTCGCGCGCACGATCATCGGTGGAAGGCAGACTAGCAGCGGTCCAGGGTCGAAGGAGATCGGCCTGAGCCAGGCCTAATGTGGCTCGGCCGAATCGGGAGCCGCCCTCCCCGGGGCCACCGCCCCGCGCTCCCCGCCGATCGCCTCCCCGGCCTCCTGGGGCACAAGGTGCCTGGGGAGGAAGAACGCCCCGGCGATCAACGTCGGCACCACCGCGCTGCCGATCACCACCGCCACCAGGTGGGAGTATTGCTCCTGGCTGACGATGCCGTGCGAGTAGCCGAACAGCGCCGAGATGGTCCCGAACGTCAGCCCGGTGGACATCAAGAGCGTGTAGTACCAGCGCTCATTCCTCTCCCGGCGAAAGCGGGCGATCACCGGGAACAACCCGAAGATCTTCGAGCCCACCTTGCCCGCCAGGAGCACCACGAAGGCGAGCGGCGCGGCGGCCAGCGCCGGCAGGGCCACCAATGAGCCGGCGCGCAAGAAGTAGAAGGGGCTCAAAAAGCCGACCGTCAGGGTGCGGAGGCGCCGCATGAAAACGGGGTCGCCTCCCAGAGTCCGGGTGAGGACCATGCCGGCGATGTACGCCGGGAGCACCGGCTCGCTGCCGGCCCACAGAGCCAGCCCGCCGAGCCCGAACAGCACGAAGAGCACCCACTTGGTCCGGAAGGCCGCCGTCTTGTGCGCATACCGTTCGATCAGACGAGGCGTCACCAGCGGCAGGCACACGAACGCGGCGGCGCAGGCTCCGGCGAAGACGAGGGTGCGCCAGGTGAACGGCGCGAACAACAATCCGAGGACGATCACGGTGCCGAGGTCGTTGACGAAGCATGCGCCGAGAATGCCCTTGCCAAACTCGGTCCGGTTGAAGCCGGTCTCGAGCATCACCGCATAGACCACCGCCATCGAGGTGGTGGAGAGCGCGATGCCCGCCAGCCAACTCGCCGGCCCGGACCAACCGAGGACGAAGCGAGCCAGCGCCGCGCACCCGAGGAACGGCGCCAAGAAGCCCACCAGGCCGACCACGGTGACTTCCTTCCACTTCTTCCGCATCACCGAGGGCTCCAGCTCCGCTCCTGCCAAGAAGGTGAGCAGCGTCGCGCCCGCGCTGGCGACGAACAGCAGCCAAGGCGCCTTGGCGCCGGTGGCGTCCGGGCCAAAGGCGTGGACGATGGCCGCCGACGCGAGCATCCCCACCACGATCTCCGTCAAGGCGACCGAGACGCGTAGCCTCGAGGCGGCGAACGTCGCGACGAGCGCCAGCCCGACCCAGATGCTCGCGGTGATGAGCGCCTGTTCCACCGTTCAGCCTCCTCGTGCGCCGTCGCGCACCTATCGTCAGGGGGCCGGCTCCGCAGGCGGGCTCGACACCTACGGAGGGACAGCCCCGCAGGAGTCATTGGCCACCCGGGAAGGCGTGGCGGTTTCGGCGGACTCCACCGCCATCGCCAACGGAAAGCGGGCGTTGATACGCCGGCCACGGAGGAAGCGCAACCGGGAGATCGACCGGCGGCGCACCGCTCAAGACCCTCGGCCGCCAGGAAGCCGGCCGCTCTTGTCGCGCTCCGGTCATCCCGCGGCGCGCTCAGTTGCGCGCTCGACTTCCCATGCAAATAGGCAATCGCCGAGGTGGGCGAGCGCCAGAGATCGCGGCGGCATTGGGTCCTCCTGCTCTCTGCAGCCCTGACGGCTGCCGGCGCAGGTGCTCAGACAATCTCCCCAGACGGCGAAGGGCCGTCCGCCGGGGGCCGCGCCTCGGGAAGCTTGCACTGGGCACTGTTCGCCGGCTGCGACGTGCAGGGCAGCGCGCGGGGAGGCGCCCAGTGCTTCGGCGCCAACTGGCTCTCGGCGGCGGGGCACGTCCGGTGGGCCGGAGGGGAGCTGGGGGCGCGGCTGATGCTCAGCCTGGAGCCGCTGACGGTGGGTGCCCGCGGCTATCCGCTGCTGTTGCAGACCGGGGAGAGCTTCGAGGGTGAGCCGCTGCACGACCGGCAGCATCCGCACGACCTGTTCATGGAGGCGGCACTCCTCTACACGGCGAGGATCGGGGAGGAGCACCTTGCCCGCTTCTACGCCGCTCCGGTGGGTGCGCCGGCCCTTGGGCCGGTCGCCTATCCGCATCGCGCGTCGGCAGCCTCGGACCCCTTCGCTCCACTAGGGCACCACTGGCAGGACTCGACCCACATCAGCTTCGGCGTGCTGAACGCGGCCGTCCTCTCGGAGCGGGCCACCGTGGACGTGTCCTGGTTCAACGGCCGAGAACCCGACGAGCGCAGGTTCGACTTCGATCTGAGACCGCCCGACTCTTTCTCCGCACGAGTCACCGCCAGCCCTGCGAGCTCCCTCAGCCTCCAGGGCTCGTTCGGCTATCTCCGCAGCCCCGAGGAGTTGGAGCCGGAGATCAGCGTCCACCGGATCACCGCGTCGGCGACCTACCAGGGACGTTTCGCAGACGAAGGAGCCCTGGCGGTCACCGCATTGATCGGGAGGAACGTGCCCTCGCAGGGTCCGCCCTCGAGCGCCTGGCTCCTCGAGGCCAACCTGGATGCAGATGGCCGAAACACGCTCTTTGGCAGAGCCGAGCTCGTCGAAAAGATCGGACACGATCTCGTGTTGCGGCCGGAGCAGGGCGAGCAGGTGTTCCCGATCGGCAGTCTCGCGCTCGGGTACCTCCGGCGGTTTCCCCTCACCCGCTGGCTGGAGGCCGGCATCGGAGCGCGTGGCGCGCTCAACTTCGTCGGCGCGGAGCTGGGGAGCTACTACGGAACGCGCACTCCGCCCGGGGGAATGGTGTTTTTTCTCCTGAGGCCCGCGCCTCCACCCGCCGGCGCGGAGCAGCCGCACGAGCGGCACGGCGCAGCTCGGACCGGGAGGTGATCGGGTGCGGTGGTCTCTCGGAGCAGCGAGCACTCTTTTGGTCGACGGCTCGCCGGCAGCCGTCACCAACACTGCTTCACGGTTGAAGGGTCATGATGAACAGGTCGTAGTAATGCTCGGGGAGAAGGGCATCGCCGTATGGCTCAGGGCCGGGCACGGCCCGAACGAAGCCAGTGCCAAAATCGACTTCGCCGTTGAACGCTCCCGCGACGGCAATCGCGTCTGGGAGGGCAGCGAGTCGCGCCGTCAGAAAAGGCACGCATGAGTACCTCGGGTCCCCCGTTTGCTTCCGTGAGATGGGGACTTGTCTCGTCCAAGCAATTTGTCCGTCAGGCGTGAGATGGACAATGCGCCATGGCTGGGTGCAGTCGTAGCCGTCAACAGCCTCGGCGACGACGACGCCACCCTTGGGGTGCGGCGCCATCGCATAGACTTCGCGAAAGAGTCTGAGCCAGAGCGGCCTGCCATCGGACGAAGCGGCAGCAACGAATGGTTTGGCGTCCGGGGTGCCATGGACGCTGACGAGCGCCAATCGCTCCCCCGCCTCCACCACCAGCCCGCCTACCTCGTCCATCGTAGGGGCGTTGAAGATCCGGAGGCTCAGCAAGTCCCCCGGAGCTGCCCACGGCCGAGTGCGACTGAGGGAGCTGGCAGGCAATGCCTCACTCCCAGAGGGTTCCGGTACTGGGGCAGCTTCGGGCTCGCTGGGCACCGCGACCGACGTTGCCTGCTGACAGGGCACCGCCAAGAAGCCCAAGACGACGAAGCTGCCCCACCGCATTTGGCTCCTCTCAGTTTCGCTTCACGAAGCCGTCTGTCGAGCCGCCGTACGGCTGCCCCGGAATCTGCCCATCGGCGTACCCCGCTACCCGGCCCCGAGCAGGCGATGCCTCCCGTTCGTCGTCTCATAGTTGGCCGACTGCGAGTCGTACGGGCAAGCGTATTGCCCGTCGCGGGCCCCGCAGTTGGTGTAGCGGTACTGGTACAAGTTGTTCCCGCTGAAGTCGCCGTTCCAGAGCACCTGACCGTGGGCACGGCTGGCGTGCAGCGCAAGGAGACGACGGCCAGCTCGAGCGCACCGTCTCGGTGCCGGAGGGCGGCGAGGCGGTGGTGCGCTTCGCCGAGCTCGAGTGGACTCCGGTGCCGAAGGTCGCGATGAAGGGGGGCTCACTGCTGACCGCATACCTGGGCGGCACCGCGTCCACGGGCAGCCTGGCGGCGTCGAGGACGAGCAGAGGCCGCCCGCGCCAAGCTGGAGCTGGGGGAGCGCGAGGGTGCGCCTGTAGCCTTACTCGTAGGCGAGCAAGCAACAGCGGCTCCGGGAGGCCCCTCGGTCATCCCACTCGTCAAGGGAGCTGAGCTCACCCGGCCGCGGCGCGCTCGGCCACGGCCAGTACGGCACGAGCGCCTTCGAGGGCCTTCTCCGCTTCGGCGCGACCGTATTCCTCGGTGGGGATGAAGTCCTCGTCACCGTAAAAGCTGAATTCACGCTCCTTCCTCAGGATCGAGGAGATGTCGGCGACCATTGCGAGCTCTTTCCGGATCGCTTCCGGGAAGAGCCGGGCGTTCTCCAGGAGAATGCTGCCGACGTCATGCCACTTCGGTGGCTCGATACCAACCCGCCGGAGCATCGACTTGGTCGCCAGCTCCACCAATTCCTGCGCCTCCCGCACCACGTCCGAGTGGCCGCCTCTCGCGAGGAGAAGCTCCAGCACCTCCAGCCGCAGCCGAGCCTTGACGAGGTAGGCTTGCGCCAGGCTGCCCGCGGTCATAGCTCGATCACCTCGCCGGGCTTGTAGTCGGGCTTGAGCAGCCAGTACCACCGGGTGCCCCGCCAGACGCGACGCGAGCCGAGCTCGCGCATTCGTCCCCGCAGCCGCTCGAGGATCGCAGCGAAGATGCCGCCCCGGTCGATCACCAGCCTGGCGTCCTCCACCATGTCCAAAAACAGCGGGCTGCCTCGCTGCGCATCCTCCGGGGTCTTGAGCACTGGCGAGAGGTAGGTCTGCACGCCCGCCCGCCTGGCCTCCTCGAGCGCCGGAGTGAGCGCGCGCTCCACGGCGAGGAACTCGGCGACCCGGTGCATGCGGCCCGGCGGAAGCCCTCGGGCGATCAGCAACACGTCGAGGTCCGAGTCGGGGCGTGCCTTCCCTCTCCCGACGGAGCCGAACACCACCAGGCTCAGCAGGCGATCGCCGTAGACCTGCTCCGCCGTCTCGGCCAGCGCTGCGATGAGCTTGTCGAAGGTCTCGGCGGTGGTCACCGACTCAGAATAGGGACCGCTCCCCAGGGGGTCAAACCCGGCTTGCCGTGACCATGCCCTCTAGCGCCGAGATCACCCGTTCCAGCTCGCCAAGGATGCGGCCGGGCGCATTGGCGACGCGGTACGCATCGAGCAACGCGCGGTAGTTCCAAAGGGTGTCCTCCTTGGAGGCCTTGAACCGGTCGAAAACCACGTCCCCTGCCTGGCGCAGGTCGAGCAGCGTCTCTCGGGCGTTGTGCAGCTTGTCCGCCGCGGAGACCAAGACCACCGACGGGTTCTTCTCTTCCTTCACGCGGGCGTGGTAGCGCAGCTTGCGCTCGCGCCACGGTGGCTTCGGGGTCTGGTCGGTGTCGCTGCAGGCGGCGACGATCTCGGCCACCTGCCGCCCGAAGCGCCTGCGGATCTCCGCCTGGGTTCGCTGTCCACCCTGGTCTTCAACCGCGTCGTGGAGGAGAGCGGCGATCATCTCGTCCTCGGTCCCTCCGGCTTCCCCGACCAGCGCCGCCACTGCGAGCAGGTGGGTGCTGTATGGGATTGCCGTCCCCTTCCGGGGCTGGTCCCGATGAAGCGCCCCCGCATACGCCAGCGCCTGATCGAAGCGGGGCCCGCCCCCGAGCGGCAGGGCCTCGAACAACCAGCGCATCAGCGTCGGCTGTGTGAGAAAGCAGGAGAGGTTGTCAGGCCCGCGTTCCTCGTTCCTCCGCTCAGCCACCTTCGCGTCACAGGTTACGCCGACGAGCTCGACGCGGTAGCCGCGTTGCTTCAGCGCACGGGCAATCCACTCGCCGCACCCCTCGCTCCAGGGAATGAACTCGAGCACGACGTTCCACTTCTCGGACAGGGCCTTCCGAGCGATCTCTCGCCCAACCTGCTCGAGCCGGGCGCGAATATCGCCCGGGATCTCCGCCTCCCCGCGGGTGAGCGAGCGGTAGATGTCGGCCGGATCCAGGGTCACCCAGCCATCGCCGTACTGCTCCTTGCGGAGGCGCGTCTTGCCCGCGGCCACCGTACCGATGACCAGCACCGCAGTCGGAGTGGCCTCGCGGCGGGCGGTCGCAAACGCGGCCCCGACGGCCTCCTCGACCGCAACGCCTGCCCTGCCGTTCCCGTCCCCGAGCGGCAGGTCCAGTGGAGCCCGCTCCTGATTCTCTACGCATCGGTCGCAGAAGCTGGCGAGCCGAACCTCGGTCGCGATGTGCATCTCCCCTCCCGGCCCCACCACGGTGAGCTCCTCGGTGACGTGGTGCCACACGTCCGCTCGGATCGGGGGAGCCGCGCAGAGAATGCAACGGTCGGCCGGCTCTGGCCACGGGTAGCTCGCGGTGCGCCCTTGCTCCAGCGAGCAACCCGGGCACGCCTGGTCCAACGCCTCACTCGAGGCGATCTCCAGCGAGCCGCCATCGCGCCGCAGCTCGCGGCGCGAGCGCACCGTCATCCATTGGCCCGGGGAGATCTCCCGATCGCAGAAAGAGCAGGGGAACTGCATGCCGCACCTCCTGAGCCAGTCGAACGCCGCTCCTACGCCTGAGCAACCCTGTCAGCGAATGTACACGAAGTAGCGATCGCCCAACCCCCCGCACCAGTCGGCTTCCGCGATCTCCCACCGCGCATGGGACAGAATTCGCCGTGAGAATACGGCAGATAGGGCGGTTCGGGTGAACTTCCCCAGGGAAGGATGCGGGGACCTGGTGGGCGACCGGGCGGGGAGGGAGCGCCGTTTGAACGCGGGGGCGAGTCGCTCTCCCTGTGCAGCGGGGCCCGGCTCGTCGAGCCTGGGCGGGCGGACGGCGTCGAAGCGCAGGTCGCCCTCCTCCTCCTTGCGGAAGACGGCCGAGGGCGCCGTCAAGTAGGCCTTCCCCGGAGCGCCTTGCCGGAAAGCGCGGCCTCCGCCGCCAGAAACCCGCACATCCCATGCACTCCCGGGCCTGGCGGCGTCGAGGACGAGCAGAGGAAGATGCGCTCGTCGGGTGTGGAGTAGGGGTTGAGCCGAAGCGTCGGGCGCGCAAGGAGCTGGAGCCCGACGCAGGCGCCCCCGGCCACGTCGCCTCCAACGCAGTTGGGGTTGTATTGCTCGAGATCACGAGGCGAGCGCACCGGCCGCGCGAGCACCCTCTTCTTGAAGCCCGGGGCGAAGCGCTCGAGCTGAGCCTCGATGCGGGAGGCCACGTCGAGCTCCGAGGCGTTGGGCACGTGGCAGTAGCTCCAGACGGTGTGATGTCCCTCCGGCGCACGGCTCGGGTCGAACAGGCTCGGCTGCGCCACCAGCACGAAGGGCCGTTCGGACACCTCGCGCCGGCTAATTGCCGCCTCGGAGGCGGCGATCTCCTCGAATTATGCGGAGCACTGCATAAGCCGTGGAAGTTCGTGAGGTGCACCCTCGCGGGCGGTATCAGCGTCACCAGGCGCTTCACCAGTTGTGCCGCCGTCAGCACCAACAGCTCGCCTCGCTTCGTCTGGTAGACGTACTTGCCGTCCTCGCGCCGGGAGAGCCTCCATTCGGCAACAGGCCCTCGGAGGCGGGGATGGTGGTGGTGATGCTGCTGTGCAGCCCCACACGAGTCGCACGGCTCGACCGACTCGGCTCGGGCCAAACCGGGGCCGCGCTCCCGCTGACGGCCGTCCCCTTCCGAGCCGTCAGGGACACTGTCCAGTGCCCGGAATGCAGCGGCCGTCCGCGCAGGCGGTGAACGGAGCATCGGGGCAGACGCCGCCCAGGCACGGGCAGCTGTCCACCTTGCCAGTGGCCGAGTTGCAACAGGGCGCGTAGATGAGCGGCGCTCCGGCATCGGCGGGCGGACCTGCATCGGACCAGCCAGCTCCGCCGTCCAGGCCCGCGTCGGGCCCGCCGCCGTCGCCGGGGTAGATGACCCCGCCGTCGGAGACGGAGCCGGAATCCGGTCCGGGGCCGCCATCGCCCGGCGCACCTGCATCCTGGCCGCTGCCTCCTCCGCCCCCGCCCGCTCCTCCACCGCCGCCGGCGCCACCTCCGTAACCTCCGGAGCAGGCCGCCGGGGCTGCACCGATCGCGGCCTCACCGCACGCGCCTCCCGCGCACGCCTGTAGCCCGTACCGGCAGGGTTGAGTCCCCGGGCAGACGCAGGTGCTCACCATGCCCTGCTGGCAGCAGACCGCGTAGTGCGGAGCCGAGCCGCCCGGCCCGTCGTCCTCGTAGAGCGGGTCGAGGCACGCCGGCGCCACACAGAGCGCCATGCCGAACGCGCACACCGCCACCGCACGCATGCCGGAGAGACCACTTCGCACGAGGGTTGGACACCTTAGCCTCGCCGGGCGGGACATGCGCGGCCCTGACTGGGGTAACCTGCTCGGTCCTGTTCCCAACGATGGGCGCCGGCGTGTCCAACGCAGGGCGCCCGAGGTCGGGGCCTTTCATGGCGAGCGGGCTGGGTGCTGACGAGCTCCGTGACCTCTATGAGGAATTCGCGCCGGTCGTCCACCGGCGCGCCCTGGCGATGCTGCGGCGCGACGCCGACGCCTGGGACGTCGTCCAGGAGGTGTTCGAGCGCATGCTGCGGTCCGGCTTCAACTTCCGCCGCGAGGCCAGGCCGATGACCTACGTCTACCGGGTAACCACCAACGTGTGCCTGAACGCGCTTCGGGGCCGCAAGGTGCGGGAGCCGTCGGCCTCTTCCCCCGAGGAGCCCGCCGTCGATCAGGCCGCCGCGGAGGCCGCCGATCTCCTCGCCGCGCTCGCCGGGAGGCTCTCCGAGCGGCAGCTCCGGGTCGCCGCGCTCCACTTCGTCGACGGCTTGACCCAGGAGGAGATCGGCCAGGTCCTCGACCTGTCGCGGAAGACCATCGGGCGCGAGCTGGAGGCGATCCGCTCCGAGGCTGCCGCGCTCGCCGGCGCGCCAGGAAGGGTGGAGCATGGCTGAGCACCTTTCCAACCTCGTGCTCGACGAGCTGGCCGCCGGGCTCGCGGCGCCGCCGGGCTCCCAAGCCCACGTGGACGGATGCGAGAGCTGCCGCACCCGCCTGGAGGCGATCGCGCGGGCTCGCGCCGAGGCAGTTGCCTCGCCGCGCTACCACGCCATTCATGCCCAACTCAACTCCGCCCGCCCCTCCGCGCGGCCGTGGTGGCTGGCGCTCCTCGCTCCGCTTGCCGTGGCGGCGGTGCTGGCGCTCTTCGTGGCTTCTCCCGAGGAGCCGGGCTCCACCCGCACCAAGGGCGCGGCGACGGTGCGGGTGCTCAGGGGCCCTGACGGCGAGTCGATCTCCGCTGCGCGAATCGGCGAGCGCGTGGTGCTGGCGGTGGGAGCCGCTGGCCGTCCCTATGGCCTGGTGGCGGCGATCGACGCCGCCGGGACGGTGAGCGTGGTGTGGCCTGCGCGCGGAAGACTGAGCGAGAGAGTGCCCCCTGGGGCACAAGCGCGCCTGGAGCCAGGCTTCGAGGTGACTCCAGGCAGCACGCTGTTGCTCGCGGTCTTCTCCGAAACGCCGATCGAGCTCGAGTCGGCGCGGCGCGCCATCGAGCGATCGGTCGAGGAGGTGCGCAAGGAAGGACGGAGCCCGCTCGAGGTGAGCCCCGAGCCGCTCCCCAGCGAGACAGCGAGGGCGCAGGCGCTGCTCGTGGTGGAGGGCTCTCGGTGAGGAGTCCTCGATGCCGCTCGCGATGGTTGGACGTTGTGCTCCTCCTCTTGCTGTCCGGCCTCGCCAGGCCGGCGGAGGCCCGCCGCTTCGCGCTCGCGATCGGACAGAACGTCGGCGATCCAGGCGAGGAGCGCCTCCGCTTCGCTGATGCCGACGCCGCTCGCTTGCTCGAGGCCATGGTGGAAGTGGGCGGCGTCTCTTTGGGCGACGCCACGGCCCTGCGCGGCGCGGAGGCCGAAGGGGTGCGTTCGGCGCTGGCCGCTCTCGAGTCACGCATGGCCCGGGAAGCCACGAGGGCTGACCAGCTCCTCCTGTACGTTTCCGCCCACGCCGACGAGGGTGAGCTGCACCTTGGCGGCACGCGCCTACCCCTCGCCGAGCTGAACGACTTCCTCCGCCGCGCGCCAGTGGGAGTGGCGATGCTGGTGGTGGACTCGTGCCGCTCTGGCGCCGTCACCCGCCTCAAGGGCCTCAGGCCGGTGGAGGGCGCTCGGGTCTTGGTCGAAGCGGCGGAGATCGCCGGCCGCATCGTCATCAGCTCCTCGGGGCCCGACGAGTACGCCCAGGAGTCCGATGAGCTGGGAGGCAGCTACTTCACCCACCACTTGGTGGCCGCCATCCGAGGCGCGGCGGATACCTCGCGCGACGGGCGAGTGACGCTGCAGGAGGCCTATTCGTACGCGTACGCCCGTACCCTCGAGTCCACCTTCTCTACTCCCGGCGGGGTCCAGCGGCCGAGCTACCACGTGGATCTCCGCGGCCACGGGGAGCTGGTGCTCTCGGAGCCTTCCCGCGGGCGAGGGCGGCTGGTGCTCGATATCGAGCCGGCCGGGCGCTGGCAGATCGCCTCCGCCGACGGCCGCACGCTGGTCGCCCAGCTCGACAAGGCCCAAGGGCCGGTGGTGCTCGGCCTCTCGCCCGGAAAGTACCGGGTGAGGACGCGCTCCGACGACGGCCAGCTCGAGCGCACCGTCTCGGTGCCCGAGGGCGGCGAGGCGGTGGTGCGCTTCGCCGAGCTCGAGTGGACTCCGGTGCCGAAGGTCGCGATGAAGGGGGGCTCGCTGCTGACCGCATACCTGGGCGGCACCGCGTCCACGGGCATCGTCCGCGGAATCGACGCCACCCTCGGCGTGGAGGTCCGCCTCCATCTGGCGCGTCCCGGCCTGCTTGGCCCCGTGGACACCGCCGCGCTGGCGATCGCCTATCGCCGCGCCGAGGGGAGCAGGTCCGTCCGCTTCGGGCAGGACGAGCTGGAGGTCCGCCTCGGGTCCGAGCGCAGTTTCGGGGCCGGGCGGATGAGCTTCGCCCTCGGCCCGGAGGTCGGGGCGCTCCTGGTGCTCCAGAGCAATCTCCCCGACGGGAGCGGCCGGACCGGGCTCGAGGGCTACGCCGGCCTGACGGCCCAAGCGCGCCTCCGTCTCTCGAGGAGGCTCGGCATCTTCCTGTCGGCCAGCGGCGGCGCCGCCGCGGTCAAGCGCGACTCCGGAGTGAGCGCCACCTGGCGCGCCCTGGGAGCCATGGGAGTGGCCGCCGACCTCTGAACGGGAAGCTGCACATCGAAACGGGCAAGTCCTGAGCTAGCATGCCGGCTCGTGCCGGCGGCACCCGCACGCTACGTGGCTCGGGACGCGCTGGGCGAGCTGTGGACCGAGAAGCGAGGCCGGCGCGTCGTGACCGTGCGGCGGCTCAACCTCCCGCCGCCGATCGCCGAGCAGGTCAGCCGGGACACGGCTGCCGCCGCCAAGCTCACCCACGACAACATCTTGCGGCCCCTGGAGGTCGGCGAGAGCAAGAACAAGCTCCAGATCGTCTACGAGATGACCGAGGGCCGGACGCTGCGGGCACTGCTCACCACGCTGGCGGCCACCGGCGAGAAGCTCCCGGTGAGCCAGGCGACCTGGGTCATCATGGAGGTGCTCAAGGCCCTGGAGCACGCCCACGGCCGCGTCGACGAGAAGAAGCGGCCGGTCCCGGTGTTCCACGGCCGCCTCTCGCCCGAGCACGTCGTGCTCACCAAGGCGGGCGAGGTGCGGGTGACCGGGTTCGGCCTCGAGGCGGCGGCCCGGCATCTGCTCCGGGACGCATCGAAGCTCGACCCGGCGTTCGCCTACGTCGCCCCCGAGCAGGTCAGGGGCGAGCAACTGGTGGCGGCCTCCGACAACTTTGCCGCGGGCTGCATTCTGGCCGAGGCCCTGCTCGGCGAGGCGCTGTTTCTCGAGTCGAATCTCTCCAAGACCTTCGACGCCATCCTCAACCGGCCTCTGCCGGTGATTCGCAAGCGGCGCGACAACGTGCCGCTGGCACTGGACGAGGCGCTGGCGTGGTCGCTGGAGAAGAACCCCGACCAGCGTTGCCCGAGAGTCGACGCCCTCCTGACGCGCCTGTCGGCCTTCCAGGGAATGATCGCGGTGGGAGATCGCATCAAACCAGGCGAGCACGCCGGGCGCCTCGCCGATCTGATTCGGCTTCGGATGAAGGATGCGGCGGCGCCGGCCCTCGACATGACCAGCCTCGAGGCGGTGGACGAGAACACCGCGCCCGGTCTCGATGAGCCGATCGTCACCAAGGTGATCGCCAACCCGCTCTTCCGCGGCGGAAGAAGGCTGCTCACGGTGCTTCGCGCGGTGGCGGTGCTCTCCCTCGCCGTGCTCGGGGTGGGAATCTGGGCGAAGTGGCCCCAACTTCGAGGGCCGATCGAAGAGCGCCTCCCCGAGGCGTTGGTGCGTTACCTGCGTCTTGCCCCCGCCACTGCGGCGCCCGCCCTAGCGACTCCCGCCGCCGCAGCGCCCGACGCCGGGGAGCCAGACGCCGGGGAGCCAGACGCCGGGGCGACGCAGCCTCGGATGGCGATGCTCAGCATCCACACCATTCCCGCCTCGGCGGTGAGCCTCGACGGCAAGCCGGTCGGTCGAACTCCGCTCGAAAGTCTCGAGGTCGCCCCCGGGGAACACACGCTGGAGTTCGTCTCGGTGCGCCCGCGCCTCAAGGTTTCCCGGCGCATCACCCTCGCCGAGGGGGAGAAGAAGAAGCTCAAGCTCAGGCTGAAGCGCCGCTGACAGGTTCCCGCTCCCAGCCGCAGCAAGTGTGGCCCGCCGAGCGCCGATGTCCCATCCCGGCCGGCACAGGTGTCCAAGGCCACGGCCGGAACGTGGAGAGGGATCCGATGCGTGGACTGAGGATGGACTTTGGCCGCGCGGCCTTCGGGCCGTTGGCTTTCGCGCTCATGTTGACGTCTTGCGGCGAGCTTCCGCCACCCTTTGGCCCCGAGGCGAGGAGCACCGGCGGGCGGGAGCGGTGGAGCACCCCGCGCCCGCTTCCTCCTCCGCGAGGAATCGAGGCGCAGCCGACGCTCTCCCGGTTCCGCGACTGCGAGGAGCTGGAGCAGCACATCCAGGACACCGCAGTATTGGAGATGCGGACCACGCTCGAGAGCTACAAGAAGTATGCGTACCAGAGCAGCTGGGGGAGCGGAGGCGGCGCGGACGGCGGGGCCTCGGCGGGCATGGGTTCGGGCGGAGGGGCCGGCGGCGGCGGCGGCTCCGCGGGGCCTTCCCAGTACACCCAGACCAACGTTCAGACCCGCGGCGTGGACGAGGCGGACATCGTGAAGAACGACGGCACGCGGATCTTCGTCGCCTCCGGCAAGTGGGTGCACCTCGCCCGGAGCTGGCCGCCGGAGCAGCTAGGGCTGGTCACCTCCGTCTCCATCGAGGGTTGGGTGGGAGAGATGTTCCTCGAGGAGAAGGACCGGCTGGTGGTCTTCTCGAGCGTGAGCGGGCCTTCGAAGGACTACGGCTGCGGCACCTACGGCTGCTACGGCGGCTACACCAAGGTGACGGTGCTCTCGGTGGCGGAGCTGGCGAGCCCCAAGAAGCTCGCCGAGTACTACCTTCCCGGCTCGTACATCAGCTCGCGGCGCATCGGGCCGTCGGTCAGGCTGGTGTTGAGCGACCACCTCCGCTGGCCGGCCGAGGTCCGCACCTGGCTGGACTACCAGCCCAACCGCACCGCGGAGGACGTCTCGCGCGCCTACGATGAGCTGATCGCGAAGAACGAGACGCTCATCCGCGCCCAGCCGCTCTCGGCCTGGTTGGTTCCCGCGCAGGTGCGAAGCGGCGAATCCCTGGTGGAGGTGCCTCGCCAATGCGACAGCTTCTTCGCGCCGAACGGCTCCACGCGCCTGGGGATGCTCACCATCGCCACCGTGCACCTGGACCTGCCGGGCGAGGTGGGGCAGACCTCGGTGGTCGCCTCTCCGGGAGAGGTCTACGCCTCGGCGGAGTCGCTCTACGTGGCCAACCGGCACTGGTGGTGGTGGTCCGAGCCGGGACAGACCGACTACACCTATCTGCACAAGTTCGACATCCGCGATCCGTACGAGGCGCGCTACGCGGGCTCCGGCGCGGTCGCCGGGCACATCGTGGACCAGTTCTCGATGGACGAGCACCGCGGCTACTTCCGGGTGGCGACCACCATCAACACCCGGCTCGACAACGACTGGCGGATGCAGACTACCAACCGAGTCACGGTGTTCGCCGAGCAGGAGGGGTTCCTCGCGCAAGTGGGGAGGACCGAGGACCTGGCCCCTGGAGAGCGCATCTTCAGTGCGCGCTTCGCTGGGGACAAAGGCTACCTGGTCACCTTCCGGCAGGTCGACCCGCTGTTCACCCTGGATCTCCGCGCCCCGAGCGCCCCGCGGAAGGTGGGAGAGCTGAAGGTGCCGGGATTCTCCTCCTACATCCATCCGATGGATGACGGGCACCTGCTCACCATCGGCGTCCACATCCCCGAGCAGCAGACGACCTGGAGCGAGCGCTCGCTCAAGCTCTCGATGTTCGACGTGACGGACCTCGCCCACCCGCGCGAAACCTTCACCCAGAAGGTGGGCAGCTGGGCCAGCTACTCGGAGGCGCTCTGGCAGCACAAGGCCTTCAATTACTTCCCGGAGCGGAAGCTGCTGGCCATCCCCTTCGTGGACTGGAGCTACTCGAGCGGGGACTACTGGTCGAGCTTCGTGAGCGAGCTTCGGGTGTTCGAGGTCGACGCGGTGACGGGCTTCAAGGCCAGGGGCGCGATCTCGATGAAGGACCTCTACCAGAACGCCGGCGGCACCTACTGGAGCTACTGGTGGGCGCCCTACGTGCGGCGGAGCGTGATGGCCGACGACTACGTCTACGCCGTCTCCGACGCGGGCCTCCGAGTGGCGGCCTCCGGCTCCTTGTCCACGCCGATTGCCACCGTCACCTTCCCCAAGGCCCAGTGAGTCAGCGGGATCTCGCCTCGCGCGGCCGTGCCTCGGCGTCAGGGGCCGTACCCAAGGGAGCCGCCGCAGGCGCCGGTTTTCCGAAGAGCCCACCCAGCCACACCTTGGCCCGGTCCGCCAGGACGTAGAAGGCTGGCACCACCAAGAGGCTCAAGGCGGTGGAGACGATCAGCCCGCCGATCACCGCGATCGCCATCGGCCGCCTCGTCTCCGCTCCGGGCCCCAACGAGAACGCCGCCGGCGCCGCCGCCATCATCGTCGCCACCGAGGTCATCAGGATCGGCCGCAGCCGGATCGGCCCCGCCCGCTTCATCGCCTCCAGCGCCGCATGCCCCTCGCGCCTGAGCCGGGTCGCGTAATCCACCAGGATGATCGAGTTCTTCTTCACGATCCCCATCAGCAGCAACAGCCCGATCATGCTGAAGACGTTCAGGCTGGTGCCGGTGACCTTCAGCGCCACCGCCGCCCCCACCACCGACAGGGGGAGGATGGTCAGCACCGTCACCGGGTGGAGGAAGGAATTGAACTGCGAAGCCAGCACCATGTACGCGACGATGATCCCCAGCACCAAGGCGAACACCAGGCTCCCCATCGACTCGCGGTACGCCACGCTCGCCCCGCCCAACACCGCCCGGTAGCCGGTGGGCATCTCCTTCGAGAGCCGCTCCACGAAGTGGAGAGCCTCCTCCTGCGAGTGGCCCTTGGCGATGTTGGCGAAGAGGGTGATCGCCCGCTCCCGGTCGCGCCGGGTGATCGCCTGGAGCGCCGGCCGCTCCTCTTGCGTCACCAGCGCCGACATGGGCAAGAGCGCCCCGGACGAGGAGCGCACCTTGAGCCTGCCCAAGTCCTCCGGCCGCGCCCGCTGGGAGGCCAACAGCCGCATCCGCACGTCCACCCTCCGCCCGCCGGTGGAGTACTTGCCCACCCGGACCCCGCCCACCAGCGCGTTCAAGGTTCCCGCCACCTCCTCCACCGAGACGCCCAGGTCCGCCGCCCGGCTGCGGTCCGGAGTGATCCGCAGCTCCGGCATCCCGAGCTGGTAGTCGGTGTCCAGATCCACCACCAGCGCGCTGTGCGCAAGCTGCTGCTTGACCCGGTCGGCGTGAGACACCAGCGTCGGCCAGTCCGGTCCGCGCACCGAGAACTCCACCGGGAATCCCCGCTGCGCGGTGAAGCCCGCCTGCGAGAGGTCCTGCACCACCGCCCGCAAGCCCGGGTAGGAGTTCAGCTCCCCCCGGAGCATCGCCGCGAAGGCCGCCTGGGAGAGCTTCCGCTCCGAGGGCGGAACCAGGGTGACGAACATGATCCCGGTGTTCACCCCGCCGCCGCCGAAGCCCCCCACCACCGCGAAGGCCCGCCTCACCTCGGGGCGGGCGTTGACGAAGGCCTCAGCCCGGCGGAAGAGGCGGTCGGTCTCCTCGAGGTCCGAGCCCACCGCGGTCTGCAGCCGCAGCATGAGCCGGCTCTGATCCTGCGAGGGCACGAACTCTCCCGGCAGGCTGCGGAAGAGGAACACCGCTCCCACCAAGAGCCCCACCGCCACAAGGAGCACCAAAAACGGCCTGCGGAGCCCGTGGCCGAGCAAGAATCCGTAGGCGCGCTCCAACCGGGAGAAGGAGCGGTCCACCAACCGGCCCAGCCAGCGCCGGTCCTCTCGCGAGGTCCGGAGCAATTGCGCGCACCGTGCCGGCGCCAGAGTCACCGCCTCCACGTAGCTGAAGAGCACCGCCAGGCAGAGGGTGACGCCGAACTGGAGGAAGAAGCGGCCCACCACTCCCTGCATGAACACCACCGGGATGAAGATCGCCACCACCGCCAACGTGGCGGACATGGCCGCGAAGGTGATCTCCGCGGTCCCTTCTCGCGCGGCCCGGACCCGGTCCTTCCCGCCCTCCGCGTGGCGGAAGATGTTCTCCATCACCATGATCGCGTCGTCCACCACCAGGCCGACCGCCAGCGCCAACCCGAGCAGGGTGAAGGTGTTGAGGGTGAAGCCGAGGAAGTAGATCACCGCCACCGTCCCGAACAGCGACATCGGAATGGCGAGCACCACGTTGAGCGTGCTGGAGAGCGAGCCCAGGAACATCCAGCACACCAGCGCGGTGAGCAGCACCGCGAGGAGCAACTCCAGCTCGATTTCCCTCACCGAGTCCTCGATGAAGCGGGTGCCGTCGAAGTTGATGCCCAGCTCCATCCCCTCCGGCAGCGTCTTGCGGATCAGCTCCAGCTCGGCCCGCACCGCCCGCGCCACCGCCACCGCGTTGGCCCCGCGCTGCTTCTTCACCCCCAGCCCCTGGGCGGGCGCGCCGTTCACCCGGGCCAGCCGCCGCACGTCCTCGAAGCCGTCCTCCACCAGCGCCACTTGCGAGAGGTACACCGGCGAGCCGTCCACCTCGCGCACCACGATGTTCCGCAGGGTGTCGAGGTCCAAGGCCTCGCCCATCACCCGCACGTTCACCTCGCGCCCCTCGGTCTCCAGCCGGCCCGCGGGCAGCTCGACGTGCTGCCTCCGGAGCGCCGCCACCACGTCCGAGGCGGTCACCCCGTGCGCGTCCAGCCACTCGGCGTTCAGCCACAGTCGGACGTTGCGCTCCAGGTAGCCGCCCATCATCACCTCGCCCACCCCGGTCAAGGACTGGATGCGGTCCTTCACCCGGTAGCGCGAGAAGTCGGAGATGACCTGCTGCGCGAACGGCCCGGAGAGGCCGATCCACATGATCGGCTGGTCCTCCGGGTTGGTCTTCGACACCACCGGCGGATCCAGATCGCGAGGCAGGCGCATCTGGGCCTGGGCCACCCGGGTCTGCACCTCCTGCAGGGCGACGTCCACGTTCCGCCGCAGGTCCAGCTCGAGGGTGATGCTCCCCCCGCCCTGGCGCGAGGAGGAGGTGAGGCTCTTCACCCCCTCCACCTGCACCAGCCCCTCTTCCAGAGGCTCGATGACGTCGTGCTCCACCACCTCCGGCGCGGCGCCCTCCCAGGACACCGAGACGCTGATGGTGGGGAAGTCCACGTCGGGGAACTGGCTGATGCCGAGGCGCCAGGCCGCCACCAGGCCGAACACCACGGTGGCCAGCATCAGCATCCAGGCCAAAACCGGCCGGCGGATGCAGACCTCGGTGAGGTTCAAGGCCGCCCCCCGGGCACCGCCCGCTCACGGGCCTCCGGAGCCGCCTGGCCGGACACCGACACCTTGACCCCGTCGCGCAAGGCCTCCGCGCCCCGCACCACCAAGGACTCGCCCACCGACAGCCCGCCGCGCACCTCCACCTTGCCGTCCGGCGTGCGCAGGCCCAGCTCGAGCACGCGCTCCTTCGCCAGGCCATCCTCCACCACGAAGGCGAGGAAGCCGCGCTCGCTCGGGCGCACCGAGGTCTGCGGCACCACCGGAGAGCCGCCGCTCTTCCCCACCGGCACCGTCACCTCGGCGAAAGCGCCGGGGCGCAGCTTGTCCTTCTCGGGATCATCCACCTCCGCGGTCACCGCCACCATCCGGGAGCCCTCGTCCGCGGCGTCCGCCACGTGGGTGATGCGCGAGGAGTAGGGCCTGGCTTCCCCCCGGAGGGCAAAGCGGGCCACCATCCCCACCCGCAGCCTGGGCGCGTCCGGCTCCGGCACCTTGAAGCGGAGGAGCAACGGTTCCCTGCGGAGCAGAGTCGCCAGCACCGTCCCCGGCTGCACGTACTGTCCGGTCTGCACGGTGCGCGTCTGCAGCACTCCGGAGACCGGCGCCCGCACGTAGGCGTCGCGGACGTTCAGCTCGGCCTGGGCCAGCGCCACCTCCGCCGACTGCAGCTCCGCCGCCGCCGCGAGGGCGCGGGTGCGCCAGGTCTCCAGCTCCTCGCCGCGGATCAGCCCGGGGCTCTTCTCGTCCACCGACTCCCGCCGCTTGAGCCCCGCGTCCGCCTCGGCCTTGGCCGCCGCCGCCTTCTCCACCGCCGCCTTCGCCGAGCGGACCGCCAAGGAGAAACGGGTCGGCTCGATCTCCGCCAGCACCGTCCCCTCCTTCACCGACTGCCCCTCGGAGAAGCGCACCCGGTCCACCACTCCGGCCACCCGGGCGGTCACCTGCACCCGCTCGAAGGCCTCCACCGAGCCCACCGCGGAGAGGGTGTACTCCACGTCGCGCGAGGCGACCTCCTCCACCTCCACCGGGAAAGCCAGCGGCCCCTTGGGGGAGCGCGCGGCGGAGCCCTCCGGCTTGGAGCAAGCCGCGAGGAGGAGCAAGGCAAGCGCGAGGCTGCGAATCATGGGGATGCTCCTTCCGCCAGCGCTTCCAATGGGCCCGCGCCGATCGCCGCGCGGAGATCGAGGAAAGACAGGCCGAGGCCGTAGCGCTCCCGCGCCTGGGCCACCTCGGCTTCGAACATGCGAAGGCTGGCGTCGGCCACCTCCAGGGCGCCGGTGAGCCCCTGGCGGTACAGCTCTGCTGTCTCCGCAGCGTTGCGCCGGGCCACCGCGGCGGCGACGGTGGCGTGGCGGAGCGAGCTCTGGGCGCTCGTTAGCGCCACCAGGGCCGTCCTCACCTCGGCGCCGGCCTTCCGCTGCCGCGCGCGGGCGGAGAGCGCAGCGATCCTCGAGAGCGCCGCCCGCTCTCGCGCCTCGCCGTAGCGCTCGCCGCCGTCGAAGAGGCTCCAGGACAGCTCCACCCCTCCGAAGCCGTCCACCGCCCGCCCGGTGAAGCCGGTCTCGTTGCTCGCGCGGACCTGCCCCAAAAGGGAGAGCGACGGGATCGCCCTCCGCCACGGCTCGCTCGCGGCCTCGGCCGCCGCGGCGGCGCGCTCGAACGACGCGAGCACGTCGGGCCGGGCCTGCTCGGCGCGGGCCACCAGCGCCTCGACATCGGGAAGCTTCCGGGAGGCCTCTTCGAACAGGGACTCCGGCGGCGAGAGCGGCGGGGCCAGCTTGGAGTCGAGCAAAAGCCCCAGGTTGACGTAGGCCGCCTCGGTGGCCGAGGCCGCCCGGGTGGACTCGCGCTCGGCGGTGGCCAGCTCCAGCTCGGCGCGGGTCAAGTCGTTCACGCTCACCAGCTTCGCTTCCAGCCGCGCGCGCGCATCGGAGAGGTTCCGCCGGGCGAACTCCAGCCGGCGCGAGGCGGCCTCCACCACTTGCTCGGCCGACAGGGTGAGGAGGAAGGCGTCGGCGGCCTCGAAGGCGAGCAGTCGCTTGGCTTCTTCGGCCTCCAGTTCGGCCGCGCCGCGCTCCCGCTTCGCTTGCCTGTAGAGCGGGTAGCCGCGGGCGTCGAAGGCAGTCCAGCGGAGGACCGCGACACCCGAGAGCGCGTCCTGCGACTGGAGCGTCACCGTCTGAGTGCCGATGGTCCGAACCGTCTCGTACGGCCGCCTGGAGTAGGCGGCGGTGGAGGACAGCTCGGGGAAGAAGAAGGCCCGGGCGCGCTGGAGCCGAGCCCTAGCCACTTCGGCCTGCTCGGAGGCGATCTGCGCCCGCTCGTTTCGCTCGAGCGCCATCGACACCGCCCGCTCGAGCGTGAGCGGCTCGGCTCGCTCCGGGGGAGCCGCGGCGCCGCCTGCAGGAACAGGGTCCGGCTCGGCCGCGGCGGAGGACGTCCCGAGGAGGAGCAGGAGCAAAAGGGCGACGCGCGGAGGGATCACGGTGAGGGCTCGGGGCTGTGGACCGGGCATATACCGGCCGGAGGGCCGAGGTGCCAGCCCGCACCCAGCCGCCTCCCGGCCGCGGGGCACGGCGTAGCTCAGCGAGGTAGCCCGGGTGTGCTCCCGCGTGCCCGTACGGGAGAGTTCGGGCTCGGTGCGCGGAGGAGCCCCGGTCCGCGCGTTACTGGCGCACTCGCAAGATGCGCGAGGGTGATCAGCATGGGAACCACAGCCGATCTCGCGTGGTGCCGGAAGTTACAGGTCGGAATACACTGCGCGCCATGCGGGTGACGCTCCTCGCCGCCCTTTCGCTCGGCGCGCTCCCGGCCTGCAACCCGAGGCCCCAGGGCGCAGCCCGGGTGGTGGTGAGCTTCGGCTTTCGGCCCGGCTGCCTGCGGGTGAGCGCGACCGACGTCTCCTCGCCGTCCCGCCGGCAAGAAGTCGACCTCCCGCTCGAAGGGGTGAAGTCGGTGGGCACCCGGACGGTGGGAGTCCTTCCCGGGAAAGACTGGAGCCCGTTCATCGAGGTGACCGCGGTAGCGCACCTCGGCGGGTGCGAGGCGCGGCCGGTGAAGCGCCGCAGCGAGCGGTTGGACCTGACTCCCCGCGGAATCCAGGAGGTGCTCCTCACGCTGGATGGTTCCGACGCCGATGGAGACCTCTACCTGGCAGGAGACGACGACCCTGCCTTCGAGGACTGCGACGACTCCGCCTCCGGGGCGGAGGTACACCCCGGCGCCCAGGAGCGATGCAACGGCCTGGACGACGACTGCGACGGAACGCGCGACGAGGGCCTCTCCGTGGCCGGCACCTACTACCGCGACATGGACCGCGACGGCTTCGGGGACCCGGCGACGGCGGTGCAGACCTGCACGGCGCCTCCGGGCCACGTGCTCACCGCCGGCGACTGCGACGACCAGGCCGCAAGGGTGCGGCCCGATGCCGGCGAGGTGTGCGACGGCGCCGACGAGGATTGCTCCGGCGCGGCGGACGAGCCGTTCGAGCTGGGCAAGGGCTGCAATGGCTGCGGGGGCACCTTCCGCTGCGAGTCCGACGGCGGTCGCTACTGCGGAGGCCCGACCACCCCGGTCTGGTACTACCCGGACAGCGACCGGGACGGCCAAGCAGCGGCCGGCGCCCAGCGGGTACACGCCTGCCAAAGCCCCGGGCAGGGCTACGTCTCCTCCGCAGGCGACTGCGATGACGGGGATCCGTTCAACCTCGCCGGCGGGACGGAGATCTGCGACGGCTACGACAACGACTGCCGGGCGGAGACCACCGAGGCTGGCGTCTGCCCTCAGGGTGCAGCCTGGGCGGTGCGGGCGGACGCGGCGGATGGAGGCGCCATCTGGAGGGCGGCTGCCGCCTACGGGCGCGGGAAGGTGTGGATCGCCGGCGACAACGGGGCTCTCCGAGTGCGCGACGGCCAGGGGCCCTTCCAGAGCTTCGACGGCAGGTGCATCGCCGACTGGCGCGCGGCCTGGGCGCGGCCGAACGTCGGGCGGGTGTACCTCTCGGGAATCTCGGCGCCGCTGGTGTCGATGGACCGCACCGGCGGGGGGTGCACCGAGGTGCTGTCGCAACAGACTCTCAACGCCGACGTCTGGGCGCTCAGCGGAACCGGGGGAAACTCGGTCGAGCTCTTCGGCGCAGGGTCCGAGCTGGTCTTCCGGGTGGACCCGGACGACCCACAGGACCTCGACATCTGGCGCATGCCCAACCGGAACCTCTTCGCCGTTCATGCGGTCGCCGATCGCGATGTGTGGGCGGTCGGCTACGATTCTTCCGCGAAGCGGAGCCTCATCCTGCACTACGACGGCTCGAGCTGGTCCACCTCCGCGCACCCGAGCTTCGGCGGCCCGCTGAGGGCGATCTCGATGATCGAGCCCAGCTCCGGCTTCGCCGCCGGCGACGAGGGCAATGTCCTCAGGTGGGCAGGCGCCGCGTGGGTGAGCTTCCCGACGCCTTACGCCGCGGTGCCGAAGAACCGCCCCAAGCTGTTCGCGGTCGGGGCCTTCGGCGTCAACAACGTCTACGCCGCCTCCGAGGACGGGACGGTGTGGCGGTACACCTCGGGCTGGCGCCCTCTCCACCTGGACAGCGGCGGAGAGCTGGTCGACCTCGCCGGGAGCGGGCCGGACGATCTATGGGCGATCGGGCCCCGCCCCACCGGCGTCCTCCACTGGCACGAGCCCTGAATTGGATCTCCGCACCGACGCCCTCACCGTGCGCATCGACGGCCGCGCGGCGCTCTGGCAGGTCACCGTCTCCTTCCCCGGCGGCGAGCGGGCGCTGGTGGTGGGAAACGCGGGCAGCGGGAAGACGACCTTGCTCAAGGCGCTCGCAGGCCTCCTGCCGGCCTCCGCGGGGCGGGTGCTCTGGAACGGGGCGGAAGTCGGCTGCCTCTCACCGGAGCAGCGGCGGGCCGCGCAGGCAGCCTTCGGGATGGTGTTCCAGTCCGACGCGCTGTTCGACTCGCTCACCGTGCTGGAGAACGTGATGCTCCCGCTGTCACGGCGGAAGGTGCCGCCGAAAGAAGCGCGCCCGCGCGCCGAAGAGGCGCTGGTGCAGGTGGGGCTTTTGGACGCGGCCCGGCACTACCCGGAGCGCCTGTCGGGTGGAATGCGGAAGCGGGTGGGAATCGCGCGGGCGATCGTCGCTCGGCCGGAGGTGCTCCTGGCAGATGACCCGCTGGCCGGGCTGGATCCCGAGACCGCCGAAAGCGTCACGGAGCTACTGCTCTTTCTCGCCGCGGAGAGGACCTTGATCCTCGCCGCCCCGGAGGCCGCCCCGGCGCTCCGAGTACCGACGGTGCTCCGCCTCGAGGGGGGCCGCTTGGGGGGTGGCCCCCGCGGGCCGAGGGACGGCTGATTGGAGGCGCTCTACGAAATCCCCGCCGCGCTGGGGCGAAGCCTGAGGACGGGCCTCAGGGCGGCCGGCGCCCTGGGCTTGGTGGCCGGCCGCACCGCCCTCCAGCTTCCGCGGCTGGACCGGCGCGAGCTGATGCGCGCGCTCTCTCAGTTCGGGGCGGAGTCGCTCTCGTTGGCGCTCTTGGTGGCCGCGCTCACCGGCGCGACGGTGGTGCTGCAGACCGCGCTCTACGTGCAGCGCTTCGGCGCCCGGGCCTACCTCGGCTGGGCCGCGGGCTACGCGGTGCTGTGGGAGTTCGGACCGCTCATCCTGGGGCTGTTGATGGCGGCGCGGGTGGGAGCGCGCAACGCCGCCGAGCTGGCCACCCTCACCGTGGGAGGGCAGATCGAAGGGCTGCGCGGCATCTCGCTCGATCCCTTCGCGCTCCTGGTGGCGCCGAGGGTCCTGGCCACCGCGCTGTCGGTGACCTGCCTGTCGGTGGTGGCCTTCCTGTTCGCCATCCTGATGGAGGCGGCGGCCGCGGCGGCCACCCTGCACCTCCCCACCGGAGTGTTCCTCTCCAGCTTCGCCGAGATGCTGTCCTTCAGCGACGTGGTGGGCGGCAGCGCCAAGGCCCTCGCCTTCGGGATCGCCATCGCGCTGGTCTCCACCGCCGCGGGACTTTCCGCCCAGGGTGGGGCGAGGGGCGTGGGCCGAGCCGCCGCCAGGGCGGTGGTGTGGAGCGCGGCCGCCATCTTCCTCCTCGACTTCGGGTTGACCCCTCTTTTGGTGTGGCTGCTCTCGTGAACGCACTGGGCTCCATCGGCGCACCTGCGCTCCTGCTCGCCCGGGCCTTGCGCGCGGGCCTCTCCCGCGGACTCACCTTTAGGGAGTGGCTGGCCCAGCTCTACGAGATCGGCAACCGCTCGGTGTGGCTGGTGAGCACTGGGCTGGCCTTCTTCGGGGCGGTGATGGTGGCGATTGGCCAGCACCAGGCGAGGCGCTTCACCGGAAACCTCGCGGTGGTCGGCCCCGCCTACTTCGAGCTTCTGGTGCGGGAGTTCGGGACGATGACCTCGGTGCTGCTCGCCGCTGCCAGCGCCGGGGCCTCCATCTCCGCCGAGCTGGCTTCGATGAAGGTCAACGAGCAGCTGGAGGCCCTGGAGATGTCCGCCGGAGATCCGCTGGCCGACCTGGTGGCGCCGCGGGTCTTGGCCTCGGCGGTGGCGGTGCCCCTCCTCTGCGTGATCGGCACGGTGGCTGCCGGCCTCTCGGCGGCGGTGGTGGCCACCTTCGCCTACGGCTCCGACGGGCTCGCGTTCATCGACGCGCGCTTCGTGGACCGGTGGGACTTGCTCAACGCTTTCCTCAAGGCGTTCCTGTGCGGCCTCTTCATCCCCGTCGCGGCGAGCTGGCGAGGGCTCAAGGCCGGTCCGGGCGCCGGCGCGGTGGGCGCGGCGGTCACCGGGAGCGTGGTGGACGCCTGCCTGGGCTGCCTCTTGATCGATTTCTTGGTGTCCTTCGCCTTCCTCCTGGTGGGCGTGTGAGCGACGCCCTCCAGCGCTCCCAGGCGGCCCTGATCCTCGAAGAGGTCGCGCTCTCCTTCGGGCCGGAGGAAGTGCTCGCTGGCCTCTCCGCCGAGATTCCCCTCTGTGGAATCACCTTCGTGGTGGGCCGGAGCGGCTGCGGCAAGAGCGTCCTCTGCCGGGTGGCGCTGGGGCTGCTCAAGCCGAGCCGGGGGAGGGTCTTCCTCTTGGGCCAAGCGGTCCACCTGGCGACCGAGCGTGCGCTCATCGCTCTTAGAAGGAAGGTGCCGTACATCGTGCAGGGCCCCGCCCTGCTCGACTGGCTCACCGTGGAAGAGAACGTGCGGCTTGCGGCAAAGGCCGCCGGGGCCAAAGAGGCCGAGGTGCGAGTGGCGCTCGGGCGGCTCGGGCTCGCGGAGCTGGGCCAGAGGCTGCCTCCGTCGTTGGGGCCGGGCACGAAGAAGCGCGCCGCCCTGGCGAGAGCGCTGGTGCTCTCGCCCCGCTTCTTGGTGCTCGACGAGCCGACCACCGGGCTGGACCCGGAGGCGGCCTCCCAGGTGAACGGGGCGATCGCCGCCATCGGCCGCGAGGGGCTTGGAGCGCTGGTGGTCTCGCACGATTATCGCGCCCTGGAGGCGATGGCCGACCGGGTGCTTTGGCTGGAGAAGGGCCGGGCCGCTTTCTTCGGCGGGCGTGAAGAGTTCCAAAGGGCGCGGGCTGTTCGGGCCGCTCCTTCGGCGAGGTGAGGCAATGGACGAAAGACGGCTGGAGATCAAAGTGGGAGCGCTCCTGCTCTCCGCGGTGGCGGCGGTGCTGGTGCTGCTCTGGCTCACCGGCGAGCTGAACCTGTCGTCGGGCTCCACTCTCGAGGTCCACTTCGGGCACACCGGCAACGTGGTGAAGGGGGCGCCGGTCAAGTTGGGGGGCGTGCCGGTGGGAAAGGTGGAGCGCATCGTGCTCCGGCCGTCCCACCGCGACGCCGCCGGCGAGCCCTTGCCGGTGAAGATGGAGGTGTCCGTCACCCAGGAGGTGCTGAACGCGCTCCGCGAGGACGCGGCGGTGACGGTGGCCACCATCGGCCCGCTCGGCGAGCCCTACCTCGAGGTTTACACCGGCTCGAAGGAGGCGCCCTTCGAGAAGGGCCGGCCCATCCGCGGGCTCGACGCCCCCAGGCTGGACATGGTCTCCAACCGCTTGGCCAACTTCCTGGAGTCCGCCGGGAGGGTGCTGGACGAGGATCCGCGCGCGCTCTCCACCCTGGTGAACGGAATCAGCGGGCTGGCACGGTCGGCCGACGGAGTGCTGACGGAGAACCGAGGCGGGCTCAAGCAGATCGTCGGCGAGCTGTCGGCAGCGGCGAAGGATCTCCGGGCGCTTTCCGAGTCGGCGCGGAGGACGCTGGAGCCTGGGAGCAAAGGGGCGCGTCTGATCGAGGATGCGGCGGAGAGCGCCAGCCTGGTGAGGAGAGACCTCCCTCAGCTCTCCAAGGAGGCGGCGGTGGCGCTGGGCGGCCTGGCCGCGCTCTCCGGCGGCTTCACCAAGGAAGACGGGCAGAAGCTCAAGTCCGCGATCGACCGGTACGCGGCGGCAGGACAGAAGCTCGAGCAGCTCGCCGACCGGGGAGACCGGATTCTCGCCAAGCTCGAGGCCGGCGAGGGAACCGCCGGAGCCACCCTGAAGGACAAGCAGCTCTACGACGATCTCCGCTCGCTGGTGAGCGACCTCCGCAAGCATCCCTGGAAGATGCTCTGGAAGGATTAGGAGGCCGGCGGCGAGCCGGGCCGGACGCCCGGGTCGAGTTGCCCCTCGGCGGAGAGGATCGCCAGCTCCTGTGTCAGCCTCCGGACCTGGCCGGTGAGGCGGGAGAGCACGATCGAGTAGTGCACCGAGATGATCAGCAGAAAGAGCAGCCCGAAGATGAAGAGCGTGGTGGTGGGAGTGACCGCGCCGACCGCCTGGGTGAGCCAGAGCAAGAGCGGGTAGGCCAGGCTGAGC
Source organism: Myxococcales bacterium (assembly GCA_016191815.1). Taxonomy (GTDB): domain Bacteria; phylum Myxococcota; class Myxococcia; order Myxococcales; family Myxococcaceae; genus JACPVI01. The sequence goes on from JACPVI010000014.1 coordinate 52,601, forward strand.
ACGAGCATCCCCGCTCCGGTGAGGATCCACAGCCAGGCGTACTCCTCCTTGAGCCGGCGGCGCCGCACCAGCTCCACCATGTAGAACAGGGTCACCGCGCTGGTGACGATGGCGAACACCTTCTGCGTGGGGCTCATCGCTTGTCGCTCCGCAACGGGACGAGCGCCAGGGCCAGGCTCATCCGAATGACGTAGTACAGCGGCCTCAAGAGGCCGCCGTGCATGCTCTTGCCCGGAGGACCGGCCTTCATCCGGGCGGGGACCTCCCCGAGCGCGAAGCCGGCCCGCACCGCCATCGCCAGGACGTCCGCGTCCGGGTAGTCGGCCGGGTAGCGCTCGTGGATGTAGAACCGGAGGACCTCTTTGGAGATCGCCTTGTATCCGCTGGTGGGGTCGGTGAGCCGCCGGCCCGCGAGCAGCGCGGCGATCGAGCCGAACAGCGCCATGCCGAGGCGGCGCACCAGCGGCGGCCGGTAGGAGCCGCCACCCAGGAAGCGCGAGCCGACCACCACGTCGTGCTCGGCGAGCGCAGACAACAGCTCGGGGATGCCGGCCGGATCATGCTGCCCGTCGGCGTCGAGCTGTACCACCGCGTCGAAGCCGTGCCGAAGCGCGAAGCGGTACCCCGTCTGCAGCGCCGCGCCGTAGCCCAGGTTCACCGCGTGGGTCGCCACCAGCGCGCCGGCCCGCCGCGCCTCCGAGGAGGTGGCGTCGGTGGAGCCGTCATCGACCACCAGGATGTCCGGCACTCCCGCCGCCCTCACCCCGGCGATGACGCCGCCGATCCGACTGGCCTCGTCGTAGGCAGGGATGACCGCGAGGGCGCGGACAGGGGCGGGCATGCAAGCGCCGGGGAGGCAATTCGCGCGCCAGAGGGCGCTCGCCCGTGCAGCCGTCCAGCGGGGCAACGCAACGGTTGCGCGGACGAGGCGACCAAGACGACGGAAGTGCGACGCAGGTGCGCGGTTCCATCCGCGGCCACGCAATTCCTGCGCCGCGCGACCCTCGGCGTCGGGCGAGCAGATCGCCGGATCATCCGACGTTCCGAGGCCAGGCGTCAGCTCGTCGGGTGAGCCGATCGGCGAATCAGAGCGAGCGGCGTGCCGTCGTCGCCTGAGCTGGCTGGCGAACTAGAGCCATCGGCGACCCATCATCGCCATCCCTGCCACCAGCAGGAGGGCCGACGCGAGCGCCCACGGGTTGCCTGGAGCGCGCCGCGAGCGCAGAAGCACCGCCGGCTGCATGGAGATCTCCTCGAGGCGGATCGAGGCGCCGCTCTCGAGGCGCAGTTCCTGGCCTTGGAGCAGGAAGATGCGCTCGCGCGAGATCCCAACCGAGGAGCCGAGAATCGCCACTGGCACATTTCCCCAGTGCCCGGATGGGCGGATGTCCAGGACCGTCACCGTGCCGGTGCCCGCCGGGCAGCTCTCTCCAAGCTTGGCGGAGCAGGATTGGCCGGCGATTGCGAGCCGCACCCCTGCGGGAACCTCGCCGTGCCTGGTCAGCAAGAAAAGGCTCGAGCCCAGGCCCGAGGAGAGCGGAGAATTGAAGCCGATCTCCTCTCGAGGGGTGGAGCCGCCCTCGTCGCGCAGCTCCAGCTGGGCGGACGCCTTCCAGACCTCGCCGTTGGGGTGGTTCTCGAGCTCGAGGCCCAACAGACGGCCCTCGAGCCGATCGCCCATCGGGCGCCACTCGCTCGCGAGGCGCACCATCCCGCGCTCCTGGCTCCAGAGGCCCCCGATGGCGTGGGCTCCGAGCGCGAGCAGAAAGGCGAGGTGCATCACCGGCGCGGCGTATGCCGAAGGCGCCCGGACGCGGCGGGCGATGTTCTGGGCCACGCTGTGCCACGTCGCGAGCAGGGCATTGAGTGCGTAGAGGGCGAGCACGGGGATCAGGAGGTAGAGCCAGGCGTGGTAGACCGACGGCTCGCGGAAGAACGCGGTGAGATCGTCCATCGCCACTGCCTTCGAGGCGGTCTTCCGCGTCGACACAATCGCCGCCGAGCCCAGCGCGAGGAGCGAAACCGTGGACAGGCCGCAGACCACGCCAAGCCCCTGCGAGCGCAGCCACTCCCACCTGGGACGCGCCTCGGCTCCGCGCATCGAACCTCACGGGCGTAGCGACGGGAGGTAGTATAGGCAGCGCGGACAGCCGCGGGCGGGAGTCCTCCCGGCCGCTCCGTCGAACCAGCCCAAGCAGGAGGTCCCAGTGGTCAAGCCAACGTGTGCCGCGCTTCTCGTCCTCCCCGCGCTCTGCTGGGCGCAGCCTGCGGCACCGACTCCTGCGCCGGCGGCCGAGGCCAGCCCGCTCCGGTTCCGGGCCGGACTCAATGCGGGCGCCGGCACCTTTCTCCCCGGGCCGATGATCGCCTTCGCCCTCTCGGCTCGCGCAGGAGTCCAGCTCAACGATCTCGCCGCGGTGTTCCTCGACGTGGGCAATCGCGCGGGTTTCATGATCGGCCTCAGCATCCAGGGGAGCAACGTCTCGCAGTCCGTCTCTGGGCTGGGATACTGGCACTTCGGACTGCTGGGCGAGCTGACTGTCGGGAACCAGTTCTTCGTCGCCGGCGGGCCGATGTTCGCGCGCGGCGGCTGGGGCTCGGTGCAGCAGGAGGTGATCGACGGGAACGTGAGCCAGTTCGTGGTCGCGGCTGGAGGCGACTTCTTTCCCGGAGCGGACCTCCGGCTGGGCATCGGGCTGGGCAAGCCGCTCTCCTCTGGCCGGCGCCAGCAGTTCACCATCGCCCTGGACTGCCAGTTCGTGTTCGCGAAGGTCATTTCGGTGAGCCAGCAGGCGGGCAGCGGCGGGGTGAGCCAGTCCATCAAGGTCGGCAATACGATGATGGGGACCACCCCGCAGCTGGTGCTCGGCTACGAGTGGAAGTGAGCTCTTCGGCCGAGAGCGCGCCTCAGAACGCGTGGCTCGAGTCGCCGAGGAAGAACGAGGTGCCCACGTAGGCGACGAAGAGCCACGCCAGCCCCAGCCAGGCGAGGGCCGGACGCACCCAGGGTCTTTCCTTGAGCGACGGGGTCAGGCGGAGGTGGATGAAGGTGGCGTAGTGGAACCAGAGGATCACCGACCAGATGACCTTTGGGTCCCAGAGGAAGTAGGCGCCCCAGGCGAGCACTCCCCAGACGCCGCCGGTGATCATCGCCAGCGACCACAGGCCGAAGCCCTGGAGGGCGCGCAGGTCCACCGCCCTCAGCCATTCCGGATCCCGGCCTTGTGCCCAGACGAGGCCCGAGGCGGCGGAGGCGCAGAAGAGGGCGTAGGCGAGGAACGAGAGCGGCACGTGGAGCGGGTACCAGACGGTCCGCATCAGCGGAGGGGGGTAGGCGAGATCGAACGGGAAGAGCAGCGCGGCTCCCATCGAGGCGCAGGCGAGCGCCAACATCGCGGCGAGGTAGAGGCGCCGGGGGCGAAAGGACAGCGCCGCGGTCGCGGCGATCGCGAGGGCCAGCGCCGAGAAGGACTCGTGCTTGTTCGTGAGCGGGAAGAAGCCGATCGCCCAGCCCCGCCCGATCATCGCGAGCAGATGCGCGCAGGCGCCGGCGGCCAGCGGCCACCGTCCCCAGCGAGGGCGAACCATCGCCACCGCCAGCGCGAGCACGTACGAGCCGGCGGCGGCGAGGAACAGCCCGCTCAGCAGCGGGTGCGAGGCGGCGGAGAGCGCGGGATCGGGCAGAGGCGGCAAGGTTTCCTCGACGGCGGCAGGGAGCGACCCAGGTTGGTTCTACCTCGGCGTGCCGCGGGGCTCACCGGAGTCCGCAACTCGCCGTCGCTGCCGAACGGTCGGCCGCGAGCCACGGATCCCGGCCATCGCGTGGCCGTCGAGACCGGCCCGACTCCTGAGCCGCACATGGGCTCGTCGCCGAGCACCGCCCCACATCGGATCGGCTCCACCGATCCAGAACGGATCGGCCGCGGATAGCCCCGCCTCCCACCAGCGCGAATCCGCACGGTTGGAGCTGGCCTTGCGCTTGCTCATGTGGCTTGGCAGCCGGGGCAAGGGGATCGCACCCGGCGCGAGGCCGCGGATCGGCAGAAGGAGGAGCCCATGGAAGTACGCTTCTGGGGAGTGCGAGGGAGCGTGGCGGCTTCGGGCGCGCAGGTCGCCGGGATCGGCGGCAACACCTCGTGCGTGGAGGTGCGGTGCGGAGACCACTTGCTGATTCTCGACGCTGGCACCGGCATCCGGGCGCTGGGTGACGAGATCCTTCGCGGCGGAGGGCCGGGGACGCTCACCCTCCTCTTCTCTCACTTGCACTGGGACCACGTGCAGGGCTTTCCGTTCTTCGCACCAGCGTACGGGCACTCCTTCTTCCTGCGGCTGATTGGTCCGGGGGCCGAGGGCGATCGCACTCTCCGCGACGTCCTCGCCCGGCAAATGGAGCCACCCAACTTCCCCGTGCCCCTCTCCGCGATGCGCGCGAGGATGACCTTCGAGGCCGCGTCGCCGGACACGCCTCTCGAAGTCGGGCCTTTCCGTGTCTACCCCTTCGCCGTGCCTCACCCGCAAGGATGCATGGGCTACCGGATCGAGTCGGAGGGAAAGAGCTTCGTGTACATGACCGACGTGGAGCTGTCCTTGCGAACCCTCACCGGGGAGATCGGCTCCGCGCTGGCGGGGGCCGATGCGCTCTTAATCGACGCCCAGTACACCCCGGAGGAGTACGAGGGCGAAAAGGGCCCCTGCCGCAGGGGCTGGGGCCACTCCACCATGATCGACGCCGCCAGAGTGGCGTTCGCCGCCGGGGTGCGGAGGCTATTCCTCTTTCACCACGACCCCGCGCACAACGACGACATGGTGGAGAACATGGCAGAGGAAGCTCGCGCCTATTTCAACGCCGCCGAACCCGCCCGCGAGGGCAAGCGGGTGCTGTTCGGCGAGCGCTCGCTCTGCGCCTGATCGGGGGAGGCATGCGGATGGACTGCTATAGTCCAGCGCCAGCGTTTCGGTTGCCGCCGCTCCCGATGCCCAAGTCCGACGACGCCTCCCAGGTGCTGCTCTCCGTTGGCGGGCTTTGGGGGCGCGAGGTGAACCTCGACGAGTTCCTCACCACCCTGGTCGACCGAGTGGCCACCTCGATGCAGGCCGACCGCGGCACCCTGTACCTGGTCGACCCGCAGCGGAACGAGCTGTTCAGCCGGGCCGCCCACCTGCCGGAGCTGTCGCAGATTCGCCTGAAGATCGGCCAGGGGGTGGCCGGCTTCGTCGCGAAGCACGGCGTGGTGGTGAACATGCCGAGCCCCAAGGGAGAGAGTCGCTTCAACCCGGAGATCGACCGGCTGACCGGGTACCGCACCAACTCGCTGCTGGCGGTGCCTCTCTTCGATCGGGAGCGATCCGTGTACGGGGTCTTGCAGGTGCTCAACCGCCGCGGTGGAGGGCGCTTCCTCGAGGAGGAGGAGAGCCGCCTCGCCGGGATGGCCGAGCAGATCTCGACCGCGTTGCAGGCCACCAGCCTCTACCAGGAGCTGCGGCGCGCCAGGGAGCAGCCGGCGTGCCCGGTGGGCTACTTCTTCAACAAGGTGATCGGCGAGTCCGCCCCGATGAAGGCGGCGTACAAGCTGGTGCAGAAGGCGGCCGCCACCGACGCCACCGTGCTCATCCGGGGAGAGAGCGGCTGCGGAAAAGAGCTGTTCGCCAGGGCGCTCCACGTCAACTCCCCACGGCGGAACCGGCCGCTCGTGAAGGTGGACTGCGCCGCGCTTCCCCCGACCCTGGTGGAGAACGAGCTGTTCGGCCACGAGAAGGGCGCCTACACCGGCGCGGAGAGCAGAGGCGAGGGGAAGTTCGAGTCAGCCGACGGAGGGACCGCCTTCATCGACGAGATCGGCGAGCTGCCGATCTCCGTCCAGGGGAAGCTGCTCCGGGTGCTGCAGGACCGCGAGTTCGAGCGGCTGGGCGGCACCCAGACGGTGAAGGTGAGCGTCCGCATCGTGGCCGCCACCAACCGCGACCTCGCGAAGATGGTGAGGGAGGGACGCTTCCGTGAGGACCTCTATTACCGGATAAAGGTGGTCGAGCTGCTGTTGCCGCCGCTTCGGGAACGGGGTGCGGAGGACATCGAGCGGCTGTCGCGGCACTTCGTGGCGCAGGCCGCCCGCCGGCACCAACTGGCCAGGGAGCCGAAGCTCTCCGCGGCGGCACTGGAGAGGCTCAAGGCCTATCGCTGGCCGGGGAACGTGCGGGAACTGGAGAACTGCATCGAGAGCGCGGTAGTGCTCTCCGACGGGGAGATCCTCCCCGAGCATTTGCCGCTGCCGGAGGTGCAGCGCTGGCCCGATGCGCCTGCGGCTTCTCCGCCAGGGCAGACCACCGCCATCATGGCGCTGGCCGACGTGGAGCGCCGTCACATCCTCGCCGTGCTGGAGCAGCTCAAGGGGAACCGGACCGCCGCCGCCAAGGCGCTGCGGATCGGGAGGAATACGCTGGCGCGGAAGCTCAAGGAGTACGGAATCGCCGAGGAGTGACGGACGGCGACGGCTTGGCCCCAGCCGAGTGGGCGCAGCGCGCCCCCGACGCGCTCGAAGTGCTCGCGCCGCTCCTCCCCGTCCGGGGCGAACCCAACGCCCTGTCCAACTCCCCACACAGCCCCCAAGCGGGCGAAGGCGAGAAGCTCTTGTTTGCCCCGGAGGAGCTTGTAGAGGAACCCCACCGAAACCCGAAGCCTCGAAGCGATGCCCGCCACCAACACCGCGTCCACCCCGCCCTTCACGACCTCCTCCGCCACCGCCCTCGCTATTTCCCCTTCCCCCAGGTCCAGCCACAGCCGCCCCGTGCCCTGCCCCACCCTTTTTCCCCGCACGTCGAGGCAGGTGGCCGCTCTCGAGGCGGCTGTCCGCGAGCATCGAGTACGGGCGCAGCAGCTCAACGGCGTGGCAGATCTCGGGGACGAGGTTCACGGACTTATAGTTGCGCACGCGGCGGAAGACGCACTTCAGTACGCGATCAGCCTTGTGCCTAGGCTCGCGCTCAAGGTCTACGAGGTCGAGTTCCGGCTGAAAGACCCGCCCCCACTGCTGGCGCGCGCACGCTGACGCCCACTCCCGATCCGGACGCCGCCTGGATCCAGCCGCAGCTCCGCCCACGATCTCCGCCTGTGTTGGGGATCGAGCTGAAGTGCTTCCGAAGGCCGGCGGGTGGCTCGGGCCGCGCCTGCGCGGGCGCTTCCTCGGTCTTGCCGTTTCTTCGTTTTCATCGTGAACGTGAATTCACGTTCGTTTTTCCGAGCCACCTCTGGCCGCGGACTGGGCCCGTAATCCACCGAATCTACAGGTGGATCCGACAATCGAGGACGCACCGACCGTGAGATTTTTGTGAACGTGAATTCACGTTCACGATGAAAATTTGGCCCTCGGCCTCCTGCCCCTGCCCCTGCCCCTGCTGGCTGGCAGCCGCTACTCCGCGCGTATGAAGGCGGCGAGTGCCGCGAGAGCCTGTGGCCCGTCCAGCACGTCGTCATGGCCGGCGCCAGGCAGAAGCAGAAGGGTCGCATCGGGGAATAGCCCGGCGAGCCTTCGCCCCATCTCCGCGGGCACGAGATCGTCCTCCTCGCCGTGGAGGATCAGCACCCGCATCTCGATCTCAGGGGCCTTGGCAGCCGAGTCGAACCTGTCGCGGGCCAGCACCTGCGCGGGGAGGAAAGGGAAGATGCGCGCGCCTACATCCGGAATGGACGTGAACGGCGCGACGAGGATCATCCTCTGCCCGAAGCCCCTTCGTGCCATCTCGACCGCGACGCCGGTGCCCAGGGAATGGCCGACACGTCGTAGCCGGGATACTCGACACCGTAGAATCCGAACCCCATCTCGGAAAGCCGGAGGGGGAGCGGCATGGCGTCGGCGAGCTGCTCGCCGTTGCCGTGGAAAAAGAGCATCCACCGCTGCGAGAGGAACACTGCCCCGGCGACGGCGAGGTAGCCCAGCGCCAGCGTTCCGAGCGCGACCCTGACAAGCCTGCCTAGCTTCATCGGCCCGGAGCATGCGCCGCGCGCCCTGCGCTGTCAGCTCAGCGACAGCAGGTACGCGCTCGCCGCGGAACACGCGAGCGCAAGGGCGAGCTGCGTCCAGGCGCGACGGAGAAGAGCCGCCACCGCCAGCGGGACGTCTCCCCCGATCACCAGCGCCGGCGGGCCGCCAAAGCCGCCCCGGAGCCTGCAGACGCCAGATGCGTCGAGCCGCAGCCTTCCGACCGCCAGGCAGGCCTCGCCGAGCCTCCCTACTCGCTCGAACGAGACTGCGTCGGGCGGCAAGTGCCCGGTGGCGAGCCATTGCGGCGGGGAGAAGGCGAGCGACCCGGGACCGGGACACCTCCGCGCTCGCGTCGGGCCGAGGATCGATCCCGGGGCAACTTCGATCTCCGCGCGCGAACGCACACCGGCGAGGAACACCCTTCCAGCCCGATCTCGGTCGACTGAGAGAAGCGCCCCCCTTTTGCCCCACCCCGGCACCGCCCGGATCTCCGCCTCATAGAAGGCGCCCACCACGCCTCCGGGCGAGCTGACCTGGCCGTTCGCCTCCAGCCGGCCGGCGAACACTCCCTCCGCGCGCGCCGGCCGTCTTAGAGCCGTCGAGCCAGCCGCAGGCGAATGGGCGGGTTCATCCGCCTCCACCGCATCATCCAGCGGCAAAGGAACGCTCCGGCCGAGGTGCTCGGCGCACAGGCGAGCCCGCGAGGCGGCCACCGCGAAGTACACCGCCGCCCCGAGCAGCAGCAAGCCCATGGGCCGCTCGAGGGCGGCCGCGAGGCACGCGACCGCCGCCAACGCCACCATCGAGCTGGCCACTCGCCGAACGCCCATCGCCCCGGCCCAAAGTTCGGCCGACGCGGACGCCAGTCAAGGGCCCGCGGCCGGCACCGGACACTCTGACTCGGGTTTCGCCCTTTTCCGCCTGCTGCGGCCGGTCTCTCCGGGGCCGGGCATCGGTAGGCGGAAAAGGGCGAAACCCGAGTCTGAGTAGGCGCTCCAGCCTGGAGCCTCGGCGGCTCGAGGCAATTCTCCGCTAGTTCTTGGCTCCCGGCCTCGGGGCCGGCTTGCCCGTCGCGCTGAGGTTGTCGAACTCGCAGTGCAGGTTGCGGCAGCCGACCGCCACCTTCCCCACCTGTCCCTGCAGTCCCACCAGCACCTTGTGCGCGAACCGCTGCCCGTTCGCGTACGCGCTCACGTCGACCCCGCTCTTGCCACGCTTGAGCGACAGCTTCACCCGGAAGCGCCCCTTCGGCACCGGCATCTCGTCCTCCACCATCGCCTCCAAATCCCTGGCGCTGTTGCCGATCACCTCCACCCCGTCGGGAGTGAAGTACCTCCACATCAGCCGCATGCCGGTCCCGGGGATGGCGAAGATGCTCACCTGGAGGTCCTTGATCCGCAGGGCCAGCTCGCCGAAGCGCTGGGCATCTGGCTCGACGGGGAAGTCGGCCTCCAGCTCCCGCACCTGCATGTCGACTTCAGCCACGAAGTCGTCCGCCGAGAGGTACCGGTGCGCCAGATAGGCGCGAGGAATGAGCCTTCCCTCCCCGGCCTCGTTCCCCGCCTGCACCGCCGATAGCGCGCCTTCCTTAAGCTCCCACAGACCCGAGTGCGCGTTCAGCTCCTCCTCTCCGGGCTCGAACGTCACGTTGAGCGTCGCCCTGCCGTCCGCCAATTCGGCGTGGCTCGCCGCGGCGAACAGCTCACCGTCGGTGTTCGGCGGGTGCCTTCCCGGCCCCTCGTGCCCGTGCGTGTCGAGGGAGATCTCGAGCTTCTTGTCCCCGATCGTCACCGCCAGCGCGTCCTTCCGGTCCTTGGGCCCCCCGGGCCAGAGCCGAGAGAGCGCCGCCACCGCCGCCAAGGCTCCCACCACCATCAGCGCGACCTTGAGCCCCCTAAAGCCCTTCTGAATCACCGAATCCATGGGCGGCGACCCCGCGCTCGCGGAGGGCGGCCCCGCCAGCCGCGGCCCACTCGAGCCGGCGCCGATCGCCGATCCGGCGACCTCCTCCAGGGCGGCGCCAATCTCCGAGGCGCGTTGGTAGCGGGCCTCCGGGTCCGCCTCCAGCGCGCGCGCGACGATCGCGTCCAGCCTCGAGTCGAGCCCGGGCACCTTCTCGGAGGGCAGCTTGAAGCGGCCAATCGGCACCTCCCCCGCCAAGAGCTCGTAGAGGATGACCCCCAGGGAGTAGAGGTCGGCGCGGCCGTCGACGTGCTTGGCGTCCTTGCGCTGCTCGGGCGCCATGTAGTTGACCGTGCCCATCGCCACCGAGGTCGCGGTCAGCTCCAGCTTGGATTGTGGCCCCCGGATCCCCGCCAACCCGAAGTCCGCCACCTTCACGTGGCCCCGCTCGTCCAGGAGGATGTTCTCCGGCTTGAGGTCGCGGTGGATGATGTGCTTCTCGTGCGCGTAGTCGATCGCCCGGCAGATCTGCGCCACCACCCCAAGCGCATCCTGCGGCGGCGGCCGCCCGGAGCTGATCAAGTCCCTGAGCGAACGGCCCTCCACGTACTCCATCACGAAGTAGTAGTGATCTCCCGCCCCTCCCCGGTCGATGATCTGAATGATGTTCGGGTGCGAGAGCGCGGCCAGCGCGGTGGCCTCCTTCTCGAAGCGCGCCACGAACTCGGGGTCCCTCGCGAGCTTCTGGGGCAGGAGCTTGACCGCCACCTCCCTCCCCAGCGAGACCTGCCTCGCCCGCCACACCTCGCCCATCCCGCCGCGGCCGAGCACCTCGATCAGCTCGTAGCCCGGAAGCGCGGGCAGCGCCGGGGCGACGAAGGTCTCCGCCAGCTCTCCCTCCCCCGACACCTCCAGCGTCAAAGGAGAGGAGCCCAAAGGCGGAGGAGGCTTGGCGATGGGCGGCTCCAGCTCAGGCGTCGCGCTTGAGCCGGGCCGGAGGGTGCCGGCGGCGGCGCCGACCGGAAGGGGCACCACGTTCCCCTCCATCCGCCCCCCTGGAGCCGTGGGGTGATTGCCGCTCGGCCGCCGCGGGATGGTGGAAACGTCGCTCCGCCGCACCTCGAAGTGAATGCCGCACGAGCACCGGATCCGCTGCCCGCTGACGTACACCGACACGTCATGGGGGGTTTGGCAGTTCGGGCACGCCTGCGACGTCATCTGGCGGGCATTCGGCGCCACAAGACGTCACCCGACCAAGTCCACGACCTTGTAGGTCGAAATGCCCCTCTCCTTGCCCTTCACCTGGGCCACCGACATCGCCTCGGCCTTGAAACCCTTGCCCGCCTTGCGCACCGTGGTCTCGGTGGCGATCACCTCGCCGCCCTTCGCCAGGCTGCACAGCCGGGAGGCGGTGTTCACGCAGTCGCCGATGGCGGTGAACTCGTGCCGCTCCTTCGAGCCCATGTAGCCCACCACCGCCTGGCCGGTGTTCACTCCAATCCCCACCTGGATCGGCCGCTCGCCCGCCTCCACCCGCCGCTGGTTGAGCGCGTCCACCTCGCGCTGCATCTCGAGCGCCGCCCTGAGCGCCCGCGCCGGATCGTCCGGGTGCTGCGAGGGAGGCCCCCACACCGCCATCACGCAGTCGCCGATGAACTTGTCCAGGTTCCCCTCGTGCCGGAAGATCACGCTGGCCATCGCGGTGAAGAAGCCGTTGAGCATCGACACCGTGTCCTGCGCCTCTTCGCTCTCGGCGATGCTGGTGAAGCCGCGGATGTCGGCGAAGAGCACGCTCACCTCGACCTGCTGGCCCACCCGGAACAGCTGCACCTGGCCTTTGACCACCGCCTCCGCCACCGCCGGGGAGAGGAAGCGGGAGAGCTCCGCCCGGGTGACGGCCTCCTTCTCGATGCGCTGCGCCAGATCGGCGTTCTCGAGCGCGATCGCCGCCTGCGAGGCGATGCCGGAGAGGATCTTGAGATCTTTCTCCGAGAAGGCGTTGGTCCGCTCGCGGGTGTCGCAGAAGAGCAGTCCCTTGAGCACGCCCTTGGCGAGCAGGGGCACCGCCATGGCGGAGCGGATGCCCTGGGCCACGATGCTCTCCGAGGAGGAGAAGCGCGAGTCGAGGATGGCGTCCGCGGTGAGCACCGCCTGCCGGCTCTCGGTGACGCGCTTGAGCACGGTGTCCGAGACCACCACCTCGTCCTCCCCGCCCTTCCGCCGGCTGACCGCCACCGGATTCAGCTCGCTCTCCTCGTTGATGAGGAACATCACCGCGTTGTCCGCGGGGAGCAGCTGGAAGGCCACGTTGAGGATCTTGTCGAGCAAGCTCTTCTGATCGCGCTCCAGACCCACCATGCGGTGGAACTCGTTGGCGATTCTGAGCTTCTCGTAGTCCTGCCGCAGCGCCGCCAGGTCGTGGATCTGGTCCACCGGCCGGAACTCCGACTCCTCCTGGTGCTCGATCTGCGCCAGGAAGGCGGGCATCGACTGGGCGCTGGCGACCACGGTGACGCCCGGGGAAGTGGTGGGCGCCGCGTCGCCAGAGTGGAAGATCAGCCGGGAGTTCCCCAGGGCGATCTCGTCGCCGTCCCGAAGGCGCAGCTCCTTCACCCGCCGGCCGTTCACGAAGGTGCCGTTGGAGGAGTTGAGGTCGCGCAAGAGGAAGGTGGTCCCGATCCGCTCGATGCAGGCGTGCTCCTTGGACACCTCGCGGTCCACCAGCCTCAGGGTGTTGGCCGGGTGCCTCCCCAGGGTGGTCTTGATCTTGTCCAGGGGGAATTCGCCGAACTTCCCGTCGGCGAGGCGGCCGGACAGCCGGGGGCCCTTGAGGGTCCCGGGGGCCTTGAAGGCTCCGCTTCCGGCCTGGGGGGGAGGCGGGTTGGCTGGCGGCGAGGCAGGCACGACTTGCAGCAAGGGTATGACGCCATTCAAGCGCTCGCCACAGTGCGAGCACTCATTGGGGTTGGGCACCGGGAGCGGTGTCCGGCAGCGGGGGCAGGCGCTAGGCATCCGTCGAACTGAACGGCAGGGTGGGGATCCTACCAGAGCGCCGTCGAAGGGGAAAAGGCCGCCGATCCGGTCAGATGCTGATGGCCAGCGCGGCCGCCGGCTGGATGGTGAGGCCGCCGAGCTGCCGCTCCGCGCCAAAGAGCTCGGGTTTGCAGTAGGTGAAACCGGCGGTCAGCTCGAGGAGCAGGTGCACCCAGCGATAGCCCAATCCGATGCCGGCGGAGGCGCCGAAAAAGTGGGTGTCCACCTTCGCCGGGAGAGAGACGTCGAAGCCGGAGAGGTTCGAGGCCTGCTCGGAGGCGGCCACCAGCTTCTCGTCCATCGAGGTGCGGCTGTAGACGTACTTGGGCGCGAAGGTGAGCTTCACCACCTCGCCGAACTCCGCCGAGGCGTACAGCGGCAGCTCGAGGTCCCAGCGGGAGAAGTCGTCGAGCTTCACGAAGCCCAGGATGTCGAAGAGGATGGAGCTGAAGAAGTAGCGCGACACTCCCAGGCCCACCGCCAGGTCGAGGGACTTGCCGGCCGCCGGCGCCACCGCGGGCTTGGAGCCCGGCTGAGGCGGAGGCGGCCCGTCGCCGGAGTGGAGCAGGCGGTACTTTCCGTCGAGCCTGAGCGCGGTGAGGCTGTAGCGCAGGCCGAGATCGAGATCCTTGGCCACCCCGGTGCGGAGGGCCACCTCGTAGGTGGCGTAGGGCGGCATCACCGCCAGGGCGATGCCGGCGGTCAAAAGCTCCTGCTGGTCCTCTTCCGTGAGGGCGTAGGGCTCTCCTTTCTCGATGGCCTTCCGCGCCGCGTCGGCCTGCCTGACGCCCTGGCCAATGACCGAGGAGATGGGCCCGAGGGGGAAGTACCATCCCATCCCACCGGTTATCTGCACGTGGCCCTTCTCGACGGGCCGCGCGGTCTGCAAGGTGGACAGGGTGGAAGCGCAACCGGTCGCGGCGAGGGCGAGGAGGGCGGCGGCTTTCATCCGGGCGATGCTAGCGCAGCGCGTGCTATGACGCCCGGCCCGCCTTGGGAGGCGAGCTTTCAGATGCGGATCAAGCAGCGGCCCGAGGACTTCTCGGTCAAGGAGTCGTACCGGTTCGAGCCGGCGGAATCCGGAGCGTTCCGGGTGTACCTGATGGACAAGCAGAAGCTTTCCACCTTCGAGGCAGTGGAGCGCATCCGCGAGAGGTTCGGACTGCGCCCCGGCTCGGTCTCCTTCTGCGGGCTCAAGGACAAGCAGGGCCGCACCGAGCAGCTCATCGCGGTGGAGGGCGCCGACGTCGACCTCCAGGAGCCGGATCTCCGGCTCAAGTACCTGGGCCGCGCCGTGCGCCGGCTCACCGCGGAGGACATCACCTCCAACCGGTTCTCGGTCACCGTCCGGGCGCTCACCTCCGCGGACGTCTCGCAGGTCGCGGTGTCGGCCGCCGAGGTCAACCGGCTGGGAGTGGTGAACTACTTCGACAGCCAGCGCTTCGGCTCGCTCAAGCACGGACAGGGCTTCGTCGCCAAGGATCTAATGCGGGGAGACTTCGAGGCGGCGCTGAAGAACCTCATGGCCAAGCCCTCTCCGCTCGATCGCTCCGAGGACGCCCAGGTGAAGAAGTACTGGCGGGACCACTGGGGAGAATGGCGACGGGAACCGCCCTTCGCCGCCGGCCGGCGCTACGCGCGCATCCTCGCGGCGCTCAGGCGCAACGGGAAGGACTTCAAGGGCGCCTTCCTGCAGATCGACTCCGCGTACCGCGCACTGCAGCTGTTCGCCTACCAGAGCTACCTCTGGAACGAGGGGGTGCGGCGGCTGTTGCAGCTGCTCCTTCCCAGAGAGCAGCTGTTCCCCATGCCGTACCAGGCAGGGACGCTCCTCTTCCATCGGGACGCGAGCGCGGAGACGCTCCAGTTTCTCCGGAAGGCGAGCTTCCCCCTGCTCGCCCCCGGCTCCACCATCGGGGAGGGGCGCGTCCGCGAGGCAGTGGAGTGGGTGCTGGGAAAGGAGAAGCTGACGCTGGAGAAGCTTTTGGTCCCGGGCGCGGAGCGCATCCTCTTCTTCAAGCACGAGGATCGCCCGGTGCTCGTCTACCCGCGCAAGCTGGTGCTGGGGAAGCCGGAGCCGGACGAGCTGAACCGGCCGCTGTTCAAGATGAACGTCGCCTTCACGCTGCCGCCCGGCTCCTACGCCACGTTGGTGGTGAAGCGGCTGTTTCGTTTCGCCTGGCGGGAGGAGGACGGGAGGGCTGAACCGAAACCGTCCCGCGCGCCCGAGCGGAGGCCGCCCGAGCGGAGGCCGCCCGAGCGGAGGTCCGAGGCTCCCGGCTTCCGCGCCCGGCAGCGCGCCCGCAAGGAGGCCAAGGAGCGCGCCCGCCGCAGCGGCCGATCCGACTGATCCTCTCCATGGATCGCTACCCGGTCGGCAGGGCCGCCAGCATGTCGAAGTGATCATCCGCGTGCTCGACCTCGACACCGTGAGAACGAGCGCAGGCGAAGATCAGGATGTCCGTGGAGGGAATCGCCCGGCCGCTTCGCCTCGCGCGGCGCGCCAAGTCGTAGGCCGTGCGCCACACCCGATCATCGATGGACAGCTCCGGAAGTACGGCCTCGTATTCGCCTAGGATCTTCCGCTCGCGCTCGTCGCCGACGCCGGCCCAGATCTCCAACCGGACCATCGCGCACCAAGCAGCCTCCCCCGCACGCAGCAGACCCTCCACGCGCGCCCGAACTTCAGCCTCGCCCTTCGGCCGCATCTGGTGGACCCAGGCCGACGTGTCGACCAGTTTCACGCCCGCTCCCGAATGTCTCGCTCCTCGAGCGCCTCGATGTCCTCGTTCCTCATCAGGGACCGGAAGGCTCCCGAGTGCTTGACGAGGGCAGCCATCCGCTGCCGTCGGTTGAAGTCGCCAATGGCAGTGACGATCGCCTCGCGCTTGGTCTTCGCCTTGGTGAACCTGAGCAGTTGGCGAAACTCGTCATCTGGAATATCAACAGTGGTTTTCATGATTCTAGACTAGCCACTTGAGGATTCCATATCAAGGCAATCGGGAATCGACAGGCCCTGGGAATGGACGGGAGCCCTCCCTCCGCCGATTCGCCAAGGCTAAAACGCACCGGCCGGGCCGGAGCGGCCACAAGTCCGCCGACTCACCCGGACAGGAAACGTGACTCGCTGTCTTTTTGGGTGGTTATGGAACGCAGACCGAGCTGGCGGCCGGCGCTCCCGTACGGCGGAGCCAAGGTGGCGGCGGCGCGCAATTGCAGGGCCTGGCGGTCGTACCCTGCTCCGTGCTCGCCACCTCGCAATCCCTTGATTACTTCCGCCGTTCCCGCATCGTCCTCTCCTTGATGGCCGAGGAAGGAGCGCTCCCCTGGAAGGCCGACGTGCAGGCGGCACGGCGGGGGGACCACCGGGCCTTCGCCTCCCTGGTGAGGAGCGTCCAGCGCCCGGTGTATGGGCTCTGCCTGCGGCTGCTCAGGAGCGAGGCGGAGGCCTCCGAGGTCGCTCAGGAGGCCTTCCTCCGCGCGTACCAGAACCTCCACCGCTACGACGAGGACAAGCCCTTCGACGTGTGGGTGGTGGCGATCGCGAGGAACCTGTGCGTGGACATCCTCCGGCGCCGCTCCCGCATGAAGACGGAGGAGCTTTCCGAGCTGAAGGACGCACTCCCCTCGCGCGAGAAATCGCAGGAAGAAGGCGCGATCGAGAAGCAGGAGCGTCTGTCCTTGGAATCTGCGGTGGCCACCTTGCCGCTGGAGGATCGTGAAGTGCTCGCGCTCTATTACGTGCAGAAGCGCACCACCAAGGAGATCGCCGGCGTGATGGGCGTGGCCCCGGGGACGATCATGGCGCGGCTCTTCCGCGCCCGAGAGAAGCTGCGAAGAGTGCTCAAGGAGCAGCCGTCATGAGCGAGCCCGCCTGCCCTCCTCCGGAGGTCTTCTTCGACGAGCTGGCCGAGGGCCGCTCCTCCGCGCTCGAGCACGCCAAGGGCTGCGAGCGCTGCGCGGCGCTCTTGGAAGAGCACCGTCAGCTCGAGAAGGACCTCTCCCGTTTGGCCGATCCGCTTCCTCCGCCCGATTTCGTGCAACAGGTGATGGCCAAGGTGGCCGCCCAGCCGGCGCCGTTCAAGGCGGAGCTTCTGGTGGGGCTGGCGGTGATCGCCGTCGCGGTGGGGCTCGGGGCGCTCGCCTTCCTCGCTGGCGAGGGTGACCTCGGCAAGGCTGGGGTGGCCGTGGCCCAGGCGCTGGTGCTGCTCAGGGAGCTGGCGGTGGCGGCGGTGGCGGGCCTCGGGGCGGTCTGGCGCGCTGCGGCGTGGCCGCTGACCATCGCCACCGCGGGGACGCTGCTGGTCTGCCTCTGGGGTCTGGGGAGGCTCGCCCAGGTGAGGGTGAGATCATGATCCGCGCCACCGCACTGTCGGCCGCCATCGCCCTGCTCTGCTGCGCCGCCGCGCTGGCCTCCGAGGCGTCCCCAAAGACGGTGTCGCTCGAGTTCCGCGGGAAGCTGCGAGATGGACTGAGGGAAATCGCCTCCAAGGGCGGCATCAACCTGATCGCCACCGGCGAGCTGGAGGAGCCGGTGGAGATCCACCTTTCGGGCGTCTCGGCCGAGGAGGCCCTCTCCACCGTGGCCACCGCCTACAGGCTCAAGGTCCACCGGCAGGGCAGCATCTGGACGCTCCGGCCGATGACCGCCGAGGAGATTCTCCGGGCGGACTCCGAGCAGCGCGAGCCGCCCAAGGAGCCGGCCGCCGAGGGCGACCGAGCGCCCCAGCCCGCTGCGCCGCCCGAGGCAACCGAGAAAGTGGAAGCGGACGAGGAGGAGTCCCCCCTCCCGCCCAGCCGGGAGGAGCTTGGGCGGAAGGTCTCCGAGCTCAAGGCCAAGCTTCGCAGGCACGGCAAGGGCGAGAAGGCTGGCACCGGGTCGGTGGTGGTGGAGGACGGCCAGGTGGTGGACAGCGCGGTCGCCTTCGGCGGGAGCCTGACCATCGGCAGCGGCGCGGTGGTGGAGGACGACGCGGTGGCCTTCGGGGGCGATGTCATCCTCAAATCCGGATCGGTGGTGGAGGGCGACGCCGTCGCCTTCGGCGGCCAGGTGCACAAGGAGGAAGGCGCGGTGGTGGAGGGCGACGAGGTTTCGATGGGCGGCGGCTCGCTCGGAGCGAGCGTGGCGCGGAAGATCCGCTCGGTCGGGCCCGGGCACGAAGACGAGCCGGAGGTGGAGCATCGCGGTCGAGGCTCCGGCTTCCCCGGCTTCTTCGTGCGCTTCGCGTTGCTGTTCGGGTTGGGGTTTCTGTTCACGATGTTCGCGCCCGCTCGGATGAAGCAGATCGAGGGCGAGCTGGCGCGGGAACCCTTGAAGTGCGGCCTCACCGGGCTGGTCGGCGGGGTGGTGCTGCTCATGCTCACCGTGCTGCTCGCGGTGACGATCATCGGGATCCCGTTCGCGGTGGCGCTGGTGGTGGTGGTCGGAGTGCTGATCGCGATGGGCTTCTCGGCGGTGGCGGCGGAGGTCGGCGTGCGGCTGCCGGTGTTTCGCAGGAGCCGGACTCAGGCGCTGGTGCTGGCGCTGGGGCTCTTGGTGCTCTTGCTCGCCTCGGAGGTCCCGCTCTTGGGCCCCCTGGCAACCGCGGCGGTGATCCTGGTCGGGCTGGGAGCCATCATCCGGACCCGCCTGGGACAGCCCGGACGCGGAGTTCCCCAGCCCGAGGCTCCGCAGGCCGGCTGAGAGCGCCCGAGCCAGGCGCAATCGGGACAAGCCCCCTGTGCCGTCTCGCCATGCCAAGCGAAGCCTGCCGGCTTGGGCGCGGCCTGGCAGCGGCGGAGCTTGACGGTGACCGGCCGGTATCGGTTACTGCGCCGCGCGGAGCCGAGCGGTTGGAAGGATGCGATGCACAGGCTCGTGTGGGCGGCTCAGGCGCCGCTGTGAAGGCGCGCCTCGCTGGCTGGCTGCTGATCCTCGCGGGAGTCGTCCCGTTGCTGGCGGGCCTCGGAAACGAGCTCCAGGAACCGGACCCCGCCCAGTACGCCGAAGTGGCGCGGCGGATGCTGGTGAGCGGCGACTTCGTCCACCTCTCGGACAACTTCGGCGCGTTCTTGAACAAGCCCCCGCTCACGATGTGGCTGATCGCGGCTTCGGTCTGGCTCCTGGGAGCGAGCTCCGTGGCAGTGAGGCTTCCCTCGCTTTTGGCGGGGCTGGTGACGCTCTTCGCGGTGTCGCGAATCGGTCGCTCGCTCTGGGATGAGCACACCGGCAGGACGGCCTCCGGGCTCCTGGCCGGCTCGCTCGCCTTCCAGCTCATGATCGCCGACCCGAAGGTGGACATGATGCTGACGGCGATGATCTCCCTGGCGGTCTGGCTCGCCCTGGAGGCCAGGCGACGGCCGTGGGCGATGTGGCTCGCCTGGGGCGCGGGAGCGCTCGGGGTGCTCAGCAAGGGGCCGTTGGGGCTATGCGCGCCGATCGCGGCGGTGCTGCCGGAGGCAGTCCGCCGGCGCTGGGGATCCTCGGGCGGCGAGGCGGCCGGTGGCTTTTTCTCCCGGCTCGCGGTGCTGCGGCCGTTGTCGGGCCCGCTCCTCGCCGCAGCGGTGGCGGCGCCGTGGTACTGGGCGGTCTACGAAGAGCACGGCATCGGTGGCCCGAGGTTCCTCTTGTGGGAGCAGAGCTTCGGTCGCATCACGCAGCAGGGCGAGTATCGCGACAGCTCGACGCCGCTCTTCTTCGTTCACACCGCGCTCTGGGCGTTCCTGCCTTTCGCCCCCGTGCTGGCCTATCAGATCGGGCGGCGGGCCTGGGCGCTGGCCCGGTCGAGGGCACTCCCGCATGACGAGTCGCGGGTGGTGTGGTGGTGGATGTTGGTGCCGCTTTCGGCTCTCTCTCTCTCCTCCTACAAGCTGCCGCAGTACCTCTTCTGGCTGGCGCCGCCGGCGGCGCTGATCGCCGCGAGGGGAATCGCCGAGGCGCCTGCGCGGGCGAGGGTGGTGTTGGAGTGGATTCTCCTCGCGGCCGGGCTGTTGGGGACGCTCGCCTGTGTGGGGGTGATGCTCTGGATCTTCCCCGCGGGGAGCGCCCTCGCAACGGCCGGGTGGTCGGCCGCGCTGGCCGCGCTCTTCCTGGGCGGCGCCCTGGTTGCGTGGAAGCTCGATGCACCGATCCGGACGGCCGCGCTTTGCGCGCTGGCGGTTCTCCCCTTGAACGCCTTCTTCGAGCTTCACCTCCACCCTTCCCTCACCCGCCACCAGCCAGGCCGGGAGATCGGCGAGGTCGTTCGGCGCGAGGATCCGCACGGGAAGGTACTGCCGTTCGCCATCACTGCGGGGATGAACAGCGCTGCGTTCTACGCCGAGCGCCCAGTGGTGGAGGTGGGACCGGAAGATCTCTCCCGCATCGCCGCCCGGGGAGAGGCAAGAGTGGCAGTCACGCAGGCGGATCACCTCGAGTCTTTGGCCGCCGCCGGCGTCGAGGTGACGCCGCTGCTCGAGCTTCCCCTCTACGGCACCAGCCGGCCCGGGCGAGAGTTCCTCGATCCGCGCACGCGCGAAGCGGTGAGCGCGAAGCTTGTCGTGGTGCGGTTGGCCTCCTCGCCCGCTGGTCGCCGATGACCCGCCTCAGCGCCGGCCGTCCATCAGCGCCGACACCTCCGCGAGGAGCCCCGCCTGGAACCGCTCGCGCGAGAAGCGCGCCGCATTCGCCCGCGCCTGCGCCGGATCGAACCGCTGCTCCCAGGAGTCGAAGGCCTCCACCGCCCGGCAGACTGCCTCCGGGGTCTGGCGGTCGAAGAACAGACCAGTCGCTGGCGTGACGGTCTCGAGGGCGCCGCCGCGCTCGTAGGCGATCACCGGCCGGCCACACGCCTGCGCTTCGAGCGGAGTCAGGCCGAAGTCCTCCTCCCCGGTGAACACCAGGGCACGCGCTCCGCGGTACAGCTCCGGGAGCGACGCGTCGTCCACTTGCCCAAGCAGCTTCACGTTGGGCGGCAGCGAGCGGGCGATCCGCCGCTCGTCCTGGCCCGAACCGGCGAGCCACAGCGGAAGGCCGAGGCGTCGAAAGGCCTCCACTGCCAGATCCGCCCGCTTGTACGGCGCCAGCGCCCCGAGCCAGAGGAAATAGCTGCCCCGGCCGGATCCCTCGAGCGGCAGCGAGGTGAACCGCGAAAGCTCGACCGGAGGGTGCACCACCGCGGCCTGTCGCCCATAGAGCTCGGCGATCCTCCGGGCGATGTGGTGGCTGTTGGCGACGAAGCGGTCAACTCCCCGCGCGCTGCGCACGTCCCAGGCGCGGAGCCAGGGTCGCAGGGCAGCCGCGGCCGCGCGGACCGCCAGCGAGGCCCTGCCCGGGCCGAAGTAGTCGCCGAAACGGTCCCAGACGTACCGCATCGGCGCATGGACGTAGGAAAGGTGCCGGGCCCCCTCGGGCCGACGGATGCCCTTCGCCGCGCAGTGGCTGGAGGAGACGATCAGCTCGAAGCCCCGCAGATCCAGCGCTTCCACCGCGGCCGGGTACAGCGGCAGGAAATGACGGTGCCAGCGCCGGGCGAGCGGGAGCCGGTCCACGAACGAGGTGCGAATCCGCAAGCGCTCCACCCCGGGAGGCGCCGACCCCGGCTGCCATACCAGCGTGAAGACCTCCGCGGTGGGGAACAGCTCGCAGATCGCCTCCAGCACCTTCTCGCCACCCCGCGAGGCGACCAGCCAGTCATGGACCAGCGCCACCTTCATCGGTCGAGCGTTGTAGCACCGCTGAGCCCTGCTACTGCGGCTGACTGCCGAGGCGTTCCCCGTCGGCTCGCAGGCGCCTCGATTCGGTGCTAACTGCCCCGGCGTGCCGAAGGTGCTGATCGACCTGCGGATGGTTCGCGGCCCGCTCCACGGGATCGCCCGCTACGCCCTCGAGCTCGCGCGCCGGCTGCCCAAGCTGGCGCCCGAGATGAGCTTCGTCGGCCTCACCGGCCCCACCGGGCTCACCGATCTGGGCCCGCTCGCGCCTCCGATCCCGCTCGAGCGCTGCCCGGCCCCGTTCCTCTCGCCCTTGGAGCAGCCTGCGCTCCTGGCCTCGCTGATCCGCTCCTCTTGTCAGCTCTTCCACGCCACCTCGTTCTCGCTCCCGCTGCTGTGGCCAGGGAGGCTGGTGGCCACCCTCCACGACGCCAACCACCTCGCCCTCCGCGACTGTTACGGGCCCGGGCGGCTCGCCTACTACCGCCTGATCGTCGGCCCCCGGGCTCGGCTCTCCCGCGCCTTGATCACCGTCTCGGAGTTCTCCCGCGCCGAGCTTGCCCACCACCTCGGCTTGAGCCCTTACCGGCTTCAAGTCATCCCCAACGGAGTGGACGCGCGGTATGCCCCTGCTCTCCCCTCCGAGGTCGAGCGCTTCCGAGCTCGGCGAGCGCTGCCTTCGCGCTACTTCGCCGCGGTGGGCAACCTCAAGCCCCACAAGAACCTCGCCCTGCTCGCCAGGCTGGCGCCGAGGCTGCCCGCGCCGATCGCCCTTTTGGCCGGGCGTGGAGCGAAGAAGACCCTCGCCCTCGATGCGGACGCGATCGAGCTCGATCCGCTCCCGGAGGAGGAGATGCCATGCTTCTACGCCGGCGCCACCGCGTTGCTCTTGCCGTCTCGCTACGAGGGATTCGGCCTCCCCGCGCTCGAGGCGATGGCGTGCGGCTGTCCGGTGATCGCGGCCCGCGCAGGCGCCTTGCCCGAAATCGGAGGCAGCGCGGCCCTGCTGGTCGATCCGGCCGACGCCCAGGGCTGGGTCGACGCCGCCTTGCGGCTGTGGCGGGACGAGCGGATGCGCGGGGAGCTCGCCGAGCTCGGTAGAGAGCGCGCGAGTCGCTACGCCTGGGACGACTGCGCCCTGCGGACGCTGGCCGTCTACCGGCGGGCCCTCGCCTAGGCGACTCGCCAACCTGCTCGAATCGAGCTATCCAGCGCCTGCTGTTCGCGGGGAATCGCGTCGAGGCCGTCCCCGCCAACCGGAGGGTTCACCCGTGAGGTTTCGCCAGCTCGTCCCCGTCCTTCTCTTCGCCGCTGCCTGCGCCGGCCCCTCGGGGCCCACCGGCCCGGAAGGCCCCGAGGGCCAGCCGGGTTCCCAGGGCCCCCAGGGATCCGTCGGTCCGAAGGGCGACCAGGGGGACGCAGGGGTGGAGGGCCCTGCCGGCCCGCTCTCCAGCCCGCCCCGGATCGAATCGGTCTCCCCGGAGTGGGGATCGAACAAGACCGAGGTGACGCTCACCGGGCAGAGCTTCTCGGCGACCCCCGATCAGAACCGGGTCACCTTCGACGGGGTCGAGGCGACGATGGTCTCCGCCACCTCCACCCAGCTCGTGGTGCGCCCCGGCGCGCCGGTGGCGTACCCACGCCCGGTGGCGATCTCGGTGGAGGTGGCGAAGCAAGTCTCCAACGCCGTGGCCTTCTGGCTGGTGCCGTCGGGCACGCCGCGGGCCGAGCCGGCGGCGCTCCCCACCTCCCCGACCGCGGGGGTGCTGGTCGGCGCCGATCTGTACCTGGCCGCGGGGGGGTTCTCCAGCTCGGCGGGGCTGTACCGCGTCGAGTCGAGCGGAAGGACCACCCGCGTGGTCCGAGCGGCCTCGCTGAGCTTCGTGCCGCAGGGCGGAGGTCCGTCGCAACTCTTCGACGTTCCGCTGGCGCTCGCCACCGACGGGACGGAGGTGTACTTCACCTCGGCCTTCGGCTCGGTGCGCCGCTACAAGCCCTCCACCGGTGCTGTCTCGGAGGTGCTGGGCCCTCAGCAGGGAGGAGGCGGTCCGAACTGGCCGCCGCTCTCCGGCATCGCGAGGGGCCCCACCGGCTTCCTCTACGTGGTGGACCGAAACCTGGGCGGCGGCCAAGGAGGCCTCCTGCGGCTCTCACCCACCGGCCAGCTCACCGCGATCACCGATCCGGCGCTGGCGGGCGCGTTCGGCGTGGCCGCCGACGGAACCGACGTCTTCGTCTCCATCGAGGGCGCGGGCACGGTCGCCAAGCTGGCCGATGCGAGCGGCACTTACTCCGTCACCGGCGCGTTCGCCACCGGCGCGGTGAGCCCCCAGGGCATCGCGATCAGCGGGGGGAAGGTCATCGTCTCCTCCGACGACGGCCGCCTCCGCTCGGCCGACCGCGCGACCGGCGGCGCCATGGCCGTCCACCTGGACGCCAACGGCTACACCTACCAGGCGCGGGGCCTCCACGCCCCGGCGAACGGGGACCTGTTCCTCGCCCAGCCGGACAGCAGCGCGGTTCGGAAGATCACCTCCCTAGGCAACGCGGCCACCATCGTCTCCGCCGGCATCCGGATCGCCTTCGGCACGCTGCGCATGAACGGCCGCTGGTACTTCGCCGGAGTCGGGGGCGCTTTGTTCTCTGGAGGGCCGGCCGCTGGAGACGGAACGATCCTGGAGCTGGCGCAGGACGGCTCGAGCCGCGTCCTCGCTGTCGGGGACCTTCCCATCGGGCTCGCACAGACACCCTCCTCGCGCCTGGCGGTGAGCGACTGCCTGGGCCGGAAGATCTACGTGCTCGATCCGAGCAACGGCACTTCGTCCGATCTGCTGACTTCCGCCGACGGGCTCACCTGCCCCGCGGGGTTGGCCTACAACACGGCCGGCGACCTCTTCTACGTCAACACCGTGCTGGGAGGCCCGGGGGTGACCACCATCGGCAAGCGCACCTCTGCTGGCGTCAACACCCTCTCCTTCTCGACCGGCCTGCCCCCGGGGACGCTCCACCTCGCGCGCAGCGGAGGAAAGTTGCTGACGCTGGGTCTCGGCCCGGGCGGCAACTTCCCCATCTTCTCCGCCGACGAGCAAACCGCCGGCACGGCCACCGAGCTGGTGCCCGGCACCGCGGTGTCCAGCGGCTCGGCGCTGGCGAGCTCTCCCACCGGAGAGGTGTACCTGCTCCGCTTCGGCGGCGAGATCCTGAAGCTCGATCCGCAGAGCGGCACCCTCTCCCGCTTCGGGACCTCGCTCACCCAGCCGATCGGCGGACAGGGGCCCCAGAGCATGAGCTTCTCCATCGGCTTCAAGCCCGACGGCACGCTGCTGACGCAAGACTTCGGGCAGGGCGAGCTGATCGCCGTCGCGCCGTAGGGGCCGCCACGGCGGACCCGTTCAATCTGCCCCTCACCCTAACCCTCTCCCGCGCGCGGGAGAGGGGATTGCCAGCGCCGCTCCCAGCGCGAGCGCGAGCGCCATGGAGAACTGCGCCTGGAAGAGCGGATCGTGAGCCAGCGCGAGGAGGAGGAAGAGCAGCAGCGCGGACTGCCCGAAGGAGCCCAGCGGTAGCCCGCGCATCCTCCACGCGAGTGCGGCCAACAGCCAGAGGAACAACAGTAGCCCCGGGACGCCGATCTCCGCGGCGATGGAGAGAAGCTGGTTGTGCGCCTTCCCGGGGTTGTCGAGCACGTGCTGCGGAGTGGAGGGGCCCGGGAAGCGCGCGGGGCGGAACTGCCCGAGCCCGACTCCGAGCAAGGGCCGCTCCTTCACCGCCCTGAGGCCGCAGGCGAGGATCTCCCCTCGGTCGCCGCTTCCCTCTCCGCTCAGCGAGGATATGAGGCGGGCGCGCAGCGGCGGGTGCAGTCCGATCACCGCGATCGCGGCCATAAGGAGGCCCGTCCCCAACAGCAGGCCGGCCCTCCGCCGGCCGGGAATGCGGGCGAGCGAGAAGGCGGCCGCGACGGCGAGGGCGGCGGCGGCCATCCGCGCCACCGGGAACACCAGCACCGAGATGAACCCCAGCGCACAGAGCGAGAGCCAGGCGATTCGGCTCTTCCCCCTCGTCTCGAGGCCGAGCCAGAGCCCAAGCAGCACCATCAACCCGCCGACGTGGGCGAACTTCAACCGATGCGAGAGCAGGCCACCCGCCATGTAGCGGCCCTCGCTGCCTGGAACCGTCTCGTACAGTCGATAGAACGGCAGCCGGGTCCAAGCGAGCGCGTCGAACGCCTCCGGCCGGGGCCAGAGCCCGAAGTGCTGGAAGGCGGCGAGCACGCAGGACAGTCCGAAGACCGCCCCACCGCAGATCGCCACTCTCGCCCTCCACCGGCTGCCCAAGAGCGACAGCGCCTTCGCCGCCACCGGAATGGCGAGCCAGTCCGTCAGCCGCGCCAAGCCCGTACCGGTGGGCCAGCCGGCGGTGATGGTGGGCGCGGCGATCGCCCAGGCCACCAACAGCGTGAGTGGAAGCCAGCGGGCGGCGAAGCGGCGCAACAGCTCCGCCGCGGCGTCCACCGCACCTTCCGGCAGGCGCTCCGCCTCGTCCCGCCTCAGGGCCAGAGCGTGCGCGGCCACTCCCAGGAAGCAGACCGCCACCCCCACCGATGCCAGCGCCTCGGCGCTCTGCACCCCCACCACCCAGAGGATGAGCCCCGCTGCGAGCCACCCCTCCAGCGCGCGCATCAGATGCCGCTCCTTCCCAGCCTGCCCTCGCGCCGGAGCCAGAGCACCACCGCGGCCAGCATCAGGAGCGCAAACGGCGCCCAGGCTGCCGCTTGGGCGGCGAGGTGCCCTCCCAGCACCAGCGCCTTGCCCACCACCATCAGCCCCCAGAGAGCCACCGCCACCACCAGCCCCTCGAAGAGAGCCACCGTGAGGTGTCCCTTCCGCCCGGGCCGGAGCGCCAACCCCACCGCCAGCATCGCGGCCGCGAACCCGGTGAGCGGGTAGGCAAACCGGTTGTGCAGGGCGAGCGCGAACCTCGCGGTGGGCAGGCCCATGGCGGCGCGCGTGGCGATCTGCTCGCGAAGCTCCGGCACCCGCATCTGCTCAGGCCGCCCTGGCCGGATGTGGAAAGCGCTCCTTCGCACCCCCAGGTCGAGGATCCGCCTCTCGCCCTGCTCCACGGGCGAGCTGCCGCCGGGAAAAAAGTCGCGCTGCGCGAAGCCCTCGAGCTCCCACTGGGTGCCATCGAGGTGCACCATCGACTCCGCGTCGATCCTCCGCGCGAGCCCGAAGTCCGGCGAGAGGGTGAGGATGGTGACGTCCTCGAAACCACGCTCCCAGTCCCCGCCTCGCAGGTGGAAGATGCGGTCTCCCTTGCGGAACCAGCGGGTCGGCGTGTGGTGGAACCGCCAGTCGCCCCAGCTCTGGAGCCGGTTGACGGTGATGTCGTCCACCCGCGCGCTGGCCCGGGTGGAGACCACCTCGTCGAACCCCACCAGCAGCGCCGCGGCGATGAGCGCGCACAGGCCGACCGGCAAGTAGAGCGCCGGCGGAGAGAAGGAGAGCGCCCTCATCGCGGTCAGCTCGCCCCGCTTGCGCAGGGTGGACACCGCGGCGGACCCACCGAGCAGCATCGCCGCCGGGCCGAGCTGCTGCGCCGCCACCAAGAGCTTGTTCCAGTACAAGAGCGCCACGTCGAGCCAGCGGTGCGCCACGTAGGCCTTCATCCGGTCGCCGAAGTCCGCGATCAAGAAGACCACCAGCACCGCGAGGTAGATGGCCAAGAAGTACTGCACGTAGAGCCGGATCAGGTACCTCGGGAGGGTGAGCGCCACGCCCCTCACCGGAGGGACCCCTCTCGAGCCACCCGCGAGAGCGCGAGCGCGCCCAGCCCGGCGAAGACCAGGTTGGGGAGCTGCCCGCCCAAGAGCGCAGGCAACAGGCCGCGCTCGCCGAGCCCCGCGCACGCCCTCGCGGTGACGTAGTAGAGCACGTAGGCACCGATGGTGAGCAAGTAGCCTCGTGCTCTCCCCGACCGCCCGCGGCTCATCGCCAGCGGCACCCCGACGAGGGCGAAGGACAGTGGCATCAACGCCTGGCCCCAGCGCGCGTGGTAGGCCATGAGAAGAGTTCGGGAGTCCTCTCCCCTCGATCGGGCCTGCGCGGCCGCCTTCAACAGCTCGCCCGGGCTCAGCTCCTCGTTCGGCCGGCGGAAGCGGTTCTTGTAATAGAAGGTCTCCCCCACGCCCACCACCAGCTCTCCGCGCTCGAACTCCACCACCGCATACTCGTCGCTGGCCCGGTCGGCACGGTGGACTCCACCCTCGGAGAGCGCCAGCTTCAGCGCCTCCCCGGCGCCGGTCGGGTTCACCTGCGCGCTCCTGGCCATCACCAAAAGCGGCGAAGCCGGATCTCGGCCGTCGTGGACCAGCACGTTGTGCCAGCGCCGCTCTGCGCCGCTCACCCGTTCGGCGTAGAGCGTCAGATCCGAGAGATCGTCGTAGAAGATCCCCGGCTTCACATCGCCCACCAGGTTCCGCTTGATCACCTCATTGGCCGCGTGCTTCACCGCCCTCAACCCCCACGGCTCGAGGCTGTAGGCCATCCCCATCACCAGCGCTCCGATTCCAGCGGCGAGCAATAGGGGGCCGGCGAGGATCTGCGCCGGCCCCACCCCGACCGCCTTCATCGCCGAGAGCTCGCCGTCCTCCGAAAGCCGTCCGATGCCCAGCAGGATCGCGAGGAGGAAGGCAATCGGGAGCGCCTGCTGGAGGAAGTGCGGCGCCAGGTAGACGGTGAAGAGGCCCAGATCGCGCGCGGTCACCGCCGAGCCCAAAAGCACGTCGGTCCCTCGCAAGAAGGACATCACGAACAGCAAAAGGAAGAGGAAGCCCACCCACGCGATGAGCGGAGCAAGGATCTCCCTGAGCAAGTAGCGCGGGAGGATCACGGCCGATACCCGAGCGCCCGCGCACCGATGTCCCGGCGGTGGTGCGAGCCCGGGAAGCGGATCCTCGCCACTCCCGAGTAGGCGCGCTCGCGGGCGGCGGCGAGGCTCTGCCCGCTCGCGCAGACGGTGAGGACCCGGCCCCCGGCGGTGACCAGCCGGACGCCCTCGCGCCGCGTGCCCCCATGGAACACCCGCACCTTTGGGCCCACCTCCTCCAGCCCTTCGATGGGATCCCCGGTCCGGGGGGCGCCCGGGTAGCCGGCCGCGGCGAGCACTACCCCCACCGAGGCTCCGGGGCGAAACCGCAGCGGCCTGGGCTCCAGCCGACCCCGGGCGCACTCATCCAGCAGCGGGAGCAGGTCCTCCTCGAGTTGCAAGACCAAAACCTGCGTCTCCGGATCGCCGAAGCGGCAATTGAACTCGAGCACGCGCGGCCCTCCCCGGGTCAGCATCAGCCCCGCGTAGAGCGCCCCGCGGAACGGCGTCCCACGCCGGGACAGCTCCGAGAGCGTCGGGCCGATGACGTGCTCGCCGGTCCATCGCAGCGCCGCCTCGTCGAGGAAGGGCACCGGCGAGTAGGCCCCCATCCCCCCGGTGTTCGGCCCGGTGTCACCGTCACCCACCCGCTTGTGATCTTGCGCCGGAGGAAGCAGCACGTATCGTTCCCCGTCGCACAGGGCGATCACCGATACCTCCTCGCCCTCGAGCAGCTCCTCGAGAAGCAGCCGCTTCCCGGCCGGGCCGAGGGCCGCGAGCGACCTCACCGCTGCCTCCGCCTCGTCGGCGCCCTTGGCCACCACCACTCCCTTCCCCGCCGCGAGCCCGTCGGCCTTCACCACCACGTTCCCGAGCGAACGCGCGTGCGAAACGGCCTCCTCGACCGAGTCGAACACCCGAGCTTCCGCCGTGGGCACTCCAGCCTGCTGCATCACCTCTTTGGCGAAGGCCTTGGAGCCCTCGATGCGCGCCGCCGCCGCGGTCGGACCGAACACCGGGAAGCCCATTCCCATGAGCTGGTCGGCCAAGCCCGCCACCAGCGGCGCCTCTGGGCCCACCACGATCAAGTCCGGCTCGATCTCGCCGGCCAACCTCTGCACCTGGTCGGCGTCGTTCAGCGTGACCGGCATGTTGTGCCCCTCGGTGCCCGGGTTGCCGGGAGCGGAACAGAGCCACTTCAAGTTTGGGCTCTGGGCGAGCTTCCAGGCCAGCGCGTGCTCGCGGGCGCCCGATCCGAGGAGCAGGACCCTCATCGGCGGACTCGCTCGTGGCTCATCGTCCCCCCGGCGCTTCGAGGCATCGGCGAAAGGTACAACCCTTCACATCTCGCTTGTGGCTCATTGCCCCGACTTGTACAGCGCGCGCATCGCCTCGAAGTAGGTGGGATCGCGATCGAGCACCGCCGCGAGGAGCTTCTTGCCGGCCGGCTGGTCGGTGGCCAGCTCCAGCGCCCCGAGTTGGACGCGGGCGGCGAACAGGCCCGGATCGCGCCCGTGCGCGTCCTTGAAGGCCTTCTTCGCCGACTCGGACTTCCCGGCGGCGAGCAGCGCCATCCCGTGCGCGTAGTGGGTGAGGGCCGACTGGCGGTCCTCCTCGACTGCGCGAAAGGAAAGGGAGAGCGCCTGCGCGGCATCTCCTCGCCGGAGGGCGGCGAGCGCCCGGTAGGCATGCGCGGCGGCGTTCGAAGGATCGATCTGGGTCACTCGCTGGAAATTGCGCTCGGCGGCCGCGTGGTTGCCGAGGTGCCACTGCACCAGGCCCTCGCACATGGGCGGGTTCGGGTCCTCCCCGTCGCGGGCCAGGGCGGTGAAGTGGCCCGATGCGCCCCCCAGCGTGTCCACCGCCTGGAGGTAGTACCGAGCCATCTGCTGTCTGGGACCGGCGCGGGTCGGATCGGCCTTCGCCGCGCGCTGCAGGACGAATTCGAAGGCCTTCTCCGACTTGAGGCGTCCGGCCGCCGCCCCCGCCATCAGCAAGGCGTCGGTCCGCCTCGGGTCCAGCTCGGCGGAGCGGGCGAACGCGTCCATCGCCTTCTCGAGCTGGCCCTCGGCCAAGAGGCAGCGCGCCTCGAGCAAAAGCTCCAGTGCCGGGTCCCCCAGCCGGCCAAAGATTCCTGGCAGGTGGACCCTGGCGTGGGCGACATTCCCGCGCTGCAAGGCCACCAGGAGAAGCTGGAGGTGGGCGTGGGTGTCGTCGGCGATCGCCAAGGCCTGATTGGCGTAGCTGACCGCCGCGTCCAGCTCGCCCTGGAGCCGCTTGGCCGCCGCAAGGTGCCCGAGCGCCACCAGCGCCTCCTGATCTCCGTACCGCTCGCGCTTGGAGATCTCGGTCAAGGAGACGATGGCCTCGGACACTTTCCCCTCGTGCTGGTAGGCGAGCAGCGCCAGCGCGAGCCTGGGGAGCGCCCCGCCTGAGGTGGAGAGGGCCCGGTCGAAAGTCTCTCTGGCCCGCTTGAGCTCACCGAGCTGCACGTAGAGGGTGCCGAGCTCCTCCGCCACCTCCCACTGGTCGGGGTCGAGGGCGAGCCGCTTCTCCAGGATTTCCACCGCCGTGCGGTATTCGCCCGCGGACTTGAGCGAGCGGGCCCGGAAAAGGTAGCCGCGCCGGTGCGACGGGTCCAACTCCAGCGCCCGCTCGAAGGCCTCGGCCGCCCAAAGCCCGTTGGTGGAAAGGTGCGACTGGCCGATCGCCATCTGGGCCAGGGCCTTCACCTTGGGGTCCTTGGAGCGGGCCGCCCTCTCCGCCAGCGCGCGCGCGTCGGAGGTGTTGGCGTCGGGCCGGGAGAGCAAGAGATTGGCGTGCGCCACGAGGAGGAGCGGCTCCTCCCCCGACCGCCGCTCGGCGGCGATCACCAGCCCGACGGCCTCCCGGTAGGTGGCCTCGTCCAGCCGCGCCCCCCGCCCGAGCGCGAGCGCCTGCACGTACCCCGCCACCGCCCGGTCGCTGTCAAAGTCCAGGACCAGCGTCTTCTGGAACTCCTCCTCGGCCTCCGCGTACCCGTTGGTGGTGTCGAGCGCCAGGCTCTCCTCGCCGGCGGCGAGGTGCTGCGCGGCGTCCCCCTCGATGTCGAGATAGCGCATCTTCCACTTCGGGATGACTTCCGCGATCTCCTTCGCCTGGTGGGTGGTGGCGAGCACCGGCCGCTTGTCGACCCACGGCTTCTTCCAGAGGAGAGCCGCCCCGGCCACCACCGCCACCAGGACGGCGCCGATCACCGCGAGAGACCTCACACTCGAGGAGCGGCCGCCGACGGCGGTGGCGGCGAACCCGGAGCGCGATTCGAGCGCGCGCGCCCGGACCGAGTCGTCGTCGGGGTCCGGGAGGGTTGGGGCGGCCGCGACCGGCTTCTCCGGCTCTGGGGCGAAGCTCTCCTCGGGCTCAATCGGCCCGGAGGCGGGAGCCTCGCGGGAGCGACATGGCTCGCAGGTGCCGATCACCCGGTCGAACGGATCGTCAAGCTCCCGCCCACACTGCTGGCAGTCGCGCGGCTCGCCCGGAGCTTCGGGCGCGGGCTGCTTGGCGGCGCTCGGATGGACGATGGGCGGAGGCTTCCCGGGGGCCTGGAGTGGAGAGGGCCCGCCTTCGGCCCCGTTCTCCCCCAGCTTGGCGAGCTGGACCGCCCGGCACCGTGGGCACTGGGTCCGCACGCCCTTGGCGGAGATCAGTCGGTCCTCGACCGCGTATGCGGCGCCGCACTTCTGGCAGACGATGCGCATGCGATGGAGGGAGTCCTCGGGCCTCAGTGGCGGAAGTGCCGTACCCCGGTGAGCACCATGGCCATCCCGTGCTCGTCGGCGGCAGCGATGACCTCGGCGTCGCGCACGGATCCCCCAGGCTGGACCACGCAGCTGGCCCCTGCCTTGGCGGCCTCGTCCAGCCCGTCGCGGAACGGGAAGAAGGCATCCGACGCCACCGCCGCACCCCTCAGGCGGTCGCCCCCCTTCTGCGCGGCGATCTTCACCGAATCCACCCGGCTGGTCTGGCCTCCTCCCACCGACAGCAGGCGGTCCTGGGCGGAGAAGACGATGGCGTTGCTCTTCACGTGCTTGCACACCCGCCAGGCAAACTGGAGGGCCCTCAGCTCGCCTTCACTCGGCTGCCGGCTGGAGACCACCTTCCACTCCGATCTTGGCTCGAGGGCGTCGCGGTCCATCACCAAGAGCCCTCCGGACACGCTGCGGACGTCGAGCTGAGCCCGTGGAAGGGCCGAGGGCGAGGAGAGCCGCTCCCCAGCCTCCAGCACCCGCAGATTCTTCTTCGCCGCCAGGATTCCGCGTGCCGCTTCCTGGTAGGAGGGGGCGATCACCGCCTCGAGGAAGGTCTCCGCCAAAGCCTGCGCGGTCGCCTGGTCCACCGGCCGGTTGAGGGCCACGATGCCGCCGAAGGCCGACACCTCGTCGCAGGCGCGCGCGATCCGGTAGGCCCGCTCCAGCGCCGAGTCCTTGCAGACGCCGCAAGGGGTGTTGTGCTTGATGATCGCCGCGCAGGGCGACTCGGAGAACTCGAGGACCAAGGAGAGCGCCGCGTCGAGGTCGAGGAGGTTGTTGTACGAGAGCTCCTTCCCCTGGAGGACGCGGGAGAAGGCCACGCTGGGCGCCTCGGGCTCCCGCTGTTCGCGATAGAAGGCGCCGCGCTGATGGGGGTTCTCGCCGTAGCGCAGCTCCTGTGCCTTCCTGAAGGACAGTGACAACTCGGGCGGGAAGGGTTCGCCGGAGCTGTGGGAGAGCCAGGCGGAGATGGCGGCGTCGTACGCCGCGGTATGCGCGAAGGCCTTGCGCATGAGCCTGCGGCGGGTGGGCTCCGAGACTTCGCCGCGCTCGGCCAGCTCCGCCAGCACCGGCTGGTAGTCGTCGGGGTCGACGACCACCGCCACGTGCCGGAAGTTCTTCGCCGCCGCCCGGAGCATCGCCGGGCCGCCGATGTCGATCTGCTCGATCACCTCCGGTTCGGGCAGCTCTCTGGCGGCGGTCTCCCGGAAGGGGTAGAGGTTGACCGCCACCAGGGCGATGGGCTCGATGCGGTGGCGTTCCAGCTCGGCGCGATCCTCGGCCAGCTCTAGCCTTGCGAGGATGCCTCCGTGGATCTTCGGGTGGAGCGTCTTGACCCGCCCGCCCAGGATCTCCGGGCTGCCGGTGTGCTCGGAGACCTTCTTCACCGGCACTCCGGCGCGGCCCAGCGCCTCCATGGTTCCGCCGGTGGAGAGAAGGGTAAAGCCTTGGCGGGTAAGGCCCTGCGCGAACGGCACGAGTCCGCGCTTGTCGGAAACACTCAGGAGCGCGAGCACGGGTCCTCCGGGGTGGCCGCCCGGTCTACCAACCGCCCGCGCGCCGGTCAACGAACGAACGGAGCCGCAGCCCGAGCCTTGGGAGCTGCGCCCGGCCGCTCGCTACTCGTTCTGCGCTTTCCGAGGGGGCTCGGCCTCGGTGGCCTCGCGGATCTTCATCAGCCCTCTCGTCTCCACCTGCCGGATGCGCTCCCGGGTGAGGTTCATGATCTCCCCGACCTCCTCGAGAGTGATGCCGCCCTTCTCCGCGACGTCCAGGGCGCAGGTGTACTGCAGCTCCCCGATCTCCTTGTCCGGAAAGTTGAGCTTGATGGAACCCGTCTCCGGGTTCACGTCCAGGTAGAGGTTGTGCTTGCAGGAGACGAACAGGCAGGGCCTTGGGCCGTTGACGCAGTCGGCGCGGGTCTTCGGCCGCGACTCGTCGACCAGCTTCATCAGGTCCTCCTCCTCGGGGTCCACCTGGCCCAGGAGGCGCCGCCGCCGCATCTCCCGGGCCATCTCCTTTCGCGACATGGTCTTGGAGCGATGGCGGGGCTCCTCCGCCTTGTCTTCCTCGGCCAGCACCGGAGCGTTTTCGTTCGGCTCGTTCATCGTCCCCTCCTGTGAGGACGCCCCCTTCAGGCGTCCGGGTTCAGTTCACTCGTCTCGGCTCCGCGGGCGGTCACCGCGCTGCCCAATCGCTCCACCTCGCGGACCAGATCCCCCGCGCGGCCGCGCAGCGTCTGCAGTCGGCCGAGCAGCTCCCGCTTGCGTCGGTCCGCGTAGGGCCGGCCCACCAGCTCCGCCTCGAAGCGGTCGAGCACCTCGGCGATTCCGCGGTCGACCTGCTCGATGTGGTTCTTGAAGAAGACGAACGACCGCCGGATGTCGTCGAGGGTCAGGCCCTCGGCCATCATCTTCTTGATCACGTTGATGCGCCGAACCGACTCGACCGGATAGACCCCCTGGCTTCCGCGGTGCTTGCCCTTGCGCCCGACGCGGCGGCTGCGGGGCAACAGTCCGGCCTGCACGTACTTCCGGAAGGTCGCCTCGGATAGCCGCACGCCCCTGGGCCGGAAGATGTCGAGGATCGCCCGCGCCGGCAGCCCGCCCGCGAAGTCCCGCTCGATCCGCTCGATCTCCTCAGGCCGCAGGATTTCCAAGGTGTGGTTTCCTGTGAATGGATACCACTAAGTATCTGCCAATAAATAGGCGGTATTCAATGGAGTTGTCAAGCGCGAAATCGTGCAACGGGGACGCAACCCAGTGGCGTGTCTCGCGACGGTGGGGCGGCCCGCCGTACGCGAATCGGACGGCTCAGCGGTCAGCTGTCGCGACTTCGATCGGAGAAGCTAGTCGAGGGTCGAGAGTCGACGGTCGAGCGGCATGCGTCCAGCGATGGTCAAGCAGCTCGACGTCCGCCGTCGACGGGGAACCGTCCGGCGCTGGACGTGGCTCGACGATTCCTCTCGACGCTCGACCCTCGACCCTGGACCGTCAGAACTTCACGGTCACCCGGCTGGTTTCGTTCGCGCGCACCACCACCCGCTCGGTGCGGGTGCCCAGCTCGGGGTGGGTGAAGCGGCACTCGTACTCACCTACCGGGAGCGACCTGTCCTTGAACGGAGTGGGGCCGAAGTCGTGGCCGCCGCACGCCACCTCCGCCCAAGGGGTGACGGCGAAGCGCACCAATCCGCTGGCTTTGGGAGGATCTCTGCGGTCGACGACCTTGACTGAGGACTGCCCCCTCCGTTCCAGCTCGACGGAGAGCTCCCTGGGCGCACCGAGCCCGGTTTCGACCCGGCGCTCGGCGAGCTTGTAGCCGGCCAGCTCGAGGCGGATCGACAGCTCGCGCTTGGGCTCGACCTCCACGGTGAGGGGCGTCTGGCCCTGAGCGAGCCCGTCGACGTACAGCTCCGCACCGTGGGGCTGCGAGCGGACCGTGAGCATTACGCTCGAGGGATCGCCCTCGCGGCAGCCACCTCCCGCCCAGGAGAGGGACACCGGCCGGCCGCCCTGCGCGATCACCTCGCATTCGGAGCGCTCGCCGGTTTGAACCAGGAGGGCCAGCTTCCGCCGGCCCGGGGCCACCTGGATCTCGAGCGGCGTTTGGCCCACTGGCTCGCCGTCCACCGAGACCTCGGCGGGGAGGGTGCTGGCCACACGGAGCGACACTTGAGGCTCCGGAGGGGGCGGACGATCGGGGAGGAGCTTGATGGGCGGAAGCCGCACCTCGCCAGACGAGGGGACATCCACCGTGCCCTGATGGTCGAGGTAGCCCACCTTCCCCACCCGGATCGGGTAGGAGCCCGCCGGGACCTTCGGCAGCGTGCACGGCGTCAGCTCGGGGAGCGGCGCGCCGTTGAACACCACCGTCGCGCCCGAGGGTTCCGAGCTGAGCTGCACCACCGCGCGCGAGCCGAGTGCCCCTCCCTGCCGGAGCAGAAGGAAGCCGAGCACCGCGATCGACGAGACCGCCACCGAGGCAACGGCGAGCAGCGGCCACCTCCGGCTGGTGAGGGTGCGGCTCATCTCGGTGGGCTGCGGCAACCGCTCTTCGTCGCCGCCAAAAGCGACCTCCAAGCCCCTGCGTGCCCCCGACGCGGAGCGCGCCTTCTCGGGCCGCTCCGCCAGGGTGGCGTCAGGGGTCCGCGAACGAGCGGCGGCCTTGACGGAACCGCTGGTCGCCCGGCTCGAAGAGCGCACCGAAGGAGTGGCCCGCTCGCGCTTCGGTGCCTCTTCGCGTGAGCCGTCCGAATCCTCGACCAGCACCCCTCCCTCTTGCTCCTCCCGCGCGAGCCGGTCGGAGTACAACTCCTGCATGAAGGCCGCGAGGTGCGCCGAGGAGGAGGGCAACTGGTGGCGCAACAGCCAGTCCTCGAGTGAGACTTGGAGATGGACGGCCTGCTGGTAACGGTCGCTCGGCTCCCTGGCCAACGCCTTCATCACCAAAGCGTCGAGATCCGCGGGGAGCCGGGAGTTCACCTCGGAGGGCGGCGCCACCTGGCACTCGGTCACGGCGTTCAGGGTCTGAATGTCATTTCCGCGCTTGAACAGCCGGGTGCCGGTGAGCAGCTCGTAGAGCACCACCCCCAGGGCGAAGATGTCGGTCCGGCAATCCACCTTCTTGCCCGACGCTTGCTCGGGCGACATGTACGAGTACTTGCCCTTGAGCACACCGGAGCGCGTGACGGTGGCCTGGTCGGCGGCCTTGGCGATTCCGAAGTCCACCACCTTCACTCCGCCCTGGAAGCTCACCAGGATGTTCTGGGGCGAGATGTCGCGGTGGACGATGCTGAACGGCTTCCCCTCGGCGTCGGTGCGCTTGTGGGCGTAGTCCAGCCCGGAACAGGCGTCCATGATCACCCGGCAGACCAGCGCCACCGGCATCGACTTGCCGACGGCGTCGGCGCGCTTCCACACCCTGCGGGCGTCCTCGCCGTGGATGTACTCCATGGCGATGAAGAAGGTGTCGTCCAGCGCGCCGAGGTCGAAGATCTGGACGATGTTCGGGTGATTGAGACGGGCGGCGATGCGCGCCTCATCGAGGAACATCTTCACGAATTCCTCGTTCTCGGCGAGGTGCGGGAGGATCCGCTTGACCACCACCAACTTCTCGAAGCCCTCCAGCCCGGCGCGGCGGGCGAGATAGATCTGCGCCATTCCGCCGGTGGCGAGCCGTTTCAGGAGCTGATAGTCGCCGTAGGTTTCGATCGACACGTCGCTACAGGCCGGCCCGTGGGGCCCGAGCCAGCCTGCTCGAACAGACGAAAACGAAAAATGCTAGGCACAGACCGCGGGGGGGTCAAACGAGCGGCCCGGTGGTGGAGCAGATTCGGAAGGTCCGGCCCCCTGCCAGAGCACTACCGGCTGCGGCGCTTGAACCGCCCCGCCCGGCTGTCCCTCATCAGCGCCTCCAGTTCGTCCAGCTCACGGCGAAGCGCAGGCAAGAGCTTTGGAACCCGCTCGGTGCGGTCGAAGAGGTCCAGGATCCGCTCGACGTTCGACTCGATCTCCTCGGCGCGCTCCACCGAGATCCGCCGTAGGAGCAGGTCCGCGCCGGTCTCCATCAATGCGCGGATCACCGCGTCCCTGGAGCACAGCTTCTCCGGGGCGCCCGCCCCCTCGCCCCGGATCAGCCGCAACCCCGCGGCCGGCCGCTCGGCGCTTGGGCAGCCGCGTGCCTCGAGGGGCAGCGACAGCTGGACCGGCCCGGGGGCGGGCCGGACGGGGCGGGGGGGAGCTCTCACGGTTCGCCTTCTCCTGCTCGCCGCCAAGATACCCTCGCCATCTCGGGAGAGAACTTTCCCGCCAGCGCCACAGCCAGCGCCAGGCCTGTAGCATTCCGCCGCGCCGATCGCGCCAGGGCCGATCTTCCGGCTTCCGCGGCGCTCGAAGCAAGGGGCGGCAAGCTGCTCACGGCGCTGGGCAGGCGCGGCGGTAGCTCACCGCGATCCGCGACCCCGGCGCCGGCCGAGCTCCGAAGACGATCTGGTTCGCGGCGGCGTCGTACGTCCAACCCGAGACGGGGACGCCGTCGACCGACACCGAGACGCTGGCCGGGTCCGGCGGGAAGGAGAGCGGAAAACGATCCTGAGGCGAGAACGCCTTGGCCGCCACCGTCTTTAGGATCGGCTCGTAGTCGCTCGCGCACACGCTCATCGCCTCCCCCCCGGTCCGTTGGGCGGCCTCGACGTAGCGGGTGCCGGTGCCGCCCGCGGAGGAGCAGCCCGATCCGGTCGGGGCGATCGCGTACACGGTCGCCCGCGCCGGCTGGTTGGTGCCCTTGAGCCCAAAGAGGAAACGCACGTAGCTCTCCACGTCGTCGGGCGAATGGTCGTCCTCGTCTCCCACGACCACCACCGCCAGTCCCGCCTCGTCCCTGAGGAAGCCCAAGTTGCCGTCGCTGGGCAGGCTGGTGCGCGGATCGTCCGAGTGATCGACCAAAGGGTAGCTCAAGGCGCGGCGCATCGCCTCGAGCCCCTTCTCCACGAAGGCGCACTGGCCTACCGCGGCGTTCTTCTGGAGCGCGGAGCCGAGGCCTGGCGTCTTGTCGGTGAGGAGCCGCGGGGCGCTGTTGTCCGCTGGGAAGAGCCGGCCGGCCTCGCCGCCCTCGGCGCCCCCGGGGCAGCTGCCCGACACGGGCTCGATCCCGGTGGTGGTCACCGCGACGTGCAGGTCGACCTGCCTCAGGAGCGCCGCGCTCGCGAAGGCGGGGAGCGCGTCGATCAGCCGAGGGTGCTCCTCCACCATCGAGGCGGTGTTGTCCACCACGAAGAGCACGTCCACCTTGCTGCCATCCTGCTGGACGAAGAGATCCGTCCGCTCGGCCCGGGAGCTGGATTCGCCGTGCAGCGGCACCAGCAGGGGCGCGTTCAGCCCGATCACGTCCACGAACAGCGGCGAGTAGTTGGGGCCGATGACGATGCCCTGGTAGGTGACCTCCGCGGTGAACGAGTCGCCCGGGCCGAGCGCGACCGGCAGCGGCGCCGAGGTGGCCGACACCGCGTACTCGCCGTCGGTGGTGCCGGGGCCGACATAGGCTTGGAGCACTGTCTCCGTCGAAGCGCAGACGTTCTCCACCTTCACCTCCTGAGGCGCCGGCGGGCAGTCCGGCCGCACCTGCCCGAAGTCCAAGAAGCGGGGCCGCGCCACCACGCAGGAGGCCTGGGTGTTGGCCCTGAGCGACACGAACCGAAGGGGGTTGCCGGGGTCGGCCACCTCGATCCGGACTGCTCCAGAAAAGGACGCCTGCAAGAGCCCCGCATCGAAGCGCACCTGGAAGGTGAAGCTGTTGCCGGACGGCACCAAGAGGCCGTCGATCGGCCCTCCCGGCAGGCGGAACGCGCCGGCGCCGTCGTCGGCGAGGCCTATGTTCTTCACCGCGCAGAGGTCGGTCCCCACGTTCTCCACCTTC
The DNA here is from genome assembly GCA_016191815.1 of Myxococcales bacterium. GTDB lineage: Bacteria > Myxococcota > Myxococcia > Myxococcales > Myxococcaceae > JACPVI01. Next base: position 92,250 of record JACPVI010000014.1, read on the forward strand.
ACCCCGAGGATCGCGCTGTGCCCCGGCCGGACCGTGCCGAAGTCCACTCCCGCGGGCCTCACCGCCACCTGGCAGGGCGGGAAGGTGCGCCCCTTGCCGGAGAAGGTCGCCCGCGACAACCCGCCGGGGAAGGCGTCGCCGCGCACCTGGATCGAGGCGCCCGACTGCCCGTCGCCCAAGGGCTCGTAGAACACCTTGACCACCAACTCCTCGCCCGCCGCCAGCGACTTGGGGAGCGGCCCGGGATCGACGGAGAAATGCTCCGCGCCCCCCAGCGATGGGTGGGGGCCCAGGTCCACCCCGTGGACGGTCATCGGCGAAGCGTTGGAAGCGCCGCAGTTCTTCACCACCAGCGCGGTCCAGTTCCGCGAGCCCACCGGCCTCTCTCCGAAGTCGTAGTCGAAGGGCGCGAGGCACAGCTCGGACGAGCCGCCGAACGCCCGCAGCTGGACGTCGGTGGTGGGGTGCCGCTTGCTTGGGACGTGGAAGTGGGCCAGCCCCAGCGCCAAGCCCATGTGGCCAGGGCTGTAGGTGAAGTCGAAATCGACAGCTCCCATCGGGTCGATCGTGAGCGGCACCGCGGACGGCGCCGCGCGGAAGGAAGGGTCGGTCGAGGGTGCGAGCGACTGGCGCGTCACCTCCATCGGCTCGGTGGAGAGGTTGCGCAGCTTGACCTGCATGGTTCGGTCGCGGTCGATCGGCAGCTGCCCGAAATCGAGCAGCGGCGGCTCGGCCACCACGGCCTGCTCGAGCGACTCCGCCGCGATCGCGACGATCCGATCGGCGCAGCCCTCACACGGAGTGAAGACCAGGGCGACCAGCTTCCGGCCGACTCTGCCAGGGTGGAACGACAGCTCCATCGTCCGCCTCTCCCCTGGAGCGAGCACCAGGGCCCCGGCTGGCAGGGACAGCTCGTCGCGGTCCGCGCCGACCAGCTGGAGCGTCGGCTCCACCTGCACCGGCGAAGGATTCTGCAAAGTCACCGCGGCGGTCTTGTCCGAGTCGGCCTCGATGCGGCCGAAGTCGATCGCCTCTGGGGAAATCACCGCCGCGGCCTCGAGCCCGTTCCCCGACATCTCCACCCGGAAGAAGGGCTCCTCCGTGCTGTCGGTGCGGACCACGAGCACTCCCGGGTGCGCGCCTCCATTCGAGGGCGAGTAGCGGACCCGAATCGGGCACTCGGCGTTGCTCGAGAGCAATCGCGGCCACTTGCAACCCGCTCTGGCCAGGTAGGTCCCCTCTGGCCCGATGGTCCACACATCGTCGATGGTCAGCGGCCCTCTTCCGACATTGCGGAGAACGACGTCCAGCTCCCGCCGCTTGTGGACCACCACCGTGCCGAACTCGAGCTTGCCCGAGACCAGCAGCCGGCCATCGGACAGCCGCGGCCGCTCGCGCTCCGCGCAGGCGACGATCAGCGCGCCGAGCAGCCACCACCAACCCTGACGCATTCCCCACCCCTCCGACTGCAAGCCCGCTCGGGGAGGGCTGGCTCCCAGTCCCTCGAAGCTGCCAGAAGGTAGGCACCCGAGGTCAGGGCGACAACCGCTCGGCCCCACCTCGGGCGCTTGCCCTCACCGGCCGCCTGCCCTAGGGGCGCGCCTCGCGCGGCGCCTCCTCGCGGCGGCCCAGCTCGACGCGCCTGCCAAGCCCGATCGTGGCCCCGAGGATGGCCGCCACCGCCGCGCCGAAGATCGAGCCCGCCACCGCCCAGGCGTACCCCGAGGGAACGGTCATCCGCTGCAGCGCAATGCTGGGGACCAGCAAGCCGAGCAGGGAGAACAGCAGCGCCCCCAGCACCATGGTGAAGCCCCAGACCACGAGCGCGTGGAGCGCCGCGTCAGCTCGGCCGAGGATCCACCGCGACCGGGACGCCACCAGGCCGCCGGCGAACAACGCCACGATCGGCGCGACCACCGTGTAGATGGCCGTCCAAACCCCGGCTGCCTCCCTCGCCAAGGCACCGATCGCTCCTCCGAGCACGAACAGGAAAAGCCAGCAGCCCACGGCCACGAAGGACCCGGCAAGGATTGCGCTCCAGTGAGTCGCGTAGGGGCCTACTTCCACTCTCTCCACCGCCATTGCCACACCTCCTCGCCCAGAAACGGTGCGCCCGGCCGCCGGTGGAAGAAACCCCCCTTCGCCCTGGCCAGCACTGAACGCACGGCCATTCGCTCACTGGCAGACCGCCCGGCGGCAGCCTACTTCGTCGTCGACCAGCCGAACGGAAGTGCGATGCCCCGCTTCAGCTCGCCACTGCTATGGCTTTCGCTCGTTTCCTGTGCGGCAAGCCGGCCTCTGCCCGAGCGGCCGCTCGTCCGGGAGGTCAGGATCGAGGGGACGCGGCAGATCCCGGCGAAGGAGATCGAGAAGCGCCTGTTGACCCGGGAGTCGAGCTGGTGGCCGCTGTCCGAGCCGCAGCGCTTCGACGAGAGCGCCTGGCGATCGGACCTGCTGCGCATCGAGCGCTACTACGAGGCCCAGGGCTACTACGGCACCAAGGTGGTGGAGCAGGAGGCGGTGGAGGTGCCCGGGGGCATCTCCCTCCGCGCCCGGGTGGAGGAAGCTCCGGCCACCCTGATCCAGTCGGTGGATCTCCAGGGCCTGGAGATGCTCCCGGAAGAGCACCGCCAGGAGGTCTTGGCCGACTTCCCGCTCGTCAAGGGAGAGCGCTTCCTCGAGGAGGACTGGAGAGGGCTGCGCGACGAGCTGAGGCGCAGGCTGCTCGAGCTCGGCTACGTGGAGGCAGCAGTGCGAGGCGAGGTGAGGGTCCATCCGCCGAGCCACGAGGCGGTGGTCGAGCTTTCCTTCCAGGTGGGGCAGCGGTACCGCTTCGGAGAGATCCGCCTCTCGAAGGAGCCCTCGCGGGTGCCGGCGTGGCGGATCATCGAGCAGGCCGCGGCCCGCTACCCCCGCGGCGACTTCTACGCCCAGAGTGTGCTCGAGCGGGTGCAAGCCCGCGTGTTCCAGATGGGGATCTTCACCTCGGTGAGCGTGGCGCCCGGCCTGGTGGACCGTGAGGCCGCGACCGTGCCTGTGCTGGTGGACGTGCGCGAGGCGGCGTTCCACAGCGTGCGCGCGGGCGGAGGGGTGGGGCTCGACCAGAGCCGCAACGAGGTGCGGGCGCTCGCGGAGTACGTCGATCGCAACTTTCTCGGGGGCCTGCGCATCCTCAGGCTCCGCGGGCGGGCCGGCTGGGCGTTCATCCCCAACCTCTACGCGGTGGCCAGGGGCATCGAGGCCGAGGCCCCCACCCAGGGGCCGATCGCCCGACTGCTTGCCGAGCTCGAGCAGCCGCGCCTCTTCTCGCCCGACTGGAGGCTGAACGCCTCGCTGGATGGCGAACGGGAGCTGGAGCAGGCGTACGCCTCGTTTTCCGGAAGGTCGCGGGTGGGACTGGCTTGGAAGCCGCACCCCGCGGTCACGGTGCAGCCCTCGTACAGCCTCGAGCTGTACAGCCTCAGCGGGCCGTCGCCCGTGGCGGCCAGGACCCGAGTGGGCCTGGGGTGCCCTGCGCCCTGCGTGCTGTCCTACCTCGAGCAACGCATCGCCTGGGATCGCCGGGACGATCCGGTGGAGCCCAGGCGCGGCTACTTCCTCGGCCTCTCCCTGCAGGAAGGCGGCGGGCCGCTCGGCGGCTCCTTCACCTACCTTCGCGTGCTGCCGGACGCGCGGATGTACGCGACGGTCGGCGAGGAGGGGAGACTCAGCTTCTCGGCGCGCCTTTCGCTCGGCACGCTCCTGCACGAGCGAGGAGTGGAGAGCCCGATCGTCACGCGCTTCTACGCTGGCGGGGCGTCCTCGATGCGTGGCTTCAGCCACCAGCGGCTCTCGCCGATCCTGATCGCGCCTCTGGAGCAGGCGGAGGAGGGGGTGGCGGCTCAGGCCGTGCCGATCGGCGGCGAGGGGCTGATCGAGGCGTCGGTGGAGTTGCGCTACGACGTCGCAGAGAAGTGGATCCTCGCCGCGTTCCTCGACGCGGGGTGGGTTTCACCGGAGCCCCTATCCTTCACCGCCACTGGGCAGTTGCAGTACGCGGTCGGCGGGGGAGTGCGCTACCGGACGCCCATCGGCCCCATTCGCCTGGACTTCGCCTACCGGCTCCCGGTCGGACCGGCGCTGCCGGCGGTGCAGCTCCCGGGCGCGGAGGCGCCCTTCCCGGTAGACCGCGGCTGCCTGGGAATCGGCGGCTTCTCCCGGAGCGCCGCCGGTGCGCCGGAGGGCGCCTGCGCGCTCCACATCACCTTCGGCGAAGCGTTCTGAATCGCCTCGCCCAAAGCGGCGGGCGGGCCTTCCGGCGCGCGCACGGCTGCTCGCCACTGTGCTTTCGCCCAACTCCGCCCAGGCATAGCTGTTGCGGGAGACGAACGGAGGCGGAGTGCGCGCACGGAAGGGCGTCGGGCGGAGGCGCCGGTGGCCCATGAGACTCGCTGCCGCGCTGCTCGCCGCGATCGGAGTGCTGCTCGCCGCGGCCGGGGTGGCGTACCTCTACCTCACCAGCGAGGCCGGCGAGGAGCGGGTGCGAAGGGCGCTCCAGGTCTCCGCCCGCGATGCGTTCCGCGGCGAGTTGAGCTTCGGAGAGCTTGACCTCCACGGATCCCTCGTCACGGCCCGTGACGTGGAGCTGCGCGATCCTGACGGGGAGCTGGTGGCGCAGGTGGAGCGGGTCTCCGCGAGGGTGTCCCTGGGCGGGCTGTACCGTCGGACCCTGCGGCTGTCTCCGGTGCGAATCGTGCGACCCAGGCTCCAGCTCCGATGGAAAGGCGACCAGCTCAACCTGGTGACCGCCCTCGAGCCGAGGCGTGAGCCCAAGGGGCCGCGCGGGAAGGGGCCGATTGCGTCGTTCCTCGTCGAATTCCGAGTGGAGGACGCCGAGGCGTCCCTCCTCCTCCCCGAGGGCCTGCCCTTCACCCAGCGCCACCGGGTGATCGCCAGCGGCCGTGGCACGGTGCGCCAGCGAGGGGTGGGCCACCTGTTCGCGCGGGTCGCCCTCGAGGGCCGCACCTACGAGCCCTTGGAGGGGCCCGCCGCCGTCGCGCTGAGCATCGAGGCCGCGCCGGACAGGTCGACCGCCGCCATCGATCTGCGCGGGAAGGGGCTGCACCTCGAGGCGCAGGCGTTCCACGAGGGTGGCACCACTCGCATCCAGCTCGGCCGCCTCCAGCTCGAACCCGCGGCGGGCCGCGCGGCCCTGGACGGATACCCGCTCGCGGCGCCCCTGGAGGTGAAAGGGAAGCTGGCCCACCGAGGCGGCCGGATACAGCTAGAGCTATCCGCCTCGGCCGCCGGCGCGAAGGCGACCCTGCGGGGGGCGGTCGATCTCGATTCGCGAAGCGCCCGGCCACTCGAGCTGCGCGCCGAGGGGGTCGATCTGAGGCGGCTTCTCGGCTCGGGCCCGACCACCAGGCTCTCCCTGAGCGCGGTGGCGCGGGGTGGGGGCGGCTCGCTCGGTGCTGCCCGGGGAACGCTCGAAATTCGCCTCGACCCATCGCGCCTCGCCGGCCGGCCAGTCGGGCCGGGCCGCGCGACCATCACCGCCGGCAGCGGAGCCTTCTCCGGCACCTTCGATACCAAGCTCGAGGGCGGACGGCTGTGGGGCGACGCACGGTGGAGCGCGCGGGAGATTTGGGCCGAGCTGAGCCTGAGCGCCGAGGACTTGGCTCCGATCTCCAAGCTGGCTTCGGAGCTGGCCGGTCGAAGAGCGCTGGCCCTATCCGGTCCGGGCTGGATCCAGGCTACCGTGGAGGGGCCGTCCGCGCGTCCGCAGGCAAGGCTGCTCGCCCGCGCATACTCCCTCCGGCGGGGTGCCGTGGAAGTCGACGGGCTCTCCTTGGTCGGCCGCGTGCCGGACATCTCCTCCCCGCTGTCGTCGCTTTTCGCCGTGGCCCGGGCAGATCGGCTTCGGCTCTCCGGCCGGGCGATCGCCGGGCCCGAGCTACGCGTCGGCGCCGCCAACGGAGGGATGTTCCTCGCGCAGGCCCGCGCCGGGGAGCTTTCGCTGGCCGTCGCCGCCAGGCTGCTCGAGGAAAGCCGCGTGGAGATCGGTGAGCTCGCACTGCGCTACCCCGGGGCCCAGTGGGAGCTGCGGCAGGCGGCCCTAATCGAGCTCGGAGAGGAAGGAGTCGCGGTGCGAGGGCTGACGCTCGCCTCCGGGCCGCAGTCGGCGGCGCTGGAGGGAGAGCTGCGCGAGGGGAAGCTGGACGCACGGCTGACGCTGCGCAGGCTCGACCTGGCGCGCCTGCCGGCCGAGCTTCGTTCCCGCCTGCCCGAGATCTCCGGTGAGCTGACCGCCACCGTTCGGGCGCGAGGGCCGCTGGGCAGGCCCGTGGCGGAGGTGGAGGCTCGGCTGGTCCGTGGCGCCGTAGCGCACCTCCGCGGGATCTCGCTTGAGGCCAGCGCGAGCTCCGACGGCGAGAGGCTGTTGGGCGACGCCTCCGCGCGCTCGGCGGATGGGCGGGCGGCGGTCCAGTTCGACGTCCCATTCGATCCCCGGAAGCGGCCGCTGAGGATCAAGGGCACGGCGCGGAACCTCCGCCTCTCGCGCGTGCTCGGGCCCGCCGTCTCCGAGCTTTCCCGCCTTCCATCGGCCGACGCCTCGGTCTCCATCGAAAGCGATCCTGCGAACGGGACTCGGGCCCGCGCGGACATCGCCACCTCGGAGGGAACAATCCATCTGGACGCCCGAAGCCCCGTCGGGCTCGCCGAGCTGGCGGACCTTCGCGCGATCGATCAGCTCGCCCGCATCCCTCTGGAGGCGACCGTCGCGGCAAAGGAGCTGCGCTTGGGCAGCTCCGCCGGGGCGAAGGGGTTGCTCGAGGGCAGGGCCCGTGTCCAGGGCACGCTCGATCGACCAACGCTCAAAGCGGAGGCTGCCATCTCCGAGCTGGCATTCAACGGCGCGCCGGTCGGTAGCGCCACGGTCGAGCTGCGATACGCAAGCGGAGTCCTCACCGCGCGCGCGTCGCTCGATGCGCGGGGCAAGGGCCGCGTGGACCTGGGCGGCCGCGCCTCGGTGGACCTCTCGCCAGGCTCCCTGCGGCGCGGATTTGCTCTCTCCACGCTCCCGCTCGAAGCCAGCCTCAAAACCAGCGGGCTAGAGCTCGACGCCCTGGGGCTTTTGCTCCCAGGAGCGGACCTCGGGGGAAGGCTGCTCGCGGAGGCCACCGTCTCCGGCACCCTCCAGAGCCCGGATTTCCGGGGCCGGCTGGAGCTGAGCGACGGCTCGCTGGCAGTGGAAGGCTACGGGAGCTACCGGGGCATCCACCTGGTGGCGACCGGGGACGCGAGCGGCCTCGAGATCACGGCGCTCGAGGCGCGCGCCGGGGACGGTCTCTTGCGGCTGCGAGCCCGCGGACGTCGCGACGGCGAGCGGCTGGCCTTCGCCGGCTCGGGGTCGATCCGGAGCTTCCCGATCGTGACCGGCTTCCGCCGGCGGGCCGAGGTGTCGACTCGCCTGCAGTTCTCGGGAGAGCTTCGCGCCGCCTTGTTTCACCTGCGCGACCTTCGACTGGAAAAGACGCGCATCGAGATTCCTGAGGAGCGCCGAAATCACCTCCAGCCGATCGAGCGCCCAAAGGGGCTGGTGCTGGTAGAGCGCCAGGACGAGCTCCAAGAGCCGAGGGCCAAAAAGCTCCCCTCCCCTTCCGCGCCAAAGCCCGGAGCCTTCCAGGTCCTCGTGGAGGCGCGCGCCCCAGACGGGGTCACGCTGGTGGGGCCGGACCTCAGGGCCGATCTCGAGATCCCAGAACGGCTTCGGCTCGAGCACCAAGGCAAGCCGCAGCTCTTCGGCGAGGTGCGTGTGCTCCGCGGTTTCGTGGAAGTGCTCGGCCGCCGTTTCGAGCTGATCGAAGACTCGCGCCTGGAGTTTCGCGGGCCGCCGATTGCGCCGTACCTGTTCTTGACCGCCCAGCACGTCGAGCGCGACCAGGTGGCGCTCTTCATCGAGATCCGCGGAAGCGGCAAGGACATGACCATCGCCTCCTATTCGGATCCTCCCGTCTCGGAGCTCGGGCTCTACTCCCAGCTCGCTTCCGGGCGGCCCCCTCCGCCGGGCGCGGCCACCGGTCAGGCAGCCTCCTTCGTGGGCTCCTTCGCAGGCTCTTTCCTCCTGCGGCTCCTCGGGACCAAGGTGCCGCTTGACGTAGTCTCGGTGGAGGCGGGCCAGGGCGGCCTCGCCCAAGCCACGGTGCAGGTGGGCACCTACCTCGGAGATCGCCTCTTCCTCGGCTACGCCTCCCAGCCCGGAGCCGACCCCCGGCGCGGGGAGAACGAGAGCGCAATTCGAGTCGAATATCGGCTGGGGAGGCGCTGGAGCTTCCAGGCGGAGTACGGCGACGCCAACGCGGGCGGGGCGGACATCGTCTGGAGCCGGCGCTTCTGAGCCGGAGGGTTGCCGGCCGGTGCAGGCGGGACCAACTTTCCCCTCCAGTGGAGGGGCAACCATGCGGGTGGCGCTGACGTCAGGGGCCCTGTGTGCGCTCTTGGGACTCGCCTGTTCGCGTGACCGCGACCGCGCGGGAGCGGACGACGAGCGGGAGATGGAGATGCCGGGGATGCGCGCCGGCATGCCTCAAGGCGAAGAGCCCTTGCGGGCGGCCTGTGTCGGCCTGGAGGAGCTTGAGCGCGAGCTGGAGCAGACCCGCAGCGAGCTGGAGAGGCTAAGGGGCGAGCTGGAGCCGGTCCTGCAGGCAGGCCCTCGGCAGCCCGCCGCCGCCCCGCCCGAGGAGCGGGCGGCCTCCCTGGACGCCGAGTTGGTGGACGATCTCCGAAGCATCTGCGCTCGCCTCCCCTCCGAGCGAGGCACCGGCGGTGCGGGCCGCAGGGGAGAAGTGCCCTCGGAGTCCGGCGCGCTGCCCATGAAGAGCCGAGGCGCCGAGCTGGCGAAGCTCCAGCGCGAGATGAGCGCCCTGGATCGCGAGCTGGGCACGCTCAGCCGCGACGCTGCTACCCTCTCTGTGGGGCCGCCGCTGGCCTTCGCGGGAACCCTGACCTCGGTTTCCCGGCGCTGGGTCTCCGTGCGCGACGACCGAGGCAGCCTCTACCGCCTGCGGCTGACCCGGGCAACCGAGGCCCTGCGCCAAGGGGAGCGAGTCCCCCTGGGGGAGCTGCGCGAGGGCGCGCGAGTTCGCGCTGCGGTCGTCCTGGAGACCGGGGAGCTGGTTGCCCGGACGCTCGAGGTGCTGGCGCGCGAGCGGATGCGGTGAGCGCGCTCCGCGCATGGCCGAACCTGACAATCGCCACGCTGCTCCTCGCTTCGGGAACGGCTTCCCGCGGCGGCGGGCCCGCCGTGGAGAGCGAGGAACTGCCCCAGGTCGAGTGTGAGGAGATGGAGCGCCTGCTCGAGCAGGCGAGAGAGCTTCGGCTGAGGATCGCCGATCTCCGCGCCAGGGCCGATCGCGCGCTGCAGAGCGGAAGGCCCTACCCCACGGCCGAAGGCGAAGCGCTGGACGAACCGCGGGAGCCGGCCCCGGCGGAGGAGCGCCTCGGGCGCCAGCAGAGACCTTCGCTGATGCCGGATGCGGCGGAGTCAATCCCCTCGGAGCGAGCGGACGCACCTCCCGCGGACGAGGAGCTCACCGAGCTACCTGCGCCAGTCACGCCGGAGAATCGGCCGGGGACCGATTCGGGACGAGCGGAGGTAACGGTCGCGCCGGAGCACGAGCGAAGAGCCCGACCGGAGCGGCCGCGCACGCTGCGGGAGCAGCAGCCTCTGCTCGTGGAGGACGCCCGTGCCAGCTCCGGCCTCGAGGCGGACCTCGCCCTCGTGTCCGGAGACGGCGAGGGGAATGACGGACTGCTCTTGCGGCCGAGGCTGGCCCTCGGCTTCCCGTTCGCGCTGGAGCTCGGCGCCGAGGCTGAGCTCGGCTTCCTCGAGGGAGAAGGCCAGCTCGGCCCGGTGCGCCTCTACGCGCTGCAGGAAATCTCTTCGGAGCGCCGGCTCCTGCCTCGGCTCGCCCTCAAGGCCGAGCTGGCCGGGCCCGGGCGCTCGGTTGGCACCTCCTTCGAGGCCACGGTGCTCGGGACCAAGACCTTCGGTCCTACCCGCTTGCACCTGAACCTGGGCTACGCGCTCCGTGCCCGCACCCCGGATCGCCTCCTCCTCGGGCTCGGGGCGGATCTCGGCGTGGGCGAGCGGCTGCTATTGCTGGCGGACCTCCACCTGCGCCCGCAGCTTGGCGCCGGGCCCGCTTTCGCGGGTGCGGATCTCGGCGCCGGCTTCCGCCTCTCCGAGCGGCTGGTGCTTCATGGGGCATTGGGGTTGAGCTGGACCGCCGGCGAGCTCGACGCCCGAGCGCTTCTCGGCATTGGCGCACGGCCCTGACCATGGCCAGAGCCGCCGCCTTCCTGCGCCGGCCTACCAGCCGATCTGCGTGCGGTGCCCGTCGCCGAATGCCCACGGCGTCACCGGGAATGCGGCCTGGGTCGGAATGGTAGGCGCGAACCCGAAGGGGCTGTGCACCACCGCCAGCGGGTTGATGTACGGAGCCCCGAAGGCGGCGCCGACGCCGGCCATCGGCCCGTAGGTCTCGAGCTGCCCCACCGGCAGGAACGGCTGAGGCAGCACGCCCATCACCGCTCGGCGCTCCAGCACCTCGAGGGTCTGGGCGATGAGGTCGTTGAGGATCTGCAGCTTGCGGATGTCGTAGCTCACCATCTTCGTGCTCCTTGCGCATTTCGCGCCTTGGGGTTGCGCCGGCCACACGGCCGTCGCGGGCGAGGAGGCCTAGGCCACCTCGATCTTCACTTCCTTGCGCTGGCCGCGGTCCTTGCGGCTGCTCACCAGCAGGACTCCGTTCTCCAACTTCGCCTCAAGGGAGCGCTCGTCGAGCGCCGGGGGCACCGGCACCTCCCGCTCGAAGCGTCCGAACGCCGACTCCGAGTAGGTCGGACGGAGGCCGGCTTTCTCCGAGCCGGGCAGCTCGCGGGTGCCGGTGATCCGCAGGGCCCCGAGCCCCAGCTCCACCGAGAGGTCGGAGCGCCGGACGCCAGGCAGCTCGACGGCGCAGCGCCATTCCTCTTCGCCCTCGTAGATGGTGACTCGCGGCGAAGCCGTGTTGCTCGGGCGGGTGCCGTTGAGCGCCCGATCCAGGCGGCGCAGCCGCTCCTGGACGTAGTCCTCCGGGCTGACTCCAGGCGGGATGGGAGCCAGCGGGAGCTCTCTGCGGCTCGGCTCGTTCCCGGTGAGCTGGCGGTAGACCCGCTCCAGACGAGAGATCTCGGCATCGACGTCGATCATCGCTTCCTCCGGCGGGAAGGTGGGGCTCGACCGGCGGCCGAGCGGAGCGCGGACGTGTACCCCCGGGCCTCGGCTCGAGGAATTGACCCGCGGCCCCACGCGCTGTTGGGCGGAGGACGGGATCTCTCCCTCGGCCCGCGGCCCACTGGCCCCGCGGAGACCCACCGCTCAATTTTCCCGCAGCGAGGAGGCGAACGTGGCGGCGAGGAACGGGGGCAAGGGTCGACTGACGGTGCGGGAGGCGGGGGACCTTGGCGGCCGGGCGCGAAAGGCGCAGCTGGGCAAGGACGGTTACGTGGAGCTGGGTCGGAAGGGCGGGCAGAAGGTGGCGCGCGAGCGGGGTCCCGAGTTCTTCGCCGCCATCGGCCAGAAGGGAGGAGCCTCGCGGAAGGCCCAGCTGGGACCCGAGGGCTACGCCGCGCTCGGCCGAAAGGGCGCCTCGTCGCTGCGAGCCAAGGTGGAGCGGGACCAACCCTTGGCCGCCAATCCGCCGTGGGCGGAGAGAGACTGACCGAGGGAGGCGCGAAGCTCCCTCGCGCGCCCGGGCCTCGACTCCGCTTTGCTGCTCCGCCCCGCGCTACTCCCGCTCCCTGGGGGGCTTCTTCTCCTCAGGCGGCTGCGGCGCGAGCGGCGGCTGCGGCTGCGGCGGGACCTGTTGCGGCGCGCCGTAGCCGAACCCCGGGTAGGCGCCGCCCCAGAAGCCCCACCTTCCTCCGTAGGCCGCCAGGCCCTGAACACTGCCGATGCCAACGCCTTGGTACGGAACGAAGAAACCGTCGAAACCAGCTCCGCCATACCCAAGCCCGGCGCCGTACCCTAGGCCTCCGTAGCCCCAACCTCCGTAGCCCCAGCC
>JACPVI010000003.1 GCA_016191815.1 Myxococcales bacterium
CGCGAGCCGAGCCGGTACGTGCCGGTGGAGGTGCGGCGGCAGGTGTGGCAGCGGGACGCTGGCCGATGCGCCTTTGTGGGTGCCGGCGGGAGGCGCTGCAACTCGCGGCACCAGCTCGAAATTCACCATTTGAAGCCGTTTGCGCATGGTGGGGAGGCGACGCCGGACAACCTCATGCTGGCTTGCAAGCGCCACAACTCTCACTGCGCGCGCCTGGACTTCGGAGAGGAGTACATGGCGCGGTTTCAGGACTGGATGAAGCCAGGAAGTGGGGAAAGCCCCGGCAACGCCGCGACGCGGACGGCGGGCGGTTGAAGGGGCCGCCTCGGGGCGCTGCCGCCGGGCCGGGGCGCTCGAGCGCGCAGATGGGTGGTGGAGCTCCCAGCCGCTCCAAGGGCGCCGCGTGAAGCGCCGCATCGCCGGGGGCGCCGCGGGTGCGCGGAGGAGCCCCGGTCCGCACCCCACTGGCGCATTCGCCCGACGAGCGAGGGTGATCAGCCTGGGAACCACACCCCGACAAGGGCTTCGACCGCTTCCCCGGATTGCGCTGCAGGAATCTCCTCACCGCCGGGAGCGGCCGTTTAGGAAGCGCACCCACTGACGCCTCGAGCTCCCTGTTTGCCGCCGATTCGCGCGCGCTACGGCGTGACCAGCACCGACACCTCGTCCAGGTACATGCCGGACTGGTGCGCCCCGTCCTGGTAGCTCTGGCAGATGAGCCGCACGGTGGAGCCGGCGTAGGCGGTGATGTTCGCGGTGGCCGGCCGGAACGCGGCGTCGTTGAGGTAGTCGTTGAAGATGGAGCTGAGCAGCGAGCCGCCGACGGTGTAGATGCCGCAGCTCACGGTGTCGTGGTACTGGTACGGGTAGTTGGTGTACCCGCGGAACTTCGCCGAGGCGGTGATGTTGGTCGCTCCCGCGGGCAGGCTGATCTGCTGGTAGATGCTGGAGGTCCCCCACTGGTTGACCGGGCTCGGCCCGCCCACCGTGGCGTTCCCCAGCCTCGCCGAGCAGTTTCCGGACGAAGAGATGCCGGTCGCCGCCGAGGGCAACGAGGCGGATCCACTGCTGCCCGGGGTCCAGCCGGTGAGCGCGCAGTCCTCGAAACCGCCGTTGGAGATCAGCTCCACCACCGACCGGAGCGCCCCGTCGTAGTCCACCAGCGGGTTGCCGGTGGTGTCCTTCCCGCCGGTGATCCGGTAGGCCCCGGTCCCGTTGGTGCCCGCCGGGACGGTGACCGAGAAGACGCCGCTGAGGAGGTTGGGGTCCAACTCGAAGGTGGCGGAAACGCCCGGGGGCGTGGACATGGTGGGCAGCGCGGCGTTGTCCATGTACTCGGAGAAGGACACGGTGACCTGAAGGGTGACCGGCTGGGCGCCGGTGGAGTTGTCGGCGTTCCCATTCTGCATCGCCGACACCACCCTCGGCGCGACGTTGTCCGACAACCGGACCGCGTTGAAGGTGGCCGGGTCTCCCACGTCGCCGAGCACGTTCTCCGCCATCACTGCGAAGTCCACCCTGGCCCCGTAGGCAAACGGGGTGCGGTAGCCGTCGCCAGGGTAGATGTCGAACGAGGCCGGCAGCGTGATGCTGGTGGAGGGGGTGGGCCGGGCGCCCACGATGCCGAGCTGCACGTAGGCCGGATTGCTGCGCGTGTCCTTCGCGTAGACACGGTAGGCGTAGGCCCCGGGCACCGCGTTCCAGGCGAGGTTGAAGGTGATGGCGTTCCAGTCCACGTCGGTGGGCTTCACGGTGAGACCGGTCACCTGGGGCAGGTTGGTGGTGGTCCCGCCCACCGCCTGGAACAAGCGGGTGAACACCCCGGCGGCCCCGTTGGTCGCCCGGGCGGTCACCGTGAGACGATAGTTGGTCCCCACCGCGAGGTTGCCGCCGGAGGGCTTCACCGCCACCGTGGTCGCTCCGCCTCCCAGGGTCTGCCCGGTGGCGATGGTCCGCCCGTTGTCCACGTCGGTGAAGGTGACGTCCAGCCGGGTGGGGTCCAAAGGCCGGTTGAACACCAGGTTCATCGGCTGGTCCGCCTTGTGCTGCCCGTCGTCCATGTCGCTCGCCAACAGCACCAGCGCGGACGCCGCGGTGCGGAGGTCGATCTCCGCCCGGGTGGCGATGTCGGGGAAGGCCAGCGCGCCCACCTGCACCACTCCGTAGTCGGCCTGGCCGTCGGCGTTCTCGTCGAAGGGCTGCACCACGATGGTGACCGGGACCCCGGTGGGAGAGCCTGGCAGCCCGGTGACGCTGTAGCTGCCGTCATTGCCCGCGACCACTTCCGCCACCAGATCGAAGTTCGCCGGCCGCATGTCCACCCCCACCTTGGCGCCGCGCGCAGGCTGGGCCCCGCCCGCGATGATCTTCCCGGTGATGGAGGCGGTGGACGGCGCCAGCGCCATGTTCACCTCGGCCACGCCGTTGCCTTGCGGGTACTCGCCCGCCGCATCGGGGATGAGCACGTCCATGAAGCGCGGCACGTGACCGTCGAGCGAGAAGCGCGCGCGGTAGACGGTGCCGGCGGGAAGGTTCCGGAGGGCGAAGGTGCCGTCGGCCCCGGTGGTGGCGGACAGCTCGGTGGCCCCCTTCTCCTCCACCTGGACCACCGTTACCTTCACGCCGCTCAGGGCGGCCCCGGTCCTCAGGCTGGTGAGCCTGCCGGCGATGCTCCCCAAAGGAGAGGTCGGCGCCTGCATCGTCTGCGATGGCCCGCAGGTGCACCCGGCCAAGCTGGCCAGCGCCGCGGCGCAGACCGCGAGACTCGCGGTTCCAGAAGCTGCTCGTTGCATGACGGCCCCCTTCGTGGTTTCGGCGGCGCGCGGCCCTCCACGCAGCCGGAGGGAGTCTTGAGCAGCCGGATGGCCGGGTCAAGTCGCCCCGTCTTTGGCTGACAGTCCTGCCGGTTTGGCGCGGCGGCGAGCCCGGGCTAAACCGCGGCCATGGGAAAAGGGCGCCTCATGCTGCCTCCGGAGGAGATGCGCGCCTTCGGGCAATGGGTGGTGGAGCAGTTGCTGGACCACCTGGCGGAGCTGCCTGAGCTTCCCGCCGCGCAGAGGGAGCCCGCGGAGAAGATGCGCCGGCGGCTGGAGGAGCCCCCGCCCTCCGCCCCGCGCCCCTGGCAGGAGGTCTTGCAGCGCCTGGAGCGCGACGTGCTCCCGGCGGTGATGCTCACCACCCACCCGAGGTTCTTCGCCTTCGTGCCAAGCCCGAGCAATTTCGCCTCGGTGATGGCGGACGCGCTCGCCAGCGGGCTCAACGCGTTCGCGGGCACCTGGGCGGAGGCCTCGGGCCCCGCCCAGCTCGAGCTGACCACCCTGGGGTGGCTGCGCGAGCTGCTCTCCCTCGCGCCGACTTCCGCGGGCGTCTTCCTCAGCGGCGGCTCCATGGCCAACCTCACCGCGCTCGCGGTGGCGCGGCAGGCGCGCGCCGGGGAGCGGCTGGACCAGGCCGTGGCCTACTGCTCGGACCAGACGCACTCCTCGGTCGAACGCGCGCTGCGCCTGTTGGGGCTCTCTTCAGCGCACATCGTGCGGCTGCCTTCGGACGATGGGTTCCGCCTCTCGCCCGCTGAAGTGGCGAGCCGGATCGCCGCCGACCGCCGCGATGGGCTCCGTCCGTTCTGCGTGGTGGCAAATGCAGGCACCATCAACACCGGCGCGGTGGACCCGCTGGAGAAGCTCGCCGAGCTGTGCCGGGCGGAGGACCTCTGGCTCCACGTGGACGGCGCCTACGGAGCGGCGGCGGCGCTCTCTCCGCAAGCCCGGGCGCGGCTTTGGGGGCTGGGACTGGCGGATTCGCTCACGGTCGATCCTCACAAGTGGCTCTTCCAGCCCTACGGCATCGGCTGCTGTTTCGTCCGCGAAGGGCGCCTGCTCGAGGAGACCTTCCGGGTGAACCCGGAGTACCTGCGGGACCTCGAGCCGAGGGCCGGCGAGGTGAACTTCTGCGACCTTGGCCCCGAGCTGACCCGGCCCTTTCGGGCGCTCAAGCTCTGGATGACGATCCAGATCTTCGGGATGGACGAGCTGGTGGCGGCCATCGAGCGCGGGCTTTCCCTGGCCGAGAGGGCGGAGGCGCTTTTGCGCGAGCGGGGCTTCGAGATGGTCACCGCGGCGCAGCTTGGCGTGCTGACCTTCCGTTACGCGCCCGAGGGCCTCCCTATGGTGGCGCTGGACCGGCTCCAAGAGCGGATCGCCGCAGCGGTGGCCGAGGACGGCCTGGCGATTGTGCAGACCACCGTGCTTCGCGGCCGGACCGTGCTCAGGATGTGCACCATCAACCCGCGCACCGAAGAGGACGACCTGGCCACCACCGCCGAGCTCCTGTGGCAACTCGGCGAGGAGGCGCACCGCCGCGGCTGAGGGGTCGCTCGCAGAAAGAGAGAACCCTCGGCACTGTGGCGCGGAGTCGCGAGAGGCCAAACAGACTCCGATTGGCCGAGAGCCACAACGTGGTCGCCGAGGTGAACGTGGTCAACGCCCACGTCAACGCTCACCTCGTCGAAATGACCCTCGAACAAGGCGAGAACTGGCGAGTCCTTCTCCGAGCGAACCGGATGAGCGTCACGAGCGCCAGTGCGAGCAGAGCCTGGGGAGTGGGCACCAGGCCGCAATGGCAGCTCTGAGCCCCGTCGGCGCCGCCTCCTCCGCCGCTGCCCGGCGTGCCCGCGTCCGGCGTGCCCGCGTCCGGCGGGGCCGAGGTGTCGGCGGCGGTCGTGAAGGACCACGAGGTGGGAGCCATCGCCACGCCGTTGCGGTTCTGCGCGTTCACCGTGACCGCCACGGTCGTCGAGTAGGGCAGCGGCGCGGGCGGGGTGAAGACGGCGCTCCGGTCGTTCATCGTCCCGCTCACCACCGGGTCCGACGGCGCGCCGTTGACGGTGAGGCTGATGTTGGGAGGCTCGACCCCCACCTGGTCGTCCCTCACGTGGAAGGAGATGGAGGTGGTCACCGGCACGTCCTTGGCCCCGTTGGCCGGGAACGCGTCGGTCAGGTAGGGCGGCGGCACGTCCTTGAGCACCGCGCTCACCTCCGCGTCGAGGAAGAGGTCGCTCGAGGTGCTGCTCTGGTTGTGCACCTCCACCGCGAGGAAGTTGTCTCCGGGCACCAGCTTGTCGGCGAACTGGGTGAGGTCGATGGCCTCGAACCCGGTGGCCTCGTGGCTCGCGGAGGCGACGGTGAGCCGCGTCTGTCCGGCGGGGACGAACCGCCGCGCCACCTCCACGCCGTTGAGGTAGGCCACGAAGCCATCGTCGTAGTTGATGCGCAAAAGGAGCTTCCTCAACCCCTCGGGCGGGGCGAAGAGGTCGAACTCGCCGCGCGCATAGAGCGTGACCGCGTCCCCCATCGTCACCGTGGTCTTGATGGGCGGGTCACCGTAGCCAATCGGCGCGGCGCCCATCGACCAGACGGTGTCGTCGAAAGTCGGGGCGGCCCAATTCGCCGGCGGGGCCGAGGCGCCGACCATGTACCGCCAGCTTCCGCCCGCGGGGAAGAGGGGCAAGTCGGTCCCTCCGTCTGGCGAGCCGGTTCCGGCATCCTGCACCGTGCCGGCGTCCGGCGGCGTCCCGGCGTCGGGCGGCGCAGTGGTGCCCCCGTCTCCGCCGAACGAGTACGTCACCTGGGTCCCCGCGGCGATGGTATTGGGCGGGCTCGCCCGGTCCTGCACGTTGGCGACCCCCAGGGCATAGCTGCCGGGAGCGTGCGCGCCGGTCGCCAGCGTCACCGTGCGCTGGTCCGAGCCCAGGGTGGCGCTGAGCACCTGCACCGGCAGGCTGATGGTGTAGTTGGAGGGAGCCTCCGCTCCGGTTGCGCCGGTGCCCGCCGCCACCGGCTCGTTGAAGGAGAGCGTCACCAGGTTGTTCTGAGGCCCGGCGCGGACGCCGATCACCCGCGGGCCGTCGTTGTCGGTCGCCTTGGTGAGGGTGAACAGGTCGATCGACGAGCCATCCGACTTGAGGAAGTACCCGCGCGCCACCGGACCGTTGATGTCGATCACCGTGTTCCCGAGAATGTTCCCCACCTGGTAGGCCATCATCGGGTGGCTGGAGTTGGAGAGGCCTCCGGACTGCCCGGCCGTCCCGCTCACGATGTAGAGGGTGCCGTTGCCGCCGGCGAGCTTGGTGTAGGTGTTGGGGCTGGTCTGGAGGATGGAGTTGTTCCTGAGCAGGAAGGTGCGCTCGTACACGTGCGAGTGGCCGGCGAGCACGATGTCGGCGTTGGCCTGCTCGAGGATGGGGAGGATGTTCGACTTCACCGACGCCGAGTCGGAGTGGGTTCCTCCCGAGTAGGGTGGCACGTGGAAATAGGCCAGCTTCCAGGTCGCGTTCGAGGCCGCCAGGTCCGCGGCCGCCCATTGCAATTGAGGCGAGCCGGCGCTGTAGCCGGAGCGGTGGGTGTCCAGGCACGTGAAGTGCGCGTTGCCGTAGTCGAAGGAGTAGTACAGCTCGCTCCCCGCCGGGTTGTTGGTGGGCAGGTAGTACGCCGCCAGGTAGGAGTTGCCGTTGTAGAAGACCACGTCGTGGTTGCCGATGGTGGGCCAGATCACCATCCGCCTGAGCAGCGACTTGTAGGGCTGGAAGTAGCGAGGGTCGTACAGCCAGGGCTCGCCGCTCGGGTAGATGATGTCGCCCAGGATGAGGCCGAAGGCCGGCTCCCCCACCTGGCCGGCCATGCGGTTGGCGACGGCGATCTGCCCGCTGCTCGCGTTCCCCGAGTCTCCCCAGGCGATGAAGCGGAACGGCTCGGGGCTGCCCTTGGGCGGGTAGGTGCGGAAGGTGTGCTCCGGACCTTGGCCCAAGGCCGTCCCACCCACCTCGATGGAGTACCAGTAGCGGGTGGCGGCAGTGAGCCCGGAGAGCTTCACCACATGGGTCAGCCCCAGGCTCCCCAAGGCCGACTTATTGAGCGCGCCCGGCGCGGTGCCGTAGCGCACTGTCCCGGTCCCTGGGAGATCGGTGCGCCAGACCACGGTGATGGAGGTGTCGTCCGCGAGCTGCAAGAAAGGCCCGCGGTTCACGGAGATGGCCAGGGCCTGGGCGCCGGCGAGCAGCGCGGACAGAATGGCCGCACTGACGAGCGCGGATCGACTCATGGCGGGCATTAACGCTCCACGCAGGCAGCGGTGACAAGCGGCGAAGCTTTGCGCGGGAGGCGCTTGGCCAATGGGCGGCCGCGATCAGCTCACCACGCGGTTCCGGCCGGCCCGCTTCGCCTTGTAGAGGTTGGCGTCGGCGGCCTTGATGAACTGCAAGGGCTCGGTCATGTCCCCGGTCATGTCCGAGACGCCCAGCGAGATGGTGACATGGATCTGCTTGCCCTCGAAGCTGAAGCCGTGATCCTCGACCATCTTCCGGATCTTCTCCGCGAAGCGGCGGGCGTTCTCCGGCCCGGCCTCGGGCATCACGATGGTGAATTCCTCGCCGCCGTAGCGGGCGAAGCACTCCTCCTTGCGCACCCGCTGCCGGATGACCTGGGCGATCTCCCTGAGCACGTAGTCGCCCGCCAGATGCCCGTTCACGTCGTTGATCTTCTTGAAGTGGTCGATGTCGAACATGATGAGCGACAGCGACCGGTTGTACCGGTGGCAGCGCCCCATCTCGCGCTCCAGGTACTCGAGGAAGTAGCGCTTGTTGTTCACCTGGGTGAGCCCGTCCACGATGGTGAGCTGGTAGATCTCCTCGTGGTAGAGGGTCTCGATGTTCCCGCCGGAGAGGAACTTGAAGATCGAGCCGCCGACCTTCACGTAGTCGCCGCTGCGGAGCGGGGTCTCCTCCAAAACCTCCTCGTCGTTCAGGTAGGTGCCGTTGGTGGAGCCCAGGTCCACCACGAAGCACTTGCCCTGGCGGTTGGAGATCTTCGCGTGCCGGCGTGAGACGTTGTCCAGGTCGACCACGATGTTGTTCTTCACGTCCCGGCCGATGGTGAACTCCTCCTCGTCGATCACGAACTTCTTGCCCAGCTCGGGGCCGTGGATCTGCACCAGGCAGGACTCTCCGGTGGCCGCGATGCGCTCCTGGAGCTTGGAGATCTTGGTGACGCGGGTTTCCTGGCCGGCCATGCAGCAGAATTTCCTAGCACACCCTTGGCCGGTTTCGAACGGGGGGGTACAAGGCTCGGGCGGAAGGCGCGCGCAGCGGAGGCCGAATGGCGAGCAAGTTCCTAGCGATGATCCTCGCCGGGGGGGCGGGCACCCGGCTCGAGCCGCTCACCCGGGAGCGGGCCAAGCCGGCGGTCCCCTTCGGAGGCCGCTACCGGATCATCGACTTCTGCCTGTCGAACTTCGTCAACTCGGGCATCTTCAAGATCAAGGTCATCACTCAGTACAAGTCGGACTCGCTGAACAACCACCTCTCGCGGGCCTGGCGGATGAGCGCCTTTCTGGGGCACTACGTGGAGGCGGTGCCCGCGCAGATGCGCACCGGGGTCGACTGGTACAAGGGCTCCTCGGACGCCATCTACCAGAACCTGAACATCGTCACCGATGAGGAGCCGGAGCAGGTCTTCATCTTCGGCGCCGACCACGTCTACCGGATGGATGTGCGGCAGATCTTGAACTTCCACCTGGAGAACAAGGCGGACTGCACGGTGGCGGCGATCCCGGTGCCGATCGAGCAGGGGCAGCAGTTCGGCATCATCGAGGTGGGGCCGGACGGGCGGATGCTGAAGTTCGTGGAGAAGCCGAAGGAACCGCCGCCGATGCCGGGCAACCCCAAGCTGTGCCTGGCCTCGATGGGCAACTACCTCTTCACCACCGAGGCCCTGGTGCGCGAGGTGGTCCGGGACGCGGCGGACGAGGCCTCTTCGCACGACTTCGGCAAGTCCATCATCAGCCAGATGTACGAGTCCTCGCGGGTGTTCGTGTACGACTTCGCGAAGAACGTGGTGGCCGGGCAGGGCGAGAAGGAGCGGGGCTACTGGCGCGACGTGGGGAACATCGACATCTACTTCCAGGCCAACCTGGATCTGGTGGACGTGGACCCGGTGTTCAACCTCTACAACGACCGCTGGCCGATCTACTCCTTGAACCCCAACTACCCTCCGGCGAAGTTCGTCTTCGCCGACGTGGCCAACAACCGGGTGGGCCACGCCACCGACTCATTGGTCTCCGAGGGGTGCATCATCTCCGGCGGGAGCGTGAACCGCTCGGTGCTCTCGCCGAAGGTGCGGGTGAACTCCTACTCGCAGGTGACCGATTCCATTCTCTTCGAGAACGTGCAGATCGGCCGGCGCTGCAAGATCAAGCGGGCGATCATCGACAAGAACGTGGACATCCCTCCGGGGATGACCATCGGCCACGAGCCGGAGGAGGACCGCCGGCGTTTCTTCGTCTCCCCCGGGGGGATCGTGGTCATCCCCAAGGGCGCCAAAGTTGCCTGAGCAACCACTCAAGCCGGCCGCGCTACCGACAGCCGTCTTTGGAACGACTCCAGCACCTCGGCGATCTCCTGGTTCACCTGCTTGAGCATGTCCTGCTTCTCGCGGAAGGGGAGGAAGGCGCTCTTGAAGCCGGAGACGATGATGGTGGTCAGGTCCTCGAGCGAGAGTCCCAGCTCGGTGTAGGCCAGCCACAGCTCCTTGGTGAGGGTGGTGTCGGTGATCAGCCGGTTGTCGGTGTTGATGGTCACCCGGAGCCCGTAGTCGAAGTAGAACTTGAGCGGGTGGGTGGCGAGGCCCTGCACCGCGCCGGTCTGGAGGTTGGAGGACAGGCACACCTCGAGCGGGATGCGGTGGTCGTTGACGTAGTTCAACAGGTCGCCGTCCTCGCGGAGCCGGGTGCCGTGTCCGATGCGGTGGGCCCCGAGGTAGTGGATGGCCTGGGCGATCGACTCGGGCCCGAAGGCCTCGCCGGCGTGGGCGGTGCAATTGACGTTGTTCTTCAGGATGAGCTGGAAGGCGTCCTTGTGGTCCTTGGCGGGGAAGTTCACCTCTGCGCCGGCCAGGTCGAAGCCGATCACCCCGCGGTTCTTGTAGGCCACCGACAGCTCTGCCAGCCGGACCGAGCTTTGGGGGTTGATGTGGCGGATGCCGCAGACGATCACCCCGTACTTGATGCCGGTCTCCCGCTTGGCGGTCCTCAGGCCCTCGAGCACCGAGTCGATCACGGTGGTCATCTTGAGGCCCTTCTGCTGGTGCAGGGCGGGCGAGTAGCGGACCTCGAGGTAACGGACGTTCTCCGAGGAGGCGTCCACCGCCAGCTCGTGGGCGGCGCGGTAGAGCGACTCGGCGGTCTGCAGGACGGAGAGGGTGATGTCGAAGGCGACCAGGTAGTCGTCGAGGCTCTTGCAGACTTCGCCCATGTGGAGCGCCTTGGCCAGGCCCTCCTCGTCGTCGGTGGGCAGCTTCACCTTTTGCTTCTGCGCCAGCTCGAGGATGGTGCGCAGCCTTAGGCTCCCGTCGAGGTGGCAGTGCAGGTCTGCCTTGGGGAGCGCCTTCAACAGCTCCTCGGAGACCTCGATGGTGGGCACCTCGAGGCCCTCGGTCCTGGCCGGCCGCACCCCGCTGGGGATTCCGGTGGCACTGGGGATCTCGTCGTCTCGGATCGACGCCATGGTTGCCTGGCCCGCGGGAAGCGGTGGATGCTGGTCCAATCCTAGGAGCCGGTTGATCCACCCCGCAACCTCGCTACAGCTCGCCACAGGCGGCGCTGCTCGGTACCGGACGCAGGTGGTGCTCTCTTGCGCGCTCGCCTGGTTAGCCTGCGAGGAGCCGGCGAAGCGGGAGTTCTCCACGCCCACCTACGCTCCCTCCCGCACCGGGCTGTTGGCGCTCTCCGAGGGGTTGCTGGTGGGGAACGAGGGAGGGCGGCTGATGCGGCTGTCCCCGTCCGGGCAGGTGATGTGGCAGGTTTCGCTCGGGCGCGAGGTGGCAGCTCGGCCGGCGGTGGTGGGGGATGTAGTCGTGACCTCCACGGTTTCCGGAGAATGGATGGGCCTTGGGCTGGCCACCGGCGAGGAGCGCTGGAGGCGAGCGGAGCAGCCTGCAGCGGTCGCTTCGCTCTTGGCGGCCGGCGAGCAGGTGATCGCCCTCGGGGCGGACGGCGCGGTGAGGAGCCTCGACGCCACGAGCGGGGCCACCTCCTGGCGGAGGGCCCTGGGCGAGTCCCCGCGGGACGGCGCGGCGCTGGTGGTCGGCAGTCCCTCGTCCCCGCCGCGCGCGGTGGTGGCCACTGGCGAATCCATCTCGGTGCTGGAGGTGGGGGACGGCCGCATCCTCTGGCGGCAGAGGCCTGGGGCGGTGGGCATCGCGGTGTACGGGGAGAGCCTGCTTGCGCTCTCGAGCGGAGGCGCCTTGAGCGCGCTGGCGATCGAGTCCGGTGCGAACGCGTGGAGGATCGAGCTCGGGGCGGCACCGACCGCAGGGCCGTGTCTGTTGCACGGGAGCGCCTGGGTAGGCCTCTCCAGTGGGGAGTTGGTGGCTATCGACCCGGCGACGGGGCAGCGCCGAGGCAGCCTTGTCCTTCCCGCGCCGGCCTCCGCGCCACCGGCCGCCTACCAGGACTTGCTTCTGGTGCCGCTCCTGGGACGCGAGGGGAGGCTCTTGGCGCACAGGCCGTTCTCCTCCGCGGTGGCGTTCGAGCTGAGGGTGGACAGCGCGCTCCGGGCTTCGCCTCTGGTGCAAGGCGATCGCGTCTTCCTGCTCCCTTCCGACGGGAGGGTGCTCGGCTACCGGCTGAACCCCGCGGCCATCGCCCGGCGGTAGCTCTCGCCGGCGCCGCTCCGCCCAGGCGGGTGGAATGCACGTGGGTGGGCGCGGACCTATGATTCGCAATGGCCATGAGGACGCTCGGTGAGATTGCACGGCAGCCTGCGCCGCGGTCGTTCTGGCGCCAGCGGCTGGCGCTGAGGGCATCCCCGACCTCGGTCGAGGACTACCTGGTCGACGAAGCCAATCTCCGCGGCTTCTGGGGAGCCTACCGGCGCGAACCGTCCTCCCGAGGCATCGACGGCCTGCTCAGGCTCGAGGAGATTGTGGTGGGCCTAATGGCGCCTCAGGCCCCCGCAGAGCCCAGACACTTGAAGCTGGTGCTGCGAATTCTCCAATCGGACGCGGTGGAGGCGCGGCGGCTTTGGCTCTTGGCCAAGAGGGAGAAGGCGGAGGATACCCTTCGCTGGCTCCTGCAGAACCTCCCGGTCGAGGAGCGTACGCCCCGGACCGAAGCGCTCATGCAGCAGGCGCCAAGGCCCCGTGCGCCGCGGCCTCCCCGCCTGGACTATGACTTCCGGCGGCTGATCCGGCGCCCGGCGACGGCGAAGGAGCTATGGAAGAGGGCGCGGCGAGAATCCTGAGAACGCTTGATCGCCACCTGACCGCGCCGGCGTCCATCCGGCTGCTGGGGGGAGCGGCGCTCGTCCTCGGCTACCGGATGCAGCGTTCGACCGAGGATGCGGACCTGCTCCTGGACGACGCTGAGGCGAGATTCCTCGCCGAGGAGCGGGACTTCGGAGCGGCGCTGGAGACGACCAACGAGGAACTGCAGGCGGACGGCCTGTACATCTCGCACCTGTGGGGTCCGGAGCAGCAGGTCCTTACACCATCGTGGCGTCAAGGATGCCGGCGGGTGGACCTTCCGGGGCTTAGGTTTCTCAGCGTGGAGGTCCTTGGCCCACTCGACCTCATCGCCAGCAAGCTGTGTCGCGCGGACGAGGGGGACCTCGAGGACATCCGGTACTTGATGAAGGTCGAGCGGTTGGCCTCGAAGGACGTAAGGGAGGCGCTGGCCGCGGCGATCGTTCCGCCGGAGTTCGCCGAGGTCTACCCGGAGAATCGGGCGAAGGTAGAGCGGCTGCTGGCCGAGCTCGACTGACCAGGGCCCGCCTGGCGAGCCCCGGCGAGCCGGTGGAGTCGAACGTGGCATTCAGAAGGAACGCCGGGTAACAATTCCGGCATGGACGCCCGTGCAGAGATCCCTGCCCTGGTTCGCGACGTCCTCGCCCGCTTCGCGGCCGAGCTCAGGGGGGAGCTCAAAGGAGACCTGCTGGACGTGCGCCTGTTTGGCTCCTACGCGCGGGGAGAAGCCCACGAAACCTCCGACGTCGACGTGTTCGTCCTGCTCGAGAGAGTTGATCCGGCTCGGAAACGAAGGGTGCTCGACCTCGCCGGTGACCTGTGGGCCGAGACCGGGCTGCTACTCTCTCCGGTGGTGCTTGGGCGCGGGCTCTTCCAGACCTGGCTGAGCCAGGAACGCCCGATGGTGATGGACGTCCTGCGAGAGGGGATTCCGGTATGACGCGCGACGCACGAGCCTCCGCGGCCGCCGAGGAGATGGCCAAAGCCCGCGAGGAAATAAAGGCGGCAGACGGGTTGGTCGCGGCCGACCTGATGCGGATCGCCGCGACGCGGATCTATTGGGCGGTCTTCCACGCCGTACGCGCCCTCCTGTATTCCGAGGGCTTCGAGCTGCGCACTCACGAGGGAGTCCACCAGTTGTTCCACCTGCATTTCGTGAAGACCCGGCGGTTCGAGCCTGCGGCGGCTCGTCTCCTCGCGCGGCTGCAGAAGTTCCGCGAGGAGGCGGACTACGCCGAGACTTATGTCCCGGACGTGGAGGGAACGAAGGAAGATCTTGCTGCCGCCCGGGTATTCGTCGACCGGATCGCCCAGGGCCCCTCAGACCCTTCGAGCTGACGCGGGGTCGAACGGCTGGGGGCGGAGCCGCTCTCAGTCAACCGGGGGCGTCCATTCCCGCTGATGCGCCGCCGGAGCCTGACGGCGTGCGGCAGAACGCCGGCGCGCCCTGCGTGTCGTCTGGGAACCCTTGCTTTTTCGTCACTGAGGCGTGCGGCTCGCCCGACGCGCTCAGCGAGATTCCCGACCGCGTCTGCGAGCGAACCGGCCGCATCTACCAGTGAGCCGACGTGAGCTGACGAGAGGTTGCCGGGCTCCGACAGAGGGCTGGCGGCATCTGGGGAGACGCCGGCGGCATCTGGGAAGCAGCCGATCGACCGATGACACTTGGCCGACGGCATCTGGGGATTGGCCGCCAGCCTTTGTAGATAGGCCGGCGCAATGATTTCGCTGGGTTGGGAGAGCTCGAGCGGCCGGCGACGAAGAAGGACCTCAACGCGCTCCGTGAGGATCTGACCAGTCGCTTCGACGACCTTGGCAACACGATGGCCGGCGAAGTGTGGAAGCTCGACGAGCGGGTGAAGGAGCTCGAGGGCAAGACACCGCCAGAGGGCGCGAGCTGACTGGGGCGGGCTCTCGAGCCCGGTGGCAGGGCTCTCGCAGGCTACGGGGGAGTGACGGCCTCGGTCCCTGCCTCTTGCTCGTCCTCTTTGGTGGGGCCCGAGGCTGACACCAGGCGCTCGAAGCGCTCTTTGGTTTTCTTGTCGCTGAGGAACTGGAGCGCGCCGCGGGCGCTGATCTGATCGACGGAGGCCTCCAGGCGGAGCTGGACGTCGTTCCTGTCCTCGGTGTGCCCGGCGCGATCGTCCCTCTTCTTGCCCTGCTCGGTGTCGGCCGTGAGCAGGTCAGCGGCGAAGGTGGTGGCCTTGGCGATGTCGGAGGCGAGGACGCCGCAGGGGGTGAGCGCGGAAGCCTGGCTGGCGATGGCGCGCAAGGAGGCGACCAGCTTCTGGGTGTCGGCCGGACGGAGACCGTCGCCGATGCCGATCGCGGTGCGAAGCGACTCGGGGACGCCCTTCGTCCTATCGACGGCGTTGCGGACGGCCATCACGAAATGGTGGGCTGTGTCGGCGGTGGCTCGCTCGTGGCTGGTGGAGGTCTTCTGGGCGGTGAGGGCGAGCATGCCCTTTGCCTCGGCGTCGCCCAGAGTGGCACGGTCGGCGGTGAGCTGCGAGCCCAGGCCAGCGTCGAGCCGCGGGGTGAGCTGCTGCTTGTGCTTTTCCGCCAGGCGCGAAGCACTGGCCGCGCGGCGCAAGGCGTCTTCGAGATTCCAGCGAGGCTTGGTTGCCATTGAGGACCCCTCCTTGGGACTGCCATACGGCAGCTTCGGGTCCAGTTGCCTACCGTGAATTCGGGCCGGCCGCAAGCCGCTGCTTGACGAGTCGCGCCGCCCACCGTTCCGCACGACGGGGGGGTCAGATTTGACCCTGAGAATTCTCACCGCGCGAGGCAAAGCGCTCCGACTCTGCTACAATGAGGGTGGCTGGAAAAGAGCAACGCCGCCCCGAAGTGGGGCGGAGACGCAAAGCCGCGGACCCGATGAGGGAGAGCCGGGCTGCCCGAAGCCGGTGAGCTGCCGAGGCTCCCCGGGGAAAGAGGGAGGAGACGATGGCAGCGCGCTGGCAGGGCGCTTCGAGTCCGGCGAGTCTTTTCATCCTCTTGGCGGCGCTGGCTTCGGCCTGCGGCAAGTCGGCGTGCCGAGGATCAGCCCCGGCCGAGGTGGCGGTTGGTCCGGAGGGCGGCAGCCTGAAGGTGGCGGCGGGCGCGGGCTCCGTGACTATAGAGGTGCCGGCGGGTGCTCTCGATGAGGAGGTGCGGCTTTGGGCCCGAGCGGTGCCAGAGCGGCTTCCGGGAGCGGCCTCTCCGGCAGTGGAGTTGGGCCCGCACGGGACGCGCTTCAACAAGCCGGTGGCCATCCGCTTCTCGCCGGGGCCGGCTGATGTGCCTCCGGCGCTGCCGCTCGCCTCTCTGAAGGTGGCGACGCAGGAGGAGCGGAGGTGGGCCTTCCTCCCCACGCGCCTCCCGTCGCCTGGCACCTTCGAGGGTGAGACGAGCCACTTCACGCCGCTATGGGTTGAAGTGCTCGGATCGTGTGGCTCGGCTCAACTTCACCGCGCCGCTTCGTGGCGAGCCGAGCGGAGCTCCGGTGGCAGGAACCCCGGGCCCGTTGGAGTTCCTGAATTGGAACCACGTTATCAATTTCGATGGTGACGACATCTATGAGAACCCAGAAAGCACATGCTGAGCAGCAGTCGGGTCGGGCGCGTGACAAGGCGCGTCGGATCATTCCCCTTCTCCTTTCCGCCGCGGCAGGTTGCACGGACTGCCCGGGACGGGGTCCACCTCAGCCGCCGTGGGAACTGGTGGTAGAACCAACGGGTGGCACCACCAACCTTGAGAGCCCGGATATTTCCTTGCGGCTCGGAGAGTGCCCCTGCAACAATTTGACTCCTTATCTAAAGGCACTGGAGTCTTCAATTCGTTTGGAAGACAAAGAGGGAGAAGCCATCTCCTTTACCTTCGCATACGCGAATGAACGCGGAGAAGCCGTCTTCTTCAATTCCGCGCGCACCACGACGGCTCGAACCTTGCGCATCCTGCCAGATGGCGCAATCAAGGGGTGGCGGACGTTGACGATACCCATTTCCCCCGACTGGCGGACTCCTCAATCGCGTCTCGACAGCGGATTCGCCCTAACTCCAGACGGCAAGTCCTGGACCGCTTCGTTCCTTTATGGCTACAGCCGGCCGGCAGTGCTTGCCGTAAGGCTGAGGAAGAATACAGATCTCGGTGCCGATGCAGCAGCGCTCGTTTTCTGGATTACCGAACTGCATTTCTCTGAGACGGTGACAGCGTCGATTCCATACAAGGACGCGATCGAGGTGTTTGACGCAAGCGGGCAACGCCTTGACTGTCTCACCTTGGGAGAGGCCGGCGATCGCGAATTCCACCTGAAGTGCTCCGATCGAGTTGCGCGGCTCAACTTCACCACTCAGCTCCGTGGCGACCCCGGTGGAGTCCCGGTAGTCGGAACACCAGGTCCGCTGGAGTTCCTGGACTGGAACCATGTTGTCGATCGCGACGGTTACGACGTCTACGAGAATCCGGCGATCATTTGGTAACCCGGGGTTCAGAGCGGCTCCAGAAACCTCGCCAGCACCCGCTTCGGCCCCACCGACTCGAACTCCACCGTGAGCTTGGCGTTCGGCCCGCGGCCGTCCACCTGCACCACCACTCCCATCCCGAACTGGCTGTGCCGCACCCGGATGCCCCGCGCACCCTCCGCCTCGCCGTCGAAGTCGGTCCGCTGGTCGTAGCTCCGGTCGATCACCGGCCCCTCGCCCTCCTCGGCGCGACGCCGCACCCGCGGCGGCACCGCCAGAACCTGCCTTTGCACCAGCGCCTCCTCCTCGAAGCCGAATAGCTCCCTGGGCACCTCGGAGAGGAAACGGGAGGGCGGGTTGAACTTCAGCTCGCCGTACAGCGCCCTCCCTTGCGCGAGGGAGAGGAATAACCTCCGCCGCGCCCGGGTGAAGCCCACGTAGCAGAGCCTCCGCTCCTCGGCCATCTCCTCCGCTCCGGCACTCGAGTCCAGCGCGCGCGCGTGGGGGAAGACGCCGTCCTCCATCCCCGTGATGAACACCATGTCGAACTCCAGCCCCTTCGCCGCATGGAGCGTCATCAGCGACACCTTCCCCTCCCCCACCTCTCCGTCCGCCTCGCCCAGCAGGCTGATCCGCTCCAGGAACGCCTGCAACGGCGGCAGCTCGGGCGAGAGAGACTCCTTGGACTTCGGCTGGGCCGCAAACTGGAGGTCGAACTCCGACGCCGCACCCTGAAGCTCCCGCAGGTTCTCCGCCCGCCCGGTCGCCTCCGGAGTGCCCTCGATCTGATAGGCCTCCACCATCCCGGAGGCAAGCAGCATCCGCTCCACCGCGCCGGCCGCGTCGTTCGCCATCCGGCCGGTCTCGCAAAGCTGGTCCACCAGCTCCCGGAAGGACTTGAGGCGCCTCACCGCCGCCTTGCCCAACGACTCGATGCGCTCCGGGTCCGCGATCGCCTCGTACGCAGATACTCCCTGCGCCGCCGAATAGTCGGTCAACCGCTCCACCGTGGTGTCGCCGATGCCCCGCGGCGGAGTGTTGATGACCCGGAGCAGATCCGCATCGGACCGCGGATTCACCATCAGCCGCAGATAGGCGCAGGCGTCCTTCACCTCCGCCCGCTCGTAGAAGCTCCGGCCGGACACCACTGCGTAGGGGATTCGGGCCAGCCTCAGCGCCTCCTCCAGCACCCGGCTCTGGGCGTTGGTCCGGTAGAACACCGCCACCCCGTGGTAGTCGGCGATTCCCTCGCGGCGGAGGTCCTGGATCCGCCTGGCCACCTCCTGCGCCTCGCCCCGCTCGTCGCGGCTGATCAGCAGGTCGAGAAGCTCGCCCCGCGGCCTGGCGGTCCACAGCTTCTTCGGCATCCGCCGCTCGTTGCGCGAGATGACCGCGTGCGCCGCGTCGAGGATGGTCTGATCCGAGCGGTAGTTCTGCTCCAGGGTGACCACCTTCGCGGTCGGGTACTGATCGCGAAAGCCGAGGATGTTTCCCACCTCCGCGCCCCGCCACCGGTAGATGGACTGGTCGTCGTCCCCCACCACCACCAGGTTCGCCCCGGGAGGCGCCAAAAGCTTCAATAGCTCGTACTGCACCGCGTTGGTGTCCTGGAACTCATCCACCAAGACGTGCTCGAAGCGCCGGCGGTACTTCTCGCGGGTCGCCTCGTCGCGGCGGAACAGCTCCACCAGCAACAGGAGCAGGTCCCCGAAGTCGACCGCGTTCGCCGCCCGAAGGAGCTGCTGGTACTTCCGGTACACCGCGACGGTCTGCGCGAGGCGCGACTGGTGGGGCGGGACCCGCACCTGGTCGGGCGTCCGGCCGGCGTTCTTCTCTACGTCGATCCGCCACAGCACGTCGCGCGCGTTCACCGCCGAGGGGTCCACCCCCGACTCCCGGATCGCCCTCCGCACGAGCTGCATCTGATCTCCCTCGTCGTAGATGACGAAGGAGCGCGACAGCCCCGCCGCCTCGGCCTCCCGGCGGAGGACCATCGCCGCCGAGGAGTGGAAGGTCGACACCACCAGGTCGACCGCCTCGGGCCCGAGCAAGGTAGAAAGACGGTCGCGCATCTCCCCGGCGGCCTTGTTGGTGAAGGTCACCGCCAAAACTCGCCAGGGAGCGACGGAGCGACGGCTCACCAGGTGGGCCACCCGGCGGGTGATGACGCGCGTCTTCCCCGAGCCGGCGCCAGCGAGGACCAGGAGCGGCCCCTCCCCGTGCAGCACCGCCTCGCGCTGAGGGGAATTCAGGTCTGCGAGCAGCGGGTCGGACACGAAAGACGTAGTAGCAATTGCGGCGAGGTCGCGCCTCAGAAACCCTCAGGCCGACTCGATCTGCGCCACCGCGCGGAGGAAGCGCTCGACCCGGTCGAGATCATTGAGGGCTTGCGCCACACGCACGAAGCCTGAAGATAGCCGTGGATCACGCGTTGCGAAAACCCGCGAGCGGGACCAGGTCGTCCACAAGCTGTGAGTCGAATTCGGGGTATGCGCGAAGCTCGCGAAGGGCCTCAGAGTAGTCCTGGAACGCCCGACCCTTTCGCGACACGAGCTCGCTCGCGACGTCGATCACCGCCTGGCACACGGTCTGAAGCGAGTGGAGCACGTCGTTCCGCAGGCTGATGTCCTCCGAGAGCGAGGCCGGGCCTCTCACCCGAGCGCGCAGGCCGTACAGGTGATCCAGGTGCTCGCGGATGAGCGCCAGCCGTTCCACCAGGAAGGTCATCGCTGGATCGCCTCGAGCTTGATTCGCCGAGTCCACCGGAGCCAGGGCCTCAAGTCGGCGGCCCGGATCTGCACGTCGCGAACGAAGGCGTGACACACCGGCTCATCGGGCGCGTAGATCCGCTCTCCTCTCTGCACCACGGCGGCCCCCAGCTCGGGCGAGACGTCGCCCAACTCCACCAGGTCGACCTCGTTCGAGCCCAGTGCCGACATCAGGTCGATGATGAGCTTCATGCGAGCGTTCGAGCGGTCCTCCGCAGTCGGGAACGTTCGGCGGTCGAGGAGGATCCCCACGTCCACATCGCTCTCGCGGTGAGCCCGGCCGGCGGCATGACTGCCGAACAGCCAGGCGCACAGCACTCCGCGCGGGCGCTCGCGCGCAAACCAATCCCGAAGCTGCCGGGCGACGTCCATTCGGCTCGCAGCCTACGGCCGAAGAGGCCCGCCCGCCAGAGAGGAGCGAGCGCTCTGCGATCATCCGTCCCGCACGCGACGGCCGCCACCTCGACCTCCCGGCGGAGGAACATCAGGGCCGGACATGGGGAGCTTTCTGCCCGCGTCAGCCCTCGAACACGGTGACCAGCGCCGGGTCCTCGAAGACCGACTGCGGCGTCACCACCGGCTCCTCCGGGTTGAAGGCCACGCGGGCGAAGCGGCGCCGAAGCTCCGCCTGCACCTTCGGATCGGCAAGGTTCATCTCGCCGGCCTTCTGCAGCCGTCCGATGCGGACGCCCGCCGCGCGGTCGAAGAGCTTGTACGCCAGCTCCGAGCAGTAGAGCCGCTCGTCGTCCCAACGAAACAGGCCGTCGTAGCCGCGGCCGAGCCAGCCCTCGCCGAGCCGGCGCATCTTCTCGAGCACCTCCGGGGTCAAGACTGACGTTGCGTCGCGAAGCCGCTTGATCACCACCGTTCCCTTGGTCCCGCGATTGATCCAGGCGCGCAGGCGCGTGCGGCTCACCGGCTGCACCGCTTCGAGCACCCACGGCTCTCCGCCAGAGTGGAAGATCACCCCCACGTGGGTCACCGCGCTGCCGGTGGCGATGCGGACCAGCTCCGATTGGCGCGACCTCGACTGGTGGAAGACCAGATCGCCGTCCTGCAGCACCGGCAATTCGCCCCCGGCGGCGGCTCGCGCGGTGCCGATGGCGATCAGGACGGCGAGGACGCTCTCGGCACGCACCCGGCAGATGGTAGCGCGTCTCCAACGGCCGGTCTCGGACCCGGCTCTTGACTTCGGGTCTTGCGCGCGAGCCTAATCTCCCCTCCGCGAACCAGAGGGGGCCATGCTCACGGTCATCAGCTGCCTCGCCCTCGGAGCCGCGCTGGCGCAGGCGCCCTCCACGCGCCCACTGGCCGGCCGCTCGGCCACCCCGGGCTTGCTCCTCACAGGTGATCCCCAGCGGGCCGACCCGCTCTCGCCCCAGCTTTCCATCCGCACCACCGCCGCCGGTCCGAAGCCCACCGAGACCACCGGCCCGCTCCGGCGCGTCTCCGGGGAGATGGAAGTGGGCGGCGACATGGATTTCGGAGCCGGCTTCGGCCTCGCCCTGCTCTATCGCTCCAGCTTCAGCGACACCCGCTCGGGGAGCCGCGCCGACGCGGTGGTCGGGGACCTCCGGAGTGCGCTGCGCTGGTCCGCCTCCGCCGGCCCTTTGAGCTTCGGGGCCGCCGCAGAGCTGCGCGCGCCAGCCCTGGGCCGCGGCACGCCCGACCGCTGGGGTCTCTCCCCTGCCCTCCGCCTGATGCTGGGAGGCTCCGTGGGCAAGGCACGCCTCCTGGCCAACCTGCGCGGCGAGCTCGACCGCAGCGATAGCTGGCTCGCCTCGCCCACCCCCGAGGACCGGTTGGCGTTCTCGGTCGGCCGCGGCACCGCCTTGGGGGCCTCGGTGGCCGCCTCGCTCCCGCTGGATGGCTTCACCCCATTCCTCGAAATGGACTTGCGGGTGGTGCGCGGCGCCGCGCGCGGAGAACAACTGCTGGTCGGACCGGGCTTGCGATACGCCCCCACCGGCTCGCTCACGCTCGAGTTGGCCGCCGCCATCCCCCTCTTGGACCGGGGCACCTCCATGCGACCGCTGCCTCCCTGGAGCGTCTCCGCGGGCCTCGCGGTCTCGGCGGGAGCTCCCAATGTGGTGGAGACGGTCCGGGAAGTGGCGCTGCCTCCGCCGCCTCCTTCCAAAGGCTCCATCCGCGGGAGGGTGATCGACGCCAAGACTGGAACCGGATTGCCCGACGTGGCGGTGGAGCTGGTCGGGGCCACCGTTCCGCGCGCGCTCTCCGAGGTCCGCGACGGCTCGTTCCTCATCCCCGAGGTGGCGCCGGGAACGGTCCTGGTGCGCGCCTCCAGCGCCGGCTTCGAGGCGGCCGAGGCGAGCGTCAAGGTGGCCGCGGGCCAGGCGGTCGAGTTGAGCCTGCCGCTGGTCCGCAAGCCGCCTCCGCCTGATCCGCCCGCGCGGCTCAAGGGCGTGGTGGTGGACGCCTCGGATCGCCCCCTCAAGGCCACCGTGACCGTGAGCGGGAGGCGCGGGGGCACCGTCACTCCCGTGGAGGGAACGTACGAGCTGGACATCCCCTCCGGGGAGGCGCGGGTGGAGATCACCGCCGAGGGGTACGAGATCCAGGCCCGCACCTTCCGAGTCTGGGCCGGCGAGACCGTGGTCTACGACGCGGTGCTCAGGAGGCCGGCGCCGCTCAAGTACGTGGTCATCAAAGATGACTCGCTCGCACTCAAGATTCCCCTCCACTTCGCGAGCGGGAAGGCGATCATCCTCCCCACCTCGTTTCCCGTGGTCGAGGAGGTGGCCACCGTGCTGCTCCTGCGCTCGGAGATAGCGCGGCTGCGCATCGAAGGGCACACCGACGAGCGAGGAGGAGCCGAGTACAACCAGAGCCTCTCCGAGCGGCGCGCCATCGCCGTCCGGCAGGCACTGATCCAGCGGGGAGTCGCCGCCGAAAGGCTCACCGCCCAGGGCTTCGGACAGAGCCGGCCGGTCGCCAGCAACAAGTCCCAAGCCGGCAGGGCGCTGAACCGGCGGGTCGAGTTCATCATCGCCAAGGAATAAGGGAGGGACGCGCCGCCGGGCGCGGCTCTCGAGACCGAGAACGGGCTTTGACTTCGTGCCTCGTCGCCGGTCTACTCCCGGCTCGGCCTGCACCCAAAGGGGGTCTACGGTGAACGCTTCGCACGGCAATGCGCGAGTTTGCGCCGGTGCGCTTCTCTGTCTTTTCGCCACCGAGGGGCTGGCGGCAGTGCGCGACGGCTCGGATGTCGCCGGAATGGATCTCGCCTACCAGTACTCGCCGCTGAGCGGCGGCTCGATCAAGGCGAACTGGGACAAGGCAGACGGCGCGACCGCCTACAAGCTCGCGGTGGGCACCACTCCGGGCGGCTCCGACGTGCTCGCCGCCACCAACGTAGGCAACGTCACCAGCTACACCGCCAACGGCCTCACCCTGGCCTTCGACACCAAGTACTACGTCACCGTGGTGCCGACCTACTCGGGCGCCGACGGCTCCCCTGAGATCTCCAACGGCCTGATGATCGCCGAGGCCCAGTCCTGGGACGGCAAGAGCACCGCCGGGCTCACCCGGGGCTTCACCACCGACTGGCCGGAGACCGGAGCGACCTCCTTCTTCGGCAACCACTACTTCGAGTCGGTGACCATCGCCTCCAGCACCACCGTCAACGTGCAGGGGTTCGGCAAGGCCGGGAGCGTCCCGGCAGGGGTGTCGCCGCTCGATCCGCGCGTCACCAACCCCGCCGACGGCTGGCTGGCCATCTTCGCCAACACCATCGTGGTGGACGGAACCATCACCTCCACCGGCCGCGGCTACGGCGGCGGCGGCGGCGGGCCCAGCCCCTGCGGCGGCAGCTACGAGGGAGGCTTCGGCGGCGCCAACGGCCTGGGAGGAAACGGCGGCGGCGGGAGCGGCGGTGGCTGCGCCGTGCCCTCCGCGGGCGGCGGCGGCGGCGGCTCTCCGGGCGGGCTGGGGAAGAACTACGGCGGAGCCGGGAACATGCTGGGCGGCGGCGGCGGCTCCTCGGGCCAGCGCGGCACCGAGTGCGGAGGAAACGGAGGACAGGTGGGCTGCGGCCCCAACCCCGGGCAAGCCGGAGCGCTCTGGGACATCGGCGGCGCCGGAGTCACCCCGCCGGTCGGGAACGCGACCGGAGGAAACGGAGGGACCGGGGAGTACGCGGCAGGCGGAGGCGGCGGCGCGGGGCAAGCCAGCAGCTCGTCGGCCGGCGGCGGGGGCGGCGCCTACGGGGCGGGCGGTGGCGGAGGCAACGAGAACGCGAGCGGAGGCGGAGGCGGAGGAACCGGAGGCTTCACCGCGCCGGTAGCCGGAGGAGGCGCCTCCGGCGGGGCAGGAGGAGGCCCCTACGGCGGCGCGGCCGGCGCCGCGGCTAGCTGCCCGGCCGGCAGTGGAGGCATGGGCGGCTACCGGGCCGCTGCGGGCAACGGCGATGGCAGCACCGGCAGGGAGCTGTACCTCGGCTCCGGCGGCGCGGGGGGCGGTGGCGACACCGGCAATCAGTCCGCCGGCGGAGGCGGCGGCGCGGGCGGAGGAATCATTCGCCTGGTGGCCGCCAAGTCGCTCTCGGTGAGCTCCACCGCGCGCATCCTGGCCAACGGCTCTGGCGGGGGCGGCGGAGGCCAAGACGACAACTCCTGCCGCCGTGGCGGGGTGGGCGGCGCCGGGGCGGGCGGAGGCATCCTCTTCGAAGGCGAGTCGGTCGGCCTCTCGGTGACCGGCATGCAGGTGAGCGCTCGCGGCGGCGGGGGAAGCACCGCCAACGGCGGCACGGTGAAGACCGTCTACGGGAGCCTGACCGGCTCGGTGCCGGCCGCCAACGCGGGCAGGGTTTTCAACCGCCAGCTCACTCCGCCGGTCATCACCGGAACCATTCCCGACCAGACCGCTCAGCCGAACACCTCCATCACCCTCTCGCTGTCAGGGTACGAGAGCGACGGCCAGGACACCGGCGCCAACCTGCGCTGGTACGCCACCGGGCAGAACCCCACCCTGATCGCCTCGACCGCCGGGCAGCGCTCCGCCAACGACACCATCTCCTTCACTCCGGTGGCGAACGCCATCGGCTGCGACAACGTCACCTTGAATCTCGAGGACGGCGACGGGATGACCACCCGCAAGGAGGTGGTGCTCTGCTGGCAGACCACCAACCGCGCGCCCTCCATCACCTCCACCGCGCCTACCTCCGCCACCGAGGACTCCGCCTTCAGCTACCAGGTGGTGGCCACGGACGCCGACGGCGACCCGCTCACCTATTCGCTCACGCTCGCTCCGAGCGGGATGACCATCGACGCGGCCGGGCTGGTGAAGTGGACGCCCGCCAACGCGGACGTGGGGATCCGCTCCGCCACCGTGAAAGTCTCCGACGGCAAGGGAGGCGAGGCCCAGCAGGCCTTCAACCTCACCGTGGCCAACGTCAACGACCCGCCCGGCGTCACCTCGACCGCGCTCACGGTGACCAACGAGAAGTCGCTCTACCTCTACCAGGCGACCGCCGCCGATCCCGATCCCACCGGAGATGTGTTGACCTGGTCGCTCCCGGTGGCGCCGGCGGGGATGTCGATCAACGCCGGCACCGGCCTTTTGAGCTGGACGCCCAGCCAGGCCAACGTGGGCTCCCACACGGTGACGGTGAGAGTGGACGACGGCAACGGAGGCACCGCCTCGCAGACCTTCACCTTGACGGTGCAGAACGTCAACGACGCGCCCAGCTTCTCCTCCTCCCCGCCCCTCGGCGCGACCGAGGACACCCTCTACTCCTACGCGGCGACCGCCACCGACGCCGACGGCGACGCGCTCACCTTCTCCCTTTTGGTCGGCCCCTCGGCGATGACCGCCTCCAGCTCCGGGCTTTTGCAGTGGACCCCGGTCAACGCCGACGTGGGCACTCGCGGCGTCACCCTCAAGGTGAGCGACGGCAAGGGGGGCGAGGCGCAGCAGTCTTTCAACATCCTGGTGGCGAACGTGAACGACCCGCCGGCGATCACCTCGCAGCCGGTGATCACCACTCCGGAGAAGGCTCCCTACAGCTACCAGGCGGCGGCGGTCGATCCGGATCCGACCGGAGACGTGCTCACCTGGTCTTTGGTCACCGCGCCGGCCAGCATGACCATCAACGCCGGAACGGGCCTGGTCTCCTGGCTGCCGACCCAGGCAGACCTGGGCACCACCCAGGTGACGCTGAGAGTGGTGGACGGCAACGGCGGCATGGCCTCACAGACCTACTTCCTCACCGTGCAGAACGTGAATGATCCGCCCGCTTTCACCTCCACCGCGCTGCTCTCCGCCACCGAGGACTCGAGCTACGCCTACGCCGCCACCGCGAGCGACCCCGATGGAGATGCGCTCACCTTCTCCTTGGCCGTCGGCCCGACCGGGATGAGCGTCTCCACCGGCGGCAATGTCTCCTGGACGCCGGGCAACGCCGACGTGGGCTGGAACGGAGTGACCATCCGGGTGACGGACGGAAAGGGCGGAGAGGCGGTGCAGGCCTTCGTCCTCACGGTGGCCAACGTCAATGATCCGCCGTCCATCACCTCCACGCCTGCGACGCTGGCCGACGAGAAGAAGTCCTACGTGTACCAGGCCACCGCCCTGGATCCCGATCCGACCGGAGACGTGTTGACCTGGTCGCTGCCCGTGGCACCGGCCGGGATGACGGTGAACGCCGGCACCGGGCTGGTGAGCTGGACTCCCTCTCAGTCCGGGGTGGGCACTCACCAGATAACGGTGAGGGTCAGCGACGGCAACGGAGGAGTGGCCTCGCAGACCTTCACCTTGACGGTGCAGAACGTCAACGACGTTCCCGCTTTCAGCTCGGCGCCGCCTCTCGCCGCCACCGAAGACACGCTCTACTCGTATGCCGCGACGGCGAGCGACGCCGACGGCGACCCGCTCGTCTTCTCGCTCCTGGTCGGCCCGCCGGGCATGACCGTCACCCCCTCGGGCAGCGTGCAGTGGACGCCCACCAACGCCCAGGTGGGCACCCGCGGCGTGACCATCAAGGTGAGCGACGGCAAGGGGGGCGAGTCGCTCCAGGGCTTCAGCGTGGTGGTGGCGAACGTGAACGATCCGCCGGTGATCACCTCCACCGCGCTGACGACGGCCACCGAGAACGCGCTCTACTCCTACCAGCCGTCGGCTTCGGACCCCGACCCGACCATGGACTCGCTCACCTGGTCGCTGGTCTCGCCGCCAACGGGGATGACCATCAACCCCGGCACCGGCCTGGTGAGTTGGAGGCCGGGCCCGGCCAACGTGGGCAGCGTGGCGATCGCCATCCGGGTGGACGACGGCAACGGCGGCGTCGCCTCGCAGGGATACTTCCTCACCGTGCAGAACGTGAATGATCCGCCGGCGTTCAGCTCCATCCCGCCGCTGGCCGCCACCGAAGACTCGCAATACGCCTATGCGGCCACCGCCTCCGACCCGGACGGGGACCCGCTCGTCTTCGCGCTCCAGGTGGGGCCGGCGGGGATGACGGTCAGCTCCAGCGGGAACGTGCAGTGGACTCCCTCGAACGCCCAGGTCGGCACCCAGGGCGTCGCCCTCAAGGTCAGCGATGGCCGCGGCGGCGAGGCTGTGCAGAGCTTCACCTTGGTGGTGGCGAACGTAAACGATCCGCCGGTGATCACCTCCACCGCGGTGACGGTGGCGACGGAGAGCTCGCCTTACGCCTACCAGCCGGTGGCCATCGACCCGGATCCGACCGGAGACACCCTCAGCTGGTCGCTGGTGTCCGCACCCACCGGGATGACCATCAATTCCGGGACCGGGCTGATCGGCTGGAAGCCCAGCCCTTCCAACGTAGGCACCGTGGCCGTCACCTTGCGCGTGGACGACGGAAACGGCGGGCTCGCCTCGCAGACCTATTTCCTCACCGTGCAGAACGTGAACGACCCACCTGCTTTCACCTCCACCCCCGCGCTCCTTGCCACCGAAGGGACCCCTTACAGCTACCCGGCCACCGCCTCCGACCCGGATCCCGGCGACACGCTCGCCTACTCTCTGGTGAGCGGTCCCAGCGGGCTCACGGTCAACTCCTCGAGCGGAATGGTGCTGTGGACACCCAGCTACGCCGAGGTGGGCCTCCAGCCGGTCGAGCTGAAGGTGACGGACACCGCCGGCCTCGAGGACACCCAGCGCTTCACGCTGGCGGTGGCCTACCGGGACGCCGACAACGACGGCATGGCCGACACCTGGGAGCAGCAGCAGGGCCTGGATCCAACCCGCAACGACGCCGCGGAGGACCCCGACGGCGACGGCCTCACCAACCTCCAGG
Organism: Myxococcales bacterium; assembly: GCA_016191815.1. Classification (GTDB taxonomy): domain Bacteria; phylum Myxococcota; class Myxococcia; order Myxococcales; family Myxococcaceae; genus JACPVI01. The sequence continues at coordinate 27,776 of JACPVI010000003.1, forward strand.
AATTCAACCAGGGAACCCGCCCGCGCACCTTCAACGGGCCGGTGGCCCCGGTGCTCATCTCGCCCAAGGACGGCGAGGAGGTCTCCGGC
>JACPVI010000004.1 GCA_016191815.1 Myxococcales bacterium
GACCAAGTAAGTGGTTTCCACTGAGCCCGGGAAGGCTCCGAGGGCTGGCTCACTCGGGCGGACAGCGATCGAGCGGCCCGGCCGGCCACGGGGACGTGCCCAATTCTTACAGCCACGGCCCGCGCGAAAATCGGTGTTCAGGCCTTCGTTCAGCTCGCTGCCGAAATCGATGCGCACCTGCGAGCTGGCGTCCTTGCGGTACTTCCTCATGGGGGACCCCCTGCGTGAGACTGCAAAGCCCCGCTGGCATCGGAGGCCGCGACCACTCCGCCGTAGGCAACTGCGTCGCGCTTCGCAGTCGACGATGACCGGTTCGCGCATGCGCGACGCAAACGCAATCCAAGCGCCCGCCGCCGTACTCACGCGGGCAGCGCCTCGTAGGGGCCAAGGATGTACCTGAGTCCGTCTTCGGCCTTCTGCCGATTCGCCTTCGCACGCCGGAGCCCCTGTTGAAGCTGAGCCAATCGCGCACCGGACGACCCGCTGATGGCCGTTTCAACCTCTGAAACCAACAGCCTGCTCTCCGCGAGCTTCGTGCGCGCCTGCTCAAGCGTGCGCTCGAAGAACTCGCGGAACTCGATGCTGGTGGGCGCGTTCAGGTCGAGGAGATCGATTGCGAAGGTTCCAGTCTCGGAGTGCGCGACAACGGTCGCCCCCCTGTACCGGAGATGGTCAAACATCGAGTGCTCGCACGGATGCGGCACGAAGTCGGTCTTGGCCCGCCGTCCCCGAGCCACGAAGCTCCGCTTGGCTCCGTTGCAGGCCGAACATGCGTAGTAGAGGTTGCTCCACTCGGTGATGAGGTGCGGGAACAGCGACTGCGGTCGATAGTGCTCGACGGCGAAGAGCGCCTCCCGGTTCATCGAGTCGCGAATCCGGCAGTACACGCAACCCCCTGAGAACTCCTTCCTCAAGTGGGGCTTGTACGACTGGTACGCTGCGTATGGACCGGGGTCAGGTCCTCGCCGATGCTTTTCCTTCGGGTACGCGAACGCCTTCAAGCCTCAAAGTCCAAGCTCGGAGCGGATGGCGGCGGTCTCGTCGCCGATGGCCTTGACCTTCTCGGCAGCGTCCGCGAGGGCCTCGAAGTCGGCCGAGGTCACTCGCGGGAGAAGCTTCCGAAGGCGCTCGGTGGCCACGCGGAGGCGAGCGTCCTCCTCCGCAGTCAGCGCGGCGGCTGCCTTTCGCGCCAACAACTCAAGTCGAGTGTTCGCTTCACGGCCGGCACGGTCGCGCACGGGCTCGCTGCGCTGCTCCTCCTCGGTCGCAGGCACGGCGAACGACTGACCACCCGGTTCCGCGCCCAGCACGTCGGCAACCGTTGGAGTGCCGCGCACCCTCGACTCGAAGCTGAACGAGAAATGACTGGCGGGAGTTTCCTCTTTCCGCTGCGGCGACCACGATTCCGCCAGCGGCAGCCAAGGCACATTGAGGTCGAGATGGGTCAGCGACGTGAGCTGCTCTTTGACCGTTCGCACATGGGCGTGCTCGGTTCGTCCCGTCTCAGTGTCTGGCGTCGCCTGCATCACTTCTTCACTCCCTTGGTAACAAGTTGGCCGAGAGACTCGATGGTCTTGGGACCTGCCACCCAACGGAAGAATCGATAGCTGGCGTCGTGCAGTTCCTTCACCACCGGCAGCACCTCCTTTACCTCAATGTTTTCATCATAGAAGTCGAAGTCGAGAACGTATTCTCGCTGAGGACCATCGCCCTTCGCCAACCCGTGGCGGAATGAGAACGACCCGCGTTCGGCAACCCCGCGAGCTTCCTGCCAAAACTCGGCGAGGTCTCCATACGGCCCCCTGACCAGTGTGCCTACCAGCTCTGGGTTCACCCAACCGTCGAACTCGGCCGCGCTCTCGTACGGAAGGGCGTTGATGTATCGCAGCCCGACGCGCGTGAAGAAGTCGGCGTCGATGATGGGCGCGACGGCCCTCAACAATCGCCCCAGCCGCTCTTCGAAGTCGAGGAACCCACGGTACGCGGTGGTTTCAAGGGCGATGGACGATGAATGAAAGACGACCGTCCACTTCTTCTCCTTCGACTCGAAGTGATGCCGAAGCTGAAAGTCGGCGTCACCGCCCACCATGATGCCGGTCACCGCCCTCTTCCTCTGGTACAGCGGGAAGTCCTTACGGAGGGCCTTCTGGAGCACGTCAGGGCGCGTCTCCAGCTCAAGCAGCGCGGGGAAACGAAGCTCGCACACCGCCGTTCGCACGAAGTTCTTTTCGAAGTCGGCGTGCTCGACGGGCGGCAGCGTTAGGGCTCGGCGGCCTTCTTCCACATCTCCTCCCGGCAGATGGCTTGTAGACCACACCATCCGCGCTCCGACAAGCAACGTGCGGGCCGCTGCCTGGGCGGCGGACACCGGTGCCGTCCCGAGCAAGCCGACACCCCGCTGGTCAGGTAGGGGGTGAGGCCCGGGCTCGATAACAACTTCGGGCACTGGTTCATCGCCAGACTCGACGGGATCGCCCACGGTCGCTGCCACCGATGAGCCGCAAACGCCCGTTGGAAACTGAGAACGCCCCGCGAGCGCGGGGGAAAGGCGCCAGCCTCACCCACCCAGGCGGCACACCAATAGCCGGCAACGGATCGCGGGGCTCGGCCGTACCTTTCACCATGCCCCGGAGGGCGCGTCCCGACGCCTGCTACACCTGGGTCTTGAGCGTGTCCTTGAGGCCGGTGGTGGCCTTCTCCACCACCTTGCCGGTCAGCTCCAGCTCCTGGGTGTAGCGGTACATCGACGCCTGCAGCGTGAGCAGCTGCGAGGACGAGAAGTTGTGCCCGGACACGCCCAGCTTGATGAGCTTGTCCATCACTCCCTGGCCCCGCTCGATGCCGCCCAGCATGTTCGCCAGGCCGTTCGCCGACTTGCTCACCTGCTCCTTCTGCGCCACCGGCTCGGAGGCCCGGGCGGTGACCTGCTCGCGCTCGGCCACCGAGGAGGTCTTCTTCAACGTCGCCTTCTCGGTCTTGGAGACGTGCTCCACCTGGCGCGCGTGGTCCACCTTCTGCGCCGCCTGGGCCGCTTGGGCAGCCTGGGCCGCCTGCGCCGCCTCGGCCGGCTTGGCCGCCTTCGCGTTCAGGGCGGCGTCGAACTTACTTGGGCCCTGCTTGAGCTGCGCCGCGCCCTGGTCCTGAATCTTCTGCTGGGCGATCTGCGCTGCCGAGATTCCCGCGAGTGGTCCCGCCATGTGACTGCCTCCTTGAGTCCTGCGAGGTTTCCTTCTCTTCCTCGCTCAAAAACTGTTTCAGCTTCTCGATCGCCCTTGCGTGCAGCCTCGACGCCCAGCTCTTCGATTGTCCTATCTCCGCGCCCGCCTCTTCCAGCGTCTTGGACTGGAAGTAATACCCGTTCAGAAGCTTCCTTTCCTTCTCCGGCAGCCTCTCTATCGCCGCCCTCACCCTCGTCTTCAGCTCCTCCAGCTCCAACCTTTCCTCGGCCGACAGCTGCTGGTCCACCAGCTGCAAGCCCTCGCCCGCGTCCAGACTGGTGGCAAAGACCAGTGCCAGGCCAGTCACCGCGCTCGAGATCTCCCTCACATCATCGTCCGCAGAGGTTCCCCGGTTGCCTCCCCCCTGCTCCCGGTCAGAAAGATTGCCTAGATAAGCGTTCGCCCGGTCGGTCAGGTAGGAGCTCCGCGCATCTCCACCCCGCAAGATCCCCATCTTGCGCAGCCCGTCGAAGATCGCCCCCTTGATCCGGTAGTGGGCAAAGGTGAGGAAATTGGCCCCCACCTTGGGATCAAACCGCTCGGCGGCCTCCAGCAGGCCCACCTGCCCGTAGGAGATCAGCTCCTCCAGCTCGAGCTGGGCATTGAACTGCTTGCGCACCGTCGCCGCCAGCGAGCGGACGTAGGGCCCGTACTTCTCCAGGATCTGCTTCTTGTCCTCGCCCAGTGCCAAATTGCCTCGCAGTGGCCCTCATCGGGCCTCTGTCACTCGGCCTTCGCCCAGAGCCTCTCCAGCGCCTGGTTCAACCGCGGATCCTCCTGGAGCGTGTCGGCGATGCGCTGCGTCAGGGCCTTGGACTGCATGCGCACTTTCTGGCGGAGCACCTCGGCGACCAGCTTCTTGGTCGCCTCCTCCTTGCTCTTGATCTGCCCGGCGCGGAGCTGGCGGGCAATGTCCAAAGCCTGCGCGGTGACCGGGTCCACGCCTTGGACGTTTCCCGAGCCCACCAGGCCGGAGGGGCCCGCCAAAGACTCCGAGCGCTCCACCCTTCCGGCGAAGCCTGCCCCGCTGGCCTTCCCCACCCCCGCCACGCCGCCCGCGCCGCCCGCGCCTCGCGCTCCACCCGCGCCGCCCTTGCGACCGCCGCCACCGACTTTTCCGACACCCATCGGGATCCTCGAGAGTACCCCTGGTTTTTCGGCCTTTGGCGCTCAGCGCTCGGCCGTCACTTCTTCTTCCTCGGCGGCGGCAGGGCGCCGACCTCTTTCGCCTCGATGAGGGCGTTGGCCAACCTGGCCCCGTCTCCGTCGGGCTCGATCTCGCAGGCGGCCTTGAGCTCCTTCATCGCCTCGTTCACCTTGCCCATGAACAAGAGCGCCTCGCCGCAGTGGGCCCTCGGCAGCCCCGAGCGGGGCGCCAGCTTCTGCGCCGCCCGGTACGCCTGGAGGGCCTTCTCGTGGCGCCCCTGGACGAACTCCAGGGTCCCCATCGCGAGCTGGGGCACTTCGCTCTTGGGCATCAGCGCGGCAGCCCCGGAGAGCACCTCCTTGGCCTTTTCGTACTTGCCCATGTCCATCCACAGGTAGCCCGCCTCGAGCAAGATCATCGCCTGCTGCTTGCCCATCGGCACCAGGCTGCCTGCGATCTCCGAGGTTGGCTCGCTCATGTGCCCCATATAGCACGAAGGGCGGCACCCGAGTGCCGCCCTCCTTGGGAATCGCGCTCGAAGCGCCCGGACTTACCGGACGTTCGAGATGGTGTTCTTCACCGTGTCGTGCCGGGTCTTGAGCACGTTGGAGACGGTGGTGAACACCTGATTCTCACGCTGCATCGACATCTGCACCTGGATGAGCTTGGAGTTCTCCGCCTGGGCCTGGATGAGGTCCGCGTTCATCTGGCCCACGGTGCCGCCGCCGGAGGTCCCGGGCAGCTGGCTGGGCGAGCCGCTGACGGTGGTGCCCACGCCCGGCAGCTGCCCCACCGAGCCGGTGTTGCCGCCGCCCACGGTGGTGTTGATCCCGCCAGTGCCCGCTCCGGGAAGATTCACCACTCCGCTCATCGCGTAGGCGGAGGAGGCCGCCTGGCCCGATGAGGGGGAGTTGCTCATCTGCGTCACGCTCGACACTGCCGCGGAGACGATCGCGCCGCCAGGCACGAAGGGCGCCGCCAAGGCCGCGCCGTTGGCCACTGCGCCGGCCGCGGTGTCCAGCCCCGCCTTTACCCGGTCGCCGAAGTCGGTCTTCGGGGTCTGCCGGTCGATGGTGAGGTTCGTCGAGATGCGAACTGGGGTGGGGTCGATTCGATTCGTTCCAGCCATGAAATCCTCCGTGAAAATGCCGGGTTGTCCCGGCGCTACTGCGAAACCCTTGGAAACATCCGTTGCTGCGCGGGCGAGTTCACCCGGAACCAATCCGGGGAGCCCGTCTTGGTTATCGCCCTGGCGGTCCTCCGGGTTGCCTCACCGGGGCGCAACCGGGCAAGAAGTGTAGTCGAAACGCCGGCCTACTTGCGAGCCCGGGCGCCCCCGCGGCGCTCGGCCTCAAGCCTTTCACGGACTTCCAAGAGGTACTTCAACAGCTCCTCGGCGGCGGCGATCGCCCGCTGCACCTTCTTGGCGTTCTCGGCCTTGGGGCCCCTCAGGCCCGAGAGGCCCTCCTTGATCGGCGTGAACAAGCCGGCGACCTCTTCGGGGGTGGCCCGCTCGATGAACGACTCGATCGCCGGGTACAGGGGCCCTTCGGGCTGCTGCGGCTGGGGGTTAGTTTTGGGGTCGGCCATTTTTTTTGTGGAGCGGGTTTGGGTTCAGTCTCCGAGCGCCGAGGCGATCGCTTCGCCTCCGGCCTCGTCGCCGAGCTCGGTCAGGGAGATCGCCGCACACAGTTTCACCTTCGGGCTCTGGTCGGCCACGAGCTTGCGCAGCGCCGGGAGCACCATCTGCTCGCGGAACATGAAGTCGAAGGCCTTCGGTTCGGCCTTGCAGATGAGCCCGATCGACCTCGCGGCGGCCGCGCGGACGTGGGCGTCGACGTGGTTGGCCGCGGCCAACAGCTCCTTCGCGCCACCCGCGGAGCCGATCAGGCCGAGCGCCTCCGCCGCCTCGGCGGGGATGAAGTTGTTCTTGAGCGCCGCCGCCAGCCACTGCACCGCCTGGCGGTCGCCGAGCGCCCCGAGCGCCCGCGCGATGGCGCTGCCCACGTAGGGGTTGGTGGTCCGGAAGGCCTCGAGCAGGTAGGGCACCGCCTCTTTTTGGCCCGAGGCGCCGATCGCGGCGGCCGCCCCGGCGACCACTCGCGGGTCTTCGTCCCTGAGCGCCTTGATGAACTCGTCGAGCATCGCGCGGTCTCCCAGCGCTGCCAGCGCCGCCGCGGCGGCTTGGCGCACCGGGGGAAACTTGTCCGACAGAGCCTGCTTGAGCGCTGGCGCCGCCTTCTTCGAGGAGATGGCGCCAAGGGCTGCCGCCGCCTCGGCGCGGGCAGCGGGATCCTTTCCGGCGAGGAGCCCGAGCAGCGCCTTCTCGTCCTTCCCCTGGATCTCCTTGGCGAAGCGGGGCGCCGGGCGCTTGCCCCATCTGGGCTCGAGGGCCCGAAGCTTCTTGTCTATTTCCTCCTCGCTCAGCGGGCGTTGGGCCTTCTTGTCGGCCTTTGGCTTGGGGCTCTTCGCGCTCTTGCGGGCAGGCATGGCGGGCGAAAGCTAGAGGAAACGCCCCCATGGTTCAAGGCAAGCCGGGCCGGTGGGCGGGCGTGCATCCGGGCGAGCTTTGGCACAGAGGGGCCGGGCCCAAACCCCGCACCTAGCTTTCGGGCGGCTCCCAAGGAGGTGCCTGACATGATGAAGCGGGTGAGTGGGGTGTTGGCTGCGCTGACGCTGGTCGGCTCCGTTGCCTTTGCGGAGGAGCCTCAGAAGGAAGAGAAGCGAACTGAGGAGCGGAAGATGGAGCCGGGCATGCCCGCCACCGGCGGCGCCGGCGAGGAGATGCGCGCGAAGATGGGCGCGACCCAGATCACCGGCGAGGTGGTCAAGCTCGAGAAGAAGACGCTCTACCTCGAGCACATGGGCGCGGTGATCCCCTTCCAGCTCGACAAGGACGTGAAGTTCGAGGGGCTGACCCGGGCCGACCTGCGCGAGGGCGAGCAGGTGCGCGCGAGCTTCATGGTGCACAACCGGACCAACAACGTGGTGACCACCATCGCGCGAGCCGAGCCGGGCACCGGCGGGGCGCTGGAAGAGATGTTGCCTCGCGAGGAGATGCGCGAGAAGGAGCGCATGCCCGAGGAGCAGCGGCCGCCGACGCAGAACTACTGACGGGCGCTTTGGACACGAGGGTCGAGGCCTGATGGCCTCGGCCCTCGCCCTAAGCCCACAGTCGAGACGCTGACGGCGTTCCGGCCCGCGCCAGGCCCGTGCGGGCTTCGTTCTTCTTCACTTTACGTGCCCCTCGCCATTCGACTATGGCGGCGGGATGCCCCCGATCGTCTCCATCGTCGACGTCGTCAAAGAGTACCGGCTGGGCAAGGTGGTGGTGCCGGCGCTGCAGGGAGTGTCGCTGGAGGTCCACCCGGGCGAGTTCATCTCCGTCGCCGGGCCGTCGGGCAGCGGGAAGACCACGCTCTTGAACCTCATCGGCTGCGTGGACACCGCCACCCGCGGCCAAGTGAGCGTCGGTGGGAACGACACCGGGAAACTCTCCGAGCGCCAGCTCACCTCGCTCAGGCTCGACACCATCGGCTTCATCTTCCAGTCCTTCAACCTGGTGTCGGTGCTCACCGTCTACCAGAACGTGGAGCTGCCGCTGTTGCTCGCCCGTCGCCTCGACTCGGCCGAGCGCCGCGGGCGGGTGAATGGCCTGCTCGAGCAGGTGGGAATCGCCTCGCACGAGAGGCACCGCCCCAGCGAGCTTTCCGGCGGCCAAAGGCAGCGGGTCGCGGTGGCCCGCGCCCTGGTCACCGAGCCCAAGCTCGTCCTCGCCGACGAGCCCACCGCCAACCTCGACTCCGCCACCGGGCAGAACATCATCGACCTGATGAAGGAGATGAACCGGCGCAAAGGCACCACCTTCATCTTCTCCACCCACGACCCGAAGGTGATGGAGCACGCCAACGCGGTGATCCGCCTGAGCGACGGGAGGATCGCCGGGCGGGACCTCCCCCGGGGCCCGGCGGAGGCCCGGGCATGATCTCCGCCTTCGTGGTGCTGGTGCGGATCGCCCTGCGCAACCTGTTCGCCAGCGCGATCAACCTGGTGATCGGCGCAATCATCCTCTTCGGCACGGCGCTGGTGGTGGTGGGCGGCGCCCTGCTCGACAGCGTGGACCGCGCGATGAGCAGCAGCGTCATCGGCAGCGTGGCCGGGCACCTCCAGGTCTACTCGGCGGCCTCCAGGGACGAGCTGGCCCTCTACGGAGACTTCGGCGGCGAGGCAGACCTCTCGCCGATCCAGGACTTCCCCAAGGTCAAGCGCGCGCTGCTTTCCATCGAGGGAGTGAGGAAGGTGGTGCCGATGGGCATCAACGCCGCGCTGGTGGCCTCGGGCAACACGGTGGACCTGGTGCTCGCCGAGCTGCGCGAGCTGTCCAACCGCAAGGCGAAGAAAGAGACGGGCTTGGAAGGGGAGCTGGAAGCCCAGAAGCAGCACGTGCGGCAGATCATCCGCGTGCTCCGCGGAGATCTGGAGAAGTCCCTCGCGGTGATGGACAAGAGCGCGATCGAGCCCGAGGACCTGGCCGCCCTCGAGCAGGTCTCCAAGGACGAATTCTGGGCCGGGTTCGACCGCGACCCCTTCGGCGCCCTGGAGTTCTTGGAGAACCGCGTCGCCCCCCAGGTGTCGGACGCCGACCTCCTCTACCTTCGCTACGTGGGGACGGATCTCGGGGAGTTTTTGCGCTCCTTCGACCGCATTCGCATCGTGGACGGAGGGCCGGTGCCCGACGGCAAGCGCGGCTTCCTCTTCGCCAAGTTCTTCTACGAGGAAGGGCTGAAGCTCAAGACCGCCCGCCGGCTGGACAAGATCCACGAAGCGCTGGCCCAGAGCGGCAAGAAGATCGCCGGCGACCCCGTGCTCGAGCGCTACGTCCGCGAGAACCAGTCGCAGACCCGCGACATCGTCTTGCAGCTCGGTCCGGAGAAGACCCGCCTCGCCATCGAGCGGCTGCAGCGCGCGCTCTTGAGCAAGGAGCAGGAGCTGTCGGCGCTGCTCTCTTCCCTCTTCGCCACCGACGACTCGAACTTCCAGGAGCGCTACCGCATCTTCTACGAGCAGGTCGCCCCTTTGCTCTCCTTGTACCGGGTCCGGGTGGGCGACACCTTGACGATCAAGGCCTTCACCCGGTCCGGCAACGTCCGCTCGGTGAACGTGAAGGTGTACGGCACCTTCGCCATGGAGGGGCTGGACAAATCTCCGCTCGCCGCGGCCGCGAACCTGATGGACCTGATGACCTTCAGAGACCTCTACGGCTTCCCCAGCGCGGAGACCGCAGAGGAGATCAGCGCCATGAAGGCCGCCGCCGGAGCGAAGGAGGTGGACCGGTCGCGCGCCGAGGAGGAGCTGTTCGGCGGAGCCCTGGTGACCCAAGGGTCGCCGGTGGCGATCGAGGAGTCAGCGGTGCTGGGCGTTAGGCCCCGATCGCGAGCGGAGCAGCTGGAGGACCGGGTGTACACGGCCGAGGAGATCGAGTCCGGGGTGGTGCTGAACGCGGCGGTGCTCCTGGACGATGCGGGGAGAGTCCCGGGGGTGCTCCGCCGGATCGAGGAGCTGTCCGGTCGCGAGCGGCTGGGCCTCAAGGCGGTGAGCTGGCAGAAGGCCTCGGGCATCCTCGGGCAGATGGCGACCGCGATGAAGGCCGCGCTGTTCTTCTCCGCCGGCATCGTCTTCGTGATCGCCATGGTGATCATCAACAACGCCATGATGATGGCGACGCTGCAGAGGACCCAGACCATCGGCACGCTACGGGCGATCGGCGCCCAAAGGCCCTTCGTGCTCTCGATGGTGCTGGTGGAGACCCTGGTGCTGGGCTTTCTGTTCGGAGGCGGCGGCGCGCTGCTCGGGAGCCTTGTGATGCTCCTGTTGGGAGCCCGGGGCATCCCCGCCTTCGATGACGCCACCTACTTCTTCTTCTCCGGGCCGAGGCTCTTCCCCACCCTCGAGGTGGCGCAAATCGCCTTCGCGCTCGGAATCGTCACCTTGGTGAGCATCGTCTCCACCCTCATCCCGGCGGTGGTGGCCACCCGGGTATCCCCGGTGGTGGCGATGCAGGCGGAGGAGTGAGAGATGCTCTTGCTCATCGCCGCGAGGAGTCTTTGGCAGCACAAGCTCCGCAGCTCGCTGCTCGGCGCGGCCATCGCCTCGGTGACGGCGTTGCTCTTGGTCTTGACCGGCATCTCGGTGGCGATGCGGGAGACCATCCTGCGCGCGGCCACCACGCTGATGACCGGCCACGTGAACGTGGGAGGCTTCTTCAAGGTCACCGCCGGCCAGTCGGCCCCGGTGGTCACCAGCTACGGCAAGGTGATGGAGCTCGCCAAGCGCGAGGTCCCGGAGCTGGATTACGCGGTGGTGCGCGGGCGGGGCTGGGCGAAGCTGATCAGCGACACCGGGTCGATGATGGTGGGCGTGGGCGGAGTGGACATCGATGAGGAGCCCGGCTTCCGCGAGGCGGTGATGGTGCCTGAGGGCCGGCTCGACGAGCTCAGGCGGCCGGGGACCATCCTCATCTTCCGCGAGCAGGCAAAGAAGCTGGGCGTGAAGGTCGGCGACACCCTCACAGTCTCCGCCCCCACCTTCCGCGGGGTGAACAACACCGTGGACGTCACGGTGGTGGCGATCGCCGCCGACCTGGGGCTGCTCTCCTCCTTCAACACCTTCATGCCCTCGGACACCTTGCGCGCGCTCTACCAGCTCAAGGAGGACTCCACCGGCGTCATCCAGCTCTACCTCCGCGACCGGGAGGCGGTGCCCAAGGTCGAATCCCGCCTCCGCGAGGTGCTCGCCCGCGGGGGCTTCCAGGTGATGGGGGCCGACCCTCGGCCGTTCTGGGAGAAATTCGAGAGCGTCAACCGCGAGGCGTGGACCGGGCAAAGGCTCGACGTCACCAACTGGGAGGACGAGACCGCCTTCGTGAAGTTCTCGGTGACGCTGGTCACCGCCCTGTCGGTGGCGGTGACGGTGGTGCTGCTCATCATCATCTGCGTGGGGATCATGAACGTGATGTGGATCTCCATCCGCGAGCGCACCCGGGAGATCGGCACGCTCCGCGCCATCGGGATGCAGCGGCGCACCGTGCTGGCGATGTTCGTGGGCGAGGGGGCGCTCCTGGGGCTCGCCGGCACCGGCTTCGGCGCGGCGCTGGGTCTGCTCGCCGCCGCCGCCATCGACGCCGCCCGCATTCCGGTCCCGCTGGGGGTCCAGTTCTTCCTGATGACCGACCACCTGACCGTCTCCCCGACCCCGTTCTGGGTCGCCTTCGCGGTGTGCTTCATCACCGGCGCGATCACGCTGGTCTCCCTCTTCCCCTCCTTCCTCGCCGCCCGCATGAAGCCGATCACCGCGATCCACCACGTGGGGTGACAGATGCGTTCCAACCTCGCCCTCCTCTCATTTGCCGCCCTGGCCGCCCCTCCGGCCTTCGGCGCGCTGGGTCCGGAAAAGATGCGTGGCCTCCTCGAGGAGATTGACGAGAGCCAGCGCAACAGCGGCGACTACAAGGCGCTCGTGTACCTGGAGCAACGAGAGAAGGACAAGACCGACGTCGTCCGCGAGCTTTTGGTCTACCGGCGCGACGAGGACGACAAGCTGATGCTGCTCTTCACCAAGCCGAAGAGCGAGTCCGGCAAGGGCTACCTGCGCATCGACAAGAACCTCTGGTCGTACGATCCCAACGTCGGCAAGTGGGAGCGCACCACCGAGCGCGAGCGGATCGGCGGCACCAACTCGCGCCGGGCCGACTTCGACGAGTCGCGGCTGGCGGACGAGTACGACCCCTCCTTCGCGAGCGAGGGCAAGCTCGGCAACTTCGAGGCGGTGGAGCTCAAGCTCACCGCCAAGCCCAACGTCGACGTCGCCTATCCCGTCGTGCACCTGTGGGTCGACAAGGCGAGCCACAACGTGCTCAAGCGGCAGGAGTTCGCCCTCTCCGGCAAGCTGCTCCGCACCGCCTACTACCCGCGCTGGCAAAAGCTGTTCAGCCCCTCCAAGGGCACCGAGGTGTGGGTGCCCCAGGAGATCCGCATCTACGACGAGGTGGAGAAGCCCAACTCCACGCTGGTGCTGATCAAGTCGGTCGACCTGAACGCGCTGGGGGCGAACCTGTTCACCAAGGCCTGGCTGGAGAGCAAGAGCCGATGAGCGGGGCGATCCTCCACGGCTTGGCGGGCGGGCTGAGGGTCGCGTCGGTAGGCTTGTGGGTGGCGTTCGCGGCGCGCGCCCAGGAGCGGCCCAGCGAGGAGGAGTTGTTCTCCTCGCCGGACGCCGGCCAGCCGCAAGCCCCCGCCGCCGAGGCCGCGCGCGAAGTGGAGAGGCCCCCCGAGGGAGAAGACGCCCAGCGGCTGAGCGGCCCCGCCGCGCAGAGCCGCTTCGACACGGCCGAGGAGAAGGCCGACCCCTTGGACGTGGGCGGGACGCTCTACCTCCGGGCCATCGCGACCTTGCGCGAGCGCGACCGCTTGGTCGACATGCCGCTGGCCGCCCCGGCACTTGTGGACGCCTACTTCGACGCCCGCCAAAGCGAGCGGGTGCGCGGGATGCTGCTCGCCCGCATGAGATACGACCCGACGGCCGACGCGGCGAGCGCCTCGCCATTTGCCGAAGTGCCGGGCATCCAGTTGCCTCCCCGCCGGCCGAACCCGTCGATCGATCTCGATCAGCTGTGGATCCGCTTCGACGTGGGCCGCGCCGCCTTCCTCACCGTGGGGAAGCAGCACGTGCGCTGGGGCGCCTCCCGGTTCTGGAACCCCACCGACTTCCTCAGCCCCGAGCGGAAGGACCCGTTGGCCGTCTTCGATCCCAGGTTGGGCGCGAACATGCTCAAGCTGCACGTGCCTTGGGAGGCCAAGGGCTGGAACTTCTACGCCATCGGGCTCCTCGACAACTCCGGGCCCGCGAACCGGCTCGGCGAGTTGGGCGGGGCCGCGCGCGCCGAGGTGCTCTTCGGTCAGACCGAAGTGGGCGCGGACGCGGTGGTGGTGGCCGGACGCAGGCCGCGCTACGGCTTCGATTGCTCCTCGGCGCTCGGCCCGCTCGATGTCTACGGCGAGGTCGCACTGCGCAGCGGCGCCGACTTCCGCCTCTGGCGCGTGAGCGGGGAGATCGACCCGAATTCGCCGCTCACCGCCGCCTTCGAGCAGTACTCCCCGGAAGGAGTGCTGGCCCTGGCGAGCGGCGGCGCCACCTTCACCTTCAACTACACCGAGCAGCACGCCGCCACCGTGGGGGCGGAGTACTACTTCAACCCCGCCGGCGCGGGCTCGCCGCTGCTCTATCCCTGGCTCATCTACCAGGGCCAGCTCCAGCCCTTCCACGCCGGCCGCCACTACCTGGGGGTGTACGCGGCCGCCATCGGGCTCCCGGGAGGGCTCGACGAAGTGGGCCTCACCCTCTCCAACATCGGCAACCTCTCGGACTTCTCGTTCGTCTCGCGCCTCGACGCCTTCGTGCGCGCGCTCTCGTACCTGAACGTGGAGGGGTACGCGGCGCTGCACTACGGAAATCGGGGCGGCGAGCTTCGGTTCGGGCTGGACTTGCCCGCCGCGGACTTCGGCGCCTTCCAGCTTCCTGCCGTCTTCGTCCCCTCGCCGATCTTCGAGCTGGGCGCCGGGCTGCGCGTCAGCCTCTGAGCGTTCCGCCCAACCGCTAGGCCGCAAGGCTCCCCCCTCGGCGGAAGCGTCCGGGGGTGGACAGCTTCAACGAGGACTCTCTCCGGAGGAGGAGCATGGTCAAACGTGGATGGAGGACGGCATTGGTGGCGGCGCTGGCCCTGGGCGGCGTGGCGTTCGCCCAGGCGCCCGAGCGCCGCGCCACCACGCCCGCCGAGATGTTGGAGGAGGCGAACCTCAGCCTCCGCCTCAACGGCGGGCTTGGAAACTTCACTGGCGATCTCGACCGGCACACCAGGGTCGGGCCGGTCTGGGGCCTTTCAGTGAGCGCGCAGCCTTTGGAGATGCTCGGCGCGGAGTTCGCCTACGAGGGCTCCCGGAACCCGATCGAAAACGAGATCATCTCCGAGGGTGCGGGATTGTGGCGGAACGGCCTGTCGGCGATGGCCAAGGTGGGGCCTGAGTTCGGCGAGGTGGTGCGGCCGTACGTGGGCGCCGGCTTCGGCCTGTCCTACGTCAACCCGGACACGGACGCCGAGGTGCTCTACCGCAACGACTTCATGGCGGAGTTCCCGCTGTCCGCGGGCATCGACCTGCACCGGGGGACTCTCACCGGCGGGGTGCGGGCCACCTATCGGTTCCTCGGTGGCGAGGGATTCGCCGACCGCGCCGGAGGAGGCTCGGAGGGTGGGTTGGCGACGGCCACTCTCAACCTGGGCGGCACCTTCTAGCGAGGGCGCCTCGAGGACCGAGCGGCTCCGCCCGATCTGCCGCGCGCAGGTCGGGCGGAGCCCTCTGCGGTCAAGGTTGGCACGAGCCGCTGATGCAGCTCCGTCCGGCATCGGCGCAGTCGGTCACCGACGGGACACACTGCCCTCCGGTGCACAGCCACAACCAAGAGATCTGCCCGTCGCAGTAGGGCTCGCCGCCGTTCAGGCACTGGTTTGACAACGTGCAGGGAGTAGCAGCGTCAGGGCTGCCTCCGGCGTCAGGCGCGCCGGCATCCTCAGCTCCGCCATCAGGCCCTCCCGCGTCGGGGCCGCATCCGGCGTCGGGCGTGCCGGCATCCGCAGCTCCGCTGTCAGGCGCGCCCGCGTCCACTCCGGCATCTTGAATGGTCTGGCAGTACCCGTATTGGCAGGTTCGGCCGGTCGCCGCGCAGTCGACGAGCCAGTGGAGGCAGGAGCCGTCGTTCCCGCAAGTCCAGTAGTCGCGCAAGTCGCCGGCGCACACCGGCACGCCCTGGTTTGGGCACTGGTTGGAGCCGAAGCAAGCCTGGATCCCCCCGTCGGGGAGGCCGGCATCGGGACGGAGGCAGGCGCCGCTCGTGCACGTCTTGCCGGTCGCGCCGCAATCGGTGGCGAACGGCACGCAGCTTCCGAAGTCGCACGTCGAGTGCCTGCGGACGTTGCCGTCGCAGTAGGGGACTCCGCCGTTCAGGCAGTCGGAGGAGAATTGGCAGGCGCGTGGTCCGCACGCTCCGGAATTGCAGACCTGCCCCGCCGCCGCGCAGTCGACGACCCAGTGGAGGCAGTAGCCGTCGTTCCCGCAAGTCCAGTAGTCGCGCAAGTCGCCGGTGCACACCGCCACGCCCTGGTTCGGACATTGGTCGGAGGAGGTACAAGCCTGGGTGCCACCGTCGGGCTCTCCCGGGACGAGACGCAAGTAGGCGCCGATGACGCTGAAGTGATCCACCTGTCCCTGCACGACGGCGAAGTGCGGATCCAGCGCGGACCCGCGGATATCCTCGAGCGAGTCGTCGGGAAGGACGTAGGCCAGACCAATCGCCCCGGGATCCACCCCGGCCGCCAGGGCTTCCTCCGGCAGCCGGAGTCGCAGCGACGCTGGGGAGGAGAAACGTAGGCCGGTCGGCTCGAACTCGAAGACCGCCCCGGGCACCATCCTCGGGTCGCGAGCAGTTGTCCCTCGCACGACGATGCGCGTGGCTGTGCCGACGGCTCCCGTCGGGACATCGAGCTCCAGGCGCCCGTCGGGCGTCCGGAGCTCCGCACCCTCTGTTCCGACGACCTCCTCGATCACCACCCCGCCGTTGCAGGCGGAGAAGCACAGCATGGCCACTGCAAGGGCGATTCGCTTCATGGTCCGGAGCGTCCGACGGTCACCGGCCCAGCATACTTGACCGGCGCTGGCGGAAGGGCAGCGGCTGTTTCTAGAGACGGTGCTGCGCGGTGCCGACGGCGGCTACCTCGCACATTCGCCGGCGCTGGTGGCGGCAAGCTCGACGGGCCCGGTAGCGGCAGAGACGCTCGGGTTCGGAGTGGTCTTTTCGGCCCCCGACGGAGGCGCGCCGTCCAAGAGCACCGTGCTCCTCTCGATCGACGGCGGAGTACTCGGCAGCGCGGTGGTCAACGCCGAGCGAGCGGATGCCGTGAGGTCTCTGGAGTTGATCGTTCTCTCGAGCGGGGGTCCCTTCGTCCTCAAGGCTACCGCCCGCATCGACGGAGGCGCGGTGCTCTGGCAGGCGCCGGTGGAGTGGTCCTGGGACCCCCCACTCCAGTACGTCGATTTCCAGGAGCGGCTCGGGCTGGAGCCGATGCGCCGGGACTTCCTCTTCCTGTCGCCTGCCGACGCGGGCCCAGGCACGTACCTCGTCTCGGTGACCGCGAGGGTGGGAGCAGCCGCAGCCTCGGTGTCCAGCGAGCTGATCGTCCCTGAGCCCACACAGGAGGAGCCCCCGCCCGAAGTGCCCCCGCCACCACCCCCGAGGTGCGGGTGCGCCCAGTCGGAGGGGATCGCCGTGCTCGCTGTGGTGGCTGCGGCGGGGCTCGCCGCCGTCACCGGAACAGGCAGGCGAGGCCAGGCGCGGCGGCGGGTGATGCGGTAGAAGAGCCGGCGTGAACGAGGGTGTGAAACGACCCTACGTCGCCGTGGTCGGCGCGGGGTCTTGCGGGCCGGAGGTCGCCGCGATCGCGGAGGAGGTCGGACGGCGCCTCGCGCGTGGGGGAGCATTGTTGATCTGCGGCGGCCTTGGCGGCGTGATGGAGGCGGCTTGCCGCGGCGCGAAGGCCGGGGGCGGCACCACCGTGGGGCTCCTCCCTACCGAAGACCGCCGGCACGCCAATCCGTTCGTGGACGTGGCGGTGGCCACCGGTCTCGGCGAGATGCGCAACGCGCTGGTCGCCCGTGCGGCCGACGCCCTCATCGCGGTGGCAGGAGAGTTTGGAACCCTCTCGGAGATCGCCTTGGCCTTGAAGCTAGGCAAGCCGGTGGTGGGAATTGGCACCTGGCAGCTCGTCAAGGCCGGACGGACGGTGGAGGCGATCGCCCAGGCCCGCTCCGCGGAGGAGGCTGTCGCCATGGCCCTGCGTCTGGCCAACGGCGGAAGGCGGGAATAGCCGGCCCTCCGAATGCCGGAGACGAACCGGCAGGGCGCCAGTGCGCTCCCACGCCACGTCTCCCGGCTTGCGCCGGAGCACCAGTGGACCCGACAGGCGCCAACTGGTGCCGTCGCTCGCGGTGCTCTGCGAAGGATCGACCTCCCCCCTGCCGAGATCATCGCCGACATCATCTGGCCGCAGCGAACTGAGCGTCCACCTCCTCCCGCCATCGGCGGTCTTCAGTGTGGCGATTCCCCTGTCGTCGTCGCTGGACGCCCCGGGGTACCACCCGTACTCCATCCAGGCGATGCCGTGCCAACGGTCGGAGAACTCGATGCCGAGCAGCTCGTCCTCGAAGTAGCGCTTGGGCAACTCCGACAGGCGTTCCCAGGTTTCGCCCCCATCTCGGGTTCCGAATATCCAGACGGGCCCCGGGCACGCGGTCGCCCACTCGTCCACCGCCCACCCGTGCCGGTCATCGATGAAGAGCACCTGCCGCACGCGGCTGCCGGGAACGGGCGCAGGCGAGGTCCCATGAGTCACATGGCGCAGTGCTCGTGGGGCCCTGCCCGCGATTGCCACCCTTCGGTCTTCTCGTGCCAGACGCAGACGTCCCAGCTGTCGAGGTCGTTGAACAGACACAAACCCCGCGCATCTGGCAGCCCGTGCGAGCGCGCGGTCTCGCAGCCGGGAACCCAGCTGAACAGGGCGACCATGGCCAGCGCAACGACTCGGTGAAGCATGCGCCGCCGGCGGTGCACGAACCGGGCCTGACTGGCCGCCGTCAGCCGGCGAGCGCTCCGGAGTCCAGGCTCTCGGACCCGGACTTTGCAGCCGGCGGCTGCACCTTCCACCTCCTGTGCAACCACAGCCACTGATCCGGATAGCGCCGGATGTACCGCTCGATGATCGCGGTGAGGGCGGCGACGTGCTCCTCGATGTCCCGACGCCGGTCGCCGGAGGAAGGCAGCGGGATCGGCCCTTCGGCGAACATCCGCAGCCGGTTTCCCTCACGGGCGGCCATCACCACGAACACAGGCGCCCCGGTGCGCATCGCCGCCACCGACAGCGCCGGAGTGGTCGACGCCAGCCTCCCGAAGAACGGCACGAACACCGCCCTCCGCGAGGGCAGCGCTTGGTCCACCAACTGCGCCACGACCTCTCCGCGGCGAACCGCTGCGATGATCCCAGAGAGCGCTCCCCGCTGGAGGATGAGCCCGAGCCCAGCGCGGCGCCGGCTCTCCACGATCCGCGCGTTCAAGGCACCCCTGAGCGGCCGTACCACTGCGTTGAGCCTGACCCCCCTGCGCGCCATCACCTCTGCAAACAGCTCCCACGAACCGAAGTGAGCGCTCGCCACCAAGAGCCCCTTCCCGGCGCGAATCGCCTCCTCGATGGGCGCCCAGTTCTCCACCACCACGGCCCGCTCCACCTCCGCGTCGGACAAAGACGGCGCTGCCAGCGCCTCCAGCGCCGCGAGCGCCATGTTCACGTAGGCGCCCCGGGCGACTCGGCGCCGCGCGGCCTGGGCAAGCTCGGGGAAGGCGTGCCGGAGGTTGTCGAGCGCCACGCGCCTCCTCAGCCCGAGGAGGTAGGCCAGCGTTCCCACCAAAAAGGCAAGGGCGCGCCGGCCACTCGGGCCAAGCGCGCCCACCAACCACGCGAGCACCGACGCAATCGAGGACGAAATCGGGCCGGGCCCGATGAAAGCCGGCCGGGGCAGGGCCATGCCGAACGATTAGCAGATCGCGCCCCGCCAGCGCTCGAACCCTCGTCAGTTGACCTGGATCCGGATTCGCCTCGGCTTGGCGGCCTCCACCTTCGGCAGGATGACGGTGAGGACCCCGTCCTCGAGCTTGGCCGTGATTCTCGACTGGTCGAGCTGCTGCCCCAGCCTGAACTGCCTGCGGAAGTGGCCCGCGCGCACCTCGCCATAGAGCGGCCGCCATTTCCCATCGACCGGGCGAACCTTGGCCGTCAGGGTGAGCTGGCTGTCGCGGACCTCGGTTTCCACGTCTTCCGCGAGCGCACCGGGGACGTCGAACGAGATGACCAGCGCCTCGTTCGTCTCCTGCACGTCAGCCGGTGGCTCGAAGTACGCCGCCTCGCCGGCGGACTCCACCGCCTGCCCGTTGCTCTTCTTCTCGATCTGGCTTTCCATGAAGTGCTCCTGAAAGATCGCTAGTTGACGGAGATCTTCCGCGGCTGGGCCTCGGGCGTGCGCGGGAGCACCACCTCGAGCACCCCGGCGCGGTAGGTGGCCTCGATCTTCTCGGCGTCGATCGGCTCGGGCAGCGTGACGGTGCGCCGGAACGGGCCGTACTGGCACTCGCGCCGGTGATAGCGCCCTTCTTCTCCGCGGGCCGGGGCCGGCCGTTCGCCGCGAATGGTCAGTTGGTCGCCCTGCGCAGTCACCTCGAGGCTGTCCTTCTTGACCCCGGGGACCTCGGCCCTGACCAGGAACCGCTGGCCATCGTCGAACACGTTGACCGGCGGGTAGGCGCCGCCGCTGCGCCGGCTGGGCGTCCCGAGGTAGGGGGCGAACACCCGGAACAGCTCTTCCGGCCTCAGCAGGGAATCCTCGAACAACCACGGCCATCGGGTCGCGAACATGGTCGAACCGCCTCCTTGCGCCGGTCCCTCCGGCGCCGTCATCGTGGCGGCAACCTAAGAGCCGCTGCCCGACTGTCAAGCCGCTACTCCAGGGTGGAGGGGCGCTCGGCCTGCCGGCACCACTGGATGCCCTGCCTGGCCTTTTGCACTCCATCGTTGACCTTCAGGACTTCCTCGAACATGCGGATCGCCCCTTCACAGTCTCCACGCTTGGCCAGGGACTTGGCCTCGCCCAGCCGCTTCTCCAGCCCCTCGATGGTGGCCCGCAGCTTTTCCGCCTCCGCGCGGTGGGCCGACGATGCGGGCACGTCGTTGAGGAAGACGCTCGCCCCGACGAAGTCGCCGGCCTTGTACGCGGTGCGGGCCCGGGCCACGTACTCGGAGGCGCGGACCTCCAGCATTCCGGCCCGGACCTCCGGGGCCGGAATCGCCTCCGGGGCGGGTGCCGGCGAAGGAGCGACCTCGGCCGCGCGGGGATGCCCTTCGGCGGGAAGCTGCAGCGGCACGTCTTCGGGCGGGCGGTACCTCCCGAGGGCGACCACCGCGGCCACGCCCCCCACCGCGGCGATTCCCAGCCCGACCGTGGCCAGCGCCGCGAGGCGCGACCTCCTCGGAGGGGCGAGCTCGGTGTCCGGCACCGGCGGAGCGAGCGTTTCCAGCCTGGCCGGGGTCGCCACCTCTCGCCTGGCAGCGTCTTGCCCGGAGGAGGTGGCGAGCGAGAGCGCCGGCCCCTGCGCCAGGGTCGGCAGCGCCTCGACCAGCGCGTGGGCGAACGCGGTCATGTCTCCGAACCGCTGCTCGCGAGACTTGGCGGTGGCCTTCTGGATCACCGCGTCGATCTCCGGCGCGTCGACCGCAGGGACCGCATCGGCCAGATGCGGCATCGGCTTGACCACCTGGTTCCTCAGGATCTCCGCGATGGTCTGACCATCGAACGGCTGCACGCCGGTCAGCAGCTCGAAGAACACGACCCCCAGCGCATAGATGTCCACGCGGTGGTCGACCTCGGTGCCTTCGACCTGCTCCGGAGCCATGTACCTCGGCGTGCCGGCGATCGAGCCCCGCATGGTGAGCTTGGTCGACTCGCCCATCAGCCGGGCGATGCCGAAGTCGAGCACCTTGACGTGGATGCCCCGCAGGCCCTTGCGGATCATCACGTTCTCCGGCTTGAGGTCCCGGTGGACCACTCCTCGGGTGTGCGCGTGGCCGAGCACGTCGGCCACCTGGAGGATGATCTCCGCCGCCTCGGGCAACGACAGCCGCCCCCGCTCGGCGAGGATGCGCTTTAGGTCCTCGCCCTCGAAGTACTCCATCGCGATGAAGAGGTTGCCCTCGTCGTCCTGCTTGAAGTCGTGGAGGACCACCGCGTTGGGGTGGGCCACCAGGGCGTAGCTCTTCGCCTCGTTGAGGAAGCGTCGGGCAATGTCCGCGTCCTCCGACAGGTCCGACTTGAGGAACTTGAGCGCCACCTTGTGGCCGATGCCGACCAACTCCGCGAGGTAGACCGCACCCATCCCGCCCTGGCCGAGCTTCCGGACGATCCGGTAGCGGCCGTCGACGATCCGGTCGATCATCCGGTCGGCGCGCGAGGCGATCTTGATGATCTCCGTGTTGCCGCAGGAGGGGCACTGGCCGGCCCAGGCGGATTGCTCGGTGCCGCAGGATTGGCAGATGAAGACGCCCATCGTCCCTCAGCGGGCCGGGGCGAACCGCGTGGAGAACAGCAGCCGCTCCAGCTCGCCCGCTCCGGCCTCCGGAGATTCCCCGAGGGACAGCGAAACCCGCAACACCGCCGTGCGCGGATCGTCCGGCAGTTTCTCCTCCAGCGACTTGAGCGCGCCCTTTCGGTCGCCGACCCGGACCAGGGCCATCGCCCGGTGGAACTCGTACTCCTTGGCCGATGGGTCCGCTGCGGCGGCCTCGGAGAACAGCGACGCGGCGGATTGGTAGTCCGAAGTTGCATACGCCGCCACTCCATCGAGGAAAGCCCCCTTGGCCAGGTGCCCTGGAGGCGGAGGGCCGACGTCCGCGGCGAGGGCGTAGAGCGCCCGGCCGCTCCGGAGCGCCTCCACAGAGACGGGCTCCCTGGCCAGCGCACGCCGGTGCAATTCGTCCGCGGCGGCGACGGAGGCGGAGTGCAGCTTGGCCGCCATCTCTCCCAGGTCCGGTCCCACGAATCCCTCGGCGACGAGCGCGGAGAGCGCCGAGGAGGCGGAGCCCGCTCCCAACAGCTTCCGCTCCTCCAGCGCGGCGAAGAAGCTGGCCTTGGTCTCCACGAACTTCGGCACCGGGTCAGGAGGCTGGCCGCGGGCGCCCCTGAGCTGCCGCTCGCACAGATCGGATTCGCTCTGGGCCTTCTTGCGGTCCGGCGAGTCGGGCGCGGCCTTGAGGAAGACCCGGTACACGTAGCAGGCGCGGCGGAGCTGTTTCGCCGCGTGATAGCTCCGCGCGAGCTGGAGGTAGGCCTGGAGGCTGGCGGGGCTCGCCCTCGTCGCCTTGAGGAAGGCGCTCGCCGCCTCGGGGAACTGCTTCTGGTTGTAGAGCTTGCTCCCCTCGGAGACGAAGAGATCGGCGCTCCCGACTCCCGGGCCCACCATCGGCTCTGCGAGCGCCGCCCCTCCCAGCAGCGCGAGCGCCAGCGCGCTAGAACGCATAGCCCGCCCCCACGTTGAAGGCCCGGTACCCGGCGCTCTTCCCGAGCAGGTTGAACCCCACCGCATAGGCCCCCTCGAGGAAACCGCCCTCGAAGACGAACAGCCGCGCGGTGCCGCGGGCGGAGAGGAGCAGATCCAAAGGCTGGAACCCGTCGCGGTAGGCGGGGACGTCCACCGGCTCGATGATCTGCCCGGTGCGCACCTCGAGCCCGGCCTGGACCGCGGCCGAGAGCCGCCAGGCCACCACTCGAAGCTGCGGCTGCAACGCCCGTAAGGTGAGCAACCGAACCCGAGCGTCCACCGCCTCCTGCGGCGTGCCGGAAGAGTCCGGCTCTGGGTTGACCACGGTGAAGTTCCAGCTGCGCGCCGATTGGGCGTAGGACGCGCCGATCACCGCGAGGCCGAAGTGGCGGCCGTACGTCCCGTACTCCACCGAGGCACCGGCGAGCGCGCGGTCCGCCGAGTTGATCTGGCTGGTCTCCGCCTTGCTGTCGCCGTAGCGCCTTCCACCGAGGATTCCTCCCGAGAGCGTCTGCGACTCGAAGTCGACCCTGAGGTAGGAGCGGCGCGCGTAGCCCTGCTCGGTGGTGGAGGGCGGCTCAGGCGGCGGAGGGGGTTTTTCCAGAGGCTTCGCCACTTCGACCGGCGCGGCGGTGGCGGGGATCGCCTCCAGGCCCTTGTCGAGGACGTAGGTCTCGTCCGGGCGGACCTCGACTGCCGTCTCGAAGTCGCGGTGTCCCTCCCTGGAGAGCCGCAAGGTGTGCGCGCCGGGGCGGATCCCGCGGTCGATCTTGTCCTTCCCGGCGAGCTGGCCGTCGATGAAGATCGACGTCCCCGGGGGCGAGGCGGTGACGGTGATGCGCGCGGCGATCTTTTCCAGCACGCGCTCGAGCTTCGCGAAGCCCCGGGCCGGCACCACCAGCGTTTCCTCGATGGGCTGGTGGCCCTTGAGGTCGATCTTCACCACCTGCTCCCCCGGGAGGACCTGGGTGGAGAGGGGCGTCTGGCCGACCTTCACCTCGTCGACGAGCACCGTGGCGCCAGGAGGAGTCGACTTCACCTCGAGCGTCGCCGCGAGCGGCACCACCTTCACCAGGGCGCCGAGGAGCGCTTTCTCCAAGACTGCGTGGGAGGAGGCGGCGGGGCTCACCTCGCCGCTGCCCGGCCGGTAGCTCGCCACCCGGTACTGGAAGCCCGATTCGTCCTGCCCGCCTTTGACGAGGACGACGCGATCGAAGCCGAGCGCGGCCACGAATGCATCGATGGGGTCGCCGCACCGCTTCTCACCGAACAGGCACGAGAGATCGCCGGGCTTCCCTTGAAGGGCGGCCACCAGCTCCTTGGGGCCGATCACCTCGTTCGCCCTGGCCTCGGGCGGGATGAGCTTGGCGACGGCCTGCTCGGTGCGCGCGATCAGCGCCTCCTGTCCGGGGTAGAGCGGCTGCACCAGCCACAGCGTCCGCTGGGCGGGAGCATCGGCGGCGGCGAGGAGAATCGCGCAGAGCGCGGCGAGCGGCATCGAGCGGACCCGAGGGCGGGAACTCGGCAGGAGCATAGGGAATCTGGCAGCGGTGTCTACACGCACAGGCTCCCGGCCGCTTCCGGCCGACATCCACCCGACGGCGGAGCACGGGCGCACCAGCTGTTGTCAGCCGTCCACAGCCTGCCCACCGTGCCCGTTGTCAGCCCTCGTCCCGCCGGGGACTTCGGGGCTTCCTCTGAGCGCACGCGGATTGCTCTCCGGAGCGCGTGGCACGCGATGGGCGCGCGCCGCCGCGGAATGGGAGCCTTCGATGGACGCGCGCGGAGCCGGCTACCTTGGGTGGACCTGGAACACCTGGGGAGGCTGCCTGGTGCTGATCAGCAGCTACTCGGGGACGCCCATCTCCACCAGGCGGTCCAGCCGCTCGATGACCGCCTTCTGCCCTTCCACGAGCGCCTGCTGGCCCTCCACCAGCGCGTGCTGGCCTTCCTCGAGATGCTCGAGGCGCTGGTGCATCAACTCGAAGAGACGCGAAGACACCTCGAGCGTCCGCTCGATGCGGCCGAGGCGCTGGTTGGTCTCTCGCTGGCCGGACTCCAGCTTCTCGAATCTCACCGCTTGGCTGGGAGCCAGCCTTCCGTTCCTTCGCGTGGCCACGTGGAAAGCTTAACGTCGGGGGCTCGGGGGCGCCAACCGGCCGAGAAGCAGTGCGCGCTCGCTCAGCGGCGCCTTCGTTCCTCCAGCTCCTCGAGCGTGCGCGGCCAATCCCCCTTGAGCAGCTTGGACAGCGCGCGGTCGGCGAGCAGTTTCCCGCCCGTCTGGCAACCGGGGCAGTAGTTGCTCTCGTTCTCGGCGTGGACGATTCGCTGCACCGGGGCGCCGCACACGGGACAGGGCTGGCGGTACTTGCCGTGGACCGCCATCTCCGGCCGAAAGGCGGTGACGCTCTCCGGAAAGCCCTCCCCCACTTGCTCGCGGAGGCGTGCGGTCCATTCCTCCAGCGTCTGGCGGGTTGCGCGGTAGAGCCTCTCCACCTCCTCGTCGGTGAGCTGACGAGTCAGCCGCACCGGCGAAAGCTTGGCGCGATGGAGGATCTCGTCCGAGTACGCGTTGCCGATGCCGCTGAACAGGCCCGGATCGGTGAGCGCGCGCTTGAGGGTGTGGCTCTCCTCGCGGAGCGCGGCGGCGAAGCGCTCGAGCGGCGTCTCCATCACCTCGATGCCTGCCGGGTCGAGGCCCGCCAGCTCGCGCTCTCCCTGCACCAGGTACAGCGAGGCGCGCTTCTTGGTGCTCGCCTCGGTGAACGTCAGCGTGCCGGAGGGAAAATCGAACGCCGCGAGCCCGACCTTGCCGGGCACCTTGGCCCCGCGCTCCTTCCAGTGCAGTCGGCCGGAGATCATGAGGTGGATGACCAGGAACAGCTCGCCTTCGAGCTCGAGGACGATGCGCTTGCCGATTCGCCTGAGCCCAACCACGCGCTTGCCGGCGGCCTCGCGGATGGGCGGCTCGGCCGTCCGGAGCACGAACGGGCTGCCGAGGCGTACTTGCTCGAGCGGCTGGCCGAGCACCCTCCTCCCGAGGCACTCGAGATACACCGTGATGTCGGGGTACTCGGGCACGGGGCGGCCATCGCACATCGGAGCCCGGTTGTCAGCTAGCCGAGGGGCCGCGCCTCCCGAGCGCGAGGGGCTGCCCAGTGGCGCCGCCGGTCCGAACGTGAAGGCATGGCCCGTGCCCTCGCCATGCTCTTCGCGGTGACGCTCGCCCAGGCCGAGCCGCCCACCGAAGCTGCTCCCGAGCGGACTGCGAGCCGCCTTCGCCCGCGCCGCTCCGCCCTAGCCTTTGGCGAACCAAGGTGGCGGCTGGCCGTTTTGCACGCCACTTCACGAGAGGCTGCCGCCCCTCTCGCCGCCGGCGGACCCGTCACTACCTTCCGGCGATGAAACCGCACGCCCTGCTGCTCGCCGCCCTTCTCCCCGCCGCCACCTCTGCCCAGGTGTTCGTCTACCCCCGCGTGCCGGACAAGAGCCACGTCCGCTACGCCGAGTTCGAATGGCGCCACGTGGACATCCTGGTCGGCCCCGAGGCCGAGGGGGAGCTGATGGACGAGAGCCCCCACGAGCCCGGGAGGCCGCGAGGCTCTCCGCAAGCCCCGGCGGCCCCGGAGCGACCAGTGCAGCTCGGCTCGGAGCAGCGCACCGCCGCGGAAGGAGAGAAAGCCGCGCCCGTGCCGGTGCCTGCGGCAGGGGCGGTGGGGCCGAGCTTCGCCAAGAGCCTCGACGAGCGCGCCGGCGGCGTGCGGCTCTATTTCTACGACCGCGAGCAGGAAGTGGCCGAGCGCGCGGCGGCCTCGATCACCGAAACCTACCGTTACCTGGTGGAGCAGTTCCGCTACGTGCCGACCAAGACGTTCCCCTACATCCTCTACAGCAGCTACCAGGAGTTCCTGCAGACCAATCTCTTCCCCATCCAGGAGGGCGTGCTGGGCGTGACCAGCCCCAGGGACCTCAAGCTGACCCTCCCCTACCTGGGCGACCACCGGATGTTCGAGGAGATCAGCACCCACGAGATGGCGCACCAGTTCACCATCCAGAAGGTTCGGACCCTGGCCGAGCCGGGCAAGCTTGCCGATCCCCTCGAGCAGATGCCGCTGTGGTTCATCGAGGGCCTGGCCGAGTTCTATGCCCAGCGCGGGACGCCCCCCGAAGCGGAGATGCTGGTGCGCGACATCCTCCTCAACCCGGCGCTGGAGAAGGGCTACGCCTTGCTGGACTTCTTCGAGGACCGGCCCTTCTCGGTGCTCTGGACCTACCGGGCGGGCAATGTCCGCTGCGCGTTCCTGGAGGACGTCTACGGCAACGGCTTTCTCCAGCGGGTGCTGGATGGGTCGGTGAGGCTGGTCGCCGCGGACAAGGTGCTCGGCCCGCGGGTGCCGGACTTCGCCGGGCTCCTGGAGAAGCTGACCGGGGACAACCGGCGCGCCATCTCCGCGAAGTTCGAAGAGTGGCTGAAGCGCCGCGCCTACCGCACCTACCTCGACTCGGAGCAGGACGCCGCCGACTTCACCCTGCTGCCGGATGCAGGAGACCTCTACGGCGACATCACCCAAGCCTTGACTTCCTCGCCGGACGGCGAGGTTCTCCTCTACCGGGCGATCTCTCCGGAGACGGGGGACAGCCGCCTCTGGATGGTGCACCGCGGCGCGCCGGTTCGGCCGATGCTGGTGACGGTCGACGGCGTGCCCGGGGTCGAGTCCTTGCACCCCATCTCGCCTCGCAGCTTCGACCTCGGCACGAGCAGGCTGGTCTTCATCGCCGAATCGCGGGCGCGCGACGTGCTCTACGTGCAGGACTACGAGGCGAGAGTGCTCCGCCGCACCGCCAAGGCAGGCGAGCCGCTGGTGGCGCAGGTGCGGCTCAAGCTCGGGCCGCGCCGGGCCATCGCGCTGGGGGAGATGGGGCTGGTGGCGGCCTACTCGCCGGCCCTCTCGCCCGACGGGAAGCAGGTGGCGTTCGTCGGCCTGACGCAGGAGGGAGTCCGGGACGTCTTCGCAGTGGAGGTCGCGGGCACCGGGCTGCGAAGGCTGACCAACGACGACTATTCCGAGCGGCAGCTCTCCTGGGGACCCTCGGGCGTGGTCTTCACCTCGGACGCGACCGCCCACGGCCGCTACAACCTGTTCCTTTGGCGCCCGGCGGAAGGAGACGTGGAGCGGCTCACCACCGAGGAGCGAGACGAGCACGACCCCAGGGCGCTGCCCGACGGGCGAGTCATCTTCGTGGCCTATTCCGGCGCGAGGGCCGATCTCCACGAGCTATCGGACGGCAAGGTGGTGCGCCGCACCAACGTCGTGACCGGCGTGTACGACCCCAGCCCGGGGCCGGACGGCGGGGTGTGGACACTCCTCCACCGCAGCGGCCAGCGAAAGCCGGTGCTGGTGGAGAAGAAGAAGCTCTTGTCCGGACCGGCCGAGGAGCAGCTCGCGGCGGCACCGGCCCGCGAGCTGTCGAAGACGTCGCTTGAGGGGGCACAGCCCTACCGGCCGTTCTCGCTCTCCAACTGGGAGCTGGGGCCGGTGTTCGGAATCGTCGGCGGAGGGCCTGGAGGAATCGTGGGCCAGCTCCTCGCCCTCTCGCGGGACCGGCTGGGGAATCACGCGCTGCTGTTGGACCTGAGCATCTTCGGCTCTTTCGAGCTGACCGATGGCTACCTCCTGTACATCAACCAGGAGCGGCGCATCACCTACGGCGGGGGGGCTTTCCAGTCCTTGCGCTTCCGCGAGGACAAGACCTTCTCCGACCTGCCGGTGCGCTTCTTCTCCGGAGAGCGCTTCTTCGGCGCCACCGCCAGCGTGCGCTACCCGCTCAACCGATTCGTCTACGCCCAGACGGATCTCGCCGTGGGCGGAGCGGTCTACTTCCTCCTCCCGCTGGAGCAGCAACTGCTCGCGCTCGGCGAGCTGAACGGCACCGGCGAGGACCGGCTGGCGACCTGGCTCGAGACGAACTCGGGGACCAGGCTTCAGACCGAAGGGACGCTGCGGCTGGGCTACGACACCGTCCGCTATCACCCGGCCACCGGGCCCTTGGCGGGGAGCGCGCTCTTGCTCGAGGGGACCGTCGCGGTGCAGCCGCAGAGCGGGCTGTCCTACGGGAGCGCACGGGTGGACGCCGGTCGCTACTTCCCGCTCGCGGGGCGGACCAACTTCTTCCTTCGCGCCGGCGCCGGCGCGACGTTCGGAGGGCGGCTGGCCCGGGAGTTCTTCCTCTCCAGCTTCGACACCTTGCGGGGAGTGCGCTTCGGAGACATCAACCGGCTGCTCGGGAGGAACTTCCTCTTCTCCACCGCCGAGCTGCAGCTCCCGCTGAACCAGCTCGTGCAGGTGGCGGTGCTCACGGACCTCGAGGGCATCATCGGCGTGGACTTCGGAGGCGTCGGCCGCAGCTTCGAGGACGGCTGGGACCGCCGGGTGCTGAACGGAGTGGTGGGCTTCAACTTCGGGATGGGGCCGCTGCTCTTCCGCCTGCACTTCGCGAAGAACGTGGGCATCGGCGCGCCAGCGGGGATGCCGGTACCGCCCAACGAGTGGGTGACGAACTTCTCCATCGGAATCGCCGGCCTCGGAGGGTTGCTAGGCGACCGGCCTGCGCTCTTGCGAGGGCGGCATGCGCTGAGAGACCGGTGGATGGGGTCTGCCCCCAACTAGCGCATCACCAGGCACTGCGACGGCTTGTCGTCGGCGATGAAGCCGTGGTGCCGCCCGAGCCAGTAGGCGACCAGGTAGTCCACTCCGGGATAGGTCTGGGCCACATTACCCGGGTCGTACAGCCCCCAGGGCTGCCGCTGCCAGATGAAGTCCGAGGGGATCCGGTCGCCCACGTCCACCGCGGTGGAGTGGTCCACATGGTCCGCGCAGCTCGAGTCGTGCGGCAGGTAGCGCGGATCCTGGCGCAGGTCGACCGGGACGTGGACCCTGGGCGGCGCGAGGAACTGGGAGAGCTGCGCCAGCGCGCTCGGCGCGGCCAGCGGATCGGGCGAGGGCGCCACCCCGGCATAGATGAAGGAGAAGAACGGGTTCTTGGTGGTGGAGAAGACAGGCCACATCTTTCCGGTGAGGATCCCGATTGCCTCGGCCTTTCGGGTCGGGTCGTCCTCGAGCCGGGCGAGGTTGTAGAGAGGCTGCATGGTGATGTTGTTCGAGTAGTAAGTGCCTCCGCAGCCGCTGGTGCTCGACGACCACTGCTTGGCGACGGTCAGCCAGTCGGTCGCGTTCCCGCCCTTGCCTGAATGCGAGGTGTAGTAGGCGAGGATGGCGGCGCGGTCTGCCTGGTGGGCCGGGACGTTCTCCGTCACGCGCAGGGCCACCCGGAAGAAGGAGGCCAGCATCACCGCGCTCGAAGGCCGGGGAACGTTCGGCACCCATCCCAGGCCGGGAATCTCGCGGATCAAGTCGGCGAGGTCCGGAGAGAACTCCTGGAAGCCGTACATCTCCGAGTCGTCCGGCTTGGAGAGGTTCACCCGCAAGTCCAGGGCACCGTTCTTCATCTCCGCCGAGTTCACCACGATGAAGCGGGCCTTGACGTTGGTGGGCGACAAGGGCAACCCGTTCAAGGTGATGCGCAAGGGAACGGTTCGCTCGGCCATCAACTCCTTGACCAGCTCGACCACGTCCTCGCGGATGAGCTTGCGCGCCGCCTCATCGTCGGCAGAGAGGGCCTCGTAGGCCAGCGCGTAGCCGAGCAGCACTCCCTGGTACTGATCGCGGCTCACGTGCCCGATGTAGTCGTAGGAGATTCCCTGGTGCTGCACGCCGCAGTGCACGCGCTCGACGGTGCAGTCGAGATCGCCAATCTGGAACGGCACCGGCGTCCCTGACTTGATGGCGAAGCGCGCCAAGTAACCCGGGCTTCCGCTCACGTTGAACCAAAGGTGCAAGGTGTCGATGAGCTCGAGCGCGTTGGCCCGCGCGTCGGGCGCTCCGGTCGCCTGGAAGCGCAGCGCCTCCGCGGCCAGGTAGGTGCCGGTCCAGATGGCGGAGTCGCCGATGCCGTCCATCGCCTCCAGGGTCGAGTACACGGGCGGGTCCGAGTAGCGCGCGCTGCCGACCCCCCCAGAGGCGAGGCCGTCTCTTTTGAGCCACTGTTGATAGGAGCGGGAGCGATCGCTCAACGAGCCCGCGGGATCGAGCGTGGCGAGCTGCCCCGTGGACACGTCGAAGAGGCGGCAGGTCTTCCCGCCCGCGGAGTCACCCAGGTTGCACTCGTCCGAGCAACCTCCCACCACGCAGGCGCCGCGGACGCATCCGCTGCCCTGGGCGCAGCGCTCGTTTAGCCAGCGGGTGCCCTGCGCGGTGGAGCCACAGTATCTCCGCTGGTCGAACGCCAGGCAGGAGGGCACTCCGCCGTCGCACTCGTCGAAGGTCGGCCCGGCATCGGGCGGCCCGGCATCCGGCGAGCCGGAGTCGGGAGGCGGGACCGAGGCGTCAGGCTCCGCCGAGGCGTCCGGCTGAACGGAGGCGTCCGGGAGGGCTTGGACTCCGCCATCTTGTCCGCCCATCAGCGCGGCGTCGGGAACTGGCTGCCTTGGAGGCGAGCTGGAGCAGGAGAGCGAGAGCGCTCCGGCGAGCGCGAAGAGTGCGAGACGGCGCATGGCAGCCCACCTTCCGGCCGGCGCGGCTCCTACCACAACTTCATGCCGCGGTGCGACATCCGCAGGCATTCCGTGGACCCGCGAGTCCGAGTTGTGCGCGTGGATGAGAACGTTGATGTCCGGGAGGATCACGTCCGGCGCCTTGAATAATCCGGGAACTGCCGCGTCTTGAGCCGCGTTTTTCGGCCAACAGCTCGGAGGTGGCCCATGCTCGCCAGGTGTGCAGTCGCGCTCGCTGCGTTGGCCACCCTGTGCGCCTTCCCGGCCGAGGCCCGCTTCGGAAAGCGCTCCCGGCCGGCGGACGACGACGAGGAGTCCAAGCCGAAGCGCCAGCACTCCGCCAGCTCCTCCAGTTCTTCGAGCAGCGCCTCCTCGAACGACGAGCACGCCGCGACCGCGGTGGGCCAACCCGCGCCGGCGCACCCCCACCGCCCCCGTGCCCACGTGCGCGCGCGGCCGAGACTGCTCTTCGGCTTCTCCTCCGCCGCCTACGTCCCCGCGCCGCCCGCGGCAGTGGGCAGCTCGAGCCCGCCCTTGGAGTCCTCGCCTCTGCGCGTCACCGCGTCCGGCGACGTCCACGGCTTCTTCGGCGGCGCCTCCCTCGGCGTCGGCCTCGGTTTCGAGGGCGAGCGCGTGGGCCTCACCGGCAACTTCTCGCACCTCGCGGTCCTGGCGGACGACGGCTCAGGCGACATCGACCGCATCCAGCAGCTCAACCTGCACCTCACCTACGCCCTGCTCGCCGGTGACAGCGGCCGCTTCCGGCTGGAAGCCGGCCTGGACACCGCGGTCGCGCCGGATCTCATCGCGGTTGGCCCCACGGTCGGTGTGTCGGGGGTGCTGTGGCTTTTCGGCCCACTCGCGCTGGAAGGCTCCGCCATGCTCACCCCGTTTCCCTACCGGCAGCTCGAATGGCGGGGCGGGGTGGGGCTCGGGCTTGGCCCCGTGGGGCTCCGGGCCGGCTGGAGGACGCTCCTTTTGGATGACGCCGGATTGGTGGACGGAATCGCACATCAGGACATCTTCAGCGGCCCTTACCTCGGCCTGGCCCTGGTGTTCTGAGCCGGCGCACTTCTGCATCCGGAGCCCCTTGCCGTTAGAGGGAGGGAACAGCACCTTGCCGGAGCTGTTCTTGGGCGTGGAGGGGGACGGGGTGTACGGATGGAGCTCACCCTCATCAAGCATCAAGTACGGGCCACCGCCGGAGGGGCAATCGCCGGGTGCGCGGGCGGCATCGGGATGGTCGCGCTCCCGGTCATTCGCAGCCTCGCCCGAGACGGCGATCCGTGGGCGCACCTCAAGCTTGCCGCCGCGGTGTACCTGGGCAACGGGGCCCTCCGGGAGGGATTCGACCCTTTGCCTATCCTGCTCGGGCTTACTCTGCACCTGATGATCGCCCAGGCCTGGGGACTCGTATTCGGAGTCTCGGCCTACGGCCTATCCCGCGTGCTGACGCTTGGGTCGGGCATGCTGCTCGGCCTCGTCTCCTACGGGGTGATGGTGCTGTTGCTGCTGCCGGTGTGCGGGATGGGCGAGCTGGGCCGGAGCATCGCCTCTGGCGGCGGGCTGTCGCTGCACCTTTGCTTCGGGTTCTTCACCGCGCTTTGCTTCCTCGCCTTCCAGCGGCAGCTCGACCCGGACACGCTCCGGCGGCTGATGGAGCAGGCGCGCGGCCGCAGGCGGTGACCGCACCGCGGTGAGTCTGATATTCGCCTCCCGCATGCTCGCGCTCGCGCTGGCCCTCGAGCTCGCGGCGACTCCGGGAGCGCCGCGGCTCCCGTCTGTCGACTGCCTCTCCTGCCGCGGGGTGCTCCTCGCCCAGGACTTGCCCGTCGAGGATCGGGAGACGGAGCTGAACGGGCGCATCGAGCAGCTCAACCGGCAGATCCGCGCGGTCAGCTCCGACTGGCCTCCCGGGGCGATCATCGCCGCCTACTTCGGCTACGTGCTGAGCCCCTTTGCCCTTTTGGGCGCGCTGATGTTGCCGCTGGCGCTTTTCGCTGGGCCCCAACTCGGCGCGCTGGTCGTCGTCGGTGCGGTGTGCCTCGCGGTGGGAGTGGCGGGCGTCGGGCTTCTGGTGGCGGCGGTGATCACCGGGCTGAACGCGAGCGAAGCGGCCAAGGAAGAGAAGGGGCAGCTCGTCCGCGAGCGCGACCGGCTCCAGCAGGAGCTTCGGGAGCTGAGGCGCGGGCGCGAGCGGGTCCAGCCAACGCATTGGCCAAGCCCTACCCTGCTCGCCTTCGCCTCGTTCTGAGGTTTCCTGCCCGGGTTTGCTCTTCGGCACTTCACATGCGGGCGCCTTCGTGGGTAGATCCCGCGCCGCGCGAAGGGCCACTTCGCGATGGGGGAGTCCCACACCGGTGTTCTCGGAGGAATAAATGGACCAGAACTTGGAACTCGCGATGGCTCAGTCGCAAAGCTCGAGCGGCGGGAGCGTCGTCGGAATGATCATCCAGCTCGCGATCGTCGTGCTCGTGATCGCGTCGCTCTGGAAGGTCTTCAGCAAGGCGGGGCAGCCCGGCTGGGCGGCCATCATCCCGATCTACAACTTGATCGTGCTGGCGAAGGTCGCGGGGAAGTCCCCGTGGCTCATCCTCTTGTTCTTCGTCCCCTTCGTCGGTGGGCTGATCTTCATGATCATCATGGGCCTCGGGGTGGCGCAGAACTTCGGAAAGGGCGCCGGATTCGGCATCGGCCTGGGCCTGTTGGGGATCATCTTCTACCCCATCCTCGCCTTCGGCAGCGCGACCTATTCCGGCCGCGCAGCTTAACCGCGCGCAGGGAGAGCATTCTCCCAAGGCCGCGAAACCGCGGGGCTTTGCGGGGAGGGTGTCAGCCGAGGTGGCACCTCCTCGCAACTGCGCCGGCGCCGTGGCGAGAATATAGCTAGGCACTCGCCGGAGGTTCCCATGGCAGTCAATTCCGTCGGCTCCGACAGCTACGCGAAATACATCAACTACAAGTCCCAAGGTGCGTCCAAGAGCTCCGGCTCCAGCGCGACCGACGACGCCAAGATGGAAGAGCAGATGATGTTCGACTGGATGACCCAGATGATGGAGCAGGCCACCCAGCGCGCCCTCGATGCGCTGAAGGAGATGCAGAACGACTAGCTTTTGGGCGCGGCCGGGAGCCGCACCGAACCGAGGTGAAGGCCGGCGAGGCACAGCCCTCCGCCGGCCTTCGTCTGTCAGAGCCGGAAGGCCACCCGCGCCCCCACGATGCCGGCCGGGTCCAGCCAGCCCAGCTCGATGCCGAAGGCGAGCGCACTGCTCTGCAGGCCGAAGCCGAAGGCGACGTGAGCCCGCACCGGACCGCTGGAGGTGAAGAAGATCCACGGCCCAGCCATCCCCTCCAGGTAGACTCTCCCGCCCCCGAGCACCGCGCGCAGCTGGAGGTCCAGCGGTACCCCGAGCTGCGGCTGCATCGAGGTGATGAGCGCCCCGAAGCGAGCGCCCACCGCGATGTGCCGGGAGAGGGCTCCGTCGACCGCCAGGTCCAGGTCGAAGACGCCCTTCCGCTCGAGCCAGTAGTGGGCGCCGACGCCGAGCCTCACGCCCGCGGCCTCCGCGACACCTGGGGACAAGAGCAAGAGCAGCGCGGCGACCGGGAGCCAGCGCGGCGCTTTCATTCGAGACCTCCTCAGAGGCGGACCAGGAGGTCATATCCGGTCGCGCCGCTGTTTTCGACCGTTACCTCGGGGCGCGCGCCGGTGAGCCGGAGCGACGCTTCGACCACTCCGGCGGAGAAGTCGGGGCTCGGATCCGGTACCTCGCGGAACTGCATGCGCCAGAGGCCTCCCGGCTCGGGGAGCACCGACACCTCCAGTCCGGGCCGCCCGAGGTTGATGAACCTCGGCAGGCGCGTGATCGCCCGCTCCGGCGCGAGATCCGACAGCCCGGCGCCCACTGCCGCGCCGACCGGAGTCCTGAGAAAGCCGCTCACGAATTCGCGCCCGAGCGCCCGCATTCCCTCGCTTGGGTCGAGGTGGCCGAACTTGCGCGCCAGGGCGATGTCCACCGCCTCGCGCCAGGTCTCCAGGCCGTAGTCCTCGTCGGGTGCCAAGGGGTCATACCCCACCGCGCAGACCTCGCGGACCGCCTCTGCGTCGGTGGAGATCACGCCCAACAGCCCGGCAAACGTCCTCGCCGGAACGCGGTCGGCCCCGCCCTGCTCGCGCTGATGAGTCGCCGCTCTTGGCGCCATGCTGCCCCCCGTTCATTCACCGGCCGACCAGCGGCCGCGCCGATTCACTTCGGCAAGTCCGGATCCTTCAGCTCCTCACCGGTTTCCGGCTTCGCCTCGGACTCGTCTTGTTTGGCCTCCTCCGCCGCGCGCTTCTTGTCCATCCGGTCGTCCTCGAAGGCCCACTGCCAGGTTTTCACCTCGCCCTTCTTGATGGACACCACTTCCGAGTGCTCGTCCTTGTGGTGCACCACGCGGATGTTGTGGCGGCCGGGCTCGACCGTGAGGAGGTGCGTCTTCGCCCCGGTCCCCTTCTTCTTCCCGTCGACATAGAGCACCGCCTCGGCGGGTTTGATCTCGATCTTGAGCTGGGTCTTCTTGGCCGCGGGACCGCCCGACAGCGCGAGCGCGACGGCAAGTGCGAGGGCGACCATGTCACTCCCCCCGAATTGCGAGGCGAGGGGACGTTACCGCGGAGGCGACCGGAACGCTAACCCGCGCCGAAAAGCTCGGGGAGGAACGCACGGAGGGAGAAATAGACGGTGAGGGAGACCCCGGCGAGCACCACGAAGGCGCGCACCCAGCGCGGGTCAAGCTGCCGGGCGAGCGACGCGCCGCCGAAGCCTCCGGCCACCGCTCCGGCCACCATCACCGCCGCGGGAGCCCAGGCCACCGCACGTGCGGCCACGAAGGCCACGATGGCCGTACCGTTGATCGCCGCGGCCAGCGCCGACTTGAGCCCGTTCATCCGGTGGACCTCGCGCATTCCCAGGAGCGCGAAGAGGGCGAGCATCATCAAGCCCATGCCCCCTCCGAAGTAGCCCCCGTACGCCGCGATGGCGAGCTGGGCGGCACCTCCGAGCCAGCGGCCAGGCAAGCCGGCCTCCCGCTTCGAGAGGCGACCCCGCACGCGCTCCCCGAAGCCGAAGGCGAGCGTGGCCAGGAGCAAAAGCGCCGGCAACAAGCGCAGGAACGTCGACGGAGGCGTCCCGACCAGGAGCAGCGCCCCGGCCGCTCCTCCTCCCATGCTCGGGAGGCCGAGCCAGAGGAGCCAGGAGCGCTCCTCGAACACCTCCCTCCGGTAGCCCGCGGCGCTGGCCAGGGAGCCCGGCCAGAGCGCGACGGTGGAAGTGGCATTGGCCTCGATGGGGCCCACTCCCGACAAAAGCAGCGCGGGGAAGGTGAAGAAGGTGCCTCCGCCGGCCACGGCGTTCAGGGCGCCTCCCAGCACCGCGGCTCCGGCGAGCAGTGCGCCTTCCCCGAGCGTCATCGAGGGGACCGTACGCGGTCCGGCCGTCGCGGAAAACCGCCGTGAGGCTCAGGCCAGCGAAAAACGGCCGACCAGGGGGACGTGATCCGACAGGCCATGGAAGCGGCCCGCCGGGTCGCCGAACCTGGCGGTGCCGTCGAGGTCGAGCCAGTTCAGCCGCCCCCCGGAGAACAGATGGTCGAGGTGCATGCGCAGGCGCATGAAGCCGGCGGTGGCGAAACTGCGCGGGGAGCGGGCGTCGATCTGCCCCAGATGCTCCTGGGCGCCCAAGAGGCCGGCCTCCTCGGTGAGGCAGCGGTAGACGGGCGAGGCGGGCGGGGAGTTGAAGTCGCCGCAGAGGACGAAAGGTTCCGCGCCGGCGTGCGCGCGTGCGAAAGCCACCAGCCTCCGGGCCTCGTGCACCTGGTTTTCGCCGAAGCCCATCTTGTCCCGCTGCGACCAGAACGTCTTGGACCAAGGGGTCGGCAAGGAGAGGTGCGTGTTGAAGACGTGCAGCGGCCGGCCCTTCTCGTCCTCCAGCCTTAGATGCGCGCAGATGCGGCTCTGCTTGCGGCTCTTCCAGCGCTGCAGGTGGTGGTGGGTGATGTGCTCAGGGGAATGGACGTTGTGCGAGTTGATCCGCAGGGTCCGCACGTTGACCAGCGCGGCCAGCCCGGTGGTGTAGATGGGCGTGGAGCCGAGCTTGTAGGTGTGGGCGCGGAAGTAGAAGGCTTCGTAAGGAAACGGCACCTCCGCCGCGTCGAAGGCCGCTTCCAGCCTTCCCATGAAGGCCTCGAGCTGCGTCTCCCCGTCGCGGCCGCCGCGGTGGGCGAGGCGGCTGCGCAGGGAGATGGTGTCCACCTCCTGCATGCAGATGATGTCCGGGAGCGGATCCAGCGTGAGCAGCGCCGCGGCGATGCGCCGCTTCGGTCCGATGGTGCTGGCAAGCCCCCGGAGCGCATGA
This sequence comes from Myxococcales bacterium, assembly GCA_016191815.1. GTDB lineage: Bacteria > Myxococcota > Myxococcia > Myxococcales > Myxococcaceae > JACPVI01. The sequence goes on from JACPVI010000004.1 coordinate 37,612, forward strand.
CCGAAGTAGCGAACGTTGTAGGTGACGATCCGCAGCGCGCGGTCCGGCATCGACGGCGATAACCTCCGCCAGGCTGTACTGATTCCAGGCAGCGGTGTCGGCTCCACACCCCACCTCCCGAGGGGCAAAGTCGCCGTTGGGGCAAGGGAGGGCCTGGAAATTCGAGCACCTGGAGCCGGTCCTGCGATTGCACCGGTGGGCAGCGCCTACCCTGGAGGGACAATGCGCTGGAGCACCGTGGCATGGCTGGCCTTGCCCTCGGTGCTCTTTTCCTGCGACGGGGCGGTGGGCGATCTCGGAGAGGCCGAGCAGGTGCCCGAGCAGCCGCCCCTCATGCTGCTGGCCGGCAATCGGCCCCCGGTGGTGAGCGCGTTCGAGTGCGATCCGGCGGGTGGGCCGGCGCCGCTGGAGGCTAGCTGTAGCTGGGCCGTGAGCGATCCGGAGGGACAGCCGGTCTCCTGCGCGCTCGACACCTGGGGGAGCCCTGCTCCGGAGATAGAGCTCGGCGACTGCGCGAGCGCCTCTTCGACGACGGCGCGCTTCGAGGTGGCGGGCGGCTATCTGGTGCGGCTTCTGGCGACCGACTCGGAGGGCGAGCGGGCGGTGGCGACCTTCAGCCTCTCGGTGTCGGAGGCGCCCAACCGGCCGCCGGTGATCACCTCCCTGGCGGCCACTCCGGCGAGGGCGGTGGTGCCGTTCGAGGCGGAGCTGTCGTGGACCATCTCGGATCCCGACGGCGAGGCGCTGAGCTGCGCGGTGGACGTGGGCGCCGACGGAAGCCGCGAGTACACCCTGCCCTCTTGCACCTCGGCCACGACGCAGCGGCACCCGTTCACCGCGGGCGGGGTGGTCGATGTGGCGCTGGTGGTGACGGATGCCCGAGGGCTTTCGGCGAGCAAGGCGATTGCGGTGACGGCGCGCACTCCGGTGGGCGATCTTCGGATCGAGAAGGTGGAGTGGGGCCAGTCTGTCCTGTCGGGCGACTTGAAGTTGGTGGAGGGGAAGCCGGCGCTGCTCCGCGTGCACGTGCTGGGGAACAAGTCGGGCATCAGCGGGGTGTCGGTGCGGGCGCAGGCGTTCCGGGCGGGGGCGCTGCTCGGGCCGGTGCCTCTGGCGGGGCCGTCGTCCGCGCCGACCGCGGTGATCGCCTCGGACCTTTCGCAGCAGTGGAGAGGCGATGTGCCGGAGGCCTGGGTCGCCCCCGGCCTGGAGGTGCGCGTCTTGGTTGACCCGGAGGACGCGCTGCCGGAGACGAACGAGGCGAACAACGTGTCGACCTTGAAGCCGCAGGTGGGAATCCCGACCGTGCTGCCGCTCACCTCGGTTCCGGTGGTGCACCAGGGAGTCACCGCGGCGGTGCCGAGCATCGACCAGACGATGCGGAGGGTGTGGCCGCTCAAGTCCGTCTCGAACCAGACCCGCGCGCCGTACACCTTCGGCGGGACGCTCTATGCCACCTCGACCAGCTCCTGGGGCCAACTGCTGCAGGAGATGGCCGCGTTGCGGCAGGCGGACGGGAGCAAGCGCTACTACTACGGCTTCGTCCGGCTCTCGTACACCAGCGGCATCGCCGGCATGGGGTACGTGGGCACGCCGGCCGCGATCGGGCGGGACAATTCGCAGCTCACCGCCGCGCACGAGTTGGGGCACAACATGGGCCGCAACCACGCGCCGTGCGGCTCGGCCGGAGCGCCTGACCCGAACTATCCCTACGCGGGTGCGCGATTGGGATCGTGGGGCTACGACTACGTCACCCAGAAGATCATCTCTCCGACGGCGAGCTACGACCTGATGTCCTACTGCGGGCCCGAGTGGGTGTCCGACTACAACTACGAGGCGGTGCAGGAGTTCCTGGAGGGCAATCCGCCGGTGGCGGTGCCGGGGGCTTCGCCGCAAGTGAGCGCGATGGTGGTGAGTGGCCGCATTCTGCCCGGAGGCGTGGAGCTGCGACCGTTCCAGCGCGTCCTCGCGGCACCGTCGCCGCCGAAGGAAGGACCGTACAGCCTGCGGCTGTACACCGCCGAGCGAACCTACTCGGTGCCATTCGATGTCGACTCGGTGGCGGACACCGATGACGGCGAGGTGCACTTCTCCTTCCTGGTGCCGGAGGTGGGCAGGCTGCTCGCGGCAGAGGTGCTGTATGGCGGGAGGGTTCTCCTCCGCCGGTCGGCGCAGCCGGTGCTTGGCGCGCCGGCAGTCGAGTTGGTGGAGCGCCAGGACGAGGTGGTCGTTCGCTGGGACGCACGCCTGCATCCGAGCGCGGCGGTGGCGCACCTGGGGGCCGATGGCCGCACCACGCTCGGGCTTTGGCTCGAGGGAGGAAACGCGGTGGTGCGAACCGACGGGCTGCCTCCGGGAGGGGAGTGGGAGGTCAGCCTTTCCGACGGGCTGAACCCGGTGCGGAGGACCTTCGCCCGCTAGATACCTTGCTCGAAGCCGGAGTCGAACCGGCACGGGCATGAGCCAACGGGCTTCTGAGGCCCGCGCGTGTACCGAAGTTCCGCCGCTTCGAGGACGCAGGAGCGCGAGCCGGGCTACTGCAGCCCGTCGTAGCTCACCACGCTGTCGTTGGTGAGGCCGGCGGCGTTCGCCTCGTCGGTGTCCAGGTGCATGTCGAGGACGAACTGCTCGTCCACGCGCACCACTACGTCGCCGAACACCATCTCCCGGTCGCCCTCCACCCGCACCCGGATAACGTTCCGGTCCTGGACCCCGAAGCGGCGGGCGTCATCCGGCCGCATGTGCACGTGCCTGAGCGCCACGATCACCCCGCGCTGGAGCGCCACCGTCCCCTTCGGCCCGCGCAAGGTGAGCCCCGGCGTCCCTTCGAGCTTCCCAGACTCCCGCAGGGGCGGATTGACGCCCTGCGCGATGGCGTCAGTCCGAGAGACCTCCACCTGCGTCTCCTTCCGCAGCGGGGCGATGATCGCCACCCGCGCCAGCTCTCCTTTGGGCCCGATGAGATCCACCGTCTCGCGGCACACGTACTGGCCGGGCTGGGTGATGGGCCTCCGTTCGGTCAGCTCGTAGCCGGGGCCGAACAGCGAGTCGCAGTCCGCCCTGGAGAGGTGCACGTGGCGCACGCTCACGCCGATCGGAATCGCCCCGCCGGTCACCCGCACCCTCGCGGCGGTCGGCCCCGCGGTCACCCTGGCCACCTCGCGGGCGATCATCCGCTCCTCGTCGGTGGCGATCACCAGGACCTTCGTGGGAGCGCGCGGCGCCGCCACGTCCACCACTCCACCCGAGCCTCGGGCGTCGCAGGCGCGGTTCTTCGCCGCATCGAGCGCCACTCCCATGTACATCAGGCCCTCGCAGGCGGCCTGCCGCACCGAGGCGCTGTTCTCCCCGATTCCTCCGGTGAAGACGATCGCGTCCGGGCCGCCCAGGATTGCCGCATAGGCGCCGATGTACTTCCGCAGCCGGTGGACGAAGACCTCGATGGCCAGCTTGGCGCGGTCGTTCCCTTCCGCGGCGGCCTTCTCGATGTCGCGGAAGTCGGCCGACACTCCCGACAGCCCGAGCAGCCCGGAGCGGCGGTTGAGCACCTGGTCGATCTCCTCGGCGCTGTTCCCCAGCCGCCCGAGGACGATCGCCAGCGCCGGGTCCACGTCGCCCGAGCGGGTGCCCATCACCAGCCCCTCCAGCGGCGTCATCCCCATCGAGGTGTCCACCGACCGGCCGCCGTCGATGGCGCACACGCTCGCCCCTCCGCCGAGGTGGCAGGTGACCAGCTTGAGCCGGGAGAGATCAGTCTTCAGATACTCCGAGGCCATCGCCGCCATGTACTGGTGGCTGGGCCCGTGGAAGCCGTACCGGCGGAGCCCCCGCTCGAGGTACAGCTCGTAGGGCACTGCGTAGACGTAGGCGTGCGGCGGCAGCTCGGCGTGGAAGGCGGTGTCGAAGACGGCGACATGGGTGGCCTGAGGCAACATTGCCTGGGCCGCTTCGATGCCGGCGAGGTTCGCCGGGTTGTGGATGGGCGCGAACTTCGCGCAAGCGCGGATGACCTCCTTCACCTCCTCGGTCACCACGCAGGGGCGGACCAGCTTCTCGCCGCCGTGGACGACCCGGTGCCCCACCGCCTTGAGCTCCGAGAGGACCTTCAACGAGCCTTCGGGCCCGATCAGGTGCTGGAGCACCGCATCCAGCCCAGCGCGCACGCTGGGCGCCTCGATCGCCGCCTGCGACGCCCGCCCGTTTGCCCGCCAGCGGTGCTGCGAGCCGGGGGAGCCCACGCGCTCCACGGTTCCGCCCGCCAGCACCTCCTCGGTATCCATCTCGTAGAGGTGGTACTTGATCGACGTGCTGCCGACGTTGATGACCAGGATTTTCATGGCCGGCCATCCTGCCCGCGGGCGAGGGAGGTCGGCAACAGCCCTTTGCTCCGGTTGGGTGAGGAGATGAGCGGTCCGCGGGCGCTCGCGGTCATCCTGGCGGCCGGCGAGTCGCGCCGGATGGGCATCCCCAAGGCCCTGCTCGACTGCCGCGGGAGGAGCTTCCTCTCGACGTTGGCGAGCGCATTCGGCGAGGCCGGCTGCGAGGTGCTCGCGGTGGTGGGTGCGGGCGCGGCCGAGATCGAGTCGCATCACCTCGGGCTGTCTTTCGTGCGGAACCCTCGCTGGCGGGAAGGGCAGCTCTCCAGCGCGCGCGCGGGCATCGCTGCAGCGCTCGAGAGGGGCGCCGGCTCGGTGCTGCTCCAGCCAGTGGATGCGCCGCTCTTGCAGCCGGCCACGATCCGGGCGGTGCTGGAAGCGCTGGCAGCCGCCGAAGCCGCTTTCCCGGTGCATCGCGCACGGCCCGGGCACCCTCTGGGCCTCACTCGCGCTGCGGCGGAGCGGGTGATCTCGATGGAGGACGCGCCCGACCTCCAGGCCGCCGCGGCCCGGCTCGGGGCAATCGGCGTGCCGTGCGAGGACCGCGGCTCGGTGCTGAGCTTCAACACACCCGACGAATACGAGCGCGAGCTGGGGTCGCCGCCGCGGCCCCACTAGCCCTGCTCGCCGCCCTCGCGCTTCACGTCAAACTCGTACCCGATCTCCCCGTTCACCGCCCAGCCGAAGGTGTTCTCGTAGCGCCGGAGGGCCTTGTCCATCCGGAAGGTGTGGAAGGCGTGCCCGTTCACGAAGAGGAACGGCAGGAGCTTGAGCCGGCCACCGGCGACGATGATGGTGCGCGCGTCGAGGCTGCCGACCTCCGAGAGGTTCTTGAAGCCGCGCTTGTAGTAGGAGCCGAAGAACTGCAGGAAATCGACCGCCGGCACCTCGAGGTGCGCCACCAGGTTCTTCTCCTCGATGCTGGTGGCCCCCTCGAGCGAGAGGGTGAAGCCGACGTTGCCGCGGATGCCCCAGGAGCCTTCGACGTAGTAGCCGAGCCGCTCCGGCCGGCTTCCCGAGGTGACGTCTTGGTACTTGGTCAGGTACTGGATCTGTTCGTTCACCCTCGGGCCTTCGGCGGCGATGTACCGCTCCACCTCGTAGAACGTGTCGAAGTAGCTCGGCTGGTAGCGCCGGCCGAGGTAGCGAAGCTCGGCCACCACCCGGAAGGCGTGCACCACCTGATCGCCGGTGTTGAAGCGCCCCAGCGCTCCCACCGTGAGCCCGCCGTCGCCGTCGAGCAGCAGCGAGTAGTCCACGTAGGGCTTGATGTCGACCTCCCGGGTCTTCACCACCTTCACCTCGGCGTCGATCCCCGCGAGCACCACTGGGGCGCGAGTGGCAATCAGGCGACCGCTGCCGTCGAGCTGCCGGGTGGAGGTCGCCGGGTCCGTCAGCAGCCGGCGAGGCGCGCTCAGGTCCGCCGCCGCGGTCAGTCCGATGGAGAGGCTCTTCCCCGCCACCGAGTCCGAGAAGAAAGACAGCGGCTTTAGGAACGCCAACCCCGCGAGGAGGTTCCACTCCATCACGTCGTTGGTGAGCAGCTCGAACCCGGCGTAGTCGTTGTAGGCGTCGAGCTGCGCCGACACCCTCGCGACGTCCACGTCGATGTTGGGCGCGTACCGGCGCACGATGGGCCCGTGGCCGATGGAGGACGCGTAGCGCTGGCCGACGTTGAGATAGACACGGTCTTCCTTTCGCCCGTAGGTGATGAACTTGAGCACCTTGGCGAAGTCGCGCACCTCGTCGTAGTCCTGGGCTTGGAACTCTCCGGAGCGGCGCTGGGGCTGGCCGGCGGCTGCCAGCTCGAGATCGACCACCTCGAAGCGCAGAGGCGCCCCCACGCCGATCGCCAGCTTCCGGTCGAGCAGCCGCAGGTCCACCTGCGGCTCCACCAGCGCAAAGAGGGTGAGGCCCACTTGATCCACCCCGAGCGAGGCGCCCACCCGGCTCCGCTTCGTCGCCAGCCGGTCGCTCCCGAGGAACATGCTCAGCTCGCCCTTGACGAAGTCCTGGTGCGGCACCACGCGCTCGCGGTCGCCCGTCACCGGAACGCCCTCCGAGTCGAGCAGCGGGGGAGGGCTCAGCGGCTCGTCGTCCGCTGAGAGCAGCGGCGGAGGCGCGTACCCCGGCTCCGGCTCATTCGAGCCGCACACCGCGGCGAGCAACAGCGCGAGGACCACGCCCGCAGGATACGCCGGCCGAGGGCGAATGCGACGCGCCCTTGTGCAATCGGGCCGGATGAAATCAATTCCGCCCCGATGCCGCTGGTGACCACGACGATCGGCTCTCTCGAGTGCCGGGTGCTCGACCTCGCCGCGCCCTCCGCCCCCGAGCTATTGGTGGTCCTCTGCCACGGCTTCGGCGCGCCGAGCGACGACCTCGTCCCGATCGGCGCGGAGATAGCCCGCCATCGGCCCGCGCTGGCGCCGAAGCTGCGCTTTCTCTTCCCCGCAGCTCCGCTCTCGCTTTCGGAGCTGGGCCTCGGAGGCGCCCGCGCCTGGTGGCACATCGACATCGAGCGGATGGCGGCGCGATTCGGAGACCCGCGCGCGGTCCGCGAGCTGAAGCGCGAGGTGCCCGAGGGCCTTCCCCGGGCGAGGCGCCTGCTGATGGGCCTCCTCGAGGAAGTCACAAACCGATCGCGGCTCCCGATGTCCCGAGTGCTCCTCGGTGGATTCTCGCAGGGCGGCATGCTCGCCACCGATGTCGCTCTGAGAGTGGACGAGGCCCCCGCCGCGCTCGCCATCTTCTCCGTTACGCTCCTTTCGGAGGAGGCCTGGTCCCGCTGCGCACCGAGGCGACGGGGCCTGAAAGTCCTCCAGTCGCATGGTCGGCAGGATCCGCTGCTTCCGTTCGAGTCCGCCGAGGCCTTGAGGGAGCTATTGGCCAGCGCCGGGCTAGAGGTGGAGTTCCACCCGTTCGAAGGCGGCCACGCGCTTCCGCCGTATGGCATCGCCCGGCTCGCCGACCTCATCTCCTGCGCGATCCAGCGCCCGTAGAGCGACCGGCTACTCCGACAGGCGCTCATCCGCCGAGCCCACCTTCCGCTCAGCTGACCACCCGCCTCTGACCGGGTTGTCGGACGAGCACGCGGCGCGTCATCGATTCGACTCATGGCGCACTGCGGCGAGGCCCCCTCGCTGCCGAAGAAACCACCGCTCGCGGCCGCCGAGAATGCATGTAGCCATGAGTCCCACCTCCCGGCTGTCGGCGCTGGCGGCGATCGCGCTTGCGGGTCGGCACCGCGGACGGAGTGAGGGTTTTCGACGACGGCGGCGGCAACTGGAGAGAATGGAGTGACTCGATGAAGGCCCGCTGGCTCCTCCCCGCGCTGCTCTGCGCCGGCTGCCCCGAGACCAGGGAGCCCGGGCTTCCTGACGCGACTCTGGGTGCGCTCATCGTCGAGGAGCCCGTCCCGCGCGCGACGGACGCCGCGGTCAAGCTGCCCGGTGCGGCCGCCGAGCAGCCCGACGCCGGCATGGAGGAGCCCGGCGCCGGACCGCTCTCCGGCGGGCTGCCCGACGGAGGAAGCGAAGGGGCGGCCACGGAGCCGGCCGACGCAGGCCAAGCGAAGCCGGCGCCTCCGCCTCCCCCGGCGCCTCGGACGATCAAACGTCCTCCGCACAAGCCGGCGCGAGCACCGGCGGCAGCGGACGCGGGCCTCAAACCGGCGGGTCGCGCGGGAGAGCTGGCCGCCGCGCTCAAGTCCGCCCAGGCCAAGCTCGCCGACTGCGCCAAGCTCGGCTCTCCGAAGGCGGAGTCCTGCTACTGCGAGCTGGTGTGCGCCGTTCACTTCTCCGCGCACGCGGAGGAGAAACCGAGCTGGGTCGAGCACCCTCGCGTCGGAGACGTCGGCTTCGAAGTACTGGTTCGCCCCGACGGCTCCGCCGAGAAGTGCACCCTCCTGGTGAAGACCACCAGCAAGACGCTCCGCTGCCGCGAGTGAGGCCCAGCGCTATGCTGGGCCCATGTCGGCCCCCGCGCCCGGCGCCCCGGCCTCGCCACGCTTCGTGAAGGACCTCGACACGCTGATCCGGGCGCGCTACCCGCTCGTGTACCTGGTCTCCTGGGAGGAGCAGCGCCTCGACGCCTACCTCGCCGAGCTGGCCCGCGCGCACGGGAAGGCCCTCCACGAGTGGTCGGCCACCAAGGGCCTCCGCAAGCTCGCCGGCAGTCGCGCTCCGCCCCCGGAGGACGACCTCCGCGAGCCGGCGAGGATGCTCCAGGCCATCCAGTCGCTGCGCGAGCCGTCGCTGGTCGTGCTCAAGGACTTCCACCCCTACCTCGCCGACCCGCTGGTGGTCCGCGCCACCCGCGAGCTGGCCCACCTGCTCAAGAGCACCCACACCACCGTCATCTTCCTCTCCCCCACCCTCACGCTGCCCTGCGAGCTGGAGAAGGAGATCTCCGTCGTCGACGTGCCGTTGCCCACCTTCGACGAGCTGGTGCAGCTCCTGCGCGGCATCGTGGAGGTGGTGCGCCGCTCGAAGATGGCCACGGTCGAGCTGAGCCGCGAGCACGCCGAGGCGCTGATCCGGGCGGCGATGGGCCTCACCCTCTCCGAGGCGGAGAACGCCTTCGCCAAGGCGATCGCCCACGACGGCAAGCTCGACGCGGAAGACGTGCATTTGGTGCAGGACGAGAAGCGCCAGGTCATCCGCAAGAGCGGGCTGCTCGAGTTCTACCCGGTGGACGAGCGGCTGGAGCACGTCGGCGGGCTAGAGAATCTGAAATTCTGGCTCAACCGGCGCTCCGGCGCCTTCGGCGAGCAGGCGCGAAAGTTCGGGCTCCCGGAGCCGAAGGGCGTGCTCCTCATCGGCGTGCAGGGCTGCGGCAAGAGCCTCACCGCCAAGGCGGTCGCCTCGCTCTGGAAGCTGCCCCTGCTCAAGCTGGACATGGGCCGCATCTTCAGTGGGCTGGTCGGCTCCTCGGAGGAGAACCTCCGCAAGGCCATCCGGGTCGCCGAGAGCGTCGCTCCCACCGTGCTGTGGATCGACGAGGTGGAGAAGGGCCTCTCCGGAGTGGGCTCCTCCGCGGTGGCGGACAGCGGCGTGTCCGCCCGCGTCTTCGGGACCCTGCTCACCTGGCTCCAGGAGAAGACCGCGCCGGTGTTCGTGGTCGCCACCGCCAACCGCATCGACTCGCTCCCTCCCGAGCTCTTGCGCAAGGGCCGCTTCGACGAGATCTTCTTCATCGACCTGCCCTCGGTCTCGGAGCGGGAGGACATCTTCCGCATCCACCTCGGCCGGCGGGGGCGTTCCCCCGGCGCCTTCCAGGTGGCGGAGCTATCGACGATCGCCGAGGGCTTCAGCGGGGCGGAGATCGAGCAGGCGATCGTCTCCGGGCTGTACGACGCGTTCGCCGAGGGGGTGGAGCTGGAACAGCGGCACGTCGCCAACGCGCTCCGCGAGACGGTGCCGCTGGCCGTTACCATGCGCGACGAGATCGGCCGGCTGCGCGACTGGGCGCGCACGCGCACCCGGATGGCCTCCTCGAAGCGCGAGCCCGCCGCGGGAGGCGGCTGATGGCGCCTGGCGACAAGCTCTCCCGCTTCAAGAACCTGGAGCTTCCCAGGCAGGGCTCCGCGGCGGAGAAGGGGGCCGGCTCGAGGGCTCGCTTCGGCGCGCTGGAAGTCGGCAACTCGGCGCCGGCCGGCGTGGACTCGTCCGCGAAGCACGTGGAACGGTTCAAGGAGCTCTTGGAGCGACCGCTGGAGCTGGACACCGAGCGGGGGCAGAGGCAACCGTTCGTGCGCTGTTGCCGCTGCGAGGCGGACAGCGCCCTGCACGCCCAGCGCTGTGCGCAGTGCGGCGAGGATCTCACCACCGAAGAGCAGCGCGCCTTCAACGAGAAGCTCTGGAGCGAGCGGCAGCAACAGGGTGAGCGGGAGAGGGGGGAGCTCAGCAAGCTCGAGGCCGAGCGGTCCTCGGCGGCGGCCGAGGAAGCGAAGCTGCGGCGCGCGCAGTTCGAGGCGATGGCCCGCCAGGTGGGCGCAAAGACGCGGGCCCGGCTGGATGCGGAGGATCGCCACTACGACTGGCACCTCGGGCGCGTCCGCTTCGGCCGCGGACCGAAGGACTTGGTGACGGCGCTCCTCGCCGCGTCGCTGATCGGCTCGCTGGTCCTGGCCACCAGCGGAAAGCGCGGGCTGATCGGCGCCGCCCTCCTCTTCATCGCCGCGGGGGTGATGGCCGCGGTGCGCCTGTTCTCCAAGAAGTAGCTGGACGCGCCGGAGGTCTCCCGAGAGCCACTGTCCGCGGGGCCGGCGGTCAGCGGCGCGCGGCGAAGGCGAGCGGAGCCTGCCAGGAGGCCCGGTATGCCACCTCCTATTTGGCAGGCTGGTCACCAGACGCCGAGCGTGCCGCCCGGTTGACGCCAGAGCTACTGCGGACTAACTTTGGACACCTGTAATGATCCAAATCGAGTCCATCGAAGAGCCGTTCTCCAACCCTGAGATCTCCGGCCGAACCCTCGGGGTGTTGAAGCGTGTGGACGCCATGGGGCTCATGAAGGAGTCCCCCGGTCGCTCCCTCAGCATCTCTGCATTCCGCAAGGTTATTCAGTCGTTGCAGCGAGCTGGAATCGCCCTCTCCCAGTCGGACCTTTCTCTTGATGCCCAGGCGCTTCGGAACGACGACAACAAGAGGAGGTTTCGAGCCGCGCTCGACAAGCTGACCGAGGTGCTAGAGGACTCGCCGGTTCCGAAGTACGAGTGGGCCCCACTGGTGAAACTGTTCCGGCCTGACCTGCAGTTGCTCGCCAGGATCCTGGCAACCTCACTCTCCAGCCTCCGCCGCTATCAGGCCAATGAGCGCGAGACGCCGGACGAGGTCGCCGAGCGGCTTCACTTCATCGCGTTGACGACCTCTGATCTGGTCGGCGCATACAACGACCTCGGCGTGCGGCGCTGGTTCCAGAGGAAGCGCACCTTGCTCGATGGCCACGCGCCGATCGATCTCCTCCGGCCCGGATGGACGCCCGACGACCCAGGCCCCACGCGCGTCCGCAATCTTGCGCGGAGCCTTGCCTCGTCCCCGGCTACATGATCGTGTTCCGCCATGCCGATCCACGGTTCCCCTTCCTGTGGGAAACCGATGCGCAGCCGGAGGCGCGCTGGCATGCGCCCGGGGAAGGCCCCGTGCAGTACTTCGCGGACACCCCGGACGGTGCCTGGGCCGAGTTTCTCCGCCACGAAGACATCAAGACCGTTGCGGATCTCGCGACGGTCAGCCGAGCCCTTTGGGTTGTCGAGCTGCCGGACGAGCCATTCGAGAGGCCGACCTTGGGCCTGGCGGTGACTACCGGCGATCGCACGACCTACCCCGCTTGCCAGACCGAGGCGCGCCGCCTCCGCGCCGGGGGAACAAGGCGCCTTCTCGCTCCGTCCGCGGCCCTCTTGCCCGGTGCAGCTCGAGGCCTTCGTGTCGACACCCTGCTGGTTCCCGGAGCCGACCGCGACGGAACGGTGACCGTCGTGTTTGGTCGACGCCCGGACCTGGTCGGCTGGGCCGCAGCTGGGGAAGGGCGTCCGCGTCCGGACATGTTCCCGCTGGTTCGTTACTTCTAGGTCGCCCGCCGGTCACCCCAGAAATGTGATCGCCGGCGGCGAGGCCGTTCTCGAGAAGCCCAGCGAGGGCGTCGCGGTTCGGCCGGAGGTCTCCCTTGAGCCACGGTCCGCGGGGTCGCCCTCCAAAACCCCGCCGCTCAGAGCGGCACGCACGCCCCGTTGGCGTCGCAGACCGCCGACGGCGGACATGGCGCGGTACACGAGTAAAGCGACGTCGCGTCGGAATAGGCCCCGCTCGTGCCGGCCGTCCCCGTCGCCCCCGCGCCGGCGGAGCTGCCGCCCGCGCCTCCCTGCCCTCCGGTGCTCGACGTCGAGGAGGTGAGGAAGCTGTTCAGCGTCCTCCAGCCGCTCACGTCGAAGTTGAAGCCCAGGATTCCGAACGAGGGCCCGCCCGCACCGCCTCCGCCGCCACCTCCCGCTCCACCGTTTCCGCCTTCGCCTCCCTTGCCGCCCACCGAGCCGCTCCAAGTGGTGCTTCCCCCGGCCGCGCCGCCCGTCCCTCCAAGCCCGCCGGCGCCGCCAAAACCGCCGTTGCCGCCAACTCCTCCCGACCCGCGATGAATCCGGTTCCGCTCGATCCTCGGCGCCTGCGCAGCCACCGTCGCCGAGCTGAAACTCGCGAAGATCGCCAGCGACGCCCCGCCCGCTCCACCGGGCATCGCACCGGCGCCTCCGCATCCCCCACCGCCTGCTCCCCCGCCGGTGGCCCCGTACTCGTGCGAAGGACACTGCGTGCTCGGGTGGCGCGCCGTCCCCCCTCCCGCTCCTCCGCCTCCGCCGCCCTTCGCGTGGAGCCCCGCGGTGCCCACCCGAGCCGAAAAAGGCGACGGAACCCAGCGCCCCGAGGCGATGCTTCCGTTCCGCGCCGATGCTGCCGCTCCGGCTCCGCCTTGCCCGTGCTGGCCGTCGGCTCCGGCCAGCCCGTCGCGGCCATCGTGGTCCTGGATGTTGGAGGGGAAGCCAGACTCGGTGACGTGCGAGCAGCTAAAGCCGCTCAGGAGGTCGAAGCTCCAGTCCCACCCTCCCCGCCCGCTCAGCCCGCCGTCGGGGGCGAGGTATTCCTGCTGGTTGCCCTCCACCGGCGTGGAGGACCAGTTGAACACCGGGCAGACCCCATTTCCCCCGCGAGTCGCGTTGGCCGCCGGGCAGGAGGCGTTCGTCCCCCCGATTCCGCCGAGCCGCATGAAGCCGGCGACGCAGTTCCCCGCGGCGCGCCCGCTGGAGAGCCCGGTCCTGCCATCCAGCAGCAGCGAGGACTGCCGCCCAAAGCCCTGCGCGCCGTTCGAGCCCCGGCCTCCGACTCCTCCGCGCCCGCCGAAGATGTCGTTGTTGACGATCACCACCCCCGGCCCGCAGTCGCGGAGGTACACCGCGTAGCTCGGCTCTCCGTTGCGGTCGTCCAGCGTGCTCTGGGGCACGTCGTATCCGAAGATGGTGAAGCCCGAGACCGCCGTCTCCGGAGTCGCCGCCGCGATGGACTGGGCATGCACCGCGGCGAGCGGGCCAAAGGAGGCGCCGGAGGGCGCCTGCCCCACGATGCTGGAGGTGTGCAGGAGCGGATCGCGCTTGCGGAAGTCCGCCGAGTACCCGCCGAAGACTTGGGCCCCGCTGAAGAGCAACAGGTTCTCCCGGTAGATGCCCTCGGCCACCAGGATGTACTTCTTCCCCGACGCCGGCAGCGCCCCGAGCGCCGAGCCGATGGTCCGCAGCGGGCTGGTGAGGGTGCCGGTGCCGCCCAGAGGCGCCGCGGCCGAGACGAAGAGCGCATCGGAGATGACTCCGTCGACGCCGTCGCAGTTTTCGTCGACGTACGAGCCGCCTGTCGGCTGCCGGTCCGGAACATCGCTCGCGGTGTTCCCCTGCACCCGACGGCACTCGCAGCCATCGGCGGTGTCCTTGTTGACGTCCATCCACTCGTAGGTGACGCCGCCGTCAACCTCGGTGGCGCACGGCCCCATCCGGCAGAGGGGCATCGCCGGAGCCGAGTCGCAGATCCCGGTGGTGTGCTGCAGCGCGGGAGACCAGTACTTCGAGCAGTCGTTGTTGCAGAAGCCGCAGCTCTGCACCGCGTCGTACTTGCCGGTGCTCGGGTTCCGGAAGCCCTCGTCCACCCTTCCATCGCAGTTGTTGTCGACGGCGTCGCAGATCTCCGGGTTGTAGGAGGCGACGTCGCACGCGCTCCACGCGGGCGTTCCGCCGTCCAGCGCGCAGAGCTGGTAGCCGCTGCAGGTGGAGATCGAGCACCCCCGCGCGGAGCCCAGGCGCGACAGGCTGCACTCGCAGGTGGAGCTGACCGGCGCGCACTGCTGGCCCCCATCCCAGGTGCGGCACGAGTATCCGGCGGGACAGCCTCCGTAGGGCGACGAGGGCCCGCAGCTCCTGCCGCAGACCCGCTCCTTGCCCAAATTGAGGCACGCGCTGCCGGGGCCGACGCAGTCCGAGTCAACTGCGCACGGGCGGCAAAGGGTGTCCGGCAGCTTGAGGCACACCCCGCCGTCGGCGTAGGGGAAGTAGCCCGTCTGGCAGGCGGTGGCGCGGCAGGCCGAGGCGCCAGTTGCGTCGAGGTAGCACTGCGCCGCCGTGGCGAGCGAAATCAGCTTCAGGCAGTCGAGTCCGCAGCCGCCGCAATGCTCTCGCGCGACGTAGCGGCCGGCTGAGTCCTTGTAGTCCTCGTCGGCGGCGCCGTCGCAGTCGTTGTCGGAGAGATCGCATTTCTCCGGCCCGGGCAAGGGCGCGTCGCACACCCACGCCTCCGACTTGCAGCTCTCGTCTCCGGTGCAGATGCCAAAAGATGACGAGCGCGCGCACGGCCGCGCCGGCAGATCGTCGATGAGCCCATCGCAGTCGTCGTCGACGCCGTTGCACGCCTCGGGTTTGGCCGACTTGGCGGTGCACGCGGTGAAGCCGCCATCCGCCTGGCACACCTCGGCGCCGTAGCAGCTTCCGGCGTCGTTCGAGGACTGGCAGCCCTTGGCGAGGCCGAGCGTCTTCGGCGAGCAGTCGCAAGTCTTGAAGGTGGGCATGCACTGCACCCGGCCCGGAGTCACCTCGTTGCAGGAGTAGCCCTCGGGACAGGGCGCACGGGAGCAGTCCTGTCCGCAGAAGCGGCCGTTGCCGAACGTAAGACACATGTCCGCCAGCGTGGCGCCACAGTCCTCGTCCTGGGCACACGCCTGGCAGAGCAGCGGCTGCGGCACCGCGCACATCGGCGAGGGCGGCCCGCCATCCGCTCCGGTGATGAGCTTGCAGGAGAGCCCGGTGGGGCAAGGTCCCTCCGCGCACGAGACGGTGCAGAAGCGGCCCTGGGGCGCGGGCACGCACTGGCCGCTTTGACACTCCTCGGGCGCGCCGCATGGCTCGCCGAAGCGCTTGGTGCGGACCTTGGCGCCCGAGTCGGGCTCCTCCCACACCAAGCACTGCCGGTTGACGCAGCGGAGACCCTCCGGACAGTCGCGGTCGAACACGCAGGGAGGTGGACGGCGAGGAAACGGCTCAGTCCTTCCGCACGCGGCGCTCGCCAAGGAAAGCGCCACACAGACGCAGAGGAGAGTCCAGACGGCCGCACCCTCACCCTCTCCCGCCCGCGGGAGACGGAATTCGAGGGGAGGGGACCGACGCGACGCTGCCATCATAAGTCTCGGTACACCGCGGCGACTCCCGCCGCCCCGTTGCTTCCCGCGAAGGAAGCACCCGCCGGAGAGGCTCCGCCTGCCCCACCGCTCCCCGCCGAGCCGACCGGAAGCGGAGCGAACGCGTTCTTCGTCGAATAGCCCGCCGGGGTGATGCGGGTACCGGCGAGACCGAAGGCCGAGCCTCCGCAGCCGCCTCCGCCCCCGCTGCCCGGCCCGCCATTGCCGCCCCTTCCGCCTCTGCCGGCGCTCCCGGCGCACCAGGCCGGAAGCTTGGTCACCCCACCCTCGCCGCCCTGGCCGCCCAACCCGCCGTAGCCGCCGGGCCCGCCGTTGCCTCCCGCGCCCCCGAAGCCGGTGACGATCAAGTTGCCTTCGATGCGCGGGAACGAGGTGGCCGCCGCGCTGGAAACCACGAAGATCCCGAACGAGGCCCCGCCGCCGCCGCCGCCGCTACCGGCCCGCCCACCGCACCCTCCGGCGCCTCCGCCTCCGCCGGTGGCGCCCAGGTCTCCCACCCGGTTTCCGACCGTACAGCCGGTCGGGTTGGTGTTGATCACGCATCCACCCGCTCCGCCTCCACCGCCGCCGGTGGCATCGGTGCCCGCGGTGCCGCCGGTGCCACCGGAGGCGATCCAGTCGTCACCCGAGAGCGCCCCGAGGCCCGCTCCGCAACCCTGCCCAGGCGAGCGCGCCACGCCGTCCGCGCCGTTGCGAGCGTCCTCGCCGTTCATCGACCCGAGGATGGTGCAGTCGTACTTGCAAAGGTTGGCCTGCGAAGGATCGGAGTGCTCGTAGCGGCCGTTCACCCCGCCTCTGCCGTTCCGCCCCAGTGGCGGCTGGTACTCCTGCTGAGGCACGCTCCCCGCCGAGGAGCCGCCGGCCGCTCCTGCCGCGGCGAGGCAGCTCGAGCTGATCCCCGCGGCCCCTCCCGCCTGCGACTCGCCGGAGCAGCTAGGCGTGGTGCACTCCTTGGAGTCGCGCCCGCCGACTCCCACCCCGCCGTTCTGCCCCGGGCCGCCGGGACCGCCGGCCGCTCCCTCTCCCCCGCGGCCGGCGACGATCCGGCTGTTGGCGATGACCAGCGCCGAGGTCGAGCCCTTCACGTAGACGGCATAGGAGGGGCGGCCGGCCCCGCCCGCCGGCGGGCGATAGGTGACGTCGTAGCCGCGCACGGTGAAGCCCGCGAAGACGGTGGGCGAGGTGATGCTCTCCGCGTTCACCGTCCCGCGCCGGTAGGTGGGGAGAGTGAAGTCCGGCTCGGGCCCCTCGATCAGCGTGGGGAAGTCGACCACGTCGCGGCTGGAGAAGTCGGAGTTGTAACCGCCGTACAGCTTCACGCCGTTGCGGAGGGTGACGCCCTCCACGTAGCTGCCGGCGGCCACCAGGACGGCGCTGTGGACCGCCGGGTTGAAGGCGGTGAGCGCCTCGTTGATGGTGCGGTAGGGGCGCTGGCGGGTCCCCAGGCTCTGAGGGCTCTTGTCCCAGACGAACAGCGCGGAGGCGGCCACCCCGTCGACCACGTCGCAGTCGCGGTCCACGTTCGGCCAGCCCGCGCCGGGGTAGGTCGGGTACAGCTCCGGCTCGTCGACCACTCCCGCGGAGGGGCACTCGCAGCCGTTGGTGGCCTCGCGGTCGGCGTCGACGAACTGGTAGCCGACCTCGCACACGCCCGCATCCCCGCACCTCGAGGGCGCGCCGAGCGCGTTCCGGCAGAGGGCGTCGCTGGCGCAGGAGAGGGTGCAGCCCCCGTTGCGGCAGGGATTGCCCGAGCAGTCAGCGCTCGAGCTGCACGCGCGCGTGCATTGGCGGTAGAGCGGGTCGCACACCCAACCCACGCCGCACTCGGAGTCGAGGCGGCAGGCGCCACCTCCCGCCACCGCCTCGGAGGTGCAGGCGACGATCCGGCAGGTGGGGCTCGCCTTGGGGCCCGCCACGCAGCCGCCGAGGGCGTGCTGGATCTGCGGATTCCACATCGCCTTGCAGTTCTGCGAGCAGCTGCCGCAGTGCTCGTCGGTGTCGTAGTTGTTGCTGCCGCGGGTGTTGATGAAGTCCTCGTCCACCTTGCTGTCGCAGTCGTTGTCGCGGCCGTCGCACAGCTCGAGAGTGGTGGTGGCGGTGCTGCAGGCGCTCCAGGCGCCGGTGGCGCCGCAGGTCTCCAGGCCCACGCAGGTCGCCGGGGTAGTGCCGACGAAGCACGAGCGGGTGAGCCCGGCCCGGGCGCTGCTGCACGTGCAGGAGTTGCCGGAAGGGAGGCAGAGCTTCTCCCCGGCCAGGAGTTGGCAGAGGTATCCGGAGGGGCAACAGCCCTGGCTGCCGACCAGGCCGGTGCAGCCGGCGTAGGGCGCCGCGACGTCGCAGCTCTGGGCACAGTAGGTGCCTGGGTCGGTGCCGATCGCCACGCATCGGTCGCGGCTCACCGAGCAATCCGCATCGTTGGAGCAGGGGCGGCAGCTCGGGCTGACCGCCCGCATGCACATCACCGGCTGGCCGTCCGGGTAGGGGTAGAAGCCGGGGGCGCACAGCTTGGGGACGCAGGTCGGCGCGTTGCCGCGCAGCTCGCAGGTGGCGGAGGCGCCCGCGTCGGGACGGAGGTCGTCCAGCGCCTGCTCGCAGTCGTAGCCGCAGGAGCCGCAGTTGCGGGCGTCGAGGTAGCGGCCGGCGGAGTCCAGGAAGGGCTCGTCGGCGAGGCCGTTGCAGTCGTCGTCCCGGCCGTTGCAGAGCTCGGGCACCGGGTCTGCGGCGCTGCACGACCAGCTCGCGCCGGCGTCGCTCCGAGCGCACTGCCATTTGCCCACGCAGGCGCCACCGTCTCCCTCGCGGCAGCCCGGGTAGCCGGGGAGCGGGGGGATGGCCAGCGACGGATCATCTTGATCGGTGAGCCCGTCGCAGTCGTTGTCCACTCCGTCGCAGACCTCCGGCGCGGGCGGAGGCGCATCGCAGCCGGACCAGGCTCCGTTGGGTTGGCAGGTCTCCCTCCCGAAGCAGGTGCCGGCGTCGCTCCGGCGGACGCAGGCGCGGGCGAGGCCGGCGGAGACCTGGGTGCACTCGCAGGTGCCGGCGGCCGGAACGCACTGTCGGAAGACGGTGCCGTTGGTTCCCCAATCCAGGCACCGGTAGCCCGGAGGGCAGGGAACCAGGGTGCAGTCGCGCGCGCATCGCAGCTGTGAACCGGTGCCGACCCCGAGGCAGCGGTCTCCGAAGGCGTTGCAGTCGGCGTCCCGCTCGCAGGCGAGGCACAGCAAGTTGATGGGGGGCGTGCAGAGGCGCGAAAACGGCAGGTGGGAGGTCTTGCATTCCCAACTGCGCGGGCAAGGCTTCTCCGGTGTGCAGGCGACGCTGCAGATTCCACCGTTGCCGGGCCCTGGCGGGAGGCAAATCCCCGAATCGCAGTCCTTGTTCTCGGTGCAGGGGGCACCCAGCTCGTCCGGGGGGCCCGCGTCGGGCGGGGCGGTGCAGCGGCCATCGACGCAGTCCTGCCCCTGGGGGCAGTCGCTCTTCTGCATGCACTCGCAGGTGCCCTCGTCCAGGCAGGTCCTGGGCCCGGTGGGCAGGAAGCAAGCGGACAGGAGGGCGGCGGCTGAGGCGACGGAAAGCCAGCTCCCGCGCATCGGAACGATGGCAGCGGTGCCACGGGCCGGGGGAACTCCCCCCGCCTGGACGATCCAGGAGGGCCTGGGACGATGAGGCTCAGTCATCCGCCCACCTGCTGCGCGCTTCTGAAGGGGCCGGCCCCCTCGCCGCGTGAGCGTCAAGGCGCGCCGACTCTATGAAGCCGCCAGAAGGCCGGTCAAGTCGCGCTCGGCGAGGCTAGGATGCCCAGGCGATGACGCTCTCCCTGACTCTTTTGGTTGCCACCGTCGCGGTCGCCATCGAGCGGCCCGCGGTGGCGGTCCTCTACTTCGACAACAACACCGGCAAGCCGGAGCTGGACGTACTGCAGAAGGGCTTCGCCGACATGATGGTGACCGATCTCTCGGCGGTGCAGGAGATCCAGGTGGTGGAGCGCGAGAAACTCCAGGCCCTGGTCGACGAGCTGAAGCTCCAGCGCACCAAGTACTTCGACCCCGCCACCGCTCAGAAGCTCGGCAAGGGAGTGGGCGCCAAGTTCGCCGTCACCGGCGCCTTCCTCGCCGTCGATCCGCAGATGCGGGTGGACATCCGGATGATCGAGATCGCCAACGCCAAGGTGGTGCTGGGCGACCAGGTGGTCGGCGAGTCGTCGAAGCTGTTCGACCTCCAGCAGCAGTTGGTGAATCGGTTCGTGGCCGGACTGAACGTCAAGCTCGGGGTGGTGGCGAGATCGAAGACGCGTGTGCCGGACATCGGCACCCTGCTCGAGTACTCCAAGGGCCTAGACCTGGCCGACCAGGGGAAGCTCGACGAGGCGTCGAAGGCCTTGGCCGAGGTCATCAAGCGCGCCCCGGCCTTCGGGCTGGCGCGGGAGCGGCGAGATCAAATCCTGCTGCGGCTCAAGGAGGCGGCGGAGCGGAGGAAGGACGCCTTGAGCGAGAGCGGCGAGACGCTGATGAAGGACGCCGAGCAATTCCTCCAGGAGAGAAAGCTCGAATCGCTCTCCACCCAGGAGGCGGGCCACTACCTCGGCTACCGGCAGATCAAGGGCCGCTTCATCCTCCGGGCGCTCAGGCAGCACCTGAGCAAGAACCATCCGCACCCGGTGCTGCTGGGCCACGAGCCCCAAGCACTCGGACTCATCCAGGGCTTCGCCGCCAACGCGAGGGCGCTGATGGACGAGCACCGGCTGGCCGACCGGAAGCACTCTCAGGTCGTCAACGGGGTGAGCTACCCGCGGGTCAGCTACCAGTTGCCCCAGGAGGATCAGCGCCGTGCCACCGAGAGCAAGCTCGGAAGCGTGGGGACGCCGGTGAGCCCGGAGCTGGAGCTGGCGCAGTTCCTCATCCTAGGCCGCGCCAACGACGGCGAGCACTTCACCATCTCCCCCGCGCCGGGAGTCCTCTCTGCGCCGCTGGAGAAGGAGGGCTTCGCGCTGGTGGAGGCGGCGTTTGCCGAGCTGAGGAAGAAGAGTGAGCACCAGCAGCACTTCGCCCACATGGCCGCCGAGTCGCTCGACACCTGGGCCGAGGCGCTGCTCCTTCGCGGGAAGCTCGAGGAGGCGGTGGCCAAATGGCAGCAGATCCTCGACACCTGGCCGACCGGGACTTCTTTCGAGCGCTACGAGCGGCGGATCAAAGAGGAGCTGGGGCTCCCGGGCACCAACGCCGCGTACATGGAGGGCGTCGAGTACCCCTCGAAGCTCGAGGCGTGCGACGAGTGGGGCATCCGGAAGGGCATCGACAACGCCCTCCACCAAGCGGAGCGGCGGTACGGGATTCCGGGCATCAAGGTGGTGATGGAGGAGTTCGACAAGAAGTGCGGGAGCAACGCCGAGCTGCGGCGCAGAGGCGTGGTGAACTACGTCTTCAAGAGCGGCGCGCTCGCCTCGGCCTCACACGGCGACTGCGCGAGCTACCAGGCGCTGATGCAGAAGTACCTGGACACCGGCGGGAGCAAGGGCGACCTCGACGGGTACAATCGAAACTGGGCGCCGCACTGCCAGAAATAGGGAGATCAGAGGCCTCGGCGACCGAGCCTTCGCTCTGGAGAGGGGCCGGTGCCCCTCAGGGAGAGGCTACTCCGCGCCGCTGGTTGAGCTGCGCCTCGAGCTGGCGGCGGACGTCGGGCGGCAAGCCTTCGAGGCCGCGGATCTGCGACATGTCCGGCGGCGGTGGAGGCTTGCGGAACAGCTCCACCCCCGTCTCAAGCCGCGTCTTGAAGTACGGGTCCATCGCGTACACCAGCCCGTCCGCGGAGCCCTTGGCGTAGACCTCCTTGCCACCAGTCGGGCCGGTCAGCTCGGCCCCGATGCGAAACACCTGCGAGCCTCCCCCCTCGAGCGAAACCTCCACCGTCGCCGACGGCTTGGCGAGCCCGGCCTGCGCGTCCTTGGCGTCCGCGAGCGCCCGGAGAGCTCGCACCGAACGGAGCGCCTGCATCTGCGCGTCCACCTGCCCTGGGTCGAACTCGAAACCCGAGGGCAAGGTCTTCGGCTCCACGAGCTTCCAGGCGCCGCCCTCCTTCGCCGCCGCCGTGCGCTTGCCAGATGCCGAGATGACCAGCTTCGTCGCCTTGGAGACGTCGAAGCTCATCAGGGTCAGGTCGCGCAGATCCTCGAGCCGCTTGCGCAGCTCGGCGGCGCCCCAGCTCGGCAACAGGTAGAGCTGCGGATCGCCCTCGAGCTTCGCCGGCACCGTGCCAGCGGTGCGGATGACGGAGGTGAGGTCCTCCTCGTCGATCGCGCCGTCGTTGGCCCGCCCGGCGAACATTCCCACGTCGTAGCTTGCGAAGAGCGCCGCCTCGTCGGCGAGCTTTCGGGCCGCCTTCCGGACATCCTCGGGTCTCTCGCCGTCGCCGGCCGCCTTCTCGAGATCCGCCCGGGAGAGCTTCCCGTCCTTCTCTCCGCCCGCCTCGTCGATGGGCCCGAACTGGCCCTTGAGCGCCTGGGCGCGGCCGAGCTCCTGGGAGTCGGGAGCCGTCCCGAGGTGAAGCTTCACCACCCGTCCGTCCTTGAGCGAGGCCTCCACCACCGAGTGCGGCCCCGAAAGCCCGAGCGCCTCCTCGGACAAGCCGTCGGCGAAGTCCAGGGCGTTGAGCGAAGAGAACTGCTGGGCCAACCGCCCCGCTGCCTCCGGGTCGAAGCGGAAGCCCGCCGGGAGCGGCGTCTCCGGGCCGGCCGTCCAGGCGCTACCCTCCCCCTGCTGGAGTGACAGCTTCGAGCCATCCGCGAGCGCGATGGAGAGCTTGGAGATTTCCTCTGCCTTGGCGGTCGTCACCACGCGCCTGCGCCAGCCTCCCGCGTCCTTCCGCACCTGCCAGGGGAAGCCGCTCGGGGTGACGAACACCGCGTTGCCCTTTGCCTCCCGAAGGTAGACCCCTCCCCCTTTGGCGCCTTTGCCGAACACCAGCTCGAGCAGGGCGACGCCCTCCATCGACACCTTCACCTTCAAGCCCTTCGCCTCGTCCAGCTCGTATTCGGCGTGCTTCTCCGGCCGCTCGGTGACGAAGTCGCGGGCCCGAAGCTCCACCAGCGCATCCAGCGCCGCGCGGACGTGATCTTCATCGGCGGCGTGCTTCACTTCGGGCTTCTTCGGATCCGCGACCACCCACCCCTGGCCTTCGCGCGAGAGGATGGCTGCCCGCGGGCCGGAGGCCTCGATGGAGGTCACCTTCGCCTTGTCGATCGCCGGCAGCTCCAGCTTCGGCACGCCGACGTTCACATGCTTCTCTCGGGTCAAGAGGACGACCGCCAGCAAGACCGCGAAGATGCCGAGGGCGACGAAAGAGGACTTTTTCATGTCGAGGGTCGAGGGTTGAGTGTCGAGCGGCTGTCCAGCGGCCGTCGAGCGATGGGTGGACTAGGGTTTAGGTTGGACGTCGAGCTGGGAGCGGGCACGCGCCCGGCGGCCTTCCCGCATCCGCCAGCGCAACAGGCCGAAGCCCACCAGCGCCAGCGGCACCCCCAAGGCGTTTCCGAACTTCACTCCGTTGCGTGTCCCGTCGCTCACCTCGGGCTTGAGCGGCGCCCCCGAGAGTCCCCGGTTCCGCATCGCCAACAGCGCCGGGTCCAACAGCAGCCAGTCCGCGATGTTCGCCGCCAACGCCTGGTTCGGCCGGCTCAGGAACTCGTCCCAGAGGAAGCTCGAGCCCCCTACCACCAAAAGCCTCGCCTCCCCCTGGCTCTCTGCCAGCACGGGCTGCGACGCCGAGCCGGAGGTGGTCGCCTCCGCGGCGAAGTGGCTCCTCAGCTTGCCGCTCACTTGCACCATCAGGTCGTACGGGCCATTGGTGGTGATCGTCTCCGATCGCCAGTCGCGGCGGGGATCCACGTTGAAGGGCTTGGACTCCAGCCAGCTTCGCGGACTCGACCGCGCCAGCACCGAAGATTGGCGGCCCTCCGACGCAGCCGCGCTCACCACCGTCACGAACGGCATGGTGACCCCGCCCAAGCCCTTCGAGATCGGGCTGTCACCCTCCAGCCGCTGCAACATCGGAATGAACGGGAAGGGCACCGGCATCGACACCACCATGAAGCCCCGCCGCTCCTCCACGTTCAGCTGCGCCGACTGCACATCGGCGACCAGCTTGTCCCCCACCGTGACCCCGTAGCTCGAGAGCAGCCCGGTGAGCCCGTGCTCCGGCTGCGCCGTTTCGAAGTTGCGCAGGCTCACCTGCAACGAGTCGAGGAAGAAGGCCGCTCCCTTCCCATTCATCAGGAATTGGTCGATCGCCCGTAGCTCGTTCGCCTGAAGCGCTGTCTTGGGGCCGATCACCCACAGGGCGTCGATGTCGTCCTCCACCTTGTCCTTGCCCGCCAGGTCCACCGGCCGCACCGCGTAGGTCTGGCTGAGCACCGTGTGCAGCCGGCCCAGCTTCTCCTCCAGCTTCGGCCCCTCGTGCCCCTGCAAGATGCCGATCACCGGCGTCTTCGTCCGGGTGAGCTTGCGGATCAGCGACGTCAGGTCGTACTCGAGGCCACTCACGCTCTGCACCACCGGGATCACTTCCCGCTGCTCCTGATGCCGGATCACCAGCCCCATGTATGCGCGCTTGGTCTGCATCTGGTCGTCCTCCACCACCCGGATCTCCACCGGCTGGACCCCCAAGGACGACAGCTCCTTCTCCACGCTGGTCGGCTCGCGGAACACCCGGCCGAAGATGTCCCGCTTCATCTCCCGCTTCGCCTCCTTGTCCTTCTCCGTCTCCTGGCTCATCGGATCGATGAACTCGAAGGAAAGCTTCCCCTTCGAAGCGGCGCGGAACTCCTCCAAGAGATCCCTGACGTAGCGGGCGTTGCTCGAGTACGGAGGCGGCAGCTCGCCGGTGAAGTAGGCCGAGACCGTCACCGCGTCCTCCAGCGAGGCCATGGTGTCCTTCGACGCCTTGGAGAGCGTGTACATGCCCTCCTTGGTCAGGTCGAACCGCGCGAAGGTGCGCAGCGACACCAGGTTCAACAGCACCAGGCTCCCCGCCACTGCGATCAAGAAGACGTTTGCGTTGGCCAGCTTGCCGCGCATCGTTCTCTCCTCACTGGCGGACGGCCGCGAGCTGCCTCGAGGTGAGCAAAAGCCCGGCGGCGGTCAGGGTGACGTAGAAGAGCAGATCGCGGGTGTCGAGCACTCCGCGAGCGATGTTCTCGAAGTGGTAGTCCACCGACAGGAATTCGAGCACCTCGCCCAACGACTCGGGCAAGAGCACCGCGAACTTGTCCACGAAGTAGAAGGCGAAACACAGCAGCAACCCGATGATGAAGCCGACGATCTGGTTCCGGCTGAGCGCGCTCGCCCAGAGCCCCATCGACAGGAAGCTCGAGGCCAAGAGCAAAAGGCCCAGGTAGCCCGCCGCCGCCGAGCCCCAGTCGAAGCTCACCCCCGGCGCCGCCAGCGCCGCCACCGAGAAGGCGTAGGGCAGCGTGAAGACCAGGCCGATCGCCACCATCCCCAGCGCGCCGAGGAATTTCCCAACCACCACCTCCCAGTCCCGCAGCGGCATCGAGAGCAGAAGCTCGAGGGTGCCCGACTTCCGCTCCTCCGCCACCGATCGCATCGTCACCGCCGGCGCGAACACCACGAACAGCACCGGCGCCAGGGCGAAGAAGCCCCTGAGCGACGCCTGCCCACCGAGGAAGAGGGTGCTGAAGAACATCCAGCCCGCCACCAGCAGGAAACCGCCGAGCACGATGTAGGCGATCGGCGAGTTGAAGAACGTCCTCAGCTCACGGCGGGCGACGAATAACGAGATCATCACGGTCCAGCTTTCAGGCGGTCGGCTGCGGTTTGGGGTCCGATGCGCGGGGGGCCGCTTCCCCCGCAGTCAGACGGCGGAAGGTCTCTTCCAGGCTGACGTGCTGGCGCCGCACCTCCAAGAGCGCCAGCTCGCTTCGCACCGCCGCCTCGAACAACTCCCGGCGCGGGTCCTCTGTGCCGTAGCGCAAGGTGAAGCCCAGCGTGCCAGCACCTTCTCCTTGCGCGGCCTGCACCGACGTCACCCCGGGGACTCGCTCCAACACCGATTGCACCTGCGCAGGCTCCAGCGAGCTGCCTAGCCGCGACGCCAGCACCACCGACACCGTCCCACCTTCGCCGTGCGCCAGTCGCTCCGGAGCGTCGTCCGCCACCAGCTTGCCGTCGTTGATGATCAGCACCCGGCCACAGGTGCTCTGCACCTCCGGCAAGATGTGCGTGGAGAGGATTACCGTCTTCTCCTTGCCGAGCTGCTTGATCAGCTCGCGGATCTCCGCGATCTGGTTCGGGTCCAGGCCGCTCGTCGGCTCGTCGAGGAGCAACAGATCTGGGTCGTGCAGAATCGCCTGCGCCAACCCCACCCGCTGCCGGAAACCCTTCGAGAGCTGGCCGATGTCCTTCCCCATCACCGTGGTCAGGCCACAGCGCTCCACCGCGTTCTTGATCCGGCCGGAGCGGCCCTCCTTCGGCAGCCGCCGTACCTCGGAGACGAACTCCAGAAACTCCAGGACCATCATCTCCTCGTACAGCGGGTTGTTCTCCGGCAGGTAGCCCAGCATCCGCCGCGTGGCCACCCGGTCCGCCGCCACGTCGATGCCCCCCACGTACGCCGCCCCCGAGGTCGGCGCCAGGTAGCCGGCGAGGATCTTCATCGTCGTCGACTTGCCCGCCCCGTTCGGCCCCAGAAAGCCCACCACCTGCCCGCGAGGCACCTCGAAACTCACCCCGCGAAGCGCGGGCGTACTGCCGTAGCTCTTCGCCAAGCCCTCGATTCGTACCATCGGTTGCGACACGGTCTTCTTCTCCAGGGAGGCGCACCAGCCGTATCAGCGGCCTGCAGGCGCGGAAAATTAGACGCCCGGTGCCCGCTGTCAAATGCCAACCGCAGGGCAGCGGTCAACAGCTGTCCCTCCAGGCCTCTTCCCGGCCGCTCGGAGAGGCTTGACGGCCCGCTTCACCTCGTGCCAGGACCGCGACGACTGAGACCCCACCATGAGCAAGTCCAACCGGCGCCGGCACTCCCGCGTCCGAGCGAAAGCGGTCGCGGCCCACCTGCAGACCGACCGAGGCTCGACCTCCTGCTACGTCGACAACATCTCCGAGGGCGGGCTGTTCATCCGAACCTCCGAGGTGCTCCCCTCCGGGATGGCCGTCTCCCTCACCCTGGTGCGCCCGGGGATGAAGAAGGGGCTCCGCCTCACCGGGCGCGTGGTCAACGCCTTCACCCCCGACGAGGCCATGGAGCGCGGACTCTCTCCCGGGATGGGCGTCCAGTTCGATCCGCTCGAGCCCGATTGCACCGAACGCCTGCTCAACTTGATGCGCGACCTCGGCGTGCCCCAAGGAGGCCCGGCCGCCCCGCTGGCCTTTGCTCCCGAACCGGCGGGCGAACCGCCGCCGGAGCCGCAAAGGCCCAGCCCCCATTCCCCGCCGCCGGCCGCCCCCGCCGCGCCACAGCCGGCGTACGACGGCGATGCCAAGCTGCTCATCCAGATCCGCGGCCTGCTCCACGAGCTGGGAGAGGCACACGATCTGCTCCGGGCCAGGGAGCGCGAGATCGCCGACCTCAGAGACGAGCTCAACCGCCTCAAGGCCGAGCTGACCTGGCGCGACGCCCTGCTCGCCAAGGCCGGCCAATCGCCAAAGCGCTGACGAAAGGCGCTTCCGCCCTCGACACCCGGCGGCGCGCCCACCAGAATCGCGCGCCATGCGACACCTCCAACTGCTGGCCCTGTGCACGGCCGCCGCGCTCTCCGCCTCCGCCCCAGCGCAGGAGGCCGAGCCCCGTCCCCACGACGGCGCCGGCTGGTCGGTGCTCGCCGGAAAGACCGTCGGCGACCGCGACACCGCCTTCCACGCCGCCGCCGGCTGGCCCGGGCTGCAGCTTTCCCTCCTGCATGGCGCAAACCCGCGCTTCGATCTGGGTGGGCGCCTCAGCCTCAACTACGGCTACGAGGGCATCGTCACCCGAGTCGTCCCGGGCCTGAAGCTCCAAGGCGTCTTCCGCCTCACCCTCCTCGACCGCGCCCGCGTCAACCTCGGCGCCGAGCTCGCCCCCGGGCCGTTCTTCTACTTTTGGACTGGCGGGACCGACGTCGGCATGGCCCTGCCGGTCTCCCTCACCCTCGGGCTCCTCGCCGGTCACTCCGTCATGCTGCACCTGGTGCTGGACCTGCCGACGTTCGTCGTCTTCGGGACAACCGGCCGGGTAGTGCCGGTGATCCTCTTCGGCGGAGGCCTCGAGTACGCGATCGATCCCAAGCTCGCCGTCACGGTCGACCTGAGGGCGGGCCCGGCGATCGACGAGCCGCGCACCATCTGCGTCCGCGGCCCTTGTGTCGGCGGGCGCGACGTGGCGCTCTCCTCGAACGTGGGCGTGGCGCTCAAGCTCTAGCCGGAGAAGCTCACCTCCACCGCCGTCCCCAGCGCCGCCCGGAGCGACTGCAGCTCTCCCCCCACCGCGAAGGACATCAGCTCGCGCGCCGCCTGCCGCTGGCTCACCTGCGAGAGCACCCCCCGGCCTTCGATCAGCGCCCTCCGGACGGCCAGCGGCTCCCCAGAGACCAGGAGCGCCGCCCTGAGCGCCGTCAGCTCCGCGCCGGCCAAGTAGGCCTCCAGATCATCCGGCCGTGCCTTCGCCGCGTAGCTGCGCGCCACCGTCGCCAAGGACTCCCGCGCCTTGTCGGACAGCGCCCGCTCGAGCTGCTTGCGCTGCCGCTTCACTTCCCTGGGATCCGCTTTCGACTCGAAGCGCTCGGTGACCAGCGAGACGGCGGCGTGCAGCATCGCCGCCAGCTCCTCGCGGCTGGTCCTGCGCACCAGCGCCAATTCCGGCCGCGCCCAGGCCACCGCGAAGGCGAGCAGGCAGAGCACCTCCTTCGCGTCGGAAGTGAAGAGGCGGCCTCCCAGCTTGAGGCAGGGAGGATCGGTCTGACACAGCTCCACGCCGACCGCGGCGTCCGGAGGCTGCGCCGGCCTTCGCCCCGCCGGCTCGCTCTTCGCCGCGAGGTACGGCGAGTACACCTCCAGCCGCTCCACCCCGAGCACCCGCCGGGCGTAGCGGAGCAGCTCCAGCACCGGAAGGTGTCCTCCCGCCGCCGCGTCGACCCGGTGCTTCTTCGGATGGACGCCGTAGTCCGAGTGCGAGGCCGCGTGCTGGCCGCCGGCCTGCTCGAAGAGCACCTCCATCAGCTCCGCCAGGGCACGGGCCATGGGGTGCAAGAGCTTCTCCCGCCACAGCCGCTCCGAGAGCGCCGACTTGGCATGCTCCCGCTTCTTCGCGAAGGGACCCAGCTTGGCGAGGATCTCCCTCTCCCCCGGGCCCAGCTCGCTCGAGAACCCCTCCGTCACCTTGGCCGCGAGGTAGGCGGAGTCGTACTCCTTGCGCTTCGCGAAGAGCGCCGCGAGCGCAGCGGCCAAGGGCGCCGGCTCACGAGCCCCCATCAGCGAGCGGCGGAGCGAGGCGATCGCCACTTCCTCCCGCCCCGGCAGGCGCGCCGCCAGCCTCCCGGCCTTTTCCAACAGCTCCGCGTCCTCCCCGCCCTCCTTCGCCGCCGCTTCGTACGCCTCCAGCGCCTGCTCGGGGCGCGCCAGCTCGCCCGCCCGCAAGTCCCCCAGCGCCCGAAGGAGCGAGGCGCGCCTTTGGCCGGCGCCCTTGGAGGAGCCCAGCCTCCCCAGCATCTTGAGGTAGGCGTCTTCGAGCTGCGCCCACCTCCGGTGCGAGCGGAGCAAGGACTCGATCGCGGCGAAGGCCTCGGTGCAGCCGGAGTCGGCATCCAGCGCCGCTCCGTAGGCCGCAAGCGCCCGGTCCACCTCGCCCAACTCCACGCCGCACACCTCTCCCAGCGAGAGGAGGGCGCGCACCCTCCGCTCCGGATTCTTCGACACCTCGGGATGTGCGGCGATGGTCTCCAGCGTCTTGGCCGCCTTGGAGAGCTGGCGCGCGTCGCGGTAGGCCGCCTGCAACGGCTCCAGCGCTTCGAGGGAGTCGGGCCGGGACTTGAGCGCCCGGGTGTAGGCGTCGATCGCCAGGAGCGAATCGGACAACTTCTCCCGCGCCAGGCGGCCCAGCTCCAAGCACACCTGGAAGCGCGGCTCGCCCTCCAGGACGAGCGAGAGCCGCTGCTTGAGCTCCGCCGCCTGGCGGTGGCGGCCAGCGACCTCGTGCAGGTGGGCCAGCCCCCTGAGCGCGTGCTGGTGCGAAGGCGCGATGGAGAGCGCCTTCTCGAACCTCTCCCGGGCCTTCTCCGACTGGCCCACGCTGGCCCAAAGCTCGCCGACCCGGCAGAGCAGCGCCACCCGCCCCATGTCGGTGGCCTCGGGGCGCGTCTTGGAGAGCAGCGTTTCGTAGGCCTCCAGCGCCTCCTCCGAGCGGCCTGCCTCGAGGAGCATCGAGGCCAGCTCCTCCTTCGCCGGCAAGCAGTCCTCGTCCACCTCGACCGCCCGCCTGAGGGCCAAGAGCGCCCCTTCCCGCTCGCCCAGATGCGCCCGTGCCTGCCCGAGCCTCTGGAGCTGCCTGGCGAGCTCCGCCCTGCCCTGCGGCCCCTGGGGCTTCTGGGCGGTGACGACCTCCAGCCCTCGAGCCGCCTCGGCCCAGTCGCCCGCCGCGAACGCCAGCTCGGAGAGCGCCGCCGCCGCCTCGGCCGAATGAGGAGCCAGCTCAAGCACCCTTCGGTAGTGTTTCCGCGCCGGCTCGGGCTCGCCCTTGCGCGAGCCGTGGTGCCTGGCCAGCTCGAGCAGGGCCTGAATCTTCTGCTCGATGTCCGGCGCGTGCTCCGCCTCGTCGGCGAGCGTCCGCTCGAACGAAGCCCAGTCCCGCTCCTGCT
The DNA here is from genome assembly GCA_016191815.1 of Myxococcales bacterium. GTDB lineage: Bacteria > Myxococcota > Myxococcia > Myxococcales > Myxococcaceae > JACPVI01. The sequence continues at coordinate 68,050 of JACPVI010000004.1, forward strand.
CGGCGATCGCGCGGAGCGCGCGGATCGCCCCCAGGTGTCCGGGGCTCGCCTTGCGCGCCGAGAGGAAGGCCTGCCGGGCGCGGCCGGTGTCGAAGAGCATCGAGGCGTAGATCTTCCCCGCCCGGGCGTTTAGGTCGGCTGCCTCGGGCGACTGGCCGTGCAAGGCCGCCTCGCGCTGGAGCATCTCGATGGCCCTGGGCCAGTCGGCCCGGCGCTCGTGCAGCATGAAGAGCGCCCGCATCGCGGCGGCGCTGCGGCTGTTCAGCTCCAGGGCGCGCCGGTAGGCGGCCTCGGCCCGATCGAGGTCGCGAAGCTCCTGGCGGAGGACGTCGCCCATGTCCACCCACAGCTCGGCCTGCACCTCGCGATCGGTGATCGCCTGGAGGTGCCGCTCCTGGGCGGCGACCAGCTCGCGGAAGCGCCCCTGCTCCCGCCTCAGCCGCTCCAGTGCCTGGATGGCCTGGAGGTTCTTCGGCTCGATCGAGAGCACCGCCTCCACGCTGGCGTCCGCCTTGAGCGGGTTGCCCAGCCGATCCTCCCAGAGGAAGGCGCACTGGAAGAGTAGCTCCACCCGCTCCTTGGGAGAGGGAGATAGCCCGAGCCGCCTCTCGAGCACCCCCAAGAGCTCCGCGGGCCGGTCCAGCCGGCCGTACAGCCGCTCGAGCGAGGCGAGCGCCGCGGCGTTCCGCGGATCCAGCTCGAGCGCCATCCGGAAGCTGCGCACCGCCGCTTCGGGATCCGCCGCGTCGCGCTCCCACAGCTCGGCGATCTCCACCTGGACCCCGGCGCGCCCCTCCGGCGAATGGAAGACGTCCTGCAAGAGCAAGAGCGCTTGGGCGGCCTCGGCCCAGCGCTGATGGCGCCGCTCCAGCTCGACGAGCGCGCGGACGCTCGCCTCGTCGGGCTCCAGCTCGATGGCCCTCAAGAGCGCCGAGGCCGCTTCGGCGGGCTCCATAAGCTTCTCCTCCCAGATGGCCGACACCTGCCGGAGGATGGCCTTGCGCTCGGCGCCCGTGGCCACCACCTCGCGCCGGCGCTCCAGCGCGGCCACCTGCTCGCGGTGCCGGCCCCCCCGCGCGTGCACCGCCGCCAGACGCTCCAGCGCGGTGGCGCTCACCGGGTCGAACTCGAGGAGGCGTTCGAGGGCGGCCACCGCGCGATCGGCGTCGTCGAGCCGCTCGTCGGCGACCGCCGAGAGCCGGAGGTACAACCGAGCCGCCACCTCGCCGCGGGGCAGCCCGTCCGCCGTCTCCTCGAGCGCCGAGGCCAGCTCCGAGGCCTTGCCCGCCTTCTTTGCCAGCTCCTCGAGCTTGGCGGCGAGCCCGTCGTCCTCGGGGCTGAGCGGCAGCGCCGAGCGGAGCGCCTGGAAGGCGGCGGCGGCATCGCCCAACCGGCCGGCGTGGATCTCCGCCAGCTCCCGGAGGGCGGCGAGCCGTTCTCGCTCCTCGAAGTGCGGCAGGAAGCGCTCCACCGCGCGGGCGTAGGCGGCCCACTCGCCGGCGCGGGAATAGAGCTGGACGAGCTGGTCGTACGCCTCGCGGCGGGCCGGCTCGAGCTCGAGGATCCGCTCCAGCGCCGGGGCGGCCTTTTGCGGCGACTTCCCCCGCTGCTGCAGCTCGGCCACCTCGAAGAGCGTGGCCACCGCGTCCGCCGCGTCGCCGCGAGCCAGCTCCGACTGAGCCCTCAGCTCCAGCGCCGCCGCCGCCTCGAGGAAGGCCTGCAACGCGAGGAAGGAGCGCCGCAGCCGGTCCAGCTCCGGCGCGGTGTGAGGCCCGTCGGCGAGGGCTTTCTTCGCGGCGTCCAGGGCCTCGTCTCGCCGGCCGGCGTCGATGCACAGCTCGGCGAGGCGGATCCGCGCCGCCTTTCTGGACTCCTTCACCTCGGCGGCCTCGCCCGAGAGGAGCAGCACCAGCCTGCGCAGGACTTCGGCCAGCTCTCCCGGCCGTGCCAGGGACTCGTACAGCTCGACCAGCGCGCGGAGGATGGCCTCGTTGCGGGGCTCGCGGTCCAGGGCGGCGCGGAAGTGCGGCACCGCCTCCGCCGGGTGGCCCAAGAGCCGCCACTGCACCCTCCCCAGCTCCTGGTGGAGCCTCACCAGCTCCTTCGGCTCGAGCGTCCGGCGAAGCCGCGCCTCCAAGAGGTCCTTGAGCTCGCTTGACCGTCCCGCCTGCTCCAGGAGCCGGCTCAGCCCGGCGAAGGCCTCCTCGCTGCGGACGTTGTCGGCGAGGGCTTGCCGGCAGAGGGAGATCGCCAGATCCAGATCCGCGAGCGGCCCGGCGGCCACCCGAGCCATCTCGAGCACCGCGTCCTCCCGCTCGGCGCCAAAGAGGAGCTGCCTCAGCCGGTCGAGCGCGGAGTACAGCTTCCTCGGATCGGAGGACGCGCCGTAGAGGCGGGAGAGCGCTTTCCCGGCCTCGAGGCAGCGGGGGTCCGCCTCCAGCGCCCGCTCGTGGAACGCCGCCGCCCGCTCGGGACTTTCGAGGCGCTCCTCCGCCAGGTGGGCCAACCGGAGCAAGGTGGCGACCCGCTCGGGCTCTGGCGCGCGGGCCAGGGTGGCCTCCAAGGCGGCGGCCAGCTCCTCCCAGCGGCCGGTGGCTTCGAACAGCCTCGCCAGGGCGGGGATCGCCACCTCATCGGAAGCGGCGGCGAGCCCCCGCGCGCGCTGGTAGTAGTCGATCGCCTCGGAGGAGTCGGACAGCTCACTCTCGTACAGGGCGCCGATCCTCAGGCACAGCTTTGCGGCCACCTCGTCGGGCAGCCCCGGGAGCGCCTCGGCATAGGCCTCGGCCAGCGCGTCGTGTGCGGAGGCGGCGTCGGCCAGCCGCTCCAGCTCTCCCCTCAGGGAAGCCTCCGCGGGGTCCTCCCGGAAGGCGCGAACCTGAGCCAGGAAGGCCAGCTCGGGCTCCTGTTGCGCCTCGCGCACCCTCGCCAGCTCGCAGAGGGTCCCTCGCCGCCGGCCCGGCTCGGCGCGGGCCGCCTCGCGATCGAGGGCGACGGCGAGCTTGTCCAGGCTCTTCGTCTTGCGGAAGGCGTCGAGCAATGCGGCGGCGGCGGCCTGGTGGGGCCCAGCGGCGAGGATCTCCTCGAGCCGCGCCCGAGCTTTCTCGTGACCGGGCTCTTTGGCGAGTAGCTGCGAGTACTGCTCCACCGCCGCGTCCCTCTTCGCCAATCGAAGCTCGAGGAGATCCGCCAGCCGGAGCTGCAGCTCGCCTCGAGCGGGGGGCGGGCAACCCTCGAGCCTCGCGCGCAAAACCGACTCCAGCTCCGGCCAACGCTCCTGTGACTGGCAGAGCCGATCCATTCGCTCCAGCGCCGCCCCGTCGCGAGGACGCAGCTCAAGAAGCCTCCTCAGGGTGGCCAGCGCCCCTTCTCCGTCGCCCAGGCGGTCTTGCTGCAGGGCGGCCGCCCTCAGCAACAAGCCGGCCTCTTCGTCACCCTCGGCGAGCTCCGCGCGGCGGCGCAGCACCTCGAGCAGCTCTCCCCACCTGCTCTCGCGCTCGAGCAACGCCGACACCCTCTCCAGCGCCTCCGGATCCGCCGGCTTGAAGGCGAGGACCGTCTGCCAGGAGTCGATGGCCTCGGCGGCCCGGCCCAGCTCCTCGAGCAGGCGGGCGCGGCAGGCGCGGAGCCCAGGCCTCGCCGCCCCACCCGGTGGCGACGCCAGCTCCTCCAACAGCCCCGCCAGCTCCGCCCTCTTTCCGGCGGCGGCGGCGAGGGAAACGCAGCCCGCCAGGGACTCCTCGCGGTCGGGAAGCTCCTTGAGGGCCCTCGCGGCGGCCTGATACGCCGCGAGCGGACTCAGAAGCGGGCCTGCGTGCAGCTCTCCGATGCGCTCGAGCAGGGCCACCCGCGCGGCCGGCTCTGGCTCTTCGGAGAGCTGAGCCTCCAGGGCCTCCACCAGAGCGTCGTGGCGCTGCGCCTGGGCGTAGATGGGCTCGAGGATGGAGCCGGCCCAGGCCCTCCCGGCCGCCTGCGAGCGCATCACCTCCTCGAGCACCCGCATCGCGCCGGGCTCGGCGGGCTTTTGGCGGAGGACCTCTTCCGCCAGCGCGATGGCCCGCTCCGGCCTCGCCCGCTGCCGCGCCTCCAGCCGGGCCAGCCGGGTGCGCAGCTCGGTGCCGCCTCCGCCTGGAGCGAGGGAGATGCGCCGCTCGAGGAGCGCCGCCAGCTCGTCGAACTGACCCGACTCGAAGAGCTGGGTGGACAAGAGCTCCGCCGCGTCCGGGTGCCCGGGCCGAAGCTCCAGCACCGCCCGGCAGTACCTGGCCGAGGCGGCCTTGTCGGAGAGGCGCTCGTCGCAGAGCACCGCCAGCTCGAGCAAGAATGAGATGCGCTCGTCCTCCGAGGGCTCGACCTTGGCGAGCCGCTCCAGGAGGGAGGCGAGCCGGCGCCAATCCGAGGCCTGCCTGGCGAGCCTGGCCAGGGCGGAGAGGGCGTCGCGGTCGCCGCTGGCCCTCCGCAAGACCTCCTCCAGGGCCTGGGCGGCGAGGTCCGGCCGACCCAGCTCTCCCTCGTAGAGCTGGGCGAGCCTCCGCCACAGCCCAGGCGCCAGAGGCCCGTCGGGCTCCCGCTCCAAGAGCGCCCGGTACTGATCGGCCAGCTCGCCGTAGGAGCCGGTCGCCTCGGCGAGCCGCTCCATCTCCGCCCGGCCGCCTTCGTCCTGCGGAAGCTCGGCGAAGGCCGCCAGCGAGGCCGAGAACGCCCTGGCGGTGTCTCCCTGCGCCTCCCGCAGCCGGGTGATTTCCCTGAGCATGCGCCCTCGCGCCTCCGGCGGCGAGGCGGGGAGCTGGAGATCGAGGACTTCCACCAGCTTCCGGTCGTCGCCGCGGCCGCGGTAGACCACCTCGAGCAAGGCTGCCGCCCTCCTCGCCGCGCCGCTCGCCAAGAGCGCCTCCAGGCCCTCCACCGCGCGAGGCTCTGCGGCCGCCACTGCCAAGACGTCGGCGAAGGCCTCCGCAGCGGCCTCGTGCGCGCCGCCTTTGGCCAGCGCCTCGCCCCGCCTCAAGAGCTGCTCCTTGCGCTCCCCGGGATCCTCGGACAGCTCGGCGAGCCTTTCGAGGACCTCGGCTTGCTCCGGGTAGCGGCGCTCAAGCCCGAGCAGGCGGTCCAGCGAGCGGAGAGCGGAGTCGCTCCGGGAGAGGGCGAAGGCAGAGCGGAGGGTGTCGATCGCGCTGGCGCGGTCTCCCGAGGCTTCCTCGGCCTCCGCGATGCGGGTGAGCAGCGAGAGCCGCTGGCCGACCTCCTCGACCGCGGCCAGCCGCGTGCGAAGCAGCTTGGACAGCTCCTGGTGCTGCCGCGCCTCGGCGAGAATCTCCTCCACCCGCCGCAGCGCCTCGACGTCGGAGGGAAGCTCGGCGAGCACCTCCCGCCAGCTTCGCAAGGGGCCCTCCGCCTCCTCGGCCCGGTCCTGCGCGCGCGCCAGCGCCCGGTAGAGGCGGGCCCGGGCATGGCCGGCGGCGCGGGGCGCCACCTCCTCGAGCAAGGCGCACAGCTCCTCCAGCGCTTCGGCCCGCGCAGAGAGGTCCAGGCACAGCTCGAGCGGCCGTTCGTCCTCCGGGCATTCCCGGAGCGCCCTGGCGGCGTGGAGGAAGGCGGCGACGTCGTCTCCCAAAGACCAGCCGGTCACCTGGGCTGCCCGGAGCCAGAGCGCGGCCCGGCCCTTTGGCGTCGGCTCGGCGTAGGCGTGGGCCTCGAGCACCGACGCCAACCGGGCATGGGCGCCTGCGCGCTCGAGCAATGGCTCCACGAGCGACGCCGCCTCCGCGCGCGATCCTCCCTCGGAGGCCGCCAGCTCCTCCAGGGCGGCGATGGCGCCCCCCAGGGCCCCTTCGAGCTTCGGCGCGCCCTCGCCGGCCGAAGCGTCGAGCACCTTCCGAAGCTCCGCCACCGCCCCTTCCCGTTCGCCCAGCTTCGAGGACTTGAGCCGCCCCAGCTCGAGCCGAAGCTCCAGCACCTCCTCCGGCGAGCCGGCTTCACCCGCGAGGGCGATCTCCCGCTCCAGCACCGAGGCCAGCTCCCGATGCTCTCCGCTGGCCTCGAGGACCTCGCGAAGGGAGCGGAGAGCGCTTCGCTCCTTGGGCTGCCGCTCGAGGATCCTCCGGTATGCCTCGGCGGCCAGCCGGCGGTCGCCCAGGGTCTCCTCGGCGAGCTGGGCGGCCTCGAAGAGCGCATCGAGCTGCGCCTCGCGCTCCGGCTCCACCTCCGATTGCCGGAGGAGCACCCGCGCCAGGTGCTCGTGGTTGGAGGCGCGGCGGTAGATGTCCGCGAGCGCCCGGAGCGGTCCGCTGCTCGGATCCAGCCGCGCGACTTCCTCCCAGGCCTCGCGGGCGGGAGCCGGCTGGCCGAGCCGCTCCCTCAAGCTGGCGATGGTACGCCACAGCTCGAGCGCGAGGGGACCCTCGGGGGCGCGGTCGAGGTGATCCTCGTAGCAGGCTGCCAGCTCCTCCAGGCGGCCGGCAGCCGCACCGACGCGCTCCAGCTCGGCGCGGGCGCCCTCGTCGGAGGAGTTCGCCGCGAATAGCCTCGATCGCAACGCGAAGGCCAGCTCCAGCTCGCCCAGCGACTCGCGCAGCTCGGCCAGCTCCCGGAGGAGCGGAAGGGCCTCGCCGGGGGCGGCAGCCTCGAGCCTCAGCTCCAGCGCCTGGGCGCGCTTCTTCCCCTCCCCGCGGCTTTGGTACGCCGACTCCAAAAGGCGCGCCGCCTGGGCCTTCACCTCGCTGATGCCCGAGAGCTTCTCCAGCCCGGCCACCGCCTGCGAGTTCCCCGGGTCGCTGGCGAGCACCTGGGCGTAGGCGGACACCGCCTGCTCGTGGCGGGCGGCCATGGCGAGGGCCTCGGCCTTCTGCAGAGCCAAAGACTGCTCCTCCTCTGCGTCCTCGGCCGCGGAGGCGAGCCGCGAGAGCACCTCCGCCTGCTCCTCGAAGCGCCCGAGCTTCTGGAGCACCCTGGAGAGGGCCGAGAGGGCGGAGGCGCCGGCGCCGAGGGTGAAGGCCTCGCGCAACGGCTCCACCGCCTCAGCGGGTCGCCCCATCGCCTCGAGGGCGGAGGCGATGCGCAGGGAGAGCGCGCGTTTCTCGGCCGGCTCGACCGCCGCTCGGCGGCGGCGTGAGAGCAGCACCACCAGCTCGCCGGTCCTCTCCTGCTCCTCGTAGAGCTTCGTAAGCTCGGCGTCGGCCTCGGCGTCCAATGGCGCGAGCTCGGACACCTCTTCCCAGGCGGCGGTGGCCGCCTCGAGATCTCCCGCCTCCCGCTGGGCCCGGGCGAGCGCTCGGCACACCGCGAGGCGAGGTGGGCCACTCGGCGTCTCCTCGGCCAGCTCGGAGAGGAGCGAGCACAGCTCGTCCTTCGCCGAGGCCTCGCCGGCGAGCGAGGCGCAGAGGGCGAGGCTCGACTCGTCCGCCGGGTCCTCCCTAAGCGCCCGAGCGGCGGCGAGGAAGGCCAGCTCGGGATCTCCCAGGTCCCCTCGCAGCCGGGCCACCCTCCGGAGCAGCGCCGCGCGGCCCGAGGGCTCCGCCGTCGCCAGGGTCTGCGACTCCAACAACTCGACGAGCTTCGCCCTCCCTCCCCGCCCCTCGAGCATCGGCTCCAGAAGGCGCATCGCCCGCTCGCGCACCTGCTCGTCTTTGGACAGCTCCTCCAAAACCTCCATCGCCGGGCCGTGCCCACTCCGCCGGCCGAGCACCGACTCCACCAGCGTGAGCGCCCCCCGCGGATCGGAGAGCTTCGAGAGCTTGAGCCTGGCCAACCGGGCGGAAAGCTCCAGCTCCTCATCGATGGCGCCGGCCTGTCGCGACAGGGCGAGCTGCCGCTCCAGCGCCTCCGCAAGCTCGGAGGTGCGCCCTGCCTCTGCCAGCACCTTCTCCAGCGACTTGAGGGCCGCGCGGTCCGACGGCGTGCGGGCGAGCACCTCGCGGTAGCACTGCACGGCCAGCTCCGGCTCCGAAAGCTCCTCGGCGAAAAGCTCGGCCGCCTCGAAGTAGCAGTTGGCCTGCGCGTCGGCCGTACGCTCGAGCTGCGCAAGCCGCACCAGCGCTTGGGCGAGCTTTTTGCGATCCCCTCCGCGCCGCAGCGAGTCGGCGAGGGCGCGCGCCGGCTCGACCCCTTGCGGATCGCGGCGGGCGACCTCCTCCCAGGCCCGCACCGCCAAATCCGTCCGGCCGAGCCGGTCGCCGTAGAGCTGTGCCAGCTCCCGGGTGAGGAGAACCGCCGCTGGGGCGGAGACGCCGCGCTCCAGCGCGTCCTCGTAGGCGCCGGCCAGCTCCTCGAAGGCGCCGGTCGCCTCGGCCGAGCGGCGGAACTGCTCGCGAGCTTGCTCGTCCTCCGGATCCGCCTGGAACGCCTTCAACCGCGCCACCATCGCCAAGGCGTCCTCACCCAGCGACTCCCGAAGGGCCGCGACTTCCAGGAGCAGCGCCCGGTGCTCGGCCCCTTCCGCCTCCTCCAGCCGCAATTCCAGGATTTCAGCGAGCCCCCGGGGCTCCCCCGCCTCCCGGAGGATCCGCTCGAGCAGCTTGGCCGCCCCGGCGCGCGCGTCGTCCCGTTCGAGGAGCCGGGCGAGCCCGGCTCTGATCTCCTGGGTGGCCGGCCCCGCCTCCAGGGCGGCGGAGTAGCAGGCCAGCGCCTCGGAGCCTCGCCCGTCGCGCTCCAAGGCATGCCCGCGGCGCGCCAGGGCGTCGCGCCGCTCCTCCCCCGAGGAAAGCTCGGCGATCTTCTCCAGCACTTCGGCCTGCTCGGAGGCGCGCTCCGCCCGCTCGAAGAGGCGGTCGAGCAGGGCCAGTCCCTCCTTGGACTCGGGCTCCACTTCCAGCCCGGCCTTGGCTTCTTGGAGAGCGGCCTCCGGCTCTCCGGCGCCGAGGTGCGCAGCCGCCGCGCGGAAGAGGTGCGCCGCCTTCTCCGCGGGACTGCCGGCCGCAGCCGCGATCCGCTGGAGGATCGCCGCCAGCTCGGCTTGGCGCCCGGCCCGCTGGTACAGCTTCGCCAGGTGGTCCAGCGCCTCCGGATCGCCGGCAGACTCGGAGAGCAGCCCGCTCCACAGACGAATCGCGTCCTCCGGCTGATCCAGCCGCTCGCGGATCCACGCCGCCCGCCGGAGCAGCGGCGCGGCTTGCTCGTCGCCCGGCATCAGCTCGTCGCAGGCGGTCTCCAGGACCTCCGCCAGCTCCTCCAGCGCGTCGGCCTCGGCCGCCAGCCGCTCGAGCACCGGCGCCAGCGCCGCCCGATCGCCGCCGGCGGCGAAGGCCTTGAGCCCGAGGAGCAGCGCGCGCTCATCCTGCTGCAGCTCCTGCTCGCACACCCGCATCAGCTCGGTGGCAATCCGGGCGCGCTCTTCCCCATCGGCGGCGGCGAGGCGAAGCTCGCCCAGCTCCACCCTCCGCTCGTGCTCGGCTTGCCGCGCCAAGACGCCATCCAGCGCCGAGAAGGCCGCCGCCCCGCCTTCTCCGGGATCCTCCACCCAGCGCTCCAGCGCCTCCTGGGCGGGCGCGTGGGCGGGCTCGAGGGCGAGGACGTCCCGGCAAAGCTCGACGGCGCCGGCGGGATCTCCCAGCGCCTCTCGCCGGAGCCGCGCCAGCCTCACGGTGAGATCTCGCCAGGCTGGGCCCTTTCCCTCCTGGGCCCGCTCCAGCTCGAGCGCGAAGGCCAGGTCGTGCGGCCGGGCGAGGGTGGTGGCGAGCCGATCGATGGCCCCGGCGGCATCGCGGTCGAACGGGTTGCGCTCGGCGAGCTGCCTCCAGCACCCCAGCGCCGCTTCCTTGTCCCAAAGCCGCTCCTCGTGGAGGGCGGCGGCCTCGCGCCAGGCGGAGAGCTGCGCTTCGGAATCGGGGAGGCAGGCGGCGATCCGCTCCATCACCTCGGCGAGCGAAGCCCACTCCCCGGCGGCGCGGTGCAGCCGCGCCAGCGACTCGAGCACATAGAGGTGCTGGGGCTCCAGCTCCAGCGCGGCCCGGAGATGCCGCACGGCGGAGACGTCGTCTCCCGACTGCTCGGCGAGTAGGGCGAGCTGCCGGTGCAGCGGCGAGCGCGCCGGTTGGGGGACCTCGTCCAACAGCTCTTCCAGCACCTCGGCGTAGGTGTCGAGCAGGCCGGCGCGGTCAGCCGCCTCGAGTGCGGCGGCGAGCAGCGCGCCGTCGTCGGGGGCGGCGCGCACGGCTCCGGCGAAGGCGGCCAGGGCGAGGTCGGGCTGGCCCAGAGCCAGGTGAACGGCGGCGGCCTCCTTGAGGCAGGCGATGCGCTCCTGGGCGTCCTGGGCGAATTGGGCGAGTGCCTCCAGGGCGAGCAACAGGCCGGCTTGATCGGCGGCGGCGCGGTGGGAAGCGGCGAGGGCGCGGGCGGCTTCCTCGCGCGCGGCGGGATCGGAGAGCAGATTCTCGAGCCCAAAGAGGGCCTCCGGATCCCGCGGGCGCTTCTCCAGCACCTCGGCGTAGGTGCGGACCGCGGCGGCGCGATCCCCGAGGGTGGACTGCAGCACCTGCGCCCTGCGGAGCCGCGCGGCAGACGCCCGCTCGAGATCGCCCTTCGCCTCCGCCACCGCCGCGGCACGCTCCAGCGCCCGGGCGAGCTTCGCGTGCTGGCCGGAGGACTCGTAAAGCTCGCAGAGCCGACCCAGATGCTCGCTCTCCTCCGCTCCGGACTCGATGGCGTGCTCGAGCGCGTCGGCGGCGGCGCGCGGGCTGGAGAGCTGCGCGTAGAGCTCCGAAAGCTCCAGCTCCAGGCTCGCGCGCTCCTCGGCCGGCGCGGAGTGGATGGCCTTCTTGAGGAGCCGCTCCGCCTCGGTGAGACGCCCGGTGCCCGCGTAGAGCCGCACCAGCCGGAGGTGCAGCTCGCGGTCCATCGGGTCCATCGACAGCCCGGCGAGGAGGGCCCGCTCCGCGGCCTCGGCAGCGCCGCCCTCCTCCGCGAGCGCGGCGGCCTGTGCGACCAGCGAACGGGCGAGCGACATGTCCTCGACGCGCGCGGCGATCTTGGCGAGGGACTTTGCAGCGTCCGAGTGGGCGGACAGCTCCCGGGCGAGGCGAGCCACGTTCCTCCGGGGGCTCTCGTCCTTCGGATCCAGCGACACCGCGCGGAGATAAAGGGAGAGCGCGGCGCGGCCGTCGGCGAGGCGCTGCTCGTGCACCTCGGCGAGCTGGGCGAGGAGGGCCTTTTGCTCCGCCGCCTCCTTCGCCGAGGAGAGCTGGAGCAAGAGCGTGGCCGCGGCGCGCTGGTGATCTCCCTTCTTCGCGTAGAGGGGGACGAGGGCGCGGGAGACTTCCTCCCGCATCACTCCGGAGGAGGCCAGCCGCTCGAGGCTGCGCACCACCACCGCCGAGTCGTGCCCTTGCCCCAAGAGCTCCAGCAAGAGCTGGGCGGCCTCCCCCTGGCGGCCCAGCCGGCCGGCGTAGAGCTGGGCGAGGCGGGCGGTCCATTCGGCGCGCTCTTCGAGCGACTCCGAGACCTCCGACAGCCGGCGCGCGACCTCGGCGACCTCCTCCCAGCGGCGGAGCGCGGCGCAGGCCCCGCCCAGCTTCCTCAGCGCCTGCTGGTGCTGGGGATCGAGCTCCAAGATTCTGCGGCACACCTGGGACAACGCAGTGGGATCGGCGAAGGGGCCGGAGAGCCGCAAGAGCTCCGCCTCCAGGTCCGCCTGGACGTTTCCCGGCGGCGGCTTCGGCCCGGCCGGCGCCGAGAGGGCCTCGTGGGCCTCCGGATCATCCGGCGCGCGCCTCTGCACCTCCCGCCAGGCGGAGGCCGCCTCCTCGGCCCGACCCAGCCCCCTGAGGAGCCTGGCGGTCTCCCGCCAGAGGCACCCGGCCGCCGGCTCGGGGGCAGCGAAGGCGGCGCGGCGGAGGGAGGCCGCAAGCAGCGCCTCGCCGCCACCCGCGCGGGCGTGCTCGATCGCCTCCGGCAGGCCCTCCAGCCCCGATGGGTTGAGCATCATCGCCTCGGCGAGCGCTTGGCTGGCCAAGGCGTGATCGTTTCCGGTGCTGGCGAGCTGGGCGACCCTCCCGAAGAGGCGGCGGATCTCGTCTTGGGACACAGCCGCGCGCGAGGCCGCCTGCAGCCGGCTCGCCACTCCTTCGAGGTTGCGCGAGGCGACCGACAGGCGCACCGCCTCGAAGGCGGCCCCCGGGTGGGTAGGCTCGTCGCGGAGGATGGCCTCGAGGCAGGTCCGCTCCCTTCCCTCGTCGCACACCTTGTCGCGGTAGAGGACGATCAGCCGCCATCTCAGCTCGTTGCGCCCGGCGCGGTCCTTCACCGTGGCGAGGTGCCTCTCGAGGAGCGCCGCGGCGTCGGCGCTGCGCCCCAGCTCGAGCATCAGCTCGGTGGCGAGGCTCACCGGGTCGGGGCGGGAAGGGTCCAAGCTGGCCGCCTTCTCGAAGTCCGCCATCGCCCGGGCGGGGTCGGAGAGCCGCTCGAGCCGCAGAGCGCCGGCGCGGATCCAGAGATCCACCTTGGCCCCGCGCTCGGCGTGCACGGCCATCTGCTCCAGCCGCTCCACCAGCTCCGCTACCGTTCCTTGGGCCTCGGCCTTCCGCGAGAGGAAGGAGAGGGCCTCGGGCATCGCCGGCCACAGGAGCAGCGCCCGGTCCACCGCCTCCTGCACCTTGGCCTCGGAGCCCATCTCGTATGCGTGGAGCAGCCAGGCGACCATCAGGGACTTGCGGGCGGCGACCTTCCGCTCCCGCTCGGCCTGCGATTCGGCGCGGAGCGCCCGCACCCGCTCGGCCCAATTCGAGGGGAGCGATGCGAGGACTTCCTTCGCCGCCAGCGCCCCGCCGTGGCCCGGCGCGAGCTTCAGCGCCGCCTCGAGGGCGCGCTCGGCGTTGGGGTGCTCGCTGGGATCCGAGGTGAGCGCCAAGGCCAGCCGGACGTATTCGTCGGCGAGCCCTTCTCCGCCGGCGGCGGCGTGCTCGCGCTCGAGCCAGTCGAGCGCCATCGAGGTGCGGCCGTCGCGCAGCAAGAGCCTCCGGGCGGTCCGGTACGCCTCGCGCTCGGTGGGATGCGCGCGGGCGGCGAGCTGGCAGCAGCGGAGAGCTCGGTCTGCGCGCCGCAGCCTGTCGTCGTGCACCACGGCGGCCCGGAGGTAGAGCGCGGCTCCCTCCGGGCCCAAGCAGAGCGCGGCCATCCGTTCCAGCACCTCGGCCAAGGCTCCGTGTTCCTGGGTCTGCTCGTAGAGGAGCCGGAGATCCCTCAGGTGGTCGCGCTCGTCGGGGGCGAGGAGCAGCGCGTTCCTCAGCAGCGCCTCGGCGCGCGGGAGATCCTTGAGCTTCCGGCGGGCGAGCGCGGCGGCCTTGGCGATCAGATGGGCGGCCTCGGTGCAGCTGGGGACTTCCCGGGCGCGGTTCTCGTAGAGGCGGATGAGCTCTTCGATCCGGCCGGCCTTCTCGAGCGACGCCTCGAGCTGGGGAAAGGGCTTCTCCTCCTGGGAGGGGCGGCTCGGCATGGGCGGGGAGCGCTGGAAGCGCCGCCGAAGCTAGCAGCTTTCATCGCAAATCGGAGGGGACGAGATCCACCAAGTCGAGGAAGAGGAAGTCCACTCGCCGGTTGGACTCGCGGGCCTCCTCGCCTTCGCCCTGCACCAGGGGCCGCGTCCGTCCGAAGCCGACCGCCTCCAGCCTGGAAGCGTCTATCCCCCGCTTGAGGAGGAAGTCCCGCACCGCCGCCGCCGGCGAAGCGGGAGATCGGGTCGGCAAAACCCATCGCCGACACGTGAAGCCGGGCGTGCCCTGTGGCCGAATCCGCCCCGGGCGGGTCGGCCCCTGCTTCGGGGCCGACCAGCACGGCGATGGCGAGGAGAGGGCTGAGCCGTCTCACCGCCTCGAGGAGCGACGCCGCCAGGCGTAGCCGAGGAGCGCCAGGACCACCCACGGCGCCACTCCGGCCTCCGCCGCGCCGCAGCCGCACGGCTTCCCGGCGACTGCCTTGCCGCCGCCCGCGTCCGGCTTGCCCTGGCAGGTGCCGGAGAGGCAGTTGCCGGCGCTGCACGGGGTGTTGTCCGGCATGGTGGGGTTGCTGCAGTTGCCGCTATTCGGGTCGCACGCGCCCGACAGGTGGCACTCGTCCACCGGGTTGCAGGTCACCGTGGACTGCGGCGAGCCGCATGCGCCGCCGAGGCAGCTCTCTCCGGAGGTGCACTTGTTGCCGTCGTCGCAGGAGGTGCCGTCGGCCTTGGTGACCACCACGCAGCCGCCGTCTCCGCCGCAGGCGGAGGTCTCGTCGCACTGGCCCGGCGTGCAATTGTAGGCGGACCCGTTGCAGGTGCCGGCGGCGCACTGGTCGGTGTGGGTGCAGGCGACGCCGTCGTCGCACAGGGTGCCGTCGGCCACCGGCACGGAGGTGCAGCCGCCAGCCCCGTCGCAGGTGGAGCTGAGCTGGCAAGCGGTGGGCGTGCAGGTGTACGCCGTCCCGCTGCACGTGCCGGTGTTGCACACGTCGGTGCGGGTGCAGGGGTTGGTGTCGTTGCAGGCGCTGCCGTTGGCCTTGGGGGTGACGGTACAGGTGCCGTCTCCCGCGCACACCGAGCTCGCCTGGCACTGGGTCGGCGTGCAGGTGTAGGTGATGCCGGCGCAGGTGCCCGCGCTGCACACGTCGGTGC
>JACPVI010000020.1 GCA_016191815.1 Myxococcales bacterium
AGCAGCGCAAGCGACGAGCCTGCGCCTCGCAGCGAGAGGATCGTTCGTCGCAGGTATCAGTACACCCTGGGCAGAGCACTAGCCCCCTTACGCTAGCAAAGCGGACCTGTAGGTCGTTATCCGCCATCCTGGAGGAGCGGGGCGAGCGTGCTGGCTGCGGCGTTTGACGCAACAGGGTGCGGGCGCTACAAGCCCCGGGCCCACGGAGAAGCGCATGCCTCGCTCGGACATCACCGACCTCTACCGAATCGACGAGCTTCTGAGCGACGAGGAGAAGGCCGCGCGGGATGTGGTGGCCGCGTTCGTCGACCGCGAGTACTTGCCCAAGGCCGGGAAGTACTTCCGGCACGGCACCTTCCCGCTGGAGGTGATTCCCAAGCTGGCCGAGCTGGGGGTGTTCGGCGCCACATTGGATGGGTACGGCTGCGCCGGAATGGGCAACGTGAGCTACGGGCTCATCCTCCAGGAGCTGGAGCGGGGCGACTCCGGGCTGCGCTCGTTCGCCTCGGTGCAGAGCTCGTTGTGCATGTACCCCATTCACGCCTTCGGGAGCGACGAGCAGAAGGAGCGGTTCCTCCCGGGGATGGCGAAGGGCAAGCTGATCGGCTGCTTCGGCCTGACCGAGCCCGACTTCGGCTCGGACCCGGGGGGAATGCGCACCCGCGCCCGGAAGGACGGCGACGGGTGGGTGCTCAACGGCTCGAAGATGTGGATCACCAACGGCAGCATCGCCGACGTCGCGGTGGTGTGGGCCAAGACCGGAGAGGGCGGGGCGGAGTCCATCCGCGGGTATCTGGTGGAGAAGGGAATGCCGGGCTTCACTGCCCGGGAGATCGAGGGGAAGTTCTCCCTGCGCGCCTCCTTCACCTCGGAGCTGGCGTTCCAGGACGTCCGGGTGCCGGCGCGGAACGTGCTGCCGAAGGTGGAGGGGCTGAACGGGCCGCTCTCCTGCCTCAACCACGCGCGGGCCGGAATCGCCTTCGGGGCGGTGGGAGCGGCGATCGCCTGCTTCGAGGCCGCGAGGGAGTACGCGCTCTCGAGGGTGCAGTTCGGCAAGCCCATCGCCGCCTTCCAGCTCACCCAGGCGAAGCTGGCGGACATGCTGCAGGAGATCGTCAAGGCCCAGCTCTTGTCCCTGCGGCTGATGCGGATGAAGGATCAGGGCAAGGTGAGCGCGGCGCAGGTGTCGTTGGCCAAGCGGAACAACGTCCGGGTGGCGATGGAGATCGCCCGCTCGGCGAGGTCCATCCTGGGAGCGAACGGCATCACCGACGAGTACCCGGCGGTGCGGCACATGTTGAATCTGGAGTCGGTCTACACCTACGAGGGAACCCACGAGGTTCACACGCTGATCCTCGGCCGCGCCATCACCGGGATCGACGCTTTCTCCTGACCGCGGCCGAGGCGGCCCAACCCCCAAACCCGATGGCCTACACCCAGCGCATCCCGGTCCGCTTCGACGACGTCGACTACGCGCAGATCGTCTACTTCCCCCGGTTGTTCGGCTACTGCCACTGGGTGTTCGAGGACTTCTTCGCCAAGGAAGTCGGGCACAGTTACGCCCAGGTGCTCTCGAAGCGGCGGATCGCCTTCCCCACCGTCCACTCCGAGGCGGACTTTCAGGCGCCGCTGCGCTTCGGTGACGTGTGCCGCGTGGTGATGGACACGGTGAAGCTCTCCAAGCGGTCGATCGCCAACCGCTACCGGCTCTACCTCGGCGAGACGCAGAGGTTGTGCGCCAAGCTCGAGCTGGTGACCGTGCCGGTGGGGCTCGACGACTTCAAGCCGGTGGAGTTACCGGAGGACATCCGGGTCGCCTTCCTCAATCACCTGGTGGGTCTGACGGTTTGACCTCTTGGGGGGCGGTCGGCCGGCTGCGCTTGACCGCGACCCACACCTAGGAGCGGGCGCCGCCGTCGTCCGAGGCCCCACCCAACTCCTCCTCGGCCTGCCGCCGCCTCAGCTCGTCCTCGGAGAGGAAACCCACCGGAGAGCCCGGCCGGTGGAGGAAGCGCACCGACTTCGGCGAGAGACGGGCCATCTGCTCGGCGGTGGCCGCGGGGACCAGCGAGTGCTCGATCTGAGCTGGCTCTTGGCGCTCCACCACCGCGAGCTTTCCCTCTTCGAGCGCCCGCGCTTGCTCCTCGCAGAGATCGAGGCGGCGGAGCTTCCCCTTGCGGGTGACGAAGTAGAAGGCGCGCGGCCCGGACTCGATTGTCACCTGAGAGGAGAGCACCAGTCCGAGGAGCTTCGAATCCAGCTCCCGCTGGCGCTGGGCTTCGAGGCGCTGGAGCGCCTTGCTCATAGGCGGCGGTTGCCCGCCAGGTGGGCCTGGGCGGGGCGGCTCGGCCTCCACCTCGCGCGCCTGCTCCTCGGTGACGAGCCCTGCCTTGATCAGCTTGTCCTTCAGGCCTTGCATGTGAGCGCCTTCTAGCTCGCCAGGCGTATGGCGCAAGCCCGCCGGCCCGACCATTGTCCGCCGCCGCCGGTGGCCCTTGCCCGCGCGCGCGGCCCCCACGTAGGGTCGGAGGTGGAGGAGCCGCTTTGAGAGCACCTGCGTTGACGCTGGCCGCCTGCGCGATCCTGATGGGGTGCAGCGACGCTGTAGACAAGGCGGCGAAGCGGCGGATCTTCTCGCCGGAGGATCCTCCCAAGGCAGTGACCTCGGCGTCGGAGCGGCTGCCCCCCGAGAACGTGGCCGACGACTCCACAGTGGCCCGGAGGGTATTGGGCATGGGGGCGGCGGAGATCACCGAGCGCGTGGGACCGCACCGCTATTCGGCGAAGGTGAGCTTCGACTGGACCGGCGCCGGGCGGGGCACCCGGCTAGAGGAGACGCGGACGCTTTTCGCCGGGCCCGGAGGAGTGGCGGGCGATTTCCACGCCACCATCGAGAACTCGCGAGATCAGGGCCTGGAGGTGATGCGGGTTCGCGGGCAAGTGTACGCCCGGAGCCGCTACGGGAGGTTCCGCCAGAGGCTGCGCGACCGGGGGATGGCGGAGCGCGAGCGCGAGGAGGTGCAGGGAGCGGTGCGGGACTTCGATTCGCTCTTCCTGGGCAGGTTGAAGCTCTCGGCTCAGGGCTCGGCAGGCCACGAGGGGAGGACGGTCTGGAAGTACGTGGTCTCGCTCGGGCCGCCGGGGGCGGGCTCTCCGCCCAAGCTGCCTCCGCTCATCGAGCCGAAGGGCGGTCAGGACGAGACGACCAAGCGGCGGCGCGCTTTCTTGGAGCAGAGGCAGCCGCGCACGCTGGAGGGCGAGGTGTTGGTGGACGCAGAGACTTCGGTGGTGCTCAAGGCGCACCTGGTGGGGAGGCTGTCGGTGGAGGCGGACGCGGGGGTAGCCGAGCTGAGAATGGTGGTGGACTGCTCGCTCACCGAGGTTGGCCGGGAAGCTGCGCTGGCGCCGCCGAAGGAGTTCCTCCCGGACGAGGACAAGCCGCAGGGGATTGCGGACGCGCTGGACCGGTTCGGCATCCCCCGGGTGCGCTCGGACGCCGGGACGGGGGCGGAAGAGGTCCGGCCGGACGACGAGTAGGGCTGCTACAGCCCTGTGGCCGAAAATTTGACCGACCCCTGCCCCCCCCTACAATCCCCATCCGTAGCGGGTCGGCCGCTCCGAGGCGGTTGGTGGTCGATATCGGGGCGGAACTCGAGCGAAGGAGAGCGAGATGGAGCGCAAGGCTGCGAGCACGACGGTGGCGGTAACGGGGGCGCAGGTCCGGG
This sequence comes from Myxococcales bacterium, assembly GCA_016191815.1. GTDB lineage: Bacteria > Myxococcota > Myxococcia > Myxococcales > Myxococcaceae > JACPVI01. The sequence goes on from JACPVI010000020.1 coordinate 3,726, forward strand.
GGGCGCTGTCCAGGGCCATCGCTTTGGCCTCCGACGAGGAGAAGGTCCTCAGGATGCGCTACGGCGTGGAGGGGGACAGTCTCCACGCGCCGCTGCCCAGGGCCGCCGGTGGCAACGAGGAGCTGGCCGACGAGCTGTTGCTGATCGAGCTGCAGCTCTTGCGGGCCCACCGTGCCCAGCAGGCCCGGCTGGCCCCGGCGGCGAAGGCGGGGACGAGGAACGTGGCGAAGGAGAAGATTGTAAGGGCGCTGAGGAAGAAGCACTGACACGCCCACACGCGTGGGCCGTCGGGCGGGAGGCGTGCCGAGGAGGTGCGCCTTGCGGCCGACGAGGTCGCCGCTGGACTGATTGAACCGAGCTGAGGGTGACTCCGCCGCGCCGTGGCGACGAGTCTCCGGGGCGCGTTTCGAAGAGCTGGCTCCGGCTCACGAGCCCATCACCTGGACCAACCGTCGCCCGGCTTCCGACAACGACAGTGGTCTCCCGCCCAGCTGACCAGCGAGGGCGCCTGCGTCGTCCCGCTGGCCGCGGGCGAACAGATCCTTGAGCCAACTCCCCGCCGCCGGGTTTCGCCAGAAGTCCTCGTTGTAGCGGTCCACCAAAACCTCGTACAGCCGCGCCTCGAAAGCCCAGGCCCGCAGGTAGCGGGTGGCGTAGAGCTGCGGATCCACGTCGTAGAGGTAGAAGCCGCGGTGCACCTTCACGGAGAGCGCCCGGGCCATCCGCTCCTCGTACTCTTCGGCGAGCGGCCGCTCCGGCCCCCGCGCGTACAGCTCCAGCTCGTAGGGGAGCTTCGCGGCGTAGCGCCTGAGCAGCCAGAGGTTGTTGAAGGCCGAGATGCGGGCCGCCTCCTTGGCGTTCGCGGTCGACAGGTGCAGATAGCGCCTGTGCCAGGCCGGATCGAGCAACAGGTGGTCGAAGAGGTAGGCGAAGCCTTCGGTGACCGAGAGGTCCCCAAGCCTCCGCTCCTCCACCGGGGCGTGCGGCGAGACGTGGGCGAGCTGCTGCGCGTGCCCGAACTCGTGGAGGAGCGAGAAGTAGTCGTCCAGGCCTCCGCCCGGCCGCACCACCAGCCGGATGTCGTCCGGCACCTTCAAGTCGGCCACGAACGCCCGCGAGGTCTTCCCCGGCCGTTCCTCGGTGTCGAGCAGGATTCGCCCCTCGGCGTTGGGCGGCAGCCCCATCTCGCCCAGACAGCGGGTGACGGAAGGGAGCAGGTCCTCCCGGCGAAAGTGCTGCGCCATCCAGGGGGCGGTCGCCGCCCGCTGGAGGTCGTGGCGCCGCGCGTTCCCCGCCGGCACCGGCCGCACGCCCGGGTCCACCTTCCTGAGCACGTACCCGAGGACGTCGCGGTAGGCGTCCTCGGTCTCGAGCAACACCTTCTCGCACTCCTGCGCCAGCGCCTCGGCCGAGAAGCCGGTCACCGCGTCGCGCAGGGCGAGGTAGCTCGAGTAGCCCAGCGCCTCGGCAGTCTGGACCGCCGCCTCCCGCCGCCGGGCGTAGGGCGTCTGGTTCTCCCACAGCAGCTCGCCGATCCCTTGCTCCAGCATCCCCCTCCGCTCCCGCTCGGCCTCCCGGGGCAGCCGGGCCACCGCTTCCCGGAGGGCGAGCGGCTCGCGGTCGGTGGGGACGGTGGCGCTGGCCTCGAGGGTGGCGATCTCCTCCTGCGAGGGGGCGGCGATCGCCTCCTCCACCTGGCCGGCGAGGAACTCGAGCAACAGCCGCATCCTCGTCCGCTCGCGCTCGTCGGTGCGCTTGTCCTCCACCGACTCGCGCACCTGGCGAAACGTCTCCGGCCGGGTCAGCTCGGGGTATTCCCGGTACAGGTGCTCGACCGGCAGCTCCGTTGCCAGCCCCGCCCCATATCGGTAGTGGAGGCTGGCCAGGTCGAAGAGAAACGAATCGAGGCGCTTCGCCAGGGCGTTGATGGAAGTCTCCACGTCGCCTATGAGGCGCGCGGGAGCCGAATTAGTCAACCCCACCAAAGATGAAGCGTCGGACGTTCTCGGTCAGCTCGGCGGAGGAGGGCAGGCCCCTCAGCTCGGTCCTCGCCCGGGCGCTCGGCGTTCCTGAGGCAGACGCACGGCGGCTCGTCTCACACGGCGCCGCGTACGTGGGCGGACGGCGATGCCTGGACCCTCAGAGGCCCACGCACGCCGGAGCGGTCGTCACCGCGGTGCTCGAAGAGTCGGGGAGAAGCGCCCTCGAGCCGGCCGCGCCGCCTCCCAAGCTTCGGGTGCTCTTCGAAGACAGCGAGCTTTTCGCGGTGGACAAACCGGCCGGGCTCGCCTCCCAGGCCACCGCGGGGAGAACGGGCGACAGCCTGTTGGATGCGGTCGCACGGCGGGTGGGGGTGGAGGCCGGCTTGGTGCACCGGCTCGACCGGGACACCTCCGGAGTGACGGTCTTCGGAAAGACCAAGCGGGCGACCTTGGCGCTCTCCGAGGAGTTCCGCCGCCGGACGGCGAGGAAGCGCTACCTCGCCGTGACGGGTCCCGGCTTGCCCGAGCGGTGCACGGTCGAGTTGCCGATTGCCAAGGACCCATCCAGGCCTGGCCGTTACCGTGCGGTGAAGGAGGGCCGTTCGGCGGTCACCGAACTGGAGCGCCTCTATGCGTCGGAAGAGTTTTGCCTGGCGGCGCTCTGGCCCCGCACCGGGCGGACGCACCAGCTCCGGGTGCACCTTAGGGCGCTGGGGGCGCCCATCCTGGGAGATTCCCTCTACGGCGGCGCCCCGGAGGCGGCGGGTCTTCCCGCACGAAGGTGCCTCTTGCACGCGCAGGCGCTCGCCCTGAAACATCCGCGCACCGGCGAGGAGCTGGCGCTCGAGGCGCCGGTCCCCGAGGAAATGCTGGCCTTTTTCCGGCGCGCCAAGGTGGAGCCCCCTTCGGGCCGGCTTTGAAGCTCACCCTGCGCTGCGGTTCCAATACGCCGCAAGCTAGGCGAACAGGTCGGCGACGGGGATTTCGACTCCGGGCAAGTGTCGAGGCACCAGCGTGTCGCCCGGGCGGACGGTGCGCGCCGTGGCGTACCGGCCCTCCGAGGACACCGGATCCGTGTAGATCTCCACGCACTTCTCCGCCACGTTGGCAATCCAGTACTCGGGGATGTTGGCTCGAGCGTATACGCGGCCCTTCAGGCTGCGGTCTTTTCTCAGCGAGTCGCCGGAGACCTCGGCCACCAACAGGGCGCTGCGCGGGTGAGCCGGCGCTGCGTCTTCCTCTGACTGCAGCACCACCGCCAGATCTGGCTCAGGCTCGCTGTCGTCGCTCAGCGTCAGCGGAAGTTGGATCCGTACGCTGTACTCTGGCGGCAGCGCGCGCGCCAGCTTCCCGGTCAAGGTCGTGATCACCCGCGCGTGCGGACGCTTCTGTGGTGTCATTTCGACGATTACTCCCTCGAGCAGCTCGACGTGCTCGTCCTCATCGAGGATGCCGGCCGTGATCAGTCGGTGGTACTCCTCGGTTCGGAAACGGCGAGCTGAAGCCAGGCCTTCGACACCTTCCAAGCTCCCCATGACGATCCTCCGCGATCATCATAGACAGCGGGACCGTGGGCGTGCACCGCCCGGCGCGGTCGAGTAGGCAGCCGAGCGGCCAGTGGAAGCTCCGATGGTCATGCGGCGCAGGTGAAGTGCCGGCCCTCCTGCCAACCCAAGCCAGAGAGGCGCTCGCGAATTTCCTGCCGCGCCCCTTTGGCCCCCACCGCGGCGACCAGGTGCAGCTCGCCCGGCGGACCGAGCGAGGCAGGAGCGACCACCGGCGCTCCCTCGATCCGCTGGCCGAGCTTCCTCGGGCTCACCTCGATGAACCGATCGGTGCCGAAGCCCTCGGCGCGAAGGAGCCGGGAGAGCGCTAGCCCGAGCTCGCCGGCGCCCCACACGATGCTGGGGCGCCCGCGAGGGAGCACCTCCCCGAGGTAGCGCGCCTTGAGGCGGAGGATGCTCCGCTTGGAGTAGCGCGGGTCGGTCCGGGTGAGCCTCGAGTCCCGGTCTCTCCAGCGCAGCAGCACCTCGGGCAGGTTCTTGAGCCCGAAGCCCCTGGAGAGGAGCTTGAGCCAGAGCTGCCAGTCCTCGGGGAAGTCTCCCTCTTCGAAGCCGCCAGCCGCCTCCAGCGCCGCTTTCCTCATGGTCACCGAGGGGTGACAGAGCGGGCTCTCCACCAGGCGGTCCGCGAACAAGAGCTCGGGGGTGGTCAGCGAGCCTAGCCACCGCGCGCAGAGCTGCATGTTCGGGCTGACCGGACGGTCCTCGCGGAAGACCTCCACCGCAGTGCCCACCGCGGCGAGGCGCGGGTCGGCCTCCAGCGCCGCCACGCTCTTCTCGAGCCTGCTGGGCAGTGAGACGTCATCCGCGTCCATCCGCGCGAGGTAGGGAGCGCGGCAGTGGGGAAGCCCCGCCCACAGCGCACGTACCAGTCCCTGCCCGGGCCCCTGCACCAGCCGCGCGCGTGCGTCCTCCCGGGCGAGCCTCGCGAGGATTCGCCCCGTCTCGTCGCTCGAGCCATCGTCCACGGCGATCAGCTCGAGGTCTCGCAGGGACTGCTCGAGGATGCTCCGCGCGGCGCCCTCCACCGTCGGGGCCGCGTTTCGCGCCGGCATCAGCACCGAGATCAAGGGGGTCGTCATCGCACCAGCGCCGCTGGTTGCTTAGCATCATCCTCCAAGGTTGCCCGCCGTGTTCGCGTGTAGACTGCCCAGCCCATGCCTGGCCAGCGAGGAGCCAAGGACGGCAAGCCCGACGAAGGCCGCCATGACACCGTCCGGCTTCCGGAGTTTGCCGGCCTCGAGGAGGGGCGCTCCCTCGCCGACATGCACCGCTCGCTGGCGCTCGGCCTGCTCGGCGAGGGCGAGGTCGCCCGCGCCTTCAGCGAGCTGGTGCGGGCCTGCCGGGTGGCCCCGATGACCGGCCGGCTCGCCGCGATGGTGGTGCGCACTTCGCTCCGCGCGGGGACCGAGGCCGCCGCCATCTCCTTGCTCGAATCGGGACAGAAGGACGCCGACGGCGACGAGCGCGCCGCCGTGCTCCGCCAGCAGGCGCGGCTGCTTCGACGGCTGGGGGAGCTGGAGCGCGCCCGCGAAGTCCTGGTGCTGGCCCTCGCCGAGCGCCCCTCGGACCGCCGCGCGCGGGTGGCGCTCAACGCCGTCCTCCAGCAGGAGGGCCGCTGGGAGGAGCTGGACGCCTCCCTCGAGCGCGAGACCCGCGACGCCCTCGCGAAGAACCAGCTCTCTCGCGCCTCGCGGGCCACGCTCCAGCGCGCGCGACTGTGGGGAGAACGGCTGGCCGATCACGGCCGCGCGGGCCCCAAGTACGAGAAGGCCGCCCAGCTCGCCGAGGAAGCCGGCGACGTGGAAGGCGCCTTTCACCTCCGACTGCTGTGGGTCCGCTCCCTGAGGGAATCGCGCGCCGCGCCTCGCGCCATGGAGGAGGCGGTGGAGAAGGCGGTCCGCACCGGCGAGCTCTTGGGCCGCGCCGAGCGTGCTCGGGCGATGGCCAAGGAGCTTGCCAGAGAGGTCCCCGCCTACGCCCCCAACGCCCCGCCGGGCAGCACCCCGGCCCCGTCCCGGCGGCAGACCCAGGCGATGCTGATCGCGGCCGCCGAGGACGCCCAGGCCCGCGGGCGTTCCAGCGAGGCGGCGGCCTTGCTGGGCGCCGCGGTGCAGGAGCGCGCCGACCCCGACACCGCCCGGAAGCTCGAGGCCCACTACGTCGCCCGCGGCGCCTGGCGAGAGCTGGCCCAGCACTACCGGGAGCGCGCCGCCAAGGCCCGCGGCGCCCCGGAGAAGCTGGAGGCCCTCTCCCACCTCGCCGAGGTCTTGGAGGACGAGCTGCACGACGGGCTCGGCGCCGCCAAGGTGTACGGGGAAATCGTCTCGCTGAGCGGCGACAAGCAGGCCCTGGCCGAGCAGGTGCGGCTGCTCTCCCAAAGGGAGGACCTCTCGGGCGTCCGGCGGGCGCTGGACCTCGCGGTGGAGAGGGCGGCGGATCCCAAAAGCCGCGGCAACGCGCTGGTCGCCAGGGCCGAAGCGAAGCTGGCCCGGAAAGATCTCGTCGGGGCTCGGGCGGACTTCGCCCACGCGCTCGAGGAGTCCCCGGGGCTGATCGCCGCCCGCGCCGGGCTGGCGGAGGTGGCCCTCCAGCTCGGCGAGGCCGCGCCGCTGCACGCCTTTCGCGAGGCGCTCTCGGTCATCCCGCGCCGGCAGCCGGGCAGGGGAGAGATATTTCGGAGGCTCGGGCGGATGTGCGACTCCTCGCCTTCGGAGAAGCACCACGCCCGTGCCGCCTGGGCCGAGGTGTTGGCCGAGCTGCCCCAGGACGCGGAGGCGCAGTCCCGCCTGGGCGAGCTGGCGCGCGAGAGCGGCGACCTGGCGCAGCTCGAACGGGTCCTGCGCGCGCAGCTCAAGCGGGAGCCCCGCGGCCCCAACGCCAGGCAGGCCCGCATGGAGCTGGTGGCGATGCTCGAGCGCGCCGGACGGTCGAACGAAGCGCTCGCCGAGCTGCGCTCCGCGGCGCGCTTCGAGCCGGGACACAAGGAGGCCTGGCTGGCGCTCTCCGACCGGCTGGTGGACCGCTCCTTGAACGACGAGGCGGCGTGGGCGCTGGAGCAGGCGGCCACCGCCACCGAGGACGAAGCCGAGCGGCTTCGCACCTGGCAACGGCTGGCCGCTTTCTCCCGCGAGGTCCTGGGGGACGACGCGCGGGCAGAGCGGTACCACTCGCGCGCGGAGAACGTCCGCCTCTCCCTCGCCGAGCAGCAGCCTCCGCTCGCTTCATTGGCGCCCGCCCGCAAGCTGCCCCTGCCGGTGGCGGCCGCGGCCACCATCGCCGGGCCGATCACCATCCCTCCACCTCCAAGGGCCACCCACCCCTCGCAGGAGGCCGGCACCGACGAGACGGAGCAGACCTCTCCGGGCGATCTGGACCGCCACCAGACCGAGGAGCTGGAGGTGGTGGCGGCGCCCGGCGAGGAAGAGGAATGGGAGGGCTCCACGGTCGGCAGGGAGTACGAGGGCGACGAGGACGGCGAGGAGGGCGGGGTGCTCGAGGTGACCACCGGCGACGTGGTGCCGATCTCCGACGAGTGGGAGGCCCCACCCGGCGCGATGGACGAGCGCCACAAGACCGAGGAGATCCCCGTCGCCCTCGGCGACCCGTCGGTGGAGATCCTCCCCTCGATCGTCCCCGCCATTCCCGCGAGGAAGCACACCGAGGACCGGGAGCGGCTGTTCCAGAAGGTGAGGGATGATCCGCTCGGCGCGGAGGCCCACCGGCAGCTCGCCGACTACTTCGACGGCGCCGGCGACGCGGCGAGGAGCGGGCTGATGGCGGAGATCGCCCTGGCGCTGGAGGGCGATCCGAACGCCGCACCGAGGACGCCCAAGCTCATCTGCTCCGCCACCGACCGCGCCGGGCTTCGGCACCCTGCCTTGCGCACCGAGGCGGGCGAGCTGTTCGCCCTCTGTGGGCTCGCACTTGCCAGGCTGTTCCCCGCCAAGGGCAAGGCGGCCGGGTCTCGAGACGAGTTCCGGCTCGACGCCGGGCGCGGGGCGCAGGCGGCGGCGGACGCTCTCTTGGCGGGGGTGCGGATTCTGGGCCTGAGGGCTCCCGACGTGCACCTGTCCGAGGACAACGGGCCTCCCTTCTCGTTGGTGTTCGCCAACGCGCCGAGGCTCTTGGTGGGCCGGCTGGCGGCGAAGCGGCAGCTCCCCGATTCCGAGCTGCGCTTCTTCGCGGGAAGGGCGCTCTTCACTTTGAACCCGGACCTGCTCTCCCTGCGCACCCTGCGCAAGGAGCAACTGGAGCGGGGGATGTCGGTCTTGGCGTCGGTGCTCCGGGGCTCGTCGCTCTCCGCGGAGGCGCGGGCGGTGCGCGACTCCTTGCCCCCGAAGGGGTTGGAGCGGATCCGCGAGCTGTTCGAGCGCAACGCGAAGTCACTCAGCCTGCGGGCACTGGCGGACGGGGCGAGGCACTCCTCCAACCGGGCCGGGCTGGTGGTGTGCGGAGGAGTCGCGCCTGCCCTGGCCGCGCTCAGGGCGAAGAAGGCCCTGCAGAGCGAGATTGCCGAGCTGGTCCGCTTCGCCGCCTCGGAGCGCTACCTCCAGCTCCGCACTCGCAGGCTGGGCGGGTAGTGCTCGGTTGGGGTGGTCAGGCTTCGACGGCGCTCAGCCGGAGCGGAGTCGCGGACCGCGTCATCGCAGCTGGAGCCGGAAGGTGAGCGCGATGAGCCGCCCCCCTTCGCCGCCCAGCTCGTGGCGGTAGCCGAGGTCGAGCCCGCCGCCCTCCACCATCACTCCCACGCCCGCCGAAAGGTGGTGCCGGCCCTGCCGCGCGTCGTAGGTATAGCCGGCCCGAACCGGAAAGCCGCCGCCGGCGACGTACTCCACCCCGCCGGAGTAGGCGAGCCTGAGCCCCCCTTCCGGCGCGACGTCGCCCTTGAGGTCCGCCGCCGCGGTGAAGAGGCCTCCGAGGAAGGCGAGCGAGAGCGCGTAGTAGCGCTCCAGCATCGGGTTTCCGAGGTCGATGAGATTGTGCCCGGAGAAGCCCAACACCAAAGCGTCGAGCGCCCGCACCAGCACTCCCGCGTCCATGGTCACGCCGTTGGTCTCGTAGGCGCCGCTCACCAGCACGTGGCGGGTCGAGGCGCCGATCAGCACGCTCGAGGACAGCGGCATCGAGAGTGCCAGGGTGGAAAGGTGCGAGAGCGAGCGGGCGTCGGCGCGGCCGGCGGAGACGAGGTAGTAGGAGACTCCGGCGGCGAGTTCGCTGGTGACGCTGTCCAGGACCGACACCGTGCCGAAGCCGAACTTGCTCTGCGCGTCCCACGCTCCCGACAGCTCGAGCTGGTAGCGCCGGTAGAGGGAGAGGGCCGCCGGATTTCCGAGGATGGCTTCCCCGCCCAGCCCGTGGGCCCGGTAGGCCCCGCCCATCGCGAAGTCGCGGGCGTGCATCAGCTCGCGCAGGGACAGCTCGGCTTGGGCCAGCGCCGCCGTGGGCAGGAGCAGGCAGAGGACGGCCAGTCGCGACATGGGCGCATCCTATCTGCCTTGAAGCGCCCGATGGCGGCCACTACATTCCGCCGCTCATGTCCGAGCCCCTGATCCGCAAGTGCGTGGTCCCAGCAGCCGGCCTGGGGACCCGCTTCCTGCCTGCCACCAAGACCATCCCCAAGGAGATGCTCCCCATCGTGGACACTCCGACCCTCCAGTACATCGTGGAGGAGTCGGTGAGCGCGGGGATCGAGGACGTCATCCTGATCAACGGCCGGGGCAAGAGCTGCATCGAGGACCACTTCGACCTGGCGGTGGAGCTGGAGGCGGTGCTCAAGGCCCGCGGCAAGGTGGAGGAGCTCCGCTCGCTCCGCGCCATCTCCGAGATGGCGAACATCGTGAGCGTCCGCCAGAAGGAGCCCTTGGGCCTGGGCCACGCGGTGCTCTGCGCGAAGAGCCTGGTAGGGGGAGAGCCGTTCGGGGTCATCCTGGGCGACGACATCATCGACGCCGAGGAGCCGGCCATCCGCCAGCTCGCGCTCGCCTACCACAAGCACAAGAAGGGCGTGGTGGCCCTGATGGAGGTGCCCGCGGAGGAGACCCACCTCTACGGCATCGCCGCCGGCGAGCGACTGGACGCGCGCACCATCCGCGTCAGCCAGATCGTCGAGAAGCCCAAGCAGAACCCGCCCTCCAACCTGGCGGTGATTGGCCGCTACGTGCTGCCGCCGTCGGTCTTCCCCATCTTGGAGACGCAGGAGCGCGGGGTGGGCGGGGAGATCCAGCTCACCGACGCCCTGGCCAGGCTCGCCAAGACCGAAGGGCTGATCGGCTACCAGTTCGAGGGCCGGCGCTACGACGCCGGGGACAAGGTGGGTTACCTCAAGGCGAACATCGCCTACGCGCTCAAGCGAAAGGACATGCGCGGCCCGTTGCTCGCCTACCTCCGGCAGGTGGTGGAGGAGGCGGAGCGGGCGTGACGATGAAGCGCGCCCTCCCGCTCGCCTCTTGCCTTTTGGCCGCCGCCGCGCAGGCATACATCCTTCCCTACTGGTCCATTCTTCGGGAGATGGCGGAGCGCCGGGACAACCTCCAGCTCTCCACCTTGAAAGTGGAGGGGGGGTTCTCCTTCCACGGCCCGGGCGCCGAGGAGGCGAGCGCGGCCCTCGGAGTCCCCGCTGAAGGCGCCGAGCTGTCCGCGGACGGCGCCGTCTACTTGAGACTTCCCGGCCGCTGCCGAATCGAAGCCACCTCGCCGGTGGGGGGGGCCCCTTCGGCTTCGATCTTCGCGGGAGGGAAGGCCCGCTCGGCCGGGGGTGAGATATCCGCGCTCAAGGTCGCGGCGGCAGAAGTGTGCGCCTTCTTGGCGATGCGCTCCGGCTCCGAGCAGGAGGGCCGCGCGCTCATCGAGCGGCACCTCCAGCGCATCGGGGTGGACGTCAAGGAGACCTCGCTCGCGCGCTTCGCCGGACAGGTGGTGTACGTCTTGGGGCAGGCGAAGGCAGAGAAGCCGCAGGTTTGGATTTACAAGGAGAGCTTCCTCCCGGCCAAGGTGCGGCTCTCGGACGAGCAGGGAGCGAGCTGGGAGGTGCGCTTCGTGGATTACAGCTCTCCGGCGAGCGGCGAGTGGTTCCCTCGGACGCTCGAAGTCCACCGGGGCGGCGAGTTGTTGGTGAAGTTCACCGCGCACCGTGCCGACGCGCGGGCCAAGCTGGACGAGAAGCTGTTCCAGTGAGGCCGCCCATCCCGCCCCCTCCCGCTTGGCGGGAGAGGGAAAGGGTGAGGGTGGACTTGCCCCGCTTTGCCTCAGCCGGTGATGGACACCAGTTGCTTGGGCAGACCGACCTGGGGCAGCACCTTGACCCACGGGGGCTGGATGATCGGCCAGGGCCGCCAGTTCGCGTCGCGGGTGAGCGTCTTCACGTCCGCGTCCGAGAAGTGCGAGTTGGAGAACTGCGCCTCCGGAGGAAGAGTGAAGGGGCCCTTCGCCTGAATCGTCTGGCCGGACCCACCGAGCGGGAACCAGCCGCGCGGGAGCGCCGGAGCCAAGTAGTACTGATTGGTATTGGGGTCCACGTAGGCGGTCTTGCCGTTCTTGAGCTGCACCTTCACCAAGGGCTCGCCCTCGGGCCCGCGGACCACTCCGTCCTTCCCGGTGGTGAGCTTCACGTCCTTGCCGAGCGCCATCCGCATGGTGTCCATGAGCGGGCTCTTGCGGGAGAGCACGTCGCTCAACCTGCGGGCGGTGAGGCGATCGGACCACTTGAGCGTGGAGCCGGGCTCCGCGGGAGGGAAGAGCGGCCGGAAAGGCGGCAGGCACCACCTGCTGGGCGGGCACCAGCAGCTATGCCCCCGGCCGGGGACCAGCAAGTTCCGGTCGATGGGAGCGGCGAGGCCCTTGTCCACGGTAGAGGCAGGGGAAGTCTGGGTGACGCCGACGTTCTGCACGGCGGGGTTGCGAGTGACCTTCATCGTTTTCCTCCTTGGGGCCGGCTGGCGCCGGCGTATGCGATCGTTCTCGCCGCCCGGATTATTGGAGTTTGCAGGAGCCGAGAACGCCCTGTTCCCGGGCGGGTAGCGCGCCGTACATGGTGGCGCTTCGTCCCACATCGAAAGGAACCTTCCAGCGGGAGGATTTTTTTCGCTTCGCCTTTGGGAAGCGGAAGTTGCGCGAAAGCCAGGTGGACGGGGCTTCCTACTCGCAGCCGAGGCCGCTGAGCGCCTGGTCCAGCTCTCGCTCGTAACGGCCGCCGGGCGCTTCTCTCCGGTGGCGCGCCCAGTGCCGGCAGGCGCGCTCTCGGTCGCGAAGCTGATACGTGAGGATGGATCCGAGCTCGAAGCTCAGCCGCTCTCGCGTCGCGGATGGAAGCGGCCGCAAGAGTGCGTCCTCGAGCACTCCCGCCGCCTCGCCGAAGCGCCCGCGGCTCCGCAGAAGCGCGACCGTGGCCAGCACCTGGTCAGCTCCGCTCACCGCGGGAGGCGATGACGGCAGCGGCCAGATCAGCGTTTGCCCGGGAGCCACCGCCACCTCGCGCCCGTCGGCGGCACGGAAGCGAATGGCCCCCTGGTGCAACGTCACCTCTCCCTCTGCGTCCCGCTGCACCACCGTGAAGCTCGTGCCCAGGACCTCGATGGCCCCGGCACAGACGTTGACCGAGTAGGGCGTTCGGCGAGAGTGCAGGTGCGTCACCTCGATCCTGGCCGACCCGCGAACCAGCTCTGCGCCTGAGGCGACGCGCCGGATGACCGCACCGCCGCTCACCGATACAGGTCCTCGGCCCAGGCTTGCCGGCCTGCGCCGTAGCGCAGGCTCCAGCGGTACACCTCGCGCCGGTGCGCTGGCGCTCTGCGGGTGCGCGGGCCTGCCGCCGTTGCGCGACGAAGCGGTCCGGCCGACGCCGGAGGACGCCCGACCCTGCGAGCACGAGCTTTGCCGGTACTTCGTGCGCCGGGGCCCTCGATCTCCGGTTGGCCGCTGCTCGCTGATGCTCCCGGAGGCTTTCCGATGAAGGCGCTCGGTCGGGGTGTGGCTCTCCTCGATAGCCGGGCACTCCGTTCGGCTCGAGAGGGAGTGGGGGCGGCCTCTCGAGCTTCGCTCGGAGGGACCGGTTGGCTCGGCGTGCTCCGGATGAGCTCCGCACCTCTCACATTGATGGCCGCGCTGTCGGCTCTTCCCGCCTCGGCGGAGCGGGGGCTGATGGCCTTCTCGCTAGAGGCAGGGGTGGGCGTGGACGAGTTGGAGCGCGGTGGCCGGTTGCTGGGGGCGAGCGAGTACGGCGTCTCCGAGCGCTGGGCGGTGGCCTCCTCGGCCGGGCTGGAGTGGCGTGGCGGGCGCCGCCTGCTCTCGCTGGGACTCGGGCCGCGCTGGACGATGGTGCAGGGCGACTGGACGAACGTGCACCTCTTCCTCTCGCCCGAGCTGCTGGTCGGGCTGACTCCCGGCACGCCGCTCGACCTTGCCGGACGTGGAGGCGTGGGAGTGCGCTACCAGCTCCTGTGGGGCATGGGGGTTTCGTTCCAGGGCTCGATCCGCGTGCGCAGCGGACAGCTCGGGGCGGAGGCACCGGCGGCCGAGGCGCTGCTCCTGGCCGGAATCTTCATCGAAGCGTGAGGCGGAGGAAATCCGATGGGGAAGACGCTCATGGCGGTCCTGCTCGCGCACTCTCTGGCGGGCGCTGAGGTGGGAGCGAGGTGGGTCGAGTGGACGATCGACGCCAGCGGTCAGATAGGCCAGCACGTGTCGCTGGCGCTCGACGCTCGCGGGAGGCCTCACCTCTGCTACTGCCGGTTCGTCGGTCCCGCCCGGCGGCAGCTCCGATACGCCCGCTGGACCGGCGAGGAGTGGGCGGTGCAGGTGGTTGACGCGTCGGGCGACGTCTGCGGGATGAGCTCCCTCGCGCTCGACGGCGCCGGGAAGGCGTGGATCAGCCACTACGACTACTCAAGCCAGAGCTTGAGTAGTCGCGCTGGGTCGGCTCCCGCTGGGAGACCGAGGTCGTCGACGGGGAGGAGAGCGTCGGGCTGGACAGCTCGCTCGCGCTGGACAGCCGCGGCGAGCCGCACGTGAGCTACTACGACCTATCGAATCGAGACCTCAAGTACGCTCACCGCTCCAACGGTGTCTGGTCGATCGAGACGGTGGACGGCTTCGGCGAGGTCGGCCAAGGAACGTCGCTCGCCCTCGATCCCGCCGGCCACCCCCACGTGAGCGCTCAAGAGCCGGGAGGCGCGCTGAGGTATCTCGAGCGGAACGGAGGGACCTGGAGGATGCTTGAGCTGGAGGGGCTGCGCGAGGCGGCCTTCAGCGTCGCGCTAGCTCTCCGCGACCGCCACCAGCCCCTCCTGTGCTACTCTGACCTCGCTGAGCACGCCCTGCGCTGCGCTCGCCCCTGAGGTAGCCGCTCACGAATGGTGGCGCGAGCGCGCGCGGCGGGGCCTCATTCTGCTTCGCGCCCTTCGCCGGCCTCATCACCCGCGAAGGTACTGCTGCGGAGTCATCAGACGCAGGTTCGTTCGACCAGCGAAGTCTCGCGTATTCCAGGTGACCAGCGTGCTCGTCGGGGGCCGGCAGGTCTCGGCGTGCCAGAGCACCGTGGCGTCGCCAGCGCCCATTCTCCGGCTGGCGCGCTCGATGACCGCAGCGACGTCGAATTGGAAGATGCCGGTCGGCCACAAGCGCACGCCGTATCGAGGGGCGAAGTAGCGCACGAATGCGCGGAGCAGGTGGGGTGGCTGGACGAACGACATCACCCCGGCGACCTCCGCCAGACAGTAGACGCTGGTCACGCCCACGCCGCGGCGGCGGATCAAGTCGAGGAATTTGCGGGTGAGCGGCGTCCGCGGATCTTTCGGGTGGGCGACATCGAGCGCGAAAACGACCGAGTCGAGGAAAACACCTGCTTCCCGCGCGACCATGCGAGGAACTCCTCTGGCGTGAACGGCGGCTGACGGCGCTCCGCGTTCGCGTAGATCTCGCGAAAAATGCGCTCCATCTCTTCGTCCTCGCTGCGGAGATCGTCGAATGGGATCAGCGCGGCATACGGCTTGCCGCGCCGGGTGATGATCACACGCTCATGATCGCCGACCGCTCGCAACGCTTCTCCGGTCTTGTTCTTCAGCTCCCGCGCGCTGATGGTCCTGACTCGACGCTCGCCATATGTAGCCATTTCAATTCGATAATAGCTACTTTCTATCCAAGTAGCCACGCTCTGGGGCGCGGTCAGATCACGCCTCCCTGCCGGCACTCGATCCAGCGCTCGGGCCGGCACCGGGCGGCACGGGGGAGGGCGCTGGCGTGCCGCGCTCGGGCAACCGCTGGGCCGCGGAAGAGGTGCTCCGGCTGCGGCCGGGGGTACGCGCCGCGCTCGCGTTGGACCCCGACGGCTGTGCTGCGCCCGCCCAGGCGGAGCTTTCTCACGACTTTGAGCGCGGAGCCGTTGCCGAGTCCTCTTCTGTGCCACGGCTTGGCTCCCAGACGTCTAGAGTACGACTCCACCATGGATGCGCTGACCTTCAAGACCGAGCTTGAGGCGGTGCTCGACGCCCTCGCGCGCGAGCGGGTCCCTTTCGCGCTCTGCGGCGGTGTCGCGCTGGGAGTCCACGGCCTCGTTCGAGCGACCAAGGATTTCGACTTCGTCGTCCCCGAGAAGGACCTCTCGCGCGCGAAGGCGGCCGTGGCAGCAACTGGCTTCACCTTGCCGGCGGCGCCAATGACGTTCCAGAAAGGCCGGCCGGAGGAGACCGTGGTCCACCGCGTGTCGAAGCCGTTGGGCGACAGCGTGCTGACGGTCGATTTTCTGCTTGCCCGCGGCTACCTGGCCCAGGTGTTGAAAGGCTGCCAGGAAGTCGAGTGGTCGGGCCGGCGCGTGGCCGTGGCCTCGGCGGCGGATCTCATTATGATGAAGCGCGTCGCCGACCGACCACAGGATCGCGCCGACATTGCCAGGCTGGAGGCCATACTTCGTGGCGAATCGGAAGAATGAGACCGCGGTCGACATGAGCCCTCGCGCAGTCGAGCGCCGCATAGTGGAGATGTCGGGCCTGTACGAGCTGTGCGTCTCGCTGCAAACGGCGCGTCCCCTCCGCTCCCCCGGGGAGAGCGAGAAGCCGGCAGCTCCGGGCAAGCCGGCTTGACGGTCTTGGAGGTGTGAGCGCGGAGGGCCAACCCCGCGGCTCAACGTGTCCTATCCGCGCCCGACGGGAATCAGCACCCGGAAGGTGGTTCCGCGCTCGGGAGAGGTCTCCACCGCAACCTCCCCTTGGTGCGCTTCCACGAACCTCCGCACCACCGCCAGCCCCAGCCCGGTGCCCGAGGCCTTGGTGGTGAAGAAGGGCTCGAAGAGCCGCATCGCCGACTCGGAGGGAATCCCCGGCCCGTCGTCCGAAACCTCGATCCGCGCGAACGGCTCCCCCCCGCGGGCCTCCTCGGAGGCGAGGACTCGCACCCTGCCGCCCCGGGGCAGCGCCTGCACCGCGTTGATCAACAAGTTCACCAGCGCCTGGCGGATCATCCGCGAGTCCATCACTACCGCTCCCAGCCCGCGGACCTCGACCTGGAAGTCCACTCCCCGGTTGGGCACTGCCCGCCGGGCGGTCTCGATCGCCCCGAAGATGATCGGCTCCAGCGCCTCCGGCAGCAGGTTGGGCGGCTTGGGCCGGGCGAAGTCCAACAGGTCTCCCACGATGCGGTCGAGCCGGTCGGCCTCTTCCTCCATCATGTCCAAGAGCGCCGCGCCGTCGCGCACATCTCCCAGCAGCTTGCGGAGCGAGCCCAAGGAGTTGAACACCACTCCGAGCGGATTCCTCACCTCGTGCGCCATCACCGCGGCCAACTCTCCCACCGCGGCCAGCCGCTCCTTGGCGACCAGCTCGGCCTGCGTCCGCTCGAGGGTGCCGTAGCTGCGCTTGAGGTCGTCCAGGAGCAGCGCGTTGGACACCGCCGCCGCCGCGTGGCGCGCCGCCACCTCGAGGAACGAATCCCGATCCGCCGGCAGCTCGCAGTGGAAGGTGGTCTCCTCCTTCGCCTTCCGCATCAAGAGCAGCCCCGCCAGCTCGCCCGGCTTCCGCCACAGCGGCAACCACAGCACCACCCCCGGCTGCACCGGGCAGCCCGCCCTTTCGCAAAAGAAGTGTGAGAGGAGATCGAGCAGCGGTCCCGACCGGGGCAGCTCCTTCCTCGCCGCGGGCTCGGAGAGCACCCTTGGCGACGGCAGCTCGTCGGCGAACGCCCGATCCAGGGCGATGGCCCTCCCGGAAAGCTCTTCCTCGCCCTTCCCCTCGCGCCCGGGAAGGGCGAACACCGCCGCAGGGACCAGCCTGCCTCCCTGGACCAAGAGCCCGAGCCCCTGCTCGAATGGGAACAGCCCGGCGAGCATCTCGGAGAGGGCGCGGAGAATCTCCCCTGGCTCCGAAGCCCCTCCGGCCTCGAGCGCGAACCGGTTCAGGGCATGCGTCCGGCCGAGCTGCCGCTCCACCTCGCGGCGGGAGAGGTAGAGCTGCCGCTCCGCGCGGACCAACTGCTTCACCTGCTCGTTGAGCTCGCGGTTCTGCCGGATCAGCGTGGAGACTTCGTCCGGCGGTGGAGCGCGCGCGGGCATCGCTAGGAGCCCCCTGCCCCGTACAGCGCGCAGAGGGCCAAGGTGTAGTTGTGGAAGTAGGCCCGCCCCTCCACCGGGGCGATCTCGCCGTAGGTGTGGAGCCCCAGCCAGGGCACCCCATTGCCGAAGACCCGCTGCACCGGCTGGATGGAGGCTTCGTTGGTCCGCTCGCCGAACAGCAGCCTTCCCCGTCCCGCGCAGTCGAACTGAAGCACCAGCAGCGGGTCTTCTCCGGGGTGCCGGGCGGCGATGCGGCGGGCAGAGGCCACCGCGCGCTCGCAGATCCGCTCCGGCCGGCGCATCGCCACGTGCACCCGGGTTCCCGCCTTGAGCCCGCCGGCGAAGAACAGCGCCCCGGTCTCTTTCTCCAGCTTGAGCGGCACCCGGATGATGTGCTCGCCGTAGTCCAAGTTGGCACGGGGCAAAAGCTCGGCCAGGCAGATGTGGGCCACGGTGAGCGCGTCCAGATCCTCGGCATCGGACTCCAGGTACTCCTTGAAGAAGGCCCACGCCGGCCGGCCTTCGATCTCGTAGACGAAGCCCCGCTCCGCCCGGGTGATGGTCTGCTCGAGGCCGATCAGATCGCAGCCGTGGCTGACCTCGATGTCGGGCCGGGCCTCCCCGCCGATCAGCACCGCCGAGACCGAGCCGGAGGCCACCCGGCCATCGCAGTACTGGTAGGTGCGCTTGAAGTTGAGCAGGTCGCCCGCCGTTCCGCCGACGATCGCCACCGGGTAGGGCAGCCGCTCCGTGAGGCCGGCCAATAGCTCGGTGCAGTTGGCGGTGAGCCCGTCCGCGAAAAGGAGAAGGAGCTTGCCGCCCGCGGGGGCAGCGCGGAGCTGCTCCGACAGGCGCTCTCCGCAAGAGCGCGGCTCGGCCGAGACATCGCCCGAACTGAAAGTATCGAAGGTCAGCCGGTCCGAGGCGAGGGCCATCACTCCTATCGCGTGGCTGCCCTCGTCGGAGCCCTCGTGAGTGATCACCCCCTCGGCCGAGCATCCGGCGAGCGGGGAGCCGCCGGTCACCTCGGACACTCCGCGCAAGAGCTCCTCCTGGTCGTAGCCGGCGGTGGCGAACGCCAGCACCAGGCCCGGCTTGTGGCCGCCCAGGCCCGCGAGGGCACTTTCCGCCGCCGTGCTCCCGGCCGTGCGGCACCTGCGGTGCGTGCTCTTGCCTACTCCGACGGCTGTTCCCATTCGGCCCCCGAGGAAATGCGATTGTGTTCAGCCGCGGGCTGCGCGGCAAGAAGGTCACGAGGCGGCAGCCGCCACCAGGACGACGAACCCGAGGAAGCCCAAAAGGGTGAGGACCAGGCCGATGATCGGCCGCGAGCGCACCTCGCTCGCCGGAGGCTCCTTTGCCCGGGCGATGGCGATGATGTTGACGATCAGCGAGGCGATCTGCACCGCGGGCAGCGGGATCAGCGAGATGATCCCCAGCACCAGCCCGGCGGTCTGGAGGCGGGTGCCGGAGTGCTTTTGAGGCGCCACCGTGCGCGTGCGCAGCTCCCAGCAGGAGGGGCACATCGCGGCCGAGTCCGGGCGGACCCTCCGCTCGCAAGCAGGGCACATGAAGGCTCCGCAGCGCGGGCAGCACTGGGTGGCCTTGGTGCCGGGGTGCCCGGCGCAGAACGCTCCGCTCAGCGCCCCGACGTCCATCAGCCCGCCGCCTGCAGCCGGTTCACCCCGCCGGCGCGGAGGTGCCGCTCGATCTGCATCGCCGCCTCGCCGCTGGGGATCTTCAAGGTGGTGTGCCCCTTGGCGATCTCCACGCAGGCGACGCCCTTGCCGCGGAGGAACACCACGCCCACCGCGATCGGGACCGCCAGCGCGGCGAGCATGAGCACTCCGCCCAAAGGGCCGAGCTCGTTCGCCAGCGCGGCGATGCCTCCGACGAGGGCGGCGAGGGCGAAGCCGATCGACAGCCCGAAGAGCACCCGGCCCTTTCGCCAGGCGGCGTAAGCCTCCTCGGTGAAGGGCAGCTCTCCCTTCACCCGCTTGGTGAGGATCATCGCCACGATGGCGGCGAGGAGCACGTTCACCAGCACCAGCACCACCACCCAGCGCGGGTACCAGGAGAACTTCACCGGCTTGAACACCACTCCCTCGGTGGCGCCGGTCACCACGCACACCCGGGGGAGGTCGAACGAGTTCAGCTCGTTGTCGGGGATGACGATCTTGGCCATGGAGCGCCTTCTACCCGCGATCGGCGGCGGGGAGAAGCGCCCGTGGGCTACACTCCGTCCTCCGCCGTGAGCTCCAAAGCCTTCGCCTCCGTTGCCGTCGGACGCCCGGTGCGCGGCGAGTTCACCTACCTGGTGCCCGCCTCCCTGGCCGGCCGCCTCTTGGTGGGACAGCGGGTGCTGGTGCCGTTCGGCCGCGGCAAGGCGCTGGCCTTCTACCTGGGGCCCGCCCCCGAGCCGGAGGCGGGGCTCAAGCTCAAGGCGATCGAGCGGCCGCTGGAGACGGAGCCGTCGCTCCCCGAGGACTTGATTGCCCTCTTGCGCTTCGCCGCCGAGCACTACCGCTACCCGTTGGGAGAGACGATCCGCTGCGCCCTGCCCCCGGGCTTGTCTTCGCCCGAGGAAGAGCGGGAGCCCGTCCCCGACGTGGTGCAGTTCGCCGTGGCCCAAGAGGGCGCGGACCCGAATCTCCTCCTGCGCGCCCCCGCCCAGCACGCGGCGCTCTCCTACCTCTTGGCGGTGGGCGGCCGCGCCCCTCTGGAGGAGCTGGATCGGGCCATCCCCGGCGCCAAGGAGGCGATGCGGAGGCTCTCGCAGCGAGGGCTGGCTCGCCTGGAGTCGGAGGCGGTCCGCCCCGGAGTGGCGGAGGGATTCGCCCAGGTCCGGCCGGAGAGGCTGACTGTGGAGCAGGAGACCTGCGTGGCAAAGCTCGAGGAGGCGCTGGAGCGCGGCGGGTTCCAGCCCTTCCTTCTCCACGGTGTTACCGGGAGCGGGAAGACCGAGGTGTACCTGCGGGCGGTGGAGATGGCGCTGGAGCGGGGATTGGGAAGCCTGGTGCTGGTCCCGGAGATCGCCCTCACCCCGCAGCTGGTGGGGCGCTTTAGGAGCCGCTTCGGGGCGGCGGTGGCGGTGTTGCACTCCGCCCTCAAGGACCGCGAGCGGCTGAGGCAATGGCGGGCCCTGCGCAGCGGCGAGGTGCGGATCGCCGTCGGGGTGCGCTCGGCGGTGTTCGCGCCGGTGAGGGAGCTGGGGGTGGTGGTGGTCGACGAGGAGCACGACGGCTCTTTCAAGCAGGAGGAGAAGCTGCGCTACCACGCGCGGGACTTGGCGGTGGTGCGCGCCAAGCAGGCCTCGGCGCTGGCGGTGCTGGGCAGCGCCACTCCCTCCTTGGAGACCCTGGAGAACGCGCGGCGGGGGAGGTATCAGCTGCTCGAGCTTCGCTCGCGGGTGGACGATCGGCCGATGCCCTCCATCGAGCTGGTGGACCTCAGGCTGACCCGGCCGCGCGAGGCACAGAGGCCGGCGGAGGAGCCGCCCATCCTCTCTTTGCCGCTGCTCGACGCGATGGGAGAGGTGCTCTCGCGCGGCCAGCAGGTCATCCTCTTCCTCAACCGGCGCGGGCACAGCACTTTCTTGCTCTGCGAGGTGTGCGGCGCCTCGGTGCGGTGCGCGGACTGCGACGTGTGCCTCACCCATCACCTCTCCGGGCGGAAGGTGATGTGCCACTACTGCGGGCGGCACTCGCCCGAGCCCGAGGGCTGCCCGGAGTGCGGCGGGCCGTTGCTCAGGCTGGGCGTGGGCACCGAGCGGGTGGAGGCGGAGGTCGCCTTCCGCTTCCCGATGGCGCGCGTGGCCAGGCTGGACAAGGACGCCGCCACCTCCGCGGAGAGGGTGACCGAGCTGTTGGCCTCCTTCGCCCGGCGGGAGCTGGACGTGCTGGTGGGCACCCAGATGGTGGCCAAGGGGCACGACTTTCCCGGGGTGACCCTGGTGTGCGTGGTGCTCGCGGACACCTCGCTCGCCCTGCCCGACTTCCGCGCTTCCGAGCGCACCTTCCAACTGCTCACCCAGGTGGGTGGCCGTGCCGGGCGGGGCAAGGACCCAGGAAGGGTGCTGGTGCAGACCTACAACCCGCAGAGCGAGCCGGTGGTGCGGGTGCTCTCGCACGACTTCTCCGGCTTCTCCGCGCGGGAGCTGGAGCGGCGGCGCGCCCTGGCCTACCCGCCCTTCACCCGGATGGCGGCCATCCGCGTGGAGGGGGCTCACCCAGCCCAGACTGCCGACGTCGCCCGGTGGCTCGGCCAGCGCACCGCGGCGAGGCTCCCTCCGTCCTCCCGCGGAGTGAGGCTGCTCGGGCCGGCGCCGGCGCCTTTGAGCCGCATCAAGGGGAAGAGCCGCTGGCAGCTCCTCCTCAAGGGGCCGACGCATCTGGCGCTCTCCGGCCCGCTGGCCGAAGTGGAGGCGTGCCTCGCCAAGGTGCCGCCCAGCGTGAGGGTGGTCATCGACGTGGACCCGGGCGCGATGCTGTAGGGCCAGTGCGACTGCCCGGGGGCCAGGGCACCGCGTGAAGTCGGCTCTTTACTCCGGCCGCCGGCTCGGCTCATCGTGCGCCCTTCGACGGGAGGCGCACATGGCGATGGCAGCGAGAGCCAGGGCGAACCGGGCCGGCCACTTCGGGCCCGGCCTGTTCGAGTTCCTGCGGGAGCTAAAGCAGAACAACGAGCGCGAGTGGTTCAAAGAGAACCAGCACCGGTACGAGGCGGAGGTGAAAGCGCCGCTGCTGCGCTTCATCGGCGACCTGAACGATCGGCTCGCGCCGGTGAGCCGCGAGTTCGTCGCCGACGCGCGCCCGGTGGGCGGGTCGATGTTCCGCATCTACCGCGACACGCGCTTCTCCAAGGACAAGAGTCCCTTCAAGACCGCCGCGGCGGCGCACTTCCCCCACCGCCGCTGCGGCAAGGACGTCCACGCGCCCGGGTTCTACCTTCACCTCGAGCCCGGCGAATCCTGCGGCGGAGGCGGACTGTGGCATCCCGACGCCCCGTCGCTCAAGAAGGTGCGCGACGCCTTCGTGAAGAAGTCCGCCGAGTGGAAGGCAATCCGCTCGAAGGTGGGCAAGATCGAAGGCGAAACGCTCAAGCGACCTCCCCCGGGATACGACCCCGGCCATCCCTTCATCGAGGACCTCAAGCGCAAGGACTTCTACGTGATGGTGCCCTTCTCCGACCGCGAAGTCTGTTCAGCAGACTTCCTCGATCGCTACGTCCAATCGTGCCGCAAATGCGGCCCCCTGGTGGCGTTCCTCACCAAGGCAATGGGCCTGGCTTTCTGAGAGCAGATGCTCCTCCAGGGGGCGACCCACACGGCGCTCTTAGGCCCGCTGGCCGAGGTGGAGGCGCGCCTCGCGAAGGTGCCACCGGCGTGAGCGGGGTCTTCGACGTGGACCCGGGCGCGATGCTGTAGAGTCCTAGCCGCTGAAATGGGCGCTCCGGTCCTTTTGGTGCATGACGACATCGCGACCATCGCCGCGGTCCGGCGGCTCCTGGCGCGGGAAGGACATGAAGTCGTGCTCGCCACTTCGGCGGCCGACGCGCTGATCGCCTTCGGCCACTACCTCCCCTCGCTCATCGTGCTGGCGCCCTCGGTCGAGCAGGGGCGCGGCCAGGTGGTGCTGGAAGAATTGGCCCAGCACCCCGACGCCAGGCTTGCCCGGGTGCTGCTCTTGGGCGAATCCATTCCCGGGTTCGGCGCGCCGGTGGTGCCCCTCCCTTTGGATGGGGCCTCCTTCCTCCGGATGGTGGAGGAGACCATGCGGGCGTCCTCCGACGCGGACCAGTGGCAGGTGCTGGAGCTGCCGCGATTCGCCGAAAGCGTCGCAGCTCCACCCGTCGAGCTGGAGGACTGGCGGGCCACCGCCCCTACGCCCGCCGACGACGAATTGAAAAGGCTTGAGCAGGAGGTGCTCGCCGAAGCCGCCCGAAGAAGGCGCCAACGAGAGGCTCCCAGGGAGACTCCCGCGACTCCCCCTCCGCAGGAGGCGGACGAGGAGGCCTCTTTCGCTGGAATCGCCGACGAGCCGTCGTTGCCCCCCGACTTGGCCGAGCTCATCTCCACGCCGCCCACCTACCGCGCCGAGCAGCCGGCGCCCACCGTCGAGGAGGTGACACCGCTGGACCAACAAGACGCCCAGGCCGGGGCCGAGGAGTGGACTGAGGAGCCGGCCGCGGACGAGGCTGCTGGTTCGCCGGAGGCGATCGAGACGGCAGACGGGGTGGCGCCAGCCGCTGAGCCACTCCCCGAAGGCATTGATTGGGCCGGCACAGCCAGTCCAGCCCCGGATGACGCCGCCTTCTCGGCCGGAATGGCCTCCAGCTTGCCGGAGTATCCCCAGGCTGTGGAGCCGGCCGAAGTGCTCGGACCGCTTCCCTCGGAGCAGCTCGATATGAGCGAGCCCGCCGGTAGCGCCGAGGAGGCAGAGACGCTTGTCGGCAGCGAGCCCGCCGGTAGCGCCGAGGAGGCAGAGACGCTTGTCGGCGGTGAGCCCCCCGGCGGCAGCGGAGAGCCCTATGCCAGCACCGGGTTTTCTGGCACTGCCGAGGAAGCCCCGCACCTCGACGGCGCCGAGCCGGTGGGCGCCGCCGAACCCGAGCCGTTTGCCGCCGCCGAGCGTCCCGGCGGGCCCCAGCTCGCCGAAGAAGCCCACCTTGAGGCGGCCGAGGAAGTCGCCCTCCTCGAGCGCGCGCGCCTAGAGGCGCTCGAGCGCGAGCGCAGCGCCGCGGCGGAGGCTGCCGAGAGGGAGATCGAGGCGGCACGGGCGAGGGAGAAGGCGGAGGAGCTGGCCGCGCTCGAGCGCGACGCGCTGGAGACGGCTGCCCGGGCCGCGGCGATCGCCGAAGCCGCCGAACACGACGCCTTTGAGCGCGCCCAGCGCGCGCGCGAGGAGGCAGAGGAGGCCGAGCGGCGGCTGCTCGAGGAGCGCGCCGAGAAGGAGCGGCTCGCCTTCGAGCTCGAGGCCGCGCGAATCACCGCCGAGGAGCAGGCCCAGGCCCTCGCGCTCGAACGCGAGGAGCAGGCGCGGAAGGCCGCCGAAGAGCTGGCCCTTCTCGCGCGCGAGCGCGATCAGGCCAAGGAGCGGGAACGGGCCATGGCCGCGGAGGCCGCGGAGCGGGAAATAGAGGCCGGAAGGGCGCACGCTCGCGCCGAGGAGCTGGCGCAGAGTGAGCAAGAGGCCCGAGAAGCCGCCGCGCGGGCGCTCTCCGCCGTGGAGGAGGCGGAGCGGGAGGCGCGCGAGCGGCAGGAACGCGACCGGGCCGAGGCCGAACATGCGGCGGAGGTGATGCGCCGCGAACGCGAGGAGAAGGAGAAGCTGGCCTTCGAGCTCGAGGCGGCTCGGCTTGCCGCCCAGCGGGCCCGCGAGGAGGCCAGGGAAGCCTCGAAGCGGGCGGAGAAAGCCATCGTCCCGCTGTCGATTCCGGGTCGGCCCGCCCTGGGAGCTCCGGCAGCCGGAAGCGTGGAAGTGGAGAAGCTGGCCGGGCTGGTAGCGCAGCTCTGCCTGTCGCGGGCCGAAGTGAGGTTGGAGCTCCGCTCGCCCGAGGTGCTGAGGGTGCTGTGGCTCCGGAGGGCCCAGGTGGTGGCGGCGACCTCTTCGGCGCCCTACGAGTCGATGCTCGACCGGGCCCGCCGCGACGGGCTGATCGACGGCCGGCAGGAGGAGCAGCTGCGGCTGCTGCGGGCGGCCTCCAGCGCCGAGCTGCTCGAGGTCCTAAAGTCCCGCGGCCACCTGCGGGAGGCGGAAGTGGTGCCGCTGGTCCAGCGGTACACCGAGCAGATCGCCCTCGAGGCCCTGAGCGAGCCGCAGAGCCTCTACCGGCTGGCGCAGGAGGCGCCTCCGGCCGACGTGGCGCTCGCGGCCTCTCCGCGGCCGGCGCTGAACATCGCAGTGGAGGCGCTCCGCCGCGCGCTGGAGGTGGAGTCGATGCTCGAGGGGCTGGGAGGGCTCGCCGCCGTTCCCGGGCCGCTGGAGTCGGATCTGGACGCGCGCGCGCTGGGTTTCTCGGAGCGCGAGCGGAAGCTCCTCTCGGCGGTGGACGGCGAGTCCACGGTGGAGGATCTCCTCCTGGCGGTGGGGATCCGGCAGGACCTGGGGCTCAAGGCGATCACGGTGGCGCGCTGCCTGGGACTCATCGAGGTCCGCCCGCCGACATCCAAGGCGCAGGTGCCCCCGGACCTCGACCTCAAGCGGCTGGAGGCGAAGTACGAGCAGGTGCAGGAGGCCGACTACTTCGGCATCCTCGGGGTGCCTCGCTCGGCGGGAGCGGAGGAAGTCCAGCGGGCCTTCCAGGTGCTGGCGGCAGAATTCCACCCGATGAAGTACTCCGGGCACGCCGACCCCGCCCTCCAGCACCGCGCCCAGCGGATCCACGAGCTGCTCTCCGAGGCGGCGCAGGTGCTCCAGGACGACCGCTTGCGGAGCGAGTACGCGCGGCACCTGATCGACTAGGAGGACACCTCTTTCGCCAGCGGGAGAGGGTTGGGGTCAAGGTGGCAGCCGCAGTTGCCGCGCCAGCGGGCCGGCACTAGAAAAGGGCCCGATGGTTCGGGAGATCATCATCTGGCCGGACCCGGTGCTCAAGAAGAAGGCGGCGCCGGTGAAGAAGGTCGACGCCGAGGTCCGCGCGCTGGTCGACGACATGTTCGAGACGATGTACGCCGCCGACGGGGTGGGCCTGGCCGCGCCGCAGATCGGCGTCCTCCAGTGCGTGGTGGTGCTCGACACCACCCCGCGGCAGCCGGACTCCAAGCCGGTGGCGATGATCAACCCGGTCATCCTCTCCACCGAGGGCACCACCATCTACAGCGAGGGGTGCCTCTCCATCCCGGGCGAAGCGGAGGAGGTGGAGCGGGCGGCGGTGGTGACGGTCGGCTACCTCGATGCGAGCGGCAAGGAGCAGACCCTGCGGGCGGAGGG
This sequence comes from Myxococcales bacterium, assembly GCA_016191815.1. Classification (GTDB taxonomy): domain Bacteria; phylum Myxococcota; class Myxococcia; order Myxococcales; family Myxococcaceae; genus JACPVI01. The sequence goes on from JACPVI010000020.1 coordinate 29,737, forward strand.
GCTACTGGCGATCGCCATCCAGCACGAGACGGACCATCTCCAGGGGAAGATGTTCGTGGACCACATCTCGGCCCTCAAGCGCGAGATGATCCGCAAGCGCATGAAGCGGCTCAAGGCCGAGCGCGAGGCCGATCGGCAGGGATCCGCTCAACCCTAGCGGGAGGGCGAGGGCCGGGCGAGCCCACGCCGAGCCTCGGACAAAGCTTTCGCACGGCGCAGGCTTCGCACCTGGGTGCGCGGGCGGTGCAGGTCCTCCGGCCATGCCAGACCAATAGCTGGTGAGCGCGCCCCCACCTCTCGGGCGGGAGCAGCCCGCGCAGATCCTCCTCCACCTGGCTGGGGTCCTGCTCGGCGCTCAGACCGAGCCTTCGGGCGAGGCGGCCCACGTGGGTGTCCACCGGGAAGGAGCGGTCGCCTCCCAGGTGGATGCACACCACTCCCGCCGACTTGGGTCCCACCCCGGGGAGCGCCTCCAGCTCCTCCCTGCGCTTGGGCACCTCGCCACCGTGCCGCTCGAGCAGCGCCTGCGCCAGCGCGACGAGGTTCCGTGCCTTGTTCCGGAACAGGCCGCAGCTGCGGATGAGCGGCTCCAGCTCCTCCGGCTTCGCCTGGGCGAGCGCCCGCACGTCCGGGTAGCGGGCGAACAGCGCCGGGGTGACCTGGTTGACCCGAAGGTCGGTGCACTGGGCGGAGAGGACGACCGACACCAAGAGCTCGAGCGGGCTCTGGAAGCGGAGCGCGATCTTCGCCTCGGGCATCTGCGCCTCGAGCCGGCCGACCACCTCGGCGGCGCGGGTGCGCCGGCGCCGCACTGTCTCCTTGCGCATCGCCGCCCACCATAGCGCCCGGGGCGGCGCGCGTCCGTGCTACCCTCGGGGAGTCCATGCGAGTCGCCGCTCTCCTCGCCGTGCCGGCCCTGGCGGCCTGCGCCGCTCCGAGGGGCGAGCGGATGAGCTTTAGGGAAGCCCTCGGCGACTCGCCCGCCCCTCTCCCCGCCAGCGCGGAGAGGGAAAGGGTGAGCGCCGTCGGGCCTGCTCGGGTTTTTGTGAGGGCGGCGCTCGAACGCTTCGCGCAAAAGTCTCGGGCCCTCCGCGAGTCCGCGCCCCGCGGGAGCCCGATGCCGAAGGAGCACGCGGAGAGCTGGGAACGGCTGCTCGCCGCGATCGACGACTTCGCGCGGCGGAGACCGGCCGAGGGGGAGCTCGCCTTCGCGAGCGATCGGCTCGAGGCCGAGCTCTCCGCGGACGCCCAGACCTTCGGCGATTTCCCTCCGCTCCTCGCCGAGGCCGCTTTGGAGCGGGTGGGCCGGCTCGCCCTCAGGCTCGCCCAGCTCCGCCGCGCCCGCGCTCCCAAGCGGCCGGCCCTCTCCTGGCCTCTCTTGCCGGTGCGGATCACCAGCCTCTTCGGGCGGAGGGTGGACCCGCTCAGCGGCGCCTACCGGCTGCACTTCGGCCTCGACCTCGCTGCCGAGCCCGGGCAGCTCATCACCGCGGCGGCAGATGGCACCGTGGCCTTCGCCGGGTGGAACGGCGCCCACGGCCGGCAGGTGGCGATCAGCCACCCCGGTGGCCTCATGTCGCGCTACAGCCACCTCTCCCAGCTCCTGGTGGTGACGGGCTTCTCGGTGGAGCAGGGAGCGCCGGTGGGGCTTGCTGGCTCCAGCGGCAAGAGCACCGGAGTGCACCTGCACTTCGAGCTATTGAAAGACGGCGCGCCCGTCGATCCGCTGGACGAGCTGGAACCTCCAGACGAGGACGACCGCCAGGTGGCAGTCCGGTGACCACTCCACCGGAGCCGGCTCTCGCGGCAGTCCTGGCCCGGGCCTTCCACCGTGCCCGGGCCGCCGACGCCAACCGGGAGATCGCCAAGGTCCGCCGGGAAGAGGGCGGGGAGGGCAAGGAGCACCTGAGCTACGAAATCCTGCTGCCCCCGACCGAGCCCTTGCGGCACCTCCTGGAGGTGGTGTTGCCCAGGATGGTGTACTTCCTCGACTGCCGCGGGGCGAAGCTCCCCGCCGCCGCGGGGGTGTTCACCTCCATCTTCGTGGGCGAGGAGATTTTCTTCGTCCGGGCAGGGGACCTCCTCGAAGAGCTGCGCCGCCTCGCCGGCCTCGCCCCCGGCGAGATGGTGGCCAGGTGGGGCGCCGCCAGCGTGTAAAAAAAAGGGCGGCCGAAGCCGCCCCCGAGAATGCCCCCAACCGCCCCTACAGCGTCTGCTTGAGCTCCTTGGCCGGCCTGAAGCCGATGGTCTTCGAGGCCTTGAGCTTCATCAGCTCGTTGGTCTGCGGATTGCGGATCTTCCGCGCCTTACGGTTCCTCACCGACCAGGTCCCGAAGCCGGGATAGGAGAACCGGTTGTCCTTCTTCACCGCCTTGCCCACGGTGTGGAAGACGACCTCCAGGATCTCCGCCGCCGCCTTCTTGGTCAGATTGGACTGCGCCGCCACCGCTTTCACCAGCTCTGCCTTGGTCATTGTCCCTCCCGGACGCGTTGCCCAGATAAAAGGCGTGCTTTGGTAACAAATCGTGATCCACTCTGTCAACGCCCCTTAGAACATATGCGACAATTACACTGTTCTCATGATCCAGTTCCGATCAAAACCGCTGTTGTTTGGATCATTTGTCGCGACGTTTCGATCGCGTTCCCCGGGGCTTGGGAAGGCAACCCGATCGAAACAGGCAGGCGACGGATCGCCCGGGAGGCTCTAGGCTGGGGAGGTCTTGCGCCCCCTTCTCCCCATCGCCCTGGCGGGGCTCGTCTGTTGTCAACCGGCGCGCGGTCCGGCTCCGCCGCCTCCGGCGCAAGATCGCCCGAGGGCCGAGCGGTGGGTGGACGCCTCGGCGCCGCCGGGGGGCGACGGAAGTCGAGGCCGCCCTTTCCGGGAGCTTCTGCCGGCCCTGCTCGAGGCCGAGGCGGGGCCGGCGGTGGTCCACCTTTCGAGCGGGCTCTACGAAGGTCCCTTCGAGCTTCCCTCCCGGGTGTCGCTGGTGGGCCATGGAGCAGTGGTGCTCTACAGCGAGCAGCGGTCGGCGCCGCTCCTCAAGGCGAAGGGCGGCGCGAACCTCGAGGGGCTGATGTTGCAGGGCGGAGCGGTGGGGCTGTCGGTGGGAGGAGGCGAGGTGGCGCTCTCGGAGGTGAAGCTGAGCGGCTTTCGGCAGGCGGGCATCGCGGTGGAGGAAGGCGAGCTTCGGGCCAGGGGGCTCGAAGTCTCTGGGACGCTCTCGGGGACGCGGGGAGTATCGGTCGGCCCGCTCGGCTCGGCGCAGCTTGGCTCCAGCGCCTTTCTCGGCGCGCTCGGCCGCGCGGTGGAGGTGCGCGGCGGGAGCGCCAAGCTGGAGCGCTGCCGCTTCGAGGGCCCGGCGGTGGGCCTCCACGCCGTGGGCGGGGAGGCCGAGGTGTCCGACTCCAGCTTCTCCGGCGGCCGGGGCCCGGCTCTCTTCGCCGCCAAGGCGACCCTGCGGGTGGCGCGCACCTTGGTGCACGGGCACGAGTACGGGCTCCAGGCCGGGGAGTCGGCCCGGCTCGAAGTGTCGGACTTCACCTCGGTGCGGGCGGAGCGCGCGGCGGTCGCCCTCACCGGCGCCCGGGGCCGGATGGAGGACGTGCTGGCGATCGAGGCTGGCAGCTTCGGGGGCGTGCAGTTGGCAGAGGCGGAGGTGCAGATGCGCCGCCTCTTCGTCCACCGCGCGGTGGGGCAGGGGCTGTTCTCCCGAGGAGGGAAGCTCTGGCTCGCCGGCGCCCAAGTCGTCGCCGTCCGGGCGGACGGGGAGGGCTCCCACCAAAGCGGAGGCGACGGCCTGCGGCTTCACGGAGGTGAATCGCGCATCGAGGACGTGACGGTCCGCGACGTGGATGGGGCCGGGCTGGTGGCGCTCTCCGCGGCGGTGGCGGCAGTCCGGGAGTTCGACTGCGAGCGATGCCGCCTCGGGGGGGTGTCGGCCGACACCGGCTCGTCGGTGGACGCGGTTTCCCTTCGGGTGAGCGAATCGCCCTCGGCCCTGGTGGTGGGTGGCGAGGCGAGGGTGCGAGTGGACCAGCTCACCGCGAGGGGCACCTCCGAGGTGGTGTGGGCGGAGTGCGGGCAAGGGGTGCAGGTGCTGATCGGCCGCCACCAGGCGGAGGTGCCGCTCAGGCTGGGAGGGTGCGTGGGCGTCTGGGATTCCCCCGGGCTGCCTTGGCCACCGCCGCCGCCCTGAGGCCGACCTTTGGCCGCCAAACTTGTTATGGTGTCCCCTTCCGCTCGCGCTGGAGGCCGGAGAGGTGGTGAAGCTGCGCAAGCTGATGTTCGTCCTTCCCAACCTCTTCACCGTCACCTCCATCTTCTGCGGCTTCTACGCCATCACCCTCTGCGCCGGAGAGGCGAGCCCGGCGCAGCTGTACCAGGCGGCCCTGGCCATATTCTTCGCCATCTTCTTCGACGGCTTCGACGGGAGGGTGGCCCGGCTGACGAAGACCCAGACCCAGTTCGGGGTGGAGTTGGACAGCCTGGCGGACGTCGTCTCGTTCGGGGTGGCGCCGGCCATGCTGGTGTTCAAGTGGGCGCTGCAGGACTTGGGCTTCGTGGGCGTCTTCGTGGCCTTCGCCTTCGCGGCGTGCGGGGCGCTAAGGCTGGCCCGCTTCAACGTGCTCGCCCAGCGGAACAACTCCGGGCCTTCGCGCTTCTTCATCGGCCTGCCCATTCCCCTGGCGGCGGGGATGATCGTCTCGATGGTGATCGCCCACCACGGCGCCAAGGGCGGCCCGGTGGGCGCCTCCGCCCAGCTGCCGATCGCCATCGCGGTGGTGCTGCTCGCGGTGCTGATGGTGTCCACGGTCCGCTACCGGACCTTCAAGGACTTGCAGCTGTCCACCAAGTCGGCCACCGCCTTCATGGTGGTGGTGGCGGGCGGGGTGGTGGTGGCCACCCAGCTCCACCCGGCCTTCGTGCTCTTGGCGTACTTCTCCGTCTATCTTGCGTTCGGGCTGGTCGAGTCGGTGTTCCTCTTGAGGCGGCACTTGCTCGCGCGCAAGGCGGCGCCGGCGCCCTCCGAATCCGAGGAAGAAGAGGACGAAGAGCCGAGCGACGTGGACGAGCAGGAGTATCTGTAGACGGCCCTCGCGCCCCGGGTACACTCCGCGCCCTCCGTGCGCGTCGAAGTCCTCTGCACAGGCGACGAGCTGTTGACCGGGCTGACTCCGGACACCAACGGGCAGTACTTCGCCGAGCGGCTGTTGGAGTCTCTGGGGATTCGGCTCGCCCGCATCACCACCGTGGGCGACGAGGTGGAGGACATCGAGTCGGCGCTGCGCGAGCTTTCGGCGCGGGCCGACGCGGTGCTGGTCTCCGGAGGGCTCGGGCCGACCGCCGACGACCGCACCGCCGAGGCGGCGGCTCGCGCCCAGGGCGTCGCGCTGGTCGAGGACGGGCGGGCGCTGGAGCACATCCGGCGCCGGTTCGCCGAGCGGGGGGTGGCCTTCACCCCCAACAACGCCCGGCAGGCGCTCGTGCCCCAGGGCGCCGAGGCGATCATCAACCCGGTGGGCACGGCGCCGATGCTGGTGCAACGGTTGGGGAGATGCACGCTCTTCTACCTCCCCGGTGTCCCCTCGGAGCTTCGCCACCTGGTGGAGCGGCAGGTGCTGCCCCGGCTCCGCGAGCTGGCCGCGGGCGAGGGGAAAAGGACCTTCAGGGCACTTGGGGTGCTCAAGACGGTGGGGCTGCCCGAGTCACACCTGGACGCGCTGGTCGCTCCGGTGGTGGTGCGCCACCCGAAGGTGGAGTTCGGCTTCCGCACCCACGCGCCCGAGAATCACCTCAAGCTGCTCGCCGAGGGGGAGGCCGAGCACGTCGCGATCGAGGCCCTCGAGGCAGCCGCCGCCGACTGCCGCGAGGTGCTGAGAAGGTGGCTTTTCGCCGAGGATGAAGACACGCTTCCGGGAGTGCTCGCGGAGGCGCTGAGGGCGCGCGGCCAGACGGTGGCGGTGGCGGAGAGCATCACCGGAGGGCTGGTCTGCCAGCTCTTGACGGAGCCGGCTGGCGCGACCGCCTACTTCAAAGGAGGAGTGGTCGCCTACCACGACATCCTCAAGCGGCGGTGGGCCCATGTCTCAAAGGAGGCGCTGTCGACGGGAGGCGCCGTCTCGGCCGAGGTGGCGCGGCAGATGGCGAGGGGCATCCGAGAGGAGCTGTCCGCCACCTACGGCCTTTCGCTCACCGGATTTGCCGGGCCGGATGGAGGCACCGAGGCGGACCCGGTGGGCACGGTGTACCTCGCGCTTGCCTTCGAGGGCGGCGAGGAGCACGAGCGCTCGCTCTTCCGGGGAAGCCGCGAGCGGGTCCGCCAGTTCGCCGCCCACACGGCGCTGGACATCTTGCGCCGCCGCGTCCTAGGAGGCGGCTAGCAAGTGGGCCGAAAGAAGCGCACAAAGGAAGCGGCGAAGGGAGGGCCGCCCCCACCTTCGCTCGGGCCGAGCGGGGGAAATGCCGAGCCCGCTGGCGATGCCGTTCGCCCCGAACCCGGTGGCCCGGCCGTTCAGCCCGAGCCCATCGAGGGGGAGCGGCGGCAGGCTCCCGAGCCCGCGGCGGTGGCGGCGATGCCGGCCTCTCCGCTCTGGGCCGCCGCGCGGGCGTGGACCGCCGCCACCAAGGTGGAGCTTGTTCTGTTCGCGGTGAGCTACGCCCTCTTGGCGAGCTTCTCCTCGCAGCGCTTCCTCAGGCAAAGCGAGGCCCCGCACTTCGTCTACCAGGCCAAGGCGTGGCTCGACGGCCGGCTGGATCTGGATCCGGACGGATTGCCCGAGCGCACCGAGCTCAAGCCCCCGCTGCCGACGGTGATCGGGCGGATGCCCTTCTTCGAGGACTGGGCCTGCGTCCGGCTGGTGGACGGCAAGAAAGTGCGCTGCGAGGGACCGGTGCGAGCGGGAGACCGCTTCTACTCGAGCTTCCCCGCCTTCCCCTCGGTGGTGATGCTGCCGTTCGTCGCCATCCACGGCTACCAGCTCAACGACACCTCCTTCGGGGTGCTGGTGGGGGCCCTGGCGGTGGCGCTCTTCTATTCGCTCCTGCGCCGGATGACGTCTTTGGGCGAGTCGCAGCGCGGGCAGGCAGAGAACGCGGCGCTCGCCTTGCTCCTCGGCTTCGGGACGCTCTTCTTCTACTGCGCCATCCGGGGCGAGGTCTGGTTCTCCGCCGAGGTGATGGGGGTGGCGCTCACCTGCCTCTACGTCCGCTGCTCCATCGGCGGCCGGCAACCCATCTTGGCCGGGCTGTTCTTCTCCATGGCGGTGCTCACCCGCACCCCGCTGCTCTTCGCCGGGGTGTTCTTCCTCGTCGAGGCGGTCTGCCCGGGGCCCAATCGCCTGGAGCAATTGCGGAAGCTCGGGGAGGGCTTCCGCCCGGTCCTCAAGAAGCTCGGGCTGTTCGCGGCCGGGGCCGCGCCGCTCGGGCTCTTGGCCGCCGTCTACAACCAGGTGCGGTTTGGCAGCTTCACCGAGTTCGGCCACCGCTTCATCTACTTCAACCGGGTGAACGCGGACATCGACCGCTTCGGCCTCTTCGACTTCGCCTACCTCAAGCGCAACATCGAGGCCGCGTTCCTCAAGCTTCCCGACGTGAGCCTGAATCCTCCCCGGCTGGGCTACGACCCGCATGGGATGTCGCTCTTGGTCACTCTTCCGCTCATTCCCTTCCTGTTCTTCCCGAGGGAGAAGCAGCGGCTCTCGTGGCCGCTGTGGCTCGCGGTGGCAGCCTGCGCGGTGCCGGGGCTCTTCTACCAGAACACCGGCTACATGCAGTTCGGCTTCCGCTTCAGCCTCGACTACACGCCCTACCTCCTCCTGCTCTTCGCGGTGGGAGGCTCCTCGCTCAAGAGCCGCTGGGTGATGGCGGCCGCCGCCCTCGCGGTGGCGGTGAACTTCTGGGGAGCAGCGGCCTTCCGCGGCTACACCGAGATGGTCCGCGGCTGGTGAGGCCGCGGGGAGGACGGGCGGCCCCGGCGGCCGCCAACCGTCGCGAAGGCGGTCAGTCGCATCCGGTGGCGACCGCGAGCGCGCGGCAGACCTCTCTCATTCGCTCCCGCGAGAGGCTGCCGCCGAAGGTGGGGGCCGTTCACCCACCGGGTCTCGGCTTCCCTTGAAAGGAGCGGTGCTGAACCGCGCCTAGGGCTGCGCCCGGGGCGGAACTCTCACCCGGGCGCCTCCCACCCGCCGGTCCCACTCTGCCGGGGCGCCGCCCCATCCTCGTACCGTGCCCGGAGGCGCCTGGAGGCCCGCAGGTGGCAAGCAAACCGCGCCTTGCGGTTCCCTCCTCGAGGCGAGGCCGAGGCCGGCCGCCCCGCACGCGGCGGTGGCCAGCGCCGCGAGGAGCCAGCCCCCTCTCACGCCGCCTCCTCCACCGCCGGCTTCGCCGGTCCGGAGTGGGAGAGGATCTGCGCCGCCAGCTCCTCCAGCACCGAAGAGTGCTCGCGGAGCCATTCCGCCGCGCGCTCCCGCCCCTGGCCGATCCGCTCGCCCCGGAAGGAGAAGTGGCTGCCCGACTTCTCCAACAGCCCGAACTGGACGCCCAGATCGAGCACCTCTCCCGCGCGGGAGATGCCCTGCCCGTAGAGGATGTCGAACTCGGTCTCCTGGAATGGCGGGGCCACCTTGTTCTTCACCACCTTCACCTTGGCCCGGGTGCCGATCACGCTCTCCCCGTCCTTGATGTTGCCGGTGCGGCGGATCTCGCAGCGGACCGAGGAGTAGAACTTGAGCGCGTTCCCTCCGGTGGTGGTCTCGGGGTTGCCGAACACCACGCCGATCTTCATGCGGATCTGATTGATGAAGATGATGCAGGTGCCCGACCGGCTCACCGCCCCGGTCAGCTTCCGGAGCGCCTGGCTCATCAGCCGCGCCTGCACGCCCATGTGCGCGTCCCCCATCTCGCCCTCGATCTCCGCCCGCGGCACCAGCGCCGCCACCGAGTCGATCACGATCAGATCCACCGCCCCGGAGCGGACCAGGTGCTCGGTGATCTCCAGCGCCTGCTCCCCCGTGTCCGGCTGCGAGACCAGCAACTCCTCCACCCGCACCCCGAGCTTGCGCGCGTAGCTCACGTCCAGCGCGTGCTCGGCGTCGATGAAGGCGGCCACTCCGCCCTGCGCCTGCACCTGGGCGATCGCGTGGAGCGTCAGCGTCGTCTTCCCCGACGACTCGTTGCCGAAGATCTCCACCACCCGCCCGCGCGGGTAGCCGCCCACTCCGAACGCCCGGTCCAGGCCGACCGAGCCCGATGGGATCACCGCGATCTTTTGATCCACCGCATCGGCCCCGAGCTGCATCACCGCGCCGCGCCCGAACTGCTTCTCGATCGCCGCCACCGCCGCCGCCACTGCCTTCAGCTTCTCGTTCATCTTGCTCATCTCTCCCTCGCCTCCCACTCTCCTGGAAGGAATGCCCGCGGGTGGATTCCCGCGCGGTCCTTCGCCCGCCCCGAGCAACGCACGTGCCGCCAGTGCCTCCTCTGGACCGAGAGCCCGCACCGTCTCGGAGGGCTCGCCCCGTCCGAGAGCCCGGAGCGGCACCGATGTCTCTCGCTCTAAGAGAAGGCGAGGCCCGGCCGGCCCCTCTGGCGTCACTGTCGCGGTAGGAGCCCCGAGGCGCCGCGTCATCGAAGCGGAAGTCCGCGTAGGGGCTGGAAAAAACCTGGTCCGGTCCTTGCTGCACCCGAGGGAGGCCAGGAGGTTGTGCCTGATGCGGTGGTCAGCGGTGGTGCTATTGGGGGTGGGGGCAGTGGCGTGCGAGCGGCCGCCGGCGCCCGAGGAGATCGCGGCTCGCACCGCGTCCAAGGCTTCGGAGCTGATCCGGGGGGCGAATGAGGCAGCGCAGTCCGCCAACGGGGCCAGCTCGCTCTCGAGCGTGACCGCGGCGGTGAACGCGATGAGGGGGAGCTTCGACTCGGTGCCGGTGAGCGGCGAGGCGAGGTGTCCGCCTGGGGCGACCTGCGCCACGGTGGAGGCGCGGCCTCCCACCGCGCCGGCCCAGCAAGAGGTGGAGAGCGCCACCGAGAAGATGGCGCGCTTCCTTGGTGAGCGGGTGTTCACCAAGGAGAACGTCGAATCGACCGAGCCCGGCGGGGCAGTGTTCCGCCTGGAGGGGACGGATCTGTGCACCAACGGCGAGCAGGTGCCCACGCCGGAGTGCATCGAGGAGGTCGACCGCCTCGAGGTACGGGTCCGCGCGGTGACCGGCCCGGGCGAGGCGGTGGACTTGTATCTTTGGATCGGCCCCGACCGCCGCCAGCCGCTGGTCCTCAAGATAAGGGAGGGGAGCCTCTCGGCCGCGGTGGATCTCGCGGAGCTCAAGGCGGTCCTCGAGCTGGCGCAGGCGGGCGGCAGCTCCGCGGCGCTCCCGGTGATGAGCGGCCAGCTCGAGCTGCTCTTGGAGCGGCACGGCGAAGGCGATTACGGGCTGGGGCTCTCGGTGCTCAAGGAGATCTCCATCGTCGCCACCGACGAGGTGGGGGCGACCCGCAGCTTCATCACCGCGGCGAAGACGCCGGTGTGGGCGTTCCGCATCGAGGGGCCGCGACGCCGGATCACCTTCGACCTCGACCTGGGGGTGACGCAGTACACCTTCCCTTACGCGCCGGACGTGTCGGCGTTCGGGCGCGCCGGCCAGCAGATGACGCTGCACTTGAGCGGGCTGTCGTTCGCCTTCTCCGCGGAGGAAGGCCAGCGCGACTTCGTGGTCGCCCACCTGGGGCTGGGCGAGGCGCAGAGCTACCTCACCTTGGACAAGCACACCCTCTTCACCGCGGATCTCAACCGCCTGTCCGGGCGGCACTTCGACGTGAGCATGGAGGCCGGAGCCGACGGGCTTCCCGCCATCCGGGTGCTCCCGGAGCTGGACCTGTCGGCCGGCTTCTTCCTCCGTCCCCTGATGGTGGATCCCGACGCCTACGTGCCTTCGTTCTACGAGGACGAGCGTTACCGGCTGAGGTTGTCGGGTGGCTCGGCGCCGGCGGTGAAGCCGTTGCGGCCTGCGCCGGAGAAGGGCTTCCCCGGCGGGCTGGAGGTCCTCTCCGGAGAGCTTCGGCTGGAGACGGACCGCGCTGGAGTCCCGCCGGTGGTGGTCAAGCAGGGGCAGTGCCTGCTGGACAGGAGCTCGATCGATCCGTCGGCGCATCCCCTGCTCGGTCACTTCGAGGTCCGCGCCTGCCCGTGAGCCGCGCTACTGGGCGCGCGCGCCTGGCTCGAAGGGAACGCTGGGCACCTGGTCCCTGTGGAGCCAGGTCTTCCGGTCGAGGACTCGGCAGCTGATGGCGAAGCGCATGTCGTCGCCTTCGATGCGGGCGTGGCCCGAAAGGTCGGCCCGGGTGAGCGCCAGCTTGAGGATGCGGTCGTGGGCCCGGGCGGAGAGGCCGAGCTGCCAGACTGCCGTCTCCAGGTCGGCCTGGGCCTTGGGGCTGATCTGGCAGTAGCGGCGGAGCTGGCGCGGCGACATCTGGGCGTTGCAGTAGGTGCCCGCCTCGGGTCGAAACCGGAAGCGCTGGCGGTCGCGGGCCTGCTCCACCCTGGCCCGGTAGTACGTGGAGGGCCGCTCCGCCGAGTCCAGGGCGGTGAGGTGCCGGAGCTCCACCGGGCGCGTCTCCAGGGTGATGTCGATTCGGTCCAAGAGCGGCCCGCTCACCTTCGCGTGGTACTCGGCCACCCTAAGGCGGTTGCAGCGGCAGTCGCGCTCGATGACGTTGTAGTAGCCGCATGGGCAGGGGTTCATCGCGGCCACCAGCATCACCCGGCAGGGGTAGGAGACGTTGTGCGCCGCGCGCGCCAGGCGGACCACGCCCTCCTCCAAGGGCTGCCTCAGCACCTCGAGGACGTTCTTCCGGAACTCGGGCAATTCGTCTAGGAAGAGCACTCCGTGGTGGGCCATCGAAAGCTCGCCGGGGCGAGTTTGCGGCCCGCCTCCCACCAGGCCGGCGTCGGAGATGGTGTGGTGCGGTGAGCGGAACGGCCTGGACTGCACCAGCGCCTGGCCTTCTCCGAGCAGGCCCAGCACCGAGTAGATCTTGGTCACCTCCAGCGCTTCCTGGAAGCTCATCGGAGGGAGGATGGTGGGGAGCCTCCGGGCGAGCATCGTCTTCCCGGAGCCGGGCGGCCCGCACATCAGCATGTTGTGGCCTCCCGCGGCCGCCAGCTCGAGAGCGTCCTTCACCTCGGACTGGCCTCGGACGTCGGACATGTCCAAGGACGGGGCCTGTCCGGGAGGGGCCGGAGGCTCTTCGCCGCGGCAGAAAGGGGCGACCGGTGCAGCTCCGTTCAGGTGTTCCACCGCCTCGCGCACCTGAGAGACCGGGATGACTTCGATCCGGTCGACCAGCGAAGCCTCGGCGGCGTTTGAGAGGGGGACCATCACTCCCTTGAATCCGCCGTCGCGCGCGGCGAGGGCGAGCGGAAGCACCCCGCGGATCGGCTTCACCGCGCCGTCCAGCGACAGCTCCCCGCCGAACAGGTAGTGCCCAAGCGGCTCCTCCTCGAGGAGGCGGGCGGCGGCGAGCACTCCGAGGGCGAGGGGAAGCTCGAAGGCCGCGCCCTCCTTCTTGATGTCGGCGGGCGCGAGGTTGACGGTGACGCGCTTGTGCGGGAGCTGGTAGCCGGAGTTCTTCAGCGCGGAGAGCACCCGCACCTTGCTCTCCTTGACCGCGCCGTCGGGCAGGCCGACCACGTTGAAGTACGGCAGCCCGATAGACATCTCCACCTCCACCTCCACCACCACGGCGTCGATGCCCATCAACGCCCCGGACCTCACCCTCGCAAGCATCGTCGGCCTCCTCCGGGTGGGCCCAAGCAACCAGCGTACCCGGGAGGGCCGGCTCGGCACGTCAGAGGCATTTCTCAATTGCTGAAGTGACGCGGGACAAAGATGCCGCTCCGAGAATGGAGACGGCCGTCCAGGTCGCGACGGCTGATTGGTGACAAAGTACAACCGCCGGGTGCGGTACCGGGACCGGGTGCGGCTTCGGGCGCGGGGACGGGAACGACTCACGGCGGCGGGGACGGCGAACGCGGGGGAACCCAGCCTACCGCGCACCTGCCCGCCACCGTCCCCGTACCCCTGCCCGTTCCCGAGGCCGAACCCGGTCCCGGTACCGCACCCGGTTGTTCCGCCTTCAGGGCGACGGGGCGGGAGCGAGCGGCGCACTCGGCTCAGGCGAGGGCGCGTTGCGCTCGGGAAGCTCGGTCATCATCCCCAGGGTCTCGGCCCCGGCCTGCTTCGCGCCGTCGAGCGCGGTCACCAGCTTGCCGTAGTTCGCGCGATCGTCGGCCATGAAGAACACCAGCCGGTCGCCGATGCGCTTGGCGGCGAGGATGCGGCGCAGCCGATTCACGTAATCGGCCGGCTCGATCTTCTCGGTGTTGATGGTCAGCTCGCCCTCGGCGGAGAGGCCCACCACCAACTGGTCGGGAGGGACCTCGGAGATCTCCTCCACCTGCTCGGTGGTCGGCACCCGAACCTCGATGTCCTTCTCCATCAACGGCGTCACCACCATGAAGATGATGAGCAAGACCAGCACCACGTCGACCAGCGGCGTGACGTTGATCTCCGAGTTGGGCTTGCCCGCCGGCTGGACCGCAAACTTCCTTTTCCGGGGCAAGGCCATCGGACGCTATTTCTCCTTCAGCTCCTCGACGCCCAGGGCCACGCCCTTGGTCCCCGCCTTGCGGGCGAGGTTCATCACCCGCCGCACGTCCCCGAAGGTCAGCACCTCGTCTCCCTTGAGGAGTACCTTCCTCCCCGGCGCCGCGGCGAGCCGCGACCTCAGCGCCTCCTCCAGGAGCGCCTCATCGAAGGCGTCGGCCTCCAAGAAGATCCGCTTGTCCGGGGTGACCGAGAGGACGATCGGATCTGCGCTCTTCTCTTCTTTTTCGATCTTGCTCGCCTTCGGAAGCCGCACGTCCTTGCCGCGCTGTAGCATCGGGGTGACCACCATGAAGATGATCAAGAGGACCAGCACCACGTCCACCAGCGGCGTGACGTTGATCTCGCTCTTGATGCCGCCGGAGCCTCCGCCGACTGACATCGCCATGGCCTTTTTTGCTCCGCTACTGGCCCGAGTGGCCGGCCGCCTGCTTGGCCACCACGTCGAGGAACTCGTTGGACGACTCCGAGATGGCCACCGCGCGGGCGTCGACCCAGCCCTGCAGGAAGTTGTAGGCCATCACCGCGGGGATCGCCACCAAGAGGCCGAAGGCGGTCGTCACCAGGGCCTCGGCGATTCCCGCCGACACCGTGCCCAGGCCTCCCGAGCCGGCCTTCGCCATCTGCTGGAAGGCGGTCACGATGCCCATCACCGTCCCGAGCAGCCCCACGAAGGGCGAGGTGGAGCCGATGGTGGCCAGCACCGAGAGGCCCCGCTTGAGGCTCTGCACCTCGCGCTGGGCCTGTCGTTCGAGGGCCCGCGCCACCGATTCTACCGCCACCTCCCGCTCGCTCCGGGGCGAGACCCTCCAGGCGGTGAGCCCGGAGCCGATCACCCGGCCCAGGTGGCCGACCTTCTGCCCCAGGTTGGACCCCGAGGCGCTCGCGAGGTCTCCCTTGGCGAGCATCGCCGCCATCTTCGCGGCGAAGCTCCTGGACTCGCCGCTGGACCGGTTGAACACCACCAACCGCTCCGCCATCACAATCAGCGAGGCCACCGACATCACCCCGAGGACGACCACGATTCCCCGGGCGAATAACCCCATGTGTCCCCAAAGATCAGTCAGCGTGAATTGCATGGCTCCTCTGTCGCCCGGTAATCGTGCCGCGCGCCGGCGCTTTGGCTCGTCATACCGCTAGCGGTTTGGAAGGACCAGCCTGATGGTGATGGTGTAGTCCACCGAGACTGGCCGCCCCTGATACTTCACCGGGGTGTACTTCCAGTTCGACAGGGCCTCGAGCACCGCCTTCTCCATGTGCGGCAGCGGCTTGACGATGCGGCAGTTCTGGAGCGTCCCCTCCACGGTGATCACGCACTTCACCAGCATCACTCCCTGGATCCTCGCCGCCAGCGCTTCGTGCGTGTACCGAGGAGGCTCCCCCGAAACCCGCTCCGGCCGCGTCATTCCCTCGCCGAACGGCAGCACCTCGGAGCCGAGCTGCCCTCCGAGCTGGCCGCCCAGGGTGCCGCCCACCACTCCGCCGACCACTCCTCCCTCCACTCCGCCTTCCACGCCCCCTTCCACATCTTCCTCGGTCTCCTCCTCCGCCTCGGGCTCTGGGTCCGCCTCGGGGGGCTTCTCGGTGGGAATCTCCTTGGGCTGGACGATGGTCTCCGGCTTGGGGATGACTTTCTTCTCCGCCTTCTTCTCCACCTTGGGCTTCGACCCGCCCTTCGGCGGAGGCGGCGGGGGCGGAGGAGGTGGGGCCGCGAAGAAGGTGACCATCGCGTCGTTCTTCTGCGCCGATTGAGGGCTGGAGGAAATCCACAGCGCGGCCGCGAATAGCAACAGGTGCGCCCCCACCGAGATGAGGGTCCCGGTGCCAAGCCGGCTCTTGGGGGTCTGCCCGCGATCGAGGACCGAGTCGAACATGCCGCTCAAGCTCCGCCGACTGTTGACACCCGCCGCCCCCCCCGCCGTTCCCTCAACATATACCCGGCCGGTCGCGGCCGGCGAAGTGCAAAGTCCGCGTCAAACTCCTGTTGACACGCGGAAGTCCCCGAGTATGTTGCGCCGCCAGTCTTCGTAGCCTACCGCTTGGAGGGGGTTCTCCGTGCGCATCAATCGCAATCGTGGTGTAGCGCGAATCGTGCGAGCATCGTTGCTCGCCGGCTCGCTCTTCGGCTCTGCCGCGCTCGCGCAGGGCACGGCGGTGCTCACCGGCACCGTCAATGACGCTGCCACCAAGCAGCCGGTCGGCGACGTGGTCGTCACCGCGACCTCTCCCTCGCTGCAAGGCGAGCAGGTGGTGGTGACCGACGACACCGGCCTCTACCGCATCCCCAACCTGCCGCCGGGCGCGTACACCATCCGGCTGGAGAAGGAAGCCTACAAGCCCTTCTCCCGCGGCGACATCAACGTCCGGATCGACCGCACCATCCGCGTCAACGTGGAGCTGTTGCCCGAGGCGCTCAAGGGCGAGGAGGTGGTCGTGGTCGGCCGCGCGCCCACCATCGACATCGGCTCCACCTCGACCGGGGTCAGCGTGGGCTCGGAGTTCATCCGCAACATCGCGGTGGCCAGGCCGGGCGGGAAGAACTCGGCCTCGCGCTCCTTCGAGTCGTTGGCCGACATCGCCCCCGGCGCCAACGCCGACCTCTACGGGGTGTCGTTGAACGGCACCACCTCGCCGGAGAACAACTTCGTGGTGGACGGGCTGTCGGTGAACGACCCGGCCTACGGCCTGCTCGGCACTCCGCTCACGGTGGACTTCATCCAAGAGGTGAACGTCATCTCCGGCGCCTTCATGCCCGAGTATGGCCGCGCCACCGGCGGCATCATGAACGTGGTCACCAAGAGCGGCTCCAACGAGTTCCACGGCTCGGTGTTCGGCAACATCACTCCCGGCGCGCTCGAGGGGGAGACCCCTGACATCAAGCGCGAGGGCACCGTCATCGCCACCAAGACCACCCTGTGGAACCAGGGCGACTTCGGTGCCGAGATGGGCGGGCCGGTCCTCAAGGACAAGCTGTGGTTCTACGCCGGCTTCGCCCCCTCGTTCACCCGCTATCGGCTCTTGCGGAGCTTGAACCAGATTCGCTACCCCACCAGGCCCGATGGGACGAACTACACCCCGCAAGAAATCCGGTCGCAGGGAATCCAGTCGGTCAAGGACGAGACCGGCTTCACCCTCACCGATCCCATCACCGGCACCGAGCAGTCGTACTTCGCCGACATGCGCAGCTTCCAGTACATCGGGAAGCTCACCTACCTGCTCTCGGCGGACCACAACCTCACCCTGTCGGTCTACGGCACTCCGACCACCTCGGGCGGGCAGAACCGCTTCGGCATCGATCCCCAGGACGGCTCGGTGGAGGTCGGCAACATCGTCGGCCACATCGCCGCGCTGGCCCACCGCTACACCGCCAACGCCAACGACGTCTCCCTCAAGTGGTCTTCCTCGTTCATGGACAAGCACGCCTTGCTCGACATCGCCTTGGGTTGGCACCACCAGGACTCCGGGGTCGCTCCAATGGACGGCTCGCGGGTGGGCGGCACCCAAGGCTTGGCTGGGAACCCGGGGGTCATCTACCGGCGAACCCAGGCCCACTCCATCGCCGAGTTCGAGGACTTGCCGGCGGGCTCCCTCTGCGAGGACGCCGCCACCGCCGCGTCCACCGCGGTGCGGGGCGCGAAGTACTGCCCGGTGACCAACTACCGCATCGGCGGGCCGAGCTACCTTGATGAGGCCGCGCTGGACCGCTACCAGGGCAAGATTGTCGGCACCTACCTCTTCAGCGCGGTGGGGCACCACGAGGTCAAGGCCGGCCTGGACTTCGAGACCATGTCCTACAAGCACGACAAGGGCTACTCGGGCGGCTATCTGCTCCGCGAGTCGACCAGCGGCACCAACTTCGCAGACATCCGGCAGTACGGCTACGTCACCGAGCCGGACGTGACCACCCAGCAACTGCTCGCCACAGCCCGGTCGACCTCGGTGACCGGCGGCGGCTTCATCCAGGACAGCTGGAAGGTGCTCGACCTGTTCGCCTTGAACTTCGGCGTCCGCTACGACCAGCAGACCATCTACGGCAACAACGGCGGAGTGGGCATGGCGCTCAATGGCCAGGTCTCCCCGCGCGTGGGCTTCGTCTACGACTTCACCCAGCAGGGCCGGTCGAAGATCTTCGGCAACTACGCCCGCTTCTTCGAGGGCGTGCCGCTGGACGTCGGCGACCGCTCCTTCGGCGACGAGCGGCAGTTCATGCGGATCCGCTTCCGCAGCGCGACCGCGTCGAGGAAGGGCTGCGACCCGCTCAAGGGCTACGACCGCACGACCGGCGAAGCGCCGCAGACCAAGAACGAGTGCCTCGATCCCAACAACTACGCCACGCTGGGCGGGTCGACGGACCCGAGTCAGCTGCTCTTCGTCACCGGTGGCGGCGACCGGACCCCGGTGGATCCCAACCTCCAACCCCAAAGCTCCGATGAGATCGTGGTCGGCGGCGAGTACGAGGTCGTCCCCGACGGGAGCGCGGGCATTACCTACACCAAGCGCTACATGGTGAACGTGATCGAGGACATGAGCCGCGACGAGGCTAACACCTACTTCATCGGGAACCCGGGGTCCGGCATTGCCTCCGACTTCCCCAAGGCGGTGCGCGACTACGACGCGGTGACGCTCTTCTTCACCAAGGCCTTCAGCGACAACTGGCTGGCCCAGGCCAGCTATACCTGGTCGACCCTGACCGGCAACTACGCGGGCCTGTTCCGGCCGGAGACCGGGCAGCTCGACCCGAACATCAACTCCGACTTCGACCTCATCTCGCTGCTCGACAACCGGCTCGGGCCGCTGCCGGGCGATCGCACCCACCAGATCAAGGTCTACGGCGCGAAGGAGTTCGTCCTCTCCGGCTCGATGGCCTTCAACCTCGGCCTTTCCTACCGGGGCCGTTCGGGCACGCCGCTCAACTACTACGCCTCCCACCCCATCTACGGGACGGACGAGGTGTTCGTGTTCCCCCGCGGCTCAGGCGGGCGGCTCCCCTGGCGGCACGACGTGGATAGCCACCTCGGCTTCACCTACAAGATCACCAAGGAGAACGCGGTCACCGTCTCGGTGGACGTGTTCAACCTGTTCAACTTCGCCGGGGTGGCCGGGCGCGACCAGCGGTTCACCAACTCCGATTTGCAACCCTTCGTGAACAAGGACCCAAGCAAGACGCCGCAGGAGGCGGCCTGCATCGCCGGCTCGGACGCCAAGTGCGCCACGCCGCTGGTGCACACCGACGGCTCACCGTTCGAGATCTCGGAAATCAACCCCAATTTCAAGAACGTGTCCGCCTACCAGGCCCCCCGGAGCGTGCGCTTCGGGGCCAAGGTGACGTTCTAAGGAAAGGCACGGGGCAAACCATGAAGCTACGAATCATCGGAATCGTCGCTGGCCTCATCGGAGTGGCGGCCTACGTGGGCGCGTGCAACGTCCCACAGCCCTCGCCCGGCTGTCCGGTGGGACACGGTCCCTACGCGGTGAAGTTCACCAAGGTGACGGGGACCGGCCCCTGCTCGCAGATCCCCGGCGATCTGGTCGGGCTGGAGAAGTACGTGGTGCCCGGCGCCGCGGACGGGAAGGTGGCCATCCGCGTCAACACCCTCGGCTCGCTCTGGGCCGACGTGGGGCGGGTAGACCCGGCCGACCCCGACGGCAAGAAGATCAACGCCCTGGGGAAGATCGGCCTGGAGCCCGGCGGGGACAACTTCTGCCCCATCACCGGCGTCTCCGCAGCGGAGCAGGCCTTCGAGGAAATCCCAGCGACGCCGAACCCCGACGGAGGCGCTGACCTGGATCCAGGCGCCCCGGCGCTGTCCATCAAGTACCAGTGGAAGAACTTCAAGGTGTACGCCACCGCGCTCGCTCCCGGCACCCAGTTCGCCAGCGACCTCACCTACACCGAGGACACCTGCACCGCCGAGTACAAGGCCTGGGGCGTGTGGCCGCCGGTCGCCTGCGCCGGAGAGGACGCGGACGGCAACCCGGTTCCCGACGAGTCCCTCTGCCATCCCAACCCGGACGCCGGTCAGCGGTCGGCTTGCGATCCCAATTCCGGCTTCTGCCTCAACTCCGACTTTGACGTGACCTGCGACAAGGACCTCATGCTCTGTGTCCTCAAGCAGGAGCCTCCCTCGCTGCTCAAGAAGTAGCCTGCCAGCAGAGCCTTCACTCGAGGCCTCGGCTCCTTCCGGGAGCCGGGGCCTCTTCGTATTCGGCGCCCTCGTCTGTTATTGGGAGCGCCGATGGCCGGAAGGAACGAGCTCTTCGAGCGGGCCCGCCGGCAGCTCTCCCGCGAGGAGGGCGCCCTCCGCAAGGAGGCGCCCCGAAGGGTCGCGCTCTGCTACCCGAGCCCCTACTTCGTGGGCATGAGCTCGCTCGGCTTCCAGACCATCTACCGGGAGATCAACCTCAAGGAAGGCTGGAGCGCCGAGCGCTGCTTCCTCCCGGAGGAGCTGGAGGAGCACCGAAAGAGCCGCACGCCGCTCCTGGCCCTCGAGTCCCAGTCCCCGCTGACCGCCTTCCCGCTGGTTGCCTTCTCGGTGGCGTACGAGCTGGAGCTGCCGGGCCTTTTCGCCATGCTGGAGCTGGCGGGACTCCCCGTCCTCGCCTCGCAGCGCAACGAGTCCCACCCGCTGGTGGTGGTGGGCGGCCCGCTCACCTTCTCCAATCCGGATCCGCTCGAGCCGTTCATCGACGTGCTGGTGCAAGGGGAGGCGGAGGTGCTGATCGGAGACCTCCTCGATGCGGTGGAGCAGGCCACGAGCCGCGAGGAGCTCCTGACCAAGCTGGCGGTGACGCCCGGCTTCAGGGTGCCCCATCGCTCACCCGAGGGCACCCGGCACTTCGTGGCCAAGGCTCCGGATTCGGCGCTCCCGGCCCGCTCGCAAGTAATCACCCCCGACACCGAGCTGCGCTCGATGTTCCTCATCGAGCCGGAGCGCGGCTGCTCGAGGGGCTGCCACTACTGCGTGATGCGGCGGAGCACCAACGGCGGGATGCGCGCGCTCCCCCTCGAGCAGGTGCTGGAGCTGGTGCCCGCGGCGGCGCGAAAGGTGGGTCTGGTGGGCGCGGCGGTGACCGACCACCCGCGCATCGCTGAGCTGATAGAGGCGCTGGTGGCCTCCGGCCGGCAGGTGGGAATCTCCTCGCTCCGGGCGGACCGGCTGAGCGCGAGGCTGACAAAGGCGCTCCGGGCGGGCGGAGCCCGCGTGCTCACCGTGGCGGCGGACGGCGCCTCCCAGAGGCTCCGCGACCTCATCGACCGGCGACACACCGAGGAGCAGCTCCTCGCCGCGGCGAAGCTCGGACGAGAGGCGCGAATGGAGCGGCTGAAGCTGTACTGCATGGTCGGCCTCCCCCACGAGAGCGAGGAAGATATCGACGAGCTTTCGCGACTTTCGGCGGAGCTGTCCCAAATCCTGCCGCTGTCCCTGGGAGTGGCTCCCTTCGTGGCCAAGCGCCAAACCCCGCTCGACGGCGCGCCCTTCGCCGGCGTGGAGGTGGTGGAGGAGCGGCTCTTAAGGCTCCGGCGGGGCTTGCGGGGAAAGGCCGAGGTGCGCCCCACCAGCGCCCGCTGGGCCTTCGTGGAGTACATGCTGGCCCAGTGCGGACCGGACGCGGGACTGGCAGCGTACGATGCCTACCGCGCGGGCGGCTCCCACTCGGCCTGGAGGAGAGCCTTCGAGGAGCGGGGAGTGCGGCCCTACCTGGCTCGCCGCGTGGAGGACGGCCGGCGGACGCCCACCTCCTGGCCCACCGTGGAGAGCCCTGTCTCCTGAGCGGGCAGCGAGTGCGCCGGGCGGTGGCGGATGGCTCCGGGCACCTCGGCGAGCACTTTCCTCACCGGCACCACCGCTCCCACGGTGGTGTAGCAGCTCTTCCCGGTCCGGGTCCGGGTGGCCTTCAAGGGGAATTGCTTGGCCCTCTGGAGAAACCACTCCCTGAGCTTCGCGAGCGGCAATTCGTGCACCTCTCTGCGCTCGAGGAAGACGTAGAGGAGGAGGTCGGCCACGCTGTAGAGGAAGCAGCCGGGGGTGTCCTTCTCGAGGTTGGAGATCAGCTCGAGGAAGTAGTTGCCCCTCCGGCCCTGCCGATCTCCCTTCACCTCCACCCCCACCACCGCGCCGGAGGAGCGCTCCCAGAGGAGATCCACCCCGCGGTGCTGGAAGCGGGGGTCCTCCTGCACGTCGTGGATCCGGCCGCCCGGCTCGGTGTGGAGCAGGTGAGCTCTCGCCAGGGACACTGCCCGCGCCGCGGCGGGCATCACCCCGCGCATGCTGTAGCTGCGGGGCATCGGCGCTTACTTCTTCGCCGCGCGCAACTCCACGCCGGTGGCCACCAGCTGCACCTCGCGCGCCTTGCCGTCCGGGCTGCGGGCGATGAAGGCACCTTCGGACTCGTAGTGCTTGGCGTCCTCTTCGGACAGCTCCCTCACTTTCACCTCGCCCTCCACCTTGGCCAGCTTGCCCGCCGAGTCGAGGGGGACGAAGAAGCCATAGTCCTTGAAAGTGACGCGCACGCCGGGGCCCTTCTCCGAGTCGGCCAGCTCCATCCAGCAGCCCTTCCGCTCGCAGTTCTTCCGCACCTTGCCTTCGAGGCAGAGGGTCTTCCCCTCGTGCTTCTGCGGCGCCTTGAGGACTTCGGCCAGGGTGACCGCGGGAGCGCCTTTCAGCTTCTCGCCGCGCTTCACCACCTCTTCGGCGCTGGCGGGAAGGGCCAAGAGGAGGAGCGCCACCGGGATGAGCTTTCGCATGGCGCGGCTCTACCCAAAAGCCCTTGCGCGATCAAGCCGGCCCCCGCGACCTGACCGGGCTAGAGTGGCGGGTCCGGAGGGGATTCGATGCAGGCCCGTTGCCCTTACTGCTCCCATGTCTTCGAGACCGGGAGCCACGGAATCCAGTTCTGCCCAAACCCAAGCTGTGGCCAGCAAGTGAATGTGCCGGCCCCGGCGGGGGCGCCGGCGGCTGGACCGGCGTGTGCGCTCCACCCGGACCGGGCCTCCACCGGGCCGTGCGCGCGCTGCGGCAGCTTCATGTGCGAGGAGTGCAGCCTGGGCCGGCAGAGCCAGCTTTGCCCCAAGTGCCGGGCGCTGGCTGGAGGGGAGCGCGAGCCCACTCCCTGGGAGCGGAGGGCGGAGCTGGGCCTGGTCCAGGCGCTCTGGCAGACCTGGAAGAAGACCATCCTCACGCCGGAGAAGTTCTGGGTGGCGCTCAAGCCGGATGGGTCGGTGGGCGAGGCGTTTCTCTACGCGTGGATCCTCTCTTCCTTGGGCGCGGTGATGCAGTTCCTCATGGGCATCATCAACGTGGGCGGGGGAAAGGAGCAGCTGGAACAGGCGCTCCGGCAGGCGCGCGACCTCCCCTCGGAGATCGAGGGGCCGCTCCGGGCGCTGCTGGACAACTACATGGCCCTGATGGTCGGCATCCTGATTGGCTCGGTGGTGCTCTACCCGCTGAGCTACATCATCGGAGCTGCGCTCTTGCACCTGGGGGCGCTCATCTTCGGCGCGGCGAAGAACGGCTTCGGCGCTACCGCCCGGGTGGCGGCGTACGCGGCGGCTCCGGCAGTGCTCGCGTGGATTCCGTTCGTGGGCGGGCTGATGTTCATCTACATCCTCATCCTCCAGGCCTGGGGCATCATGAAGGCGCAGGAGACGACGGTGGGGAGAGCCATCGGAGCGGTGCTCTTCTTCCCGCTGCTCGTCTGCTGCTGTGCCTGCGGAATCGGAGTGTTCGCGGGGTTTGCCGCAGCCCGGCATTGAGGGGACGCTTCTGTGTAGAGTCCTGCGCGTGCGCCTCCGCTGGCCCGCCCCCAACCGCAGCTTCGGCTTCCTCGACGCGCTGGGCGTGACCGGAGCGGTGGCCTTCCTGGTCGCCCGATTCGTGCCGGTGGACCGGATTCCTTTCTGGGGTTGCGCGCTGAGGAAGGCCACCGGCTGGCCGTGTCTGGGTTGCGGGCTGACCCGGGCCTTCCAGCGGCTCGCGCGCGGGGAAGTGCTCGGGGCGCTGGATGCCAATCCGCTCGGGGCGCTCTGTGCGGCGGCGCTATTCGGCATTTCGCTCTTGGCGCTGTTGCACCTGGCCTTCAGGCTTCCGGTTCCGGAGCTGTCGCTCGAGCCCCGCCAGGCGCGGCGGGTGCGAATCGGTCTCGGAGTGGCGCTGGCGCTGAACTACGCCTTCGTGCTCTTACGCACGCGCTTTTCGGGCCTCTCGTGAGGGCGGCGTGTACCCGGTAGCGCTGGTGGCGCTTGGCTACCTCGCGGGCTCGGTGCCCTTCGGGGTGCTGCTCACCCGGTGGGTGAAAGGAAAGGACGTCCGGTCCGAGGGGAGCGGGAACATCGGCGCCACCAACGTGGCCCGCGTGGCGGGGAAGAAGCTGGGAGTGGTGGTGCTCTTGCTCGACGCCGCCAAGGGGGCCTTACCGGTGCTGCTGGCGATGCAGCTTTTGCCCGAAGCCTTGCGGCTCCACGCGGCGGTGGGGCTGGCCGCGTTTGTGGGGCACGTCTTCCCGGTGTGGTTAAGGCTCAAGGGAGGCAAAGGCGTGGCCACCGCGTTCGGGGTGCTACTGGTGTTGGCGCCCGCCGCGGCGCTGGCCGGAGGGCTCGTCTACGGGGCGCTGGTGCTCGCGCTCAGGGTCAGCTCGATCGGCTCTTTGGCCGGAGGGGCGGCCACCGTCGCCGCCGCCTTCCTCTTGCGCCGGCCGCTCGAGTACGCGGTGCTCGCCGCGGTCCTCTACGGGCTGATGCTCTTCACCCACCGGGGAAACATCGCGCGGCTGGTGAGGAGGAGTGAGCGAAGGCTGTAGAGAGTCGTGGGTCGAGCGTCGAGTGTCGAGCGCCTCGTCGAGCGACCGTCCAGCGCCCAGGACGCTTCTCCGTCGACCGGAAGACCGTCGAGCACTCGACGCCACTCGACGGGCGCACTCAACCCTCGACTCTCGACGCTCGACTGCAGCTCTACGGTTCCGGCCGCTTCAGCTCCGAGCTGCTCTCGGCCGGCGTCGAGTCTTCCTCAGCGGCCTCCGGCTCCTCGTCGTCCAGCCGCGCCGCGGAGGCTCCCTGCGCCGGGCTCTTCGCCTTGGTGGGACGGACCCGCCGCTTCGGCTCCGGCTTGATCGCTTGGAGCTTTTGCAACAACTCCACTCTCGGCCCCGGAGCGCTCGCCGTGAAGGAGAGCGGATGGTGCCCCTGCAAGCTCAGCGCCAGCGACGCCGAGGCCCGACCATCCGGCCCTGACGGGAGGTCCAGCTCCACCGGCGTGGTGCCGATCACCTTCCCCGCCACGGCGACTCTGGCGCCCTGCGGCAGGCTGTCGATCCGGAAGCGAACCGTCGCCGGCGAGGTGAAGGCCACTTTCCGCTCCGGCTCCGGCTCCGGCAGCTGCCGGACTACAGGCTTCGCCAAAAGCGCCGCTCCCAGGTTCACCCGACTCACCAGCTCGGCGAGCGCGGAGGGAGCCGTCATCCACTGGGCGGCGAGGACTCCTCCGCCCCCGAGCGCCGCCGAGGCGGCGAGCATCAGCGGCACCGCCCAGCGCCTCCTCCGCCGCGGCCGGCGACGCTCCGGCGCCCCCGCCCGCTGCAGCGCCTCCAGCACCTCGTCCATCGACTGGAAACGGCGGTCGGGATCCTTCTCCAGGCAGCGCGCGACCAGCGCGTGCACCGGCGGCGGGATGGCAAGCTCCGGCCTCGGCGGCGCCATCGGCGGAGGTCGCTCCGACAGGTGCCGGCTCACCACCTCCAGCACGCTCTTGCCCGTGAAGGGGGGCTTGCCGGTCAGAGACTCGTACAGGAGCACCCCGAGCGAGTAGATGTCGCTGCGCGGATCCGCCTGGTTGTGCTCCGCCTGCTCGGGCGCGACGTAGTGGGGCGAGCCCAGGAAGACCCCCTGCTGGGTGATCGCCTGCACCGGCACGCTTTGCCCCCCAGGGATGAACGACTTCACCAACCCGAAGTCCAGCACCTTCACCTGATCGGTGTCCGAGTCCGAGCTGAGCAGCATCACGTTCGCCGGCTTGAGGTCCCGGTGCACCAGCCCCAGGTTGTGCGCCTCGCGGAGCGAACGGCAGATCTGCGCCGCGATGAACAGCGCCCGCTCCCAAGGGAGCGCCTCCACCCGGTCGAGCAGCTCCTCCAGGGTCTCGCCCGAGAGGTACTCCATCGCCAGGTAGTAGACGCCCTCGCGGGTGCAGCCATAGTCGATGACCGTGACCGTGTTGGGGTGCCGGAGCTTCGAGGTCAGCGCCGCCTCGAGCAAGAATCGCTTGCGGAAGGCCGGGTCGCTCGCCAGAGCCGCCGACTTGTCCAGCACCTTGAGCGCCACCGGCCGATCGAAGGGGGCCTGCACCGCCCGGTACACCCGCCCCATCGCGCCCGCGCCGATCGGCTCGACGATGCGGAACCTCCCGTCGAGCGTCCTGCCGATCAGCTCGTCACTGCCGGGCGAGGTGACCCGCTCGTTCTCGGAGACGACTCGCAGCACGTTGGACCTTGGCCCCATTCCAGCGCTCGAACGCCCAGGCTATGGAAGCGGGAAGGAGAAATTCAAGGCGCGCCGAGTCGAGAGGCGCCCCCGCGCGACGGGTAGAGCAACAGGCGGCACTCGATCGGCCCGTTCCACAGCCTCCGCCGCTCCTTCGGGCGCGCGTGGAAGGCGCTCTCGAAGGCCGGATTCCCCGAGAGGATCGCCATTCGCCAGCCCTCCCAGCGCGAGAGGCTCTCGCCCAGCTTGAAGTAGAAGGCCTTCATCCCCTTCTGGCCCTCCCCCCCGAGCCGGGCGCCATATGGAGGGTTGGTGGCGATGAGCCCCGGCGGGCCCGGAGGCGGAGAGAGAATGGTCGCGTCCCCCGCCTCGAGGCTTATCTCCTTCTCGAGCTTCGCCGCCCTGGCGTTATGGCGGGCCGCCTCCAGCGCCTCGGGGCTCCGGTCGAAGCCGCAGATGGGAAACGGCGCCGCGCGGATGGCTTGCCGCGCTTCCTCGCGCAGCTCCGACAGGTGCCGCCGCGCTATCTCTCCGAGGTGAGGCCACTTCTCCACCGAGAGCGGGCGGGACAGTGACGGCGCCCGGCGCGTGGCGATGAGGCCGGCCTCGATGCAGAGCGTGCCCGAGCCGCACATCGGGTCGGCCAGCGGCTCCTCGCCCTGGTAGCCGGCGGCGGCGAGGATCGCGGCGGCCAGGGTCTCCTTGAGCGGCGCCTCGGTCTGGCGGACCCGGTAGCCGCGGCGGTGCAGTGGCTCGCCGCAGAGATCCAGCGAGAGCGCCAGCCGCGTCTGTGCGAGGTGCGCCACCACCCGCACCTTGGGGTGGCGCGTATCCACGTCGGGCCGGGCGCCCAGCTTGTCGCGCAGCCGGTCGGCGATGGCGTCCTTCACCTTGAGGGCGACGAAGCCAGAGTGGGTGTGCTCCGCGCCGCGGAGCGTCGCCTCCACCGAGAAGGTGGAGCGGGTGTCCAGGTGCTCTTCCCACGGCACCGCCGCCGCGGCGCGGTAGAGACCCTCGGCGCCTTTCGCTTCCGCCTCCGCTAGCGGGTAGAGCACCCGCATCGCGATCCGCGTCCACAGGCAGACCCTCAGCGCCTCGCGCAGGTTGGCCGAGAAGCGCACCCCCCCGCGATCCTGCCGGACCTTGCGCGCGCCCAGGCCTTCCAGCTCCTGGGCCAGCAGGTCCTCGGTGCCGCGGCTCGCGGTGGCGAAGAGGGCGAATCGCTCGGGCATGGCCTTACGGGCGGTAGCCCTCGAGCCGCTCGAGCTTGGGGAGCAAGAGCGCCTCGATGCTCTCGCGGTCGTCGAAGCCCACCCCCACGAACGAGACGTTGAAAATCTTCGTCCCCTGGCGGGCGATGAAGAAGTTGCCGGCCGGCTGGCCCTGGTTGTCTTGCAGAAGCTCGTGGCGGGACTGCTCGCCCCAGCGGATGAGGTCGTCCCGCCTCACCGTCTTGCCCTCGCCGCCGAGCATCAGGGCGAAGCCGGCCCTCCCGGCGACGTCCATCCCTGCATACGCCCCGATGGTGCTGTCGAGGTCGTCGTCCACCGAGACCGACGAGTCGAGGAACAGCCCGCCGGAGTCGCTGGCGTCGTACTCGTAGCGGACCTCGTAGCTGCCGTCGCGCAGCTTCCCCTTGGTGAGCTTCCCGAGGTGCGGCTGGGGCTCGAGGCCGGCGCCCAGCTCGGCCAGCTCCTCTGCGGTGAGCACGATCGCGCGCTCCTCCTCGGTGACCGGCAGCTCCTCCACCACCTTGGAGAGGATGAGCCCCACCCCGAACAGCGCCACCAGGCCGCCGATGGGGAGGGCGATCAGCAAGGCGATCGCCAAGAGCCACATCCTGGCGCTCGAGCGCCTAGGCGGCGTCTGGCCTGGCGGGTTGAGGGGCGGCCGCGGGAGGTAGGGGTCCGGGGTCATTGCGAATGGGGCAACGCTAGCCCAAGCAGCCGGAAGAGGATGGCTTTTGAACGTTTGGCGTTAAAGCGTTAATATCGTGGCGTGATCAGGAGCTTCGCGGATGAAGCTACCAAGGACATCTTTGACGGCGTCGATTCGAGGCTTGCTCGAACCCTCCCCAAAGTCCTTTGGCCAGTGGCGAGGAGAAAGCTCGACATGTTGAATGCCGCAACGAGCCTCAAGGACATCGCGGCTGCTCCAGGAAACCGGCTGGAGAAGCTCAAGGGTCGGCTCGCGGGGAAGTACAGCATTCGCGTGAACGACCAGTACCGCGTCGTTTTCGAGTTCGAGAACGGCGAAACGCTCAACGTCCAGATAACCGACTATCACTGAGGAGCAACCGCGCATGCTGCCGAAGAACAGGACTCCTACTCCTCCGGGCGAGGTGCTGGCGGAGGAGTTCCTCGCGCCGCTCGGGATGACTCAGACCGAGCTCGCGCAGAAGATGGGGGTTCCGGTCCAGCGAGTGAACCTCCTGGTCAACGGGAAGCGGGCCATCACCGCCGAGACCGCGCTGCTGTTGGCGCGCATCTTCGAGGCGAGCCCGGAGTTCTGGATGAACCTGCAAGCGGCCTACGATCTCTGGCAGGCGCGGGAGCGGATGGAGAGAGCCAAGCAGAGGGCTGATAGAGGCTGAGGCCCGCTCGGCGCGGGAAGACTACATCGCCCCGGCGCCGGGCATCTCCCCCACCGGGCGGATCAGCACCTCTCTGGGCTTGGCGCCGTCCGCCGGGCCCACCAACCCGTCGCGCTCCATGCGCTCGATCATCCGCGCGGCGCGGTTGTAGCCGATGCGCATCTTCCGCTGGAGCATCGAGATGGACACCGTCCGCATCTCCGCCACCACCGCCAGGGCCTGGTCGTACAGCTCGTCCGACAGCTCGTCGTCCTCCCCGCCGCCCTCCAACTCCTCGTCGCGCGGCTTGAGGATTGACTCGTCGTAGACCGGCTTGCCCTGAGCCTTGAGGTGGTCCACCGCGCGCTTGATCTCCGTCTCGGAGACGAACGCCCCATGCACCCGCTGCAAGTGGGCGGAGTTGGGCGGCATGATCAGCATGTCCCCCATCCCGAGCAGCGCCTCCGCGCCCACCGTGCCGAGGATGGTCATCGAGTCCGGCTTGGCCCTGAGCATGAAACTCACCCGGGTGGGGAAGTTCGCCTTGATCACCCCGGTCACCACGTCGGTGGAGGGCCGCTGCGTGGCCAGCATCAGGTGAATGCCGGCGGCGCGCGCCATCTGCGCCAGCCGGGCGATGTACGTCTCCACCTCGCGCGAGGCCACCATCATCAGATCTGCCAGCTCGTCGATGATCACCACGATGTAGGGCAGCTTCTTCCGCTCCGGCTTGCCACCGCCCGCCTCGGCGCTTTCGGCGGACTCCGCCGAGAGCGTCGCCTCGTCCACCCGGATCTGCCCCTCCGCCTCGGCCGCCGCCACCTCCGCCTCCACCGCCTCCACCGCCTCGCGAATCTCCTCCGGCCGATTCGGCGAAGGGACACCCACCTGCCCACCCTGGTTGGCCCTCGCCAAGGCCTCCTCCTCGCTCTCGCCCTCCGCCACGTCCACGATGAGCAGCTTCTTCTTTGGCTTGGCAGGAGCGGCGGGTTTCTTCTCCGGCTCGGCCTCTTTCTTGGGCTTGGGCTCGGCCTCCTCCGACCCCTGCTCGACCTGCTTGTTGTACCCGGCGATGTGCCGGACCCCGGCCTCGGAGAGCAGGTGGTAGCGCCGCTCCATCTCCTCCACCGCCCACCTCAGCGCCAGCGCCGCCTTCTTCGGGTCGGTCACCACCGGCAACAACAGATGCGGGATGCCCTCGTACACCGACAGCTCGAGCATCTTCGGGTCCACCATGATGAAGCGGACCTCCTCGGGCGTGCTCTTGAGGAGGATGCTCATGATCATCGAGTTCACCGCCACCGACTTCCCCGAGCCGGTGGTGCCGGCGATGAGCAGGTGCGGGGCCTTGGCCAGGTCGAGCACGTAGGGCATCCCTTCGATGTCCTTGCCTACGCACATCGTCAGCCGCGAGGTCGACTTCTGGAAGGCGTCCTGCTCGGCGATCTCCTTGAGGTAGACCGTCTCCCGGTCGCGGTTCGGCACCTCGATGCCCACCACTCCCTTGCCCGGGATGGGCGCCACGATGCGCACCCGCATCGCCTCCATCGCCATCGCCAGATCGTCGGCCAAAGAGGCGATCTTGGAGATCTTGATCCCCGGCCCGGGGAGGAACTCGTACATCGTCACCACCGGCCCCGGGCGGATCTCCACTACCTCCCCGTCGATCCCGAAGTCGGCCAGCTTGGCCCTTAGCCTCTCCGCGGTGCTGAAGAAGGCCTCCTTGTCCAGGGCCGAGCGCTCCTTGCGGTCGAATTCCAGTACCTCGATCGGCGGCGGGGTGAAGCTCTTTCGGTCGCCCACGAACTCGAACTGCTCTTGCTCCTTCTTCCGCGAGGGCTTGGGCGGCGCTTTCGGCTCGACGATCACCGGAGTCCTCGCCGCAGCCGCGATCGCCCTTGGCGTCGCCAGCGCCGGCGATGGCGGAGGCAAGGCCAGCTCGAGCAGCGGCTTGGCTGGTTCCACGGCCAAAGGCGGCGCGGGCGCGGGCTTCGGACCGGGCGGCGGCGCCTCGGCTGCCGGCTCCGGCGACAACGCGAGGATTGGCGACCTTCGCTTCTTGGGAGGCTGGGACTCCGCCCTCGGCGGAGGAGCGAGGGACGCGGCCCAGGCCGGATCGGCTCCCGGCCCGAGCAGGGTGAGGCCGAGCGAAGGCGGCGGCTCGCTCATCCTCGCCTCCTCCTTCTCGCGCTTTCTCTGGGCCCTTGCCTCCTCCGCGGCGCGCGCCAGGCGGTGGGCTTCCTCGGCGACTTGCTCCGCCTCGGCGGCCTCCCTCTCGGCTTCGAGCACCTTCTCCTCGTCGGCCTCCAGGGAGGCCAGGAAAGCGGCCTCCTCCTCCCGGGCCTTCTGGGCCGCCTCGCGGCGCGCCCTCAGCGCCTCCCTCTGCGCCGCATAGGCCGCCGCCAAGAGCTCTCCCGACCTTCGCGCGGCCGCGGCAGTCCACCGCCACAGCACTGCGCAGGCCCGGAGGAAGCCGAGCCGCGTCCCCACGATGAGCGCCGCCACGCACAGCGCGCTCACCACCACCACCGTGCCCACCACGGAGAACAGCCCGCAGAGCACCTCGGCCACCGAGCGGCCGATCGCTCCACCCGGCGGATGGCTCGCCTCCGGCGCGCCGCCCATCACCAACTGGGCGAGGACCGCGCCCCCCACCGACAGCACCGCCAGGCAGGCGAGCTGTGGCCACCTCCTCCTCTCGCGCGAGCCCAAGAGGGCCGCCAAGGCGGCGTACAGGCCGGCCGCCGGCAACAAGTACGCGCACACGCCCCAGAGCCCTCGCAGGGCCTCCGCCATCGCGTGCCCTACCGGGCCTACCGCGTTGTGGAAGCCAGGGCCGACCCGGTCCTGGGCGTCGTAGGTGCCGACCGCCAAGAGGCAGAGAATCGACGCCGCCGCGAGGAAAACCGCCGCGATCGCCCGCCTGCCGACCCCGGGGGCTTTCAGCTTCTGGTCCTGGATGGCCCGCTTCCGGACAGCAATCCGCTGCCTGGAGAGGACCGACTTCTCCGCCCTGGCACGCCTGGCCGCCATCTGCACCTCGCGTCTGCTCGGCCGCTTGCAGGGCCGTAGCAGCCTGTAGTCGCCGACCGCTGCGAGTGTAGGAGGGGGGTGAGGTCCGGCAAGTTTTCGGCGGCGCGTAAAGGTCGGCGGCGCGTAAAGGTCGACGCTCGACGGTCGAAGGGATAGGTTCAAAGCCCCCAAGGAGGGAAGACCAGCTCCATGGATGTCCGCTGTGAGCGGTGCAAGACCGAGTACGAGTTCGACGACGCGCGAATCACCGAGGCGGGCGTCACGGTCAAGTGCACCACCTGCGGGCACGTCTTCAAGGTGAAGAAGAAAGCCCTGGTCTTCACCGTGCCGGTCAAGCCCGGCGAGGCGGAGTCCGAGCAGGGAAGGCCGGCGGCCCCGCCTCCTCCGCCCCAGCGCGAGTGGAAGGTGCGCCAGGCCAACGGCAACGTCTTCACCTTCAAGGAGCTGACCACCCTCCAGAAGTGGATCGTCGAGCGGAAGGTGAGCCGCGACGACGAGATCAGCCTCACTGGAGAGAGCTGGAAGCGGCTGGGGAACATCGCCGAGCTGGCCAGCTTCTTCCAGGTGGTCGACGAGGCGCAGAAGGCCTCGCAGCTCGCCGCGCTGCAGAACCAGGCCATGCTCGGGTACGGTGCCCCGTTGGTCACCCCGGCCGGCGGCTACCCGATGCCGAAGGTTCCCGGCGCCCCGGAGCCGACGCCTCCCTACCAGAACCAGGCCTACCGCGCCCCCACCCCGGTGCAGTTGACCCCGGCGGTGGCCGCTCCACAGCTTGCCCCGGTGGCTCCGGTCCCGGTGGCGCCCGCGCCTCAAGCGCCCTTGCCGACTCCCGCCCCGATGCCGCTTTTGCAGCCGGCGGTGGTGGTACTCCAGCAACCTTTGGCCCAGGCTCCCGCCGCACCGGGCCCCTCGGCCATCGGGCGGCCTCACCGGGACTCGCGGGAGCCGGCCTTCGTCCACTCGCGCTCGATGGCCGCCGAGGACGACGACCTCGAGGCCGCCTTCCGCAAGAAGGGCGGCGCGGGAAAGTGGATCGTCCTGTTGCTCTTGCTGGCCGGCGGCGGCGGCGGCGGTTACTGGTACTACTTTCACTACCTCCCCCAGCAGCAGGCGGCGGCCGAGGCCGAGAAGGCCAGGCTCGAAGCCGAGCGGCTGGCCGAGGAGCGCGCCCAGGAGGAAGAGCGGGCCCGCGCCGAGCAGGAGCGCAAGAAGAAGGAGGAGGCGGAGCGGGCGGCAAAGCTGGCAGCGGCGGATGCGGGCGCCGACGCGGGGACGGTCCTGGCGGCGGCGAGCGACGCCGGGGTCAAGCCCAAGCCCGAGCCGGTGCGCGACTTCGACTACTGGCTGGCGCAGGCGGACCGGCTGCGAGAGCGCGAGCGTTCCGAGGCGGCCCTCGAGGCCTACGGCAAGGCGGCGGACCTCGCCCCGGACCGGGCGGAGCCGATGGCGGGGAGGGGGATGGCCCTCTTGGACATGGGCCAGACGCTCCAGGCGGAGGCGGCCTTCCAGCAGGCCCTCAAGGCCAACTCGCGCTACGGCGTGGCGCTGATGGGGCTGGCGGAGGCGTACCGGGCGCAGGGGAAGAAGGAGCAGGCCGTCCGCTATTACGAGAAGTACCTCGACGTGCTGCCCAACGGCGCCGAAGCCCCGGTCGCCAGGAACGCCATCGAGAGGCTGAAGCAGTAGCAAACGACGGAGACGCGGGATGCCCGAGTTCGAGAAGCCCTCCAGCCTGGAAGACGAGTACTTCGCGCGCGAGGAGATCGAGAAGAAACGCAAGCTGGCGCTCAAGCAGGCCGACGAGCTGGCCGCCCGGGAGCGCGAGGAGCGCAAGAAGCTGCACTTCATGAAGTGCCCCAAGTGCGGAATGGACCTGCAAGCCCTGAAGAAGGGGCCGGTGGAGATCGACACCTGCTTCAACTGCAAGGGCATCTGGCTGGACTCGGGCGAGCTGGAGCAGCTGCTCTCCGCCGGCCCGGAGCAGAGCGGCGGGGTGATGCGGGCGGTGCTCGGCATCTTCCGGAAGAAATGAGGCTCACCCTCGAGCAGGTCCGGCACGTCGCCGGCCTGGCCAGGCTAAAGCTCGGCCCCGAGGAGGAGCAGCGCTATCAGCAGCAGCTCTCCGCCATCCTGGAGGCGATGGAGAAGCTGCGGGAGCTGGACACCGAGTCCGTCGAGCCGACCAGCCACTCCACCCTGTCGGGCTTCCTCTGGCGCGAAGACCTCTCCCGCCAGAGCCTGGAAGTGGAGAAGGCCTTGGCCAACGCTCCGGAGAAGGTGGGCACCGCCTTCTCGGTGCCGAAGATCATCGAGTAGCCATGCAGCTTTTCGAACTCAGCATGCTCGAGCTGGCCTCGAAGCTCGCATCTGGCGAGGTGAGCAGCGTGGAGGCCACCCGGGCTTGCCTCCGGCGCGTCGCCGAGGTGGACGGGAAGGTGAAGGCCTTCCTCCACGTGGACGAGAAGGGCGCCCTGGCGGCGGCCGAGGCCTCCGACGCGCGGCGGAAGGGCGGCAAGCCCGCCGGCCCGCTCGACGGGGTGCCGGTGGGGCTCAAGGACATCTTCCTCACCGAGGGCCTGCCCACCACCTGTGGCTCGCGCATCCTGGAGGGTTTCGTCGCTCCCTACGACGGGACGGTGGTGCGGCTGCTCAAGGAGGCCGGGCTCCCCATCGTGGGGAAGCTCAACCAGGACGAATTCGCCATGGGCTCGTCCACCGAGGCGAGCGGCTTTTTTCCCACCCGCAACCCGTACGATCTCTCGCGGACGCCGGGGGGCTCCTCCGGCGGCTCGGCGGCGGCGGTGGCCGCGGGCGAGGTGTTCGGCGCGCTCGGCACCGACACCGGCGGCTCCATCCGCCAGCCGGCGGCGCTCACCAACCTGGTGGGGCTCAAGCCGACCTACGGGCGGGTCTCCCGCTACGGAGTGATCGCCTTCGCCAGCTCCTTGGACCAGGTCGGCCCGCTCTGCCGGACGGTGGCGGACGCCGCGGCGCTCTTGCAGGTCATCGCCCGGCACGATCCGCTCGACTCCACTTCGGCGCAGCTCCCCTCGCCGGATTACCTCGCCGGCTTGGAGGGCGGCGTCGCGGGCCTGACGCTGGGGCTCCCGCGCGAGTACTTCGTGGAAGGGATGGACCAGGAAGTGGAGCGCGCGGTGCGGGCGGCGGCGGAGGAGCTCCGCCGGCTCGGCGCGAAGGTGGTGGACACTTCGCTCCCGCACACCCGGTACGCGCTGGCGACCTACTACCTCATCGCCCCGGCGGAGGCTTCCTCCAACCTCGCCCGCTACGACGGCATCCGCTACGGGCTTCGGGCGGCGGACGCCAAGGGGCTCCGCGAGCTGTACGCGCTCACCCGGGAGCGTGGCTTCGGCCCCGAGGTGAAGCGGCGGATCATGCTCGGCACCTACGCGCTCTCCGCCGGCTATTACGAGGCGTACTACCTCAAGGCCCAGAAGGTGCGGACGCTCATCCGCCGGGATTTCGAGCAGGCCTTCAAGCAGGTCGACGCGATCATCTCGCCCACCTCGCCGGTGGCGGCGTTCAAGCTCGGGGAGAAGGTGGATGACCCGCTGGCGATGTACCTGATGGACGTCTTCACCTTGCCGTGCAACCTGGCCGGCCTGCCGGGAATGTCGCTGCCGTGCGGCTTCACCGCTTCGGGCCTGCCGATCGGGCTCCAGGTGCTGGGCAGGCCGTATGACGAGGCCCGGGTGCTCCGCGTCGGGCGCGCCTTCGAGCGGGAGCACGACTTCGCCAAGCGGAGGCCGCCGCTGTGAGCGCGAGCGACTTCCAGCCGGTGATCGGCCTCGAGGTGCACGCCCAGCTGCTCACCCGGTCGAAGATCTTCTGCTCCTGCTCGACGGAGTTCGGTGCCCCGCCCAACCACCACACCTGCCCGGTCTGCCTCGGGCTGCCCGGCGTCTTACCAGTGTTGAACCGGCGGGTGGTGGAGATGGCGGTGCTCACCGGCCTCGCGCTCGGGTGCGAAATCCAAAGGCGCAGCGTCTGGTCCCGGAAGAACTACTTCTACCCGGACCTGCCGAAGGGCTACCAGATCACCCAGTACGACCAGCCGATCTGCGAGCAGGGGCGGCTGCTCATCGACGGTGAGGGCGGCGAGCGGGCCATCCGCATCCGCCGCGTCCACATGGAGGAGGACGCCGGGAAGAGCGTGCACGACCCGGTCAGGGGAATCTCACTGGTGGACTTGAACCGGGCCGGAGTGCCGCTCTTGGAGATCGTCAGCGAGCCGGACCTGAGGAGCCCCGAGGAGGCCGCCGAGTACATGCGCTCGCTGCGAGACCTCTTGGTCTACCTCGGGGTGAACGACGGCAACCTCGAGGAGGGCTCGCTGCGCTGCGACGCCAACGTCTCGGTGATGCCCAAGGGGTCGGCGCAGCTCGGCACCCGGACCGAGCTGAAGAACCTGAACTCCTACCGCTTCTTGCAGAAGGCGATCGAGCTGGAGATCGCCAGGCAGGTCTTGGTGCTCGAGTCGGGCGGGAAGGTCGAGCAGGAGACGCGATTGTTCGACGCGGAGCGGGGCGAGACCAGGTCGATGCGCTCGAAGGAAGAGGCGCACGACTACCGCTACTTCCCCGAGCCCGACCTGCCGCCGCTGGTGCTGGACGAAGGGCTGGTCGAGGCGCAGGCCAAGGCGCTGCCCGAATTGCCGCGCGCGAAGCTCGAGCGTTTCCGGACCCAGTACGGGCTCCCGGCCTACGACGCGAAGCTCCTCACCTCCGAGCGGCCGCTGGCGGACTACTTCGAGGCGGTGGCCGCCGGCTACAGGGACTACAAGAAGCTCTCCAACTGGTTCTTGGGGGAGCTCTTGAGGCTGCTCAAGGAGCAGCCCACGCCAATCGCGGCGCTGAAGATCGGACCCGGCCATTTCGCGGCGCTGCTCTCCTCGGTGGACCGGGGGGAGATCTCCGCCGGCGCGGGCAAGGAGGTCCTCGCCGAGATGTTCCGCACTGGCGCGGCCCCGCAGACGGTGATCGCCGAGCGGGGCCTGGCCCAGGTGAGCGATCAGTCGGCGATCGAGGCCCTGGTGGACGAGGTCCTGGCGAAGAACCCGTCCGAGGCGGAGAAGTACCGGGCGGGCAAGAGGCAGGTCTTCGGCTTCTTCGTCGGGCAGGTGATGAAGGCGATGAAGGGGAAGGCGAACCCGCAGGTGGTGAACGAGCTCTTGCGGAAGAAGCTGGGCGGGTGAGTCTCCGCTAGCGCCACACCGCGATGCCCGAGCCGCCGCCATGCGACCAGTACGCGGCGAGCTGCTCCCGTGACAGCCTCACCGGACCCCGGCGGGAGAGCGGGTCGTTGACCACGTAGCCGCTCGCCGTCTTTCCCACCACCAGGATGGCGTGGAACCCGGTGAAGCTCGGATAGCCAGGGAAGCCTGTCCGATAGGCTCCCACCGGCCGACCGGTGAGGACCACCATCCGCCCGGCGGCGAGCTGGGCGTCGAGGCCGCCCCGGCTCATGCCCTTGGCCTTCAGCCCCAGGCGCAGCGCGCCGCGGAGGATCTCGCCCTCGTTCACCGCGTCGCCGTCGTCGGTGTTGCCGGTCATGTGCCGGCGAGTCCGGTCGATGCTCTGCTCCACCGTGAGCCCCTTGGGCTCGAGCCCGAAGGCCTTCACCGCCATCGCCAGGCTCGCCGGGCCGCAGTTGCTGCTCCGGAGCGGACCGGTCGGGTTGAAACGGCTGCGGTACTGCTGCTTGAAGATGCCGACCGGATTCCTCAACGCCTCGGCGACCCAAGGCCGCCCATCGCCCCCGGGGCGCGGCGAAGCGCCTCCGCCGGTCTCCTTGGGAGCTGGGGCAGGCGCGGGCGCCTTCTTTGCCTGCCCGGAGGAGGGCACCAGTGCCGCCAGTGGCACGCCGGCCCGCTGGGCGATCACCCACAGGCTGTCCCCGCGCTGCACCACCACATGGCGCGGCCGCGCAGAGCTCGGTGGCGCGGCCGATTGAGAACCGACCGAGCCCGTCTCGCTCCCAGGCAGGGCGACCCGCTGGCCCGAGTAGATGAGACGCGGATTCCTGATTCCCGGGTTGGCCTTGATCAGCTCGGCGAGCGAAACCTTCGCCCGGCTCGCGATCGCCCAGAGCGAATCGCCTCTCCGCACGGTGACGTACACGACTTCATCCCCTGTTCTCACCCTTTGAGAAGGTTCTCGAACCTCGGCGGCCGGCGGTTGTCCGGGGGGTTGCGGTGGAACGAGGGGGCGACACCGGAGAAGTCGCTGCTGACCGGAAACCGGACGCTCTCGGCGCTTTCTGCGCAACCAGCCGGACGTGATGCGCAAACGGAAGGGGCCCGAGGGCGTCACCCCGAGGTGACGCGGGCGATCCGCCGCGGTACGCGAGGTGCAGTGGCCCGGCGCGACTTTCGCCGGAGCTTCCACATGCCCAACCGTTCTTGCCTCTTGCCCACGTGTCTACTCCTCTCGCTCGCCTGCGGGAGCCCTCCCTCCACACCCGACCCCCTGGAGCGCACTGGAGCCGCGGTCGCCGGATTCATCGCCGCGACGGACGGCGCCCCCCTGCCCGGAGTCTCGGTGCAGGTCAAGGGCACCACCGCCACCGCAGTCACCGACGAGCACGGCCTCTTCCAGCTCGGCGGGGTCCTCACCGGCTCTCGCGTCACCGTGCTTCTCCGCAAGGAGGGCTATGCACCCTCCCTCCGCTACCTCGAGCTGGAGGAGGGTGATGTGGCCACGCTCGAGGGGCGGTTGAAGCCCTTGGGGCCTCCGCATCCCATCGAGGCCGAGCTGGGCGGGGCGTTCACCGACGAAGAGCTTCGCTTGCAGATCCCCGCGCGCGCCTTCCGCACTTCGGGCGGCACGCCGGTGGAGGGCACGGTGGAGGTCCGCGTCGCGCACCTCGATCCTGCCGGAGAGGAAATCCTCGCCGCGCCGGGAGACACCCGCGGCCGCAACGCCAAGGGAGACGAGGGGCCGTTGGCCTCCTTCGGGATGGTCTACGTGGAGGCCACGCAGGCGGGGAAGGACGTGCGCATCGACAGCGCCACGGTGGAGATGTTGCTTCCGGCCGACACCGGGGCCGACACGCCGCTCGAGGCCGGCGACATCGTGCCGCTGTGGGTGTTCGACGAGGAGGCGGGCACCTGGGTGGAGACCGGCAGCGGCCGGGTGAAGCCGGCGCGAGTGGACACCAGCCGCCTGGTCTTCGAGTTCGAGACGCCGGTCACCGAGCAGTGGTGGGGCAACTGCGACCAGCTCGGCAGCATGACCTGCGTCGAGGGCAGGGTGGTGGACTGCGCGGGGAACGCGGTGCCGCGCGCGCTGGTGCGCGGAGTGGGGCTTTCCTACGCGGGCACCTCGGAGGCCTCCACCGGCACTGACGGGCGCTACCGCATCTTCCCCTTGCGCCGCAACGCGCGGGTCCGGGTGGAGGCGCGGGTGCGGGTGGCGGGCAAGGTGTACGGGGCCGAGCACCAGCCGGTGCTCACCGGCGATTCGGCGTCGCCTTGCACGATTGTGCCGGACATCGCGGTCCCGGTGCCCGACATCATCGGCGAAGTCACGGTGGCCCAGACCGAGCTGGACGACGGAACGCGGGAGCTCGAGTCCACCGCCGCCTCCGGGGTCTTCCTCACCTCGCCGCGGGAGGCGGGCGACTGCCGGACTCCTCCTCCGACCGACGAGTGCCAGGTGGTGAAGCTCCCGCCGCCGGGGGACGAGGGCGTGGCCGAGGAGGATCCGTCCTGGCTGGACGTCGGCTCGCAGGTCTTGCTCGAGGGGCCAGCGGCCTTGCCGCTCAAGCGGCAGTCGGCGCAGCCCTCGCCTTACGCGCAGGACCGGCTGGTGACGCGGCTGGCGGCGGCCTCAGGCGGGGATTTCGACCTGACCACGACCGGCTCGCCGCGAGGCCTGGAGTCGTTCATGGTTCGCCGAGCGGTGCGGATGCCGGCGGTCCCGGCGCTCAAGGTGGGGCCGGCGGTCAGCTCGCAGTCGTTGGCGCTGAGCTGGGATGCTCCGAAGTCGCCTTCTCCGCTCTTCCTCACCCTCTCGCCCGCGACCGGGCGGCTTCGGGCGGCGATCATCTGCTCGCCGACCGACGACGGGGACTTCTCGGTGCCGGCAGGGGACATCGCCGAGCTGCCGGCGGGAGACATCGTGATCACCGCCACCCGTCAGCGGGTGCGCTACTTCCCGACGCCGAACGGGATGGCCGCGATGGGGCTCGGCATCTCCACCAAGCTGATGAAGACCCGGCTCGAGTAACGAAAGGGGCGCGGCCGGCGAGGCGGGAGGCCCCGGGTCAGCACCAGGCCCGGGGCTTTCCTCGTGTGCTGCCGCTGCCCCCCGCTGGCTGGGCATGCAAGTATGTTTGGGCATATATTTGCGCGGTGGCTCAGCTCGCGATCTACATCGATGACGCGCTCTCCCGCAGGTTGGACGCGGCCGCCAGGCGAGCGGGCATGAGCCGTTCCCGCTTCGTGGTCGAGGCCGTGCGCAAGCAGCTCGAGGACGAGCTACCCGAGTCTTTCTTCGCCGTGCTCGGCACCTGGGAGGACGACCGGGGCGTCGAGCAGATCCTGGCTGACATCAGGCGAGGGCCCTCCGAGCGGCGGGCGAAGCTCAAGTGAGCTTCCTCCTGGACACGAACACCTGCATCTACGCCCTGAACCAGTCTGACGCCTTGCTGGCCGGGCGCTTCCGCGCCGCGAAGCCGAGCCGGCTCTTCGTGTCGAGCATCACCCTGGCGGAGCTGCTCTTCGGAGC
Source organism: Myxococcales bacterium (assembly GCA_016191815.1). Lineage (GTDB taxonomy): Bacteria > Myxococcota > Myxococcia > Myxococcales > Myxococcaceae > JACPVI01. The sequence continues at coordinate 70,220 of JACPVI010000020.1, forward strand.
CGCCCACTCGGCCCGGCCAGAAGCGAACACCCGGAGGGTGGCGCAACTCGTCGCGCCGCTCCGGGAGCTGCCGTTCGGGCGCCGGGAGGCGGAGTCATACGGCGGCATCCGGGCGGCGCTCGCCGCGCGGGGCAAGCTGATCGGTTCGCTCGACATGCTGATCGCGGCCACCGCGCTGGCGCACGGGCTGACGGTCGTCACCAACAACCTTCGCGAATTCGACCGTGTCCCTGGGCTCCGCGCCGAGAGCTGGGCTTCCCCCGCTCGAAGCTAGGCCTCGGTGTTAGGCGGGCCGGGCGGGCCGCGAGCCGGGCGGCGAGCGCACCGTGGCTCGCAGGGCGCCTTGGCTCCAGATGGAGACCTCCGGGTCGGCGGCGGCGGCGAGGTACACCGGGTGGCTCCACTGCGCGGAGTTGATCCACGGAGTCACCGCGGGGTCGGTCAGGTCTCGGTCGGCAAGCAGATTCGTCAGAAAGTTCCGCCGCCTCCTTGGCCGCAGCCGGCGCACTCCGGCGCGGTCGGGTTCTGGTTGCAGGAGAGCGGGCAGTACTGCACCCGGTTGAACACGTACGGGTTGCCGCTCCCGTCGTCCACCGCGTCGCACCGCACGCTCAACCCGATGACGCTCATCTCTCCGTAGCCGCCGGTGCTGGCGAAGGTCGCCGCGCACTGCGGGTTGGGGCTCGTCCACGAGGGAAGGTCGGGCATCTTGAAGACCTGGTCCGCCACTGGGTAGTCCGCCTCGGTGCAGACCTTCACCAGCGAGCAGTCGGTCGGCGACGGAGTCGCTGCCTTCCCCGCCTTCAGCTCGTAGCAGAGCTTGAAGTGCCCCGCGCAATCGACCTGCAGCGTGTTGGTGGTGAACGTCGTCCCCGGCTGCGGCTGCGGCGGATTGGTCGGGTTGGTCGGACACTGGGCTTTTCCACTCGAGTCGATCCAGGTCGACACCGACCCCAGCACTTTGCCGGTAGAGTCGAAGATGAAGCACGGAGACAGGTTCGCCAGCGCCCACTGCCCCGAGGAGAAGCACTTGCAGGCGGCCTTTCCCTTGGTCGCGTTCGGATCAGGCAGCTGGTAGCCCTGGCAGGCTCCCCACACCTGGCCGAACTCCCCGTTGGACACGCAGGTGGTCACCCCGTCATGGCAGATGCCCAGGTTCCGGTTGGCCCGCAGCCCAGGCCAGCAGGCCGCCTGCTTGCCAAGCTCGGCGCAAGGGCAACCCTGGCGGTTCTTGTCGTCGGGGCACTCCGGCGTCCCGCCGGGCAACGCAGGCGCGGTGCCTCCGTCCGGCCCGCACCACTTCGGCGGAGGGTCGTTGGCCCAGAAAGCATTCGGGTCGATCGCCGAAGCATCGGGCTTTCCCGAGTCCGGAGTGCCGCTGTCCTCCGCGCCCCCTGCGTCGCTTCCGCCGCCCCCGTCAGCCGGTCCTATCCCTCCGTCGGGCTTGGGCGTTCCCCAGGTTCCCGCAGAGCCAGGACCGCAATTGCATCCGCCCAATAGCCAGGCCAGCACCACCAGCGGAACGGTGCATCTCGACGCGCAGCGCAATGGGCACCCGTTGTCCATTCCCCTGGGGGCACTGAATTGTCGGGATATCCGGCCCGGCGGTTTCTCGCTGCGCCGCCGCTTGACTCCTAGCGCCAAGTCCCGTAGATCCGCGGGCCTTTCCGCGCGCCCTCGGCCGCTAACCGGCTGAAATTTGCACGCGAGATCAAGGGTTTGCCACAGAGCAGAGGGGTCCTTCGATGTACGCAGTCATCCGTACCGGCGGCAAGCAATACAAGGTGTCCGAGGGCGACGTGCTCCGGATCGAGAAGATCTCGGGCGAGGTCGGCTCCGAGGTGACCTTCAACGAGGTCCTCTTGGTCGGCGGCTCGGCCGAGCCGAAGGTCGGCCGTCCAGCGGTGAGCGGGGCGAGGGTGGCGGCGAAGATCGTCGGCCAGAAGAAGGCGCGCAAGGTGCTCCACTTCCGCAAGGAGAAGGAAGGCTGGACGCGCGCCCGCGGGCATCGGCAGCCCTACACCGAGGTGAAGGTCACCGCCATCCAGGCGTAGGCGAGGGACCGAGGAGAAGTCATGGCACACAAGAAGGGACAGGGTTCTTCGCGAAACGGGCGCGACTCGCAGGGCCAGCGCCGCGGAGTCAAGGTCTACGCCGGACAGCAGGTGCTCTCGGGCGCCATCCTCGTCCGCCAGCTCGGCACCGTCATCCACGCCGGCAACAACGTGCGGGCGGGGCGAGACTTCACCCTCTACGCCATCGTGGATGGAGTGGTGAAGTACGAGCGGCTGGACCGCAAGCGCCGCAAGGTGTCCGTCTATCCGGCGGCGCAGGCGAGCGCCTGACCAAGTCTCGCGCTTTCGCGCTGCATCATGATGCGCGATGAAGTTCATCGATCAGGTCCGCATCTTCGTAAAGGCAGGGGACGGTGGCGACGGAGCGGTCGCCTTCCGGAGGGAGAAGTTCGTCGAGCGAGGCGGCCCCTCGGGAGGCGACGGCGGCGGAGGCGGCTCGGTCGTCTTCCTGGCCGACCCTCAGCTCTCCACCCTGCTCGACTTCCGCTACCAGCAGCACTACCGCGCCCCAAGCGGCCAGAACGGCATGGGCAAGGAGAAGAACGGCCGCGCGGGCACTGACCTGGTCCTCAAGGCCCCGGTGGGCACGGTGGTGCAGGACGAGGAGACGGGCGAGGTGCTGTGCGATCTGTCCGCGCCTGGCCAGCGCTTCGTGGCGGCGAAGGGCGGGCGGGGCGGATTGGGCAACATGAACTTCGCCACCTCCACCCGGCAGGCGCCGCGCTTCGCCCAGAGCGGGACTCCGGGCGAGCAGCGGACCTTGGTGCTCGAGCTGAAGCTATTGGCGGACGTCGGCCTGGTGGGCTTCCCCAACGCCGGGAAGAGCACCCTCATCTCCCGCATCAGCCGCGCCCGGCCGAAGATCGCCGACTATCCGTTCACCACGCTGGTGCCCAACCTGGGGATGGTCCAGTACAAGGACGGGCTGTCATTCGTGGTGGCCGACATCCCCGGGCTCATCGAGGGAGCGAGCGCCGGCGCCGGGCTCGGCCACCAGTTCCTCCGCCACGTGGAGCGCTGCCGGGTGCTGGTGCACCTGGTGGACCTCTCCGCGCCGGGCGAGGACCGCGAACCGGTCCGCGACTACCAGGTGATCAACCGCGAGCTGGAGCGCTACAGCCCCGAGCTGGCGAAGAAACCGCAGGTCGTGGCAGCCAACAAGATCGATCTCCCCGAAGCGCGCGAGAGGCTCACGGCGTTCGCCTCCGCGATGAAGCGGCGGAGGAAGCAGGTCTTCCCCATCTCCTCGGCGACCGGAGAAGGAGTCCCGAAGCTGCTCGACCAGGTGGCCAAGCTGCTCTTTGGCAAGCCAGGCCGGAAGGCCGGGTTGGAGGAGGCCCAGCGATGGTGAGGATCGGCGGTGGCGGGCCGAAGTACGAGGCGGCCGCCTCGAATCCTCCGGAGCCGGAAGAGCTGCTGCTCGACTCGCGCAAGGAGCGCATCGAGGAGGTGCTCTCGCTCCGCACCAATAGCTTGGTGGCGGTGCTCGACAAGCTCGAGGACACCTTCAACATGGCCGCGGTGCTGAGGACTTGCGAGGGCCTGGGTGTGCAGCGGGTGCACATCATCGACAACCCCGAAGTTCCCTACCGGCCCAACCCGAAGGTCACCCAGGGCTGCGAGAAGTGGCTGGACCTGGAGGTGCACCGGTCCTTCCCCTCTTGCCGCGAGAAGCTGAAGTCAGAGGGGTTCGAGGTATGGGCCTCGGCGGCGCGGCCCGGCGCTAGAAACCTCTACGAGTTGGAATTCGGCGGAAAGGTGGCGCTGGTCTTCGGCAACGAGCGGCACGGGGTGTCGCCGGAGGTGTTGGAGGCCTGCGACGCGGCGTTTTGGATTCCCATGCGCGGCTTCACCCGCAGCCTCAACGTCTCGGCGGCGGTGAGCGCGGCGCTTGGGCAGGCGATCGCCTGGCGGACCAGGCAGCGGGGGCCAGGAGGAGATCTCTCCGCGCAGGAGCTCGCCGATTTGCGGCACAGGTTCCAGCTCCTCGCGGTCAAGCAGCGCCGGCGCATCTACGAGGGCCGTTGAAAACAGCCACGAGGAGGCTAGCGTGAGGCCGATGCTCGCATTTGCATGCGTCTCCCTCTTGCTCGGAGCGGCTCCTGGCTGCGCCTCCACCCCGCCGGCCTCCGAGCTGTCCGCTCCGGTGCACCCGGTAGTGCTCGCCCAGGCAGAGAAGCCCAAGCCCCCCGGCTCTCCCGCTGCCCCTCCCGTCGAGCGGCCGCCCCCACCCATGTCCGCAGACGCAGGGACCGCGCAGGCCCGGGCCGACGCGGGCGCCGCGAAGAAGCCCTCCGAACCGGTGAAGGCCTCCTCCCCGGCGGTGCTCGCCGGAGAGGTGAAGGCCCTGGTGGAGCGAATGCAGTCCTTCTACGAGAAGACCGAGGACTTCACCGCCCGCTTCCGCCAGGACTACACCTACAAGACCTTCAAGCGGACGCAGACCTCCACCGGAAAGGTGATGTTCAAGAAGCCCGGCCTGATGCGCTGGGACTACGAGACGCCGGCCCCGAAGAGCTTCGTCCTCGCGGGCGACAAGGTCTACGCGCACGACCCCGAGGCGCGAACGCTGACCAAGGCCGCGGTCGCCTCCAACCAGCTCTCCGCCTCGGTCACCTTCCTGTGGGGCAAGGGCCGGCTGGCCGACGAATTCGCGATCGAGAAGAAGGCCTGCGACAAGTGCTCCGGCGTGCTCCTCGAGCTGACCCCCCTCGCCCCCGACCCCCGCTTTCTGAAGATCCGCTTCGAGGTGGACCCGAAGACCGCGCAGGTGCTCCGGAGCACCGTGGTGGACCCCGACGGCAGCGAGAACGCGATCGCCTTCACCGAGCTGAAGACGAACACCGGCGTCGACGAGCAGCGCTTCAAGCTCGCTCCGCCCGAGGGCACGCAGATCATCGACTACACCCAGGCCCCCGAGAAGCGCTAGATGCGGCTCGCCGGGCCAGCCCTCGCCTTCCTCCTGCTGGGATGCACCCGCGCCCTCGTCCCCGAGCGCGCCGACGACTTGGCGGGCTTCAAGGCCAAGGTGATCGCCTCGTCGTTCAGGCTTTTGGTCGAAGGCGCGGTGGAGGGGCGCTCTGCGGACGTGCTCTTGGAAGTGGCGAGCCCACTCACCACCGTCTCCACCGGCTGCTTCGACTCGCTTCCTTCGAGCGATACCACGGTGCGAGTGCCCAGGCCGGCGGGCGGCTTCGAGGAGATGCCCGAGGTGGTGCTGCGCTCGCCTCGCCTCGGCCCACTCCGCCTGGGCGAGCGGAGGGCTGGGCTGGTCGATGACGGGGGCCGGTGCCTCCTCACCCTCGGCAGCGAAGTGCTCTCCTCCTACGCCATCCACGCCGACCCCGCACGGCGCGAGCTTTCCCTGTCCCGCCCGGCCACCAGGGAGGAGTACCTCGCTGCCGCCAGCTCCCAAGGGACGCGCCGTTCGCCGGAGGAGGTGCACCTGCTCGAGCTGTCGCGAGATCCGAAGGCCGATTGGCCGATGCTGGCCATCCGGCTTTCCCAGGGCGAGCAGCAGCTCACCGGTCCTTTCGTGCTCTCCACCGGCGAGGCGCACAGCTCCCTCTCCGACGCTTTGGCGGCCGAGTCCGGCTTCCGCGCCGGCCTCGAGCTGTTCGAGGGAATCGATCTCACCGAGCTGACCCGGCTCCACGAGGGCTTGGCCTTCACCGGCTACGGGATGGACTCGCTCGAGCTGGCGCCCGGGCTGGGCCTTAGCCGCGCGGTGCTCCGGCGGGACACGAGCTGGGAGCGCCGCGGCGTCCTCGGCGCGCTCGGCGGCGACGTCTGGGGCCGCTTCCACCTCACCATCGACTTGAAGGCGGGCCTGCTGGTGTTGCGCCGGCCGAGGGTGCTGGCCTCCGGAAGCCGCCAGCGCTGCGGAGCCGGCGAGGAAGGGAAGCACTCCTTTGAAGCCTGCTTCGTCCTCCATGCTTTCCGCGAGCGGGAAGGTCTCACCGCGGTCGGAGCCATCTGGCGGGATTTGCCCGAGGGCGGACGCCTCTACCTGGAGCCGCTCGAGGCGGACGGGCGGCCCAAGCGCACCGAGTGCCGGTTCGGGTTCAGCTTCGCGGAGACCGACCGGGGAGTGAGCTCGCTGCACCGTTTCCCCTGGCCCGGGTTGGGGAAGGCGATTCCCTCCTGCGCCTTGGCGCTCGCCGAAGTGCACTCGGCCTCGATGGCGCTCTTCGAGGAGGGGGCAATGGCGGAGTGTCCGGGCAACTGCGCCTTCGTGCAGCACGTGCCTTCCGGCCGGACGAGCTGTGACTGCCAGCCGGTGCTCGGGCAAGGGTCGGGTCCAGCCGAGCTGCGCTTCTTCCAGTTGTTCCGGAGGCTGCTCGAGCAGCGCAAGAAGCAGGCGCCGGTGGAACCGGAGCCGGCGGACCCGCGGTGACGACCCAGGTTTGACCGCGGGCAGACGTTTTCACCGACCCCGTGGCCCGTGGCGGCTGGGTGGGTGGGTGCGCACCGTCGGTAGAAAACGGGGGTGCTCATGTTCAAGCAGGGCGTGGCGGGAGCGGTGTTGATCGCACTGGCCTTGTGGGCCTGCGGTGGCGCAGACGGTCCGGACGGAGGGGGCAATGGGACACAGCCGCCGGGGCCGTCGCGCGTGGAAATCGGGAGCGGTGGCCTGTCGGTGAAGAACGTCACCGTGCAGGCCGGTGGGCAGGTGACCTTCGTCAACAGCGACTCGGTTCCTCACCAGATTGCTTCGGCGCCGCACCCCATCCACACCGACTGCCCCGAGCTGAACGGCCCCATCCTGGCGCCTTTGGAGAGCTTCATTGCCAAGATGAGCGGCGGCCGCTCCACCTGCTCTTTCCACGATCACCTGGCGCCGACCGACTCGCGGTTCTTCGGCACCATCACGATCACCGGAGCGGTGGCGGGCGGGCCTGGCACTACCTACTGACAGCTCCAGAATCCCTCGCCGGCGAGAGGGGCGCGGGCTCTGTCCTCTCCACGATTCGCCCGACCAGATCGTAGTCGTGGGCCTCGGTGACCTGGACGGTCACCAACTCGCCCGGGGTGGCGAATCCGTCGTTCAGGTACACCTGCCCGTCCACCTCCGGCGCCTGGCCTTGGTGGCGGCCGACCAGCAGGTGCTCCGTCTCGGGGCTCGCGCCCTCCACCAGCACCTCCAGCCTGCGGCCGATCAGCTCGGAGTTCTGCTCCCGGTTGATCCTCCGCTGGATGGCCATCACCTCTCGCCACCGCCTCTCGATGGTCCGCCTGGGCACCTTGCCCGCCAGCTCATAGGCCAAGGTCCCCTCCTCGTCCGAGTACTGGAAGACGCCCAGCCGCTCGAAGCGCAGCTCCCGCACGAAGTCCTTCAGCTCCTCGAAGTCCTGCTCCGTCTCTCCCGGAAGGCCGACGATGAGCGAGGTGCGGAAGGTGAGGCCCGGGACCCGGCCGCGGATTCTGCCCACCAGCTTCCTGAGGAAGGACGAGTCGCGGCCTCGCCTCATGGAAAGGAGCAGCTTGTCCGAGGCGTGCTGCAGCGGCATGTCGAGGTACTTGGCCACCTTCGGCTCCTCGGCGATTGCCGCGATCAGCTCGTCGGGGAAGACGCGGGGGTAGGCGTAGTGGAGGCGGATCCACCGCACCTCCAGCTTGCACAGCTCCCGCACCAGCTCGTGCAGCTTGGGCCGGCCGGGCAGGTCGTAGCCGTAGGCGGTGAGGTCCTGCGCCACCAGGTTCAGCTCCACCGCGCCCTCACGGGCAAGTCCAGCGGCCTCCTCCACCACGTCCTCTACCGGTCGCGAGCGCTGCAGCCCGCGGATCTTCGGGATGATGCAGAAGGCGCACTGGTTGTCGCAGCCCTCGGCGATCTTCACGTAGGCGGTATAGGAGGGCAGCGAGTTGATCCGCGGCGTCTTGGCGTCGTGCACGTAGTCCGGATCGCGGATCAGCTCGCGCACGCTCGCCTCGGCGGCGAGCAGGTCGCCGATCCGCGGGTAGGCCGAGGTGCCGAGGAAGTGGTCCACCTCGGGGAGCTGCTCCGAAAGCTCCGGCGCGTAGCGCTGTGGGAGGCAGCCGGTCACCACCAGCGTCCGGCACCGGCCGGTGCGCTTCTGCTCGGCCAGCTCGAGGATGGTGTCGATGGACTCTTGCTTCGCCGGGCCGATGAAGGCGCAGGTGTTGACGACGATCACCTCCGCCTCGGACGGCTCTTGCACCAGCCGGTAGCCGCGGCCGCAGAGCGTCCCCAGCATCACCTCCGAGTCGACCCGGTTCTTCGGGCACCCGAGGGTCGTTAGGTATAGCGTCTTCTCCTTCGCGCGCCGCATCGGCTACCGCATCCCCATCTCGGTGCGCTCGAAGTGGTCTTGGCTCCAGGTGAACGTCGCCGAGGTGCCGTTGCTGTACCCGATGACGAGCCCACCGTCTTCCTCGAGGGCGACGGTCACCGCCCGCCCGAGCGCGCAGGTCGCCGCCGGCCACTCGAGCACCCGCTCCGCCGCCTCGCCCCGCACCGCATACAGCGCCAGCCTCAGCTCGTGGTCCGAATTGCACTCTCCCTCGACCGCGTAGGGGTCGGCCCCGGAGAGCACCGGCCACAGCGCTCTCCTGTCGGGGGCCGCCATCCGCTTCGGAATGGGGATTCGCGCCTCCGCCGGCTCCACCGGGTTGTCGGTCACCAGCGCCGAGAGCGACTTTTGAGTGAGCGGGGCGTCCGCCTGGACCCAGACCGGGTAGTGGAGCGAGCCGTAGCCCAGCCATGCGGCCTCCCTCGATTCCACGCCGACGACTCGCCTGGGGGGCGCCAGATGGAGGGCCTTCCAAAGCTCGTCCGGGAGCCGAAGTGGGCCCCCCACCGTGGAGCCGGCCTGGCAGGTGGAGAGGGCGGCCGCCTCCGCGCCCGCCTCGTCGCGGTCCTCGTAGACGAGGCAGAGCTCGAGCAGGAGCGGCTCGTGCGCCGGGAAGCGGGGGAAGGCGCGAGCCGGAACGGCCAGCTCCACGGAGAGCGACCGCTCGCTGCGAGACACGGCGGACTCCACCTTCGCGTGGAAAGGTGCACCGGTGCCCGGTTCGGAGGGGACCGGCCCCTCCGGCCCGAAGCGGAAGGAGTGGCCGAGCGCGGTGGTGCCGGCGGTCGGGAAGTGCAGCGACACCTCCAGCCTGTCCGTGGGGAGCAGCCGGTCGTCGGAGAGCTGCACGCCCAGGTAGAGGGTGTCCTTGCGGAAGGCGACGCGGGCGGAGAGGTCCGCCGACGCGCCTTGCACCCCGGCCGGCTTGAGGAGGAGGCCGCCGGCGAGCTCCTTCAGCGAGCCGTCCATCTCCGGGGACCTGGAGAGGACCGGCACTGCCCGCGGCCTTTGCTGGGCGGAGGCGGCGCCGGCAGCGAGCAGGCCCAGAGCGAGCGTCCAGGCTTTCATCTCCGCGAGCATCGCGGCGTGAGTACCACAGGCGAGCAGCCGCCGGCAGGTGCAGGGGACGTTCATCGTGAGCAGCAGCTTCCGTTCATGTCGAGCGAGGTCGAGGGAGCCCCTCGACTCCGACCGCGCCCGGGCGCGATCCCTCCCAGCGCCCGGCTTGCGGCCATTCTGGGCGTATCTCGCCCCGGATTCCGATGCAAAGTACGCCCAGAATTCCCGCGCTCATGCTCGGGATCCGACGCGGGAGTGCTAAGCAGCGCGGGTGCAATCCGCGCCCACTGCCCGCGCGCCGGCGAGCGTCGGCGCCCTGCTGAGGCTCGCCTGGCCGATCGTCATCTCCAGATCGACGCAGGTAGTGGTGGGGCTGAGCGACGCCTTGATGGTGGCCCACCTCGGGGAGGGGGCGCTGGCGGCCACTACCACCGGGGCGATGAACGCCTTCGCCTTGTTCATCCTCCCGATGGGCACGGTGTTCATCGTCGCCAGCTTCTCCTCACAGCTCTTTGGCAAAGCAGACCTTCCCGGGGCGCGCCGCTACGGCTTCTACGGGCTGGCGATCGCATTGGGCACGCAGGCCTTGGGCTTCGGCCTGCGGCCATTCCTGGGCGAGCTCTTGTCTCCCTTCGGGTTCGACCCGGAGGTGCGGCAGCTCTTGCACGGCTACCTCCGGGTACGGCTCCTCGCCGGCGGGGCGGTGGTGGGCCTGGAGGCCTTGGCCAACTACTACGGAGGGCTGGGCAACACCCGGCTCCCGATGTTCGCCAACCTGGCGGCGATGGCGTTGAACGTGCTCGGAAACTGGCTGCTCATCGACGGGCGCTTCGGCCTTCCCCGCCTGGGGGTGATCGGCGCCGCCTGGGCGAGTGTCGGCTCCACCGCGCTCGCCTTCGCCGGGCTCTTCGCGTTCTTCCTCGCCGAGGGCCGCCGGGCCGGAGGCACCTTCCAAAGGCTCCAGCTCGCCGAGCTGGGCCGGACGCTCCGCTTCGGGCTTCCCTCGGGCCTCAACTGGTTCTTCGAGTTTCTGGCCTTCCTCTTCTTCGTGAACGTGGTGGTGGCCGGGCTGGGGACGAACGCCCTGGCGGCGCTGATGGCGGTGATCCAGCTCAACTCCGCCTCCTTCATGCCGGCCTTCGCGCTGGCCAGCTCCGAGGCGGAGACGTGGGGGCGATGCTGTGGCTGGTCGCCTACCTCGGCCTGCTCGCGCTGGCGCTCTTGCTTCGCTTCCGGCACGGCGCCTGGCGGCGCATCCAGCTGGTGGAGACCGGGTAGCAGACGGTGGCGCCAAGGGCCCTCGAGTTGGGCGCCGGGAAACACCAGGCCGCCCCAAAAAGAGCTACCTGCTGTTCAACCTCTCGGGTATCGCGGGCACGGTGCTGAGCGCCAAGCTGCGGCTCTTCGTCACCGACGGCAGCACGAGCGGTCCCGCGCTCCACCCACCAGCGCCGGTTGGACCGAGACCGGCTGAACAACCGCCCGGCGGCGACCGGGCCGGCGATCGGCAACCTCGGCGCGGTCCTGGCGGGCACCTGGGTGGAGTACGACGTGACCGCCGCAGTGACCGGCAACGGCACCTTCGCCTTCAAGCTGGTTGCGGACTCGAGCAACGGCACCGATGCCTCCTCCCGCGAAGGGTCGAATCCTCCCCAGCTCGTCATCACCGCGAACTGACCTCGCGCTGACGGGGTGGCGGGCCGGTGCCTCCGCCGAAGAGCGGGGGCACCGGCGTCTCGCGCTCCAGGGGCAGGCGGCCGCACCAGGGCACGCCCGTTCGACGGTAGAGCGCGATGGAGCACCACCGTTCCTACTGGGCGTGGGAACAATCGCGCGCATGGCGACACCCGATCAGCCGTCGTTCGACTCGCCAGCCACCGAAGGGCTGGGCGAGGAACCAGAAGACCGGCTTCCGCTCAAGCTGGTGGTGATCTCCGGTCCGGCTGCGGGCAGCCAACTCCTCCTGGAGCCGGGCACACACCGCATCGGCAAGGCCGCGGAGAACGATCTGGTGGTGAAGGACCCGGCGGTGTCGCGCTTCCACGTGGAGGTCGAAGTGCTCGGCGCGCGCGCCCGGTTCACCGACCTGGCCTCCACCAATGGCTCGTTCTGCGAGGACATCCGCTTCCAGCGCGTCGAGGTCAGCCCGGGGGCGGTGATCCGGATCGGCAAGGGCGAGATCAAGCTGGCCCTATCCACGGAACGCGCCCAACTGTTTCCAAGCCAGCTCGAGGCGTTCGGCCAGCTCAGTGGGCGCAGCCTGGCGATGCGGAAGGTCTTCGCGGTGCTCGAACGGGTCTCCCGCGCCGATGCTTCGCTGCTCATCGAGGGCGAGACCGGCACCGGCAAGGAGCTGTGCGCCCAGGCGGTGCACCAAGCAGGGCGGCGCGCGAGCGGACCTTTCGTGATCGTCGACCTGGCTGGGATCCAGCCCAACCTCATCGAGAGCGAGCTGTTCGGCCACGTGCGCGGCGCATTCACCGGCGCCCTGGGCGATCGCGCCGGCGCCTTCGAGCGCGCCCACCTGGGCACGATCTTCCTCGATGAAATCGGTGAGCTGGCCCCCGAGCTGCAGCCGAGATTGCTCCGCGCGCTTGAGAACGGACAGGTCAAGCGGCTGGGCGCGAACGACTACCGCAGCTTCGACGCGCGGGTCATCGCGGCGACTCACCGGGACCTCGCCGCTGACGTGAAGGCGGGCCGCTTCCGGCAGGATCTCTACCACCGGCTGTCGGTGGTGCGAGTGCGGCTTCCCGCGCTCCGGGAGCGCCGCGAAGACCTGCCGCTTTTGGTGAACCAGCTGCTGGACGCGATGGGTCATCCCGGCAGGCTGGGCCCTGCCACGATGGGCCTGCTCCGGTCCCACCCCTGGCCAGGCAATGTCCGCGAGCTCCGCAACGTGGTCGAGCGCGCCCTCGCGCTGGGCGGCGGAGACGACGGCATTCCCGACGAGCTCTTCGAGCTGTTGGAGCCAAAATCGAGCGCCGGAGGCGCTGGTTTCAAGGAGGCGAAGGAGCAGGTGATCGCCGCCTTCGAGCGCGACTACCTCGCCGACCTGCTTGAACGCTGCAAGCACAACATCGCGCTGATGGCACGCGAGGCCCGCCTCGACCGCGTCTCGGTCTACCGGCTCCTGAAGAAGCACGGCGTCTCTTGAGCGTTGCGCGCGCGCAACCGCGAATGGCGCCGCCGCAACGAGTCCCGGGAGCGGCAGCGCGCGATCTCGCAGGCTTGGGCGCGCGGCGCTCCGGCATGCCCGTTGCCGTCTTTCCCGACCAGCAGTTCCGCACCCCCCACTCGCGGAGTGCGGCCTCGCTGACGCCACCCCACGAGAAACGCCACGCTCATCGCGCTCACCTTGCTGCTCGCTGGTCCTCGGGCATTCGCCGAGAGCGCGCGTCAGGTGGCCGCCGAGCCGGACGCCCCCGCGGCGCCCGCCGCCGGCGGCGTCGACCCAATGAGTTTCGATCTGCTGCCTCCGGTAGAGCCTCCCTTCGCTGACTCGACACCGTCCGTCTCGCTGGTGTCGGTGCGGCGGACGATGCTCACCGTCCACCAGAGCATGGGGATGGCCACCTTCGCGCTCTTGGCGGCGACCGTCGCGGTGGGGCATCTCAACTACCATGACCGCTTCTACGGGTCCGACCGGGGCTCGTTGGAGCGGGCGCACCGCGCGCTGGCCTACACCACCGAAACCGCGTTCCTCGCAACCGGCGCGCTGGCGCTGTTCGCGCCCGAGCCCGACGCGAAGCCCGCCCTCTCTGGGTTCGACAGCACCACGGTGCACAAGCTGGCGATGCTGGCGGCGACCCTCTGCATGGTGGGACAGGTCGGCCTGGGCCTCTACACCGCCAGCCGCGAGGGCTACGTAGATCAGCTCACCATGGCCCGTGCGCACCTCGTCGCCGGCTAAGTCTCGCTGGGCTTGATGTCCCTCGGGGCGGCGCCCCCGCAGGAGGGCAACTACACCCTGTACGGAGCGGGGCTCTCCGCCAACGGCTCAGGAGGCACCGGCGGGGACGGTACGGGCAAGGTGACTCTGACGGTGAGCGTGGCCGCGCCCCCGCCGCCCGTGCAGGACGGTGGCACCTCCGTTGCGGAAAGGCGTGCCCCAGCGTGGGACGCGGCTGGGGAGCCGGTCCATACGGTAGCGGCAGAGCTCCACGATGGCGCGATGCCCACGGACCCCTGCTCGAGTCCACCTCTCACCTGTCCCGAAGGGGCGACGGAGGAGCCGGAAGAGCTGCCGCACGCCGAGGCAATCGAACGGCAGGTGGGCTGCTCGGCAGGTGGGGGTCTGCCGCCCGGGCTGCTCGCGCTGGCCGCCCTTTGGAAAGTGCGTCGGCGGAAGCCTGAGCAGCGGGGGCCAAGGCGGATGCGCGCGTGGCGCTCCTCACCGCGGCCTCCTTGATTTCCCGAGCGGCGAGGCCCAGGCCGAAGGCGGCAGCACCGAAGGCCAACGCGGCGAGAGTGAGGCGGCGGCGCGTCCACTTGAGGGCGAAGGCGGCCACCGTGGCCGGGACCGCCACCATGGTGAAGCCGGCCCGGAGGAGCGCGGCCGGCACCTCCCCCGCCACGCGCACCAGCCCGTTGCGGCCCCACCCGCGATCGGACCTCCCCGCAGGCAGCTCCGCCACCAATGGCACCGCGGCCGGCTGCACCGCCTTCGGCTCGGCGCGTTCGGGCAGCACCAGCGTTGAGCTGTGCTCCCGGAGCGTGGCCGCCCGCGCCTCGAGGTGGGCGTCGCCGAAAATGGAACGCAAGAACTCGGCGAGCTGGGGACGCGTGGCCGCGTACGGGCGCGACGCCAGGAAGGTGGTGAGCGCGACGCGCATCTCCTCGGCGCTCTGGAAACGCAGGCGGCGATCGCGCTCGAGCGCACGCATGATCACCGACCCGAAGGCGTCCGGGAGCTCGGCCCGCACGGTGCGCGGATGCGGGATCGGCTCGTCCAAGAGGGCGCGCATGGTGCCCAGCTCGGTGTACCTCCGGAAGAGGCGCTCCCCCGTGGCCAGCTCGTGCAGCACCACTCCAAGCGCAAAGATGTCCGCACGCGGGTCGCTCTTGCCGCCCGCGATCTGCTCCGGAGCGCTGTATGAGAGCTTGCCCTTGAGCACCCCCGGCAGCACCCTCTCGATCTCTCCGGCCGCCCGCGCGATGCCGAAGTCGACGATCTTCACCTCGCCCAGGAAGGTCACCACCACGTTGGACGGGCTGATGTCGCCGTGGACGATCGACCTCAGCACCCGGCTTGGATGCCGCAGGGTGTGGGCGTGGTGCAGCCCGTCGGCGATCGCCATGCCGATCTTCGCCGCCACGTCCACCGGGACCTTCCGGCCCTGCTCGTTGGCGCGGCAGACGATCGACGCGAGGTCCTCGCCATCGAGGTGCTCCATGCAGATGTAGTAGGCGCCGCCCTGCGTCCCGAGATCGAAGATCTGCACGATGTGCGGGTGGTGGAGCTGCGCCGCGACTCGGGCCTCGGAGAGAAAGAGCGAGACCAGCTCCTCTCGCTGAGCCAGGTGGGGATGCAGCCGCTTGATCACCACTGGCTTGGAGAACCCCTGCGGCCCCTGCGCCGTGGCCAGGTAGATCTCGGCCATCCCCCCGCGCGCGATCCGCGACCCCAACAGGTATTTCCCGAAGCGAACCCCGCTCATTGCCGGCGGCGACTATCGCATGCGCCGCGCGCGGCGCGAGCAGGCGGGCAGGCACGAATTCCTCGCGGCATCGCTCACTTGGCCTTCCACTTCCTTCCGGCCTCCGCGGCGCGCTTGAAGAGATCCCGCGCCTCGGGGGCGGCCTGCTTCTCGGGGTTTCGCTTGAATTCCTCCTCCCAGCGGCGCCGCGCGCGGTCTTGCTCCTTGCGCATCGAATCGATGGCGTTGAGGTGCAGCCGCAACTGGCTGGTGAGGTAGTCGGCGCCGGCGTACTTCTTGAGCAGGTACTCGCCCGCGCCGGGGATCAGCTCCCAGCAGTCCGGGTCATCGTCGAAGCGGGTCATCCAACCCAACAGGTCGCTCATTTCGAGCCAGAAGGGCTTCTCCGCAGTGCCGTGGAACGGCTTGATGTCGGGGTGCTCCACCATCCACCGGGTGACGGCGATGCGCAGCCGGGTCTGCTCGAGACGGAACGCCCAGTCGTCCTGCGCATTGATGGCATCGAGCACCGCGTCGACCTTCTCGGTGGCGTCACGGGAGTCCTTCGCGGTGTCGAGGACGCCCATCAGGCGCTTCACCTCGGAGCGGAGCTCGACGAGGCGGCGGTCGGCCTCCTTCTTCAGCATCTCCTCGACGCGCGCCATCGCCTTCACCGGCTCGCGGGAGGCACCGACGGGGAGCGGCACCACCTTCGCCTGCACGTTCAGCCAGGCGTGGTGCGCCTTCAGACGGTCCACGTTGTCGCCGCTGCCGCGGACCTCAGGCGGCGCCTTCGAGAAGTCGGTTCGGGCCACCACCGCCTTCCAGCGGCGCTGCACTTCTTCGTGCATCCGTTCGAGGAAGGTGGGGTCGTCGGAGTACTTGGTGACGAGGTAGAGCATCAGCGCCGGACTGGCGGCCACGGACTGCGGGTCGTCGCCGAAGGCGCCCAAGACGCTGCCGAGCTCCTTGGCCTCCCAGTACTCGAAGGCGGAGGCGCCGACCTTCTTTCCGGCGTACCGGGGTTGCCTGGGCCTGAGGCCGCGCTTGGCCAGTGCGCCGAGCACTTGCAGTCGCGCCAGGTGACGCTCGCCGTAGGGCACGCCGTCGGGGTCGGAGAGCCTCTCCACCTTCTTGTACAGCTCTGGGTCGTCGGCCCGCAGGGCCTCGAGCTTCTGCTCCAGGGTGAGCGCGGCCTTCGCCTCGGCCGCGTCGAGCTCCTTGGTCAGCCGCTCCAGCGCCTCCTTGAGCGCCGGCCACGCCGGGTCGGCCCTCGCGGCGGTGGCGAACGCCGCCTGGGCCGCCTGGCGGTCGCCCTTGTCGAGCGCGTCCAGGCCCTTCGAGTAGCCGCGGATCGCCTCGAAAGACTCGGTCTGCGATTTTCGCAGGGCGGCCTTCTCCTTGAGGTCGGGCTTGAGGTCCATCGCCGCCACCAAGAGATCCACCAGCTCCTTCTCCAGGGCGAAGAACTCCTGGGCCTCGCCGTCGACCTGCTTCCCCTGTCTCACCTCGCCGGTCTGCACCTCGAGCACCCGGGCGTCGATGCGCATCTTGGGGCCGAGCACGGTGATGGCCCCGGTGAGCATGTGGGTGGCGGAAAGCCCCTTGCCAAGCTTCACCGCGCTGGAGGGATCGATGTACGGAGACTTCGCCAGCTTCAGCTCGTCGAGCGCGGCGTTCAGCTTTGCCCGCTCGACGAGGGCGATGCTCTTCACCACCAACAGGTCGGTGATGAGCATGTCGGCCAGGCCCTTCCCCAGCACCCGGTACTCCTCGCCGCCTCCATTCACGTCGAAGTAGGTGACCGCGAGGGTGCGCTTCGGTTGCCCGTTTGCGCCCAGCGCGGCCAGCGCGGCGACGATCGCCGCCGGAAGCGCGGCTGCCTTTCTGGAAAGCTGCGGCACCGGTTGGCCGTTTACTCCGGCCCCAAGCGCACCACCACCGGAAATACGTTGGGGCGCTTGCCGCTGTGTGGCTTGAAGGCACGCCGTACCGCGCGGACCAGCTCGTCTTTCAGCACGGCTTCCTCGGTGAGCGCGGCGGGCACCGCCTCGCGGAGGAGTGCCCTCGCCCGCTCCGCCACCTCGGCGAGCGACGCCGCTTCCTCGCGGGTGAGCCCACGGCCGCAGAGCTCCGGGCCGACCAGGAGCTTTCCGCTGTCGCGGTCCACCACCGCCACCGCCACCACCACCCCGGCGTCCCCGAGCGCCCTCCGCTCCTTGAGCGCGGCCTCCGAAAGCTCTCCGCCGCCGAAGCGGTCGAGGAGAACCCTCCCGGTGGGGACTCGCCCGGAAAGCCGCGGCCTCCCGCCCGAGAGTTCCACCACCTCCCCATCGCGCGCGAGGAGCAGCCCTCCTTCGGGCACCCCGCACGACCGGGCCAGCTCCAGGTGCCGGCGGAGCTGCCTCAGCTCCCCGTGGACGGGGAGGAAACAGCGCGGCCGCACCGCCTCGATGAGCCGGCGAAGCTCGCTCCTGCCCGCGTGCCCCGAGACGTGCACGCGCGGGTCCGCCCGGCCGTAGGCGACACGCGCTCCCAGCTCGTACAGCCGATCGCAGAGCTCCGCCACCGCTCGCTCGTTCCCGGGAATCGGGCGAGAGCTGATCACCACCAAGTCTCCAGACTGGATCCCACCTTGGCGTCCTGCCTCGAACGCCATCTGCCAAAGCCCCGACCTCGGCTCGGCCTGAGAGCCGGTGGTGAGCAGCGCCAGCCTGCGCGGGGGGATGGAAGAGGCCTCCTCAGCCGAGGCCAAAACGCCCGGAGGCACCCGGAGGTACCCCAGCGAGGAGGCGAGCTCCACGTTCCGGATCATGCTCCTCCCAGCGAGCACCACCCGCCGTCCGACTCGCGCGGCCAAGTCCAGCAGGTGCTGCACCCTGGAGAGGTTGGAAGCGAACACCGCTACCACCACCCGGCCCTCCGCGCCGGAGAGCAGCCGCGCCAGCTCCTCCGCCACCGCGCGCTCGGAGCCGGACTCCTCTTCCAGCTCGGCGTTGGTGGAGTCGGACATCAGGCAGAGCACGCCCTCCTCGCCGAGCTGGGCGAAGCGCGGGAGGTCGGTGGCCTCTGCGTGGATAGGCGCGGGATCCAGCTTGAAGTCGCCGGAGTGGACCAAGAGCCCTTCCTCCGTGCGGATCGCCAGCCCGATGCTGTCCGGAATCGAATGGCACACCCGGATCGGCTCCACGGTGAAGGCCGAGCCCACCTGGAACGTTCGCCCGGGCGAAATCTCTCGAAGCTCGGCGTCGAGGCTTTCCTCCTCCAGCCGGTGGCGCAGGAAGGCCAGGGTGAGCCGCGTCCCGTACACCGGCACCCGGATTCGCCCGAGCAGGTGCGGGACCGCGCCGAGGTGATCCTCATGCCCGTGGGTGAGCACCACCCCCCTCAAGAGCTCGCTTCGGGCAACCAGATGGCCCAGGTCGGGGAGCACCAGCTCCACGCCGGGCATGTCTTCTCCGGCGAACATCACCCCGCAATCGACCAGGAGCGCTTCGCTATTCGACTCGAGCAGCAGCGCGTTGAGGCCGACCTCGCCGAGCCCGCCGAG
Organism: Myxococcales bacterium; assembly: GCA_016191815.1. GTDB lineage: Bacteria > Myxococcota > Myxococcia > Myxococcales > Myxococcaceae > JACPVI01. Next base: position 88,857 of record JACPVI010000020.1, read on the forward strand.
CGGGACGAGCTTGAGCATCCCCAGAGCATACGCGCCCGTGGGCAGTCCCACGGCCTGTCCGCGCCGCCCGCCCTTGCTCTGCCCAAAGCTTCGCCGTATGGCCTCCGTCACAACCTCACCGTGGACAGGCTCCTCCTACTCATCACCGACGCCCGCCCGAAGGCCACCCGCGAGCTGCACGAGCGCATCCGCGAGGTTGCCCCCTTCGCGGTCCAGCTTTCCCAGTGCGCCGAGCTGTCTACGCCCGAGCAGGCGAAGGCGCTCGCCCAGCGGTCCGAGCACGAGGTGATCGCCGCGGCTGCGAAGAGGTGGTGCAAAGAGCCGACGAGGCCCTGTACCAGGCCAAGGCGGCGGGGCGGAACCGGATCGTCGTCCACGAGCACCCCGGCCTGACTGCCGCCGCCGTGTCCCCGCCGCCGCGCCGCGAGGGGGAGCAAGGCTTGCGCCCTCACGGGACGACTTCGATCGCTCCCCCCATGCCCGCGTGCTTGCTGCAGTAGTAGCCGTACAGGCCGGCGTCGGTGAAGGCGAAGCTTGCGGCGGAGCCCGAAGTCTGCGTCGTGATGACCAGCCTCGGGCCGCAGGCTTGCCTCAGCGGATGGTCCGAGAAGGTGTCTCCCCCCTGGCCCGAGAAGCTGACTGACTGGCCCACGCGGATCTGCGCGCAGCTCGGGTTGTACTCCTTGCTGGCGCCGCCGAACCAGACGGTGCGGTCCGCGGTGGGCGCGGTCAAATCGAGGAAGGCGGTGCAGCCGGCGTACCCCGAGGCCGGGCAGGGGTTGGCGCAGATTCCGTTCAGGCACACCGAGGAGGCGCAGTCGGCGCCCGAGCCGCAGCTTCGCTCCAGCGCGCAGGCGGTGCAGGAGCCTCCGCAGTCGGTGTCCGACTCGGTTCCGTTCTTCACGCCATCGGTACAAGAGGGCGGCTGGCAAGCTCCGCCCGCGCAGACCGATGACTGGCAGTCGGACGCCTGGCTGCAGCCAGCGCCCGGCGCACATCCTGGACAACCGCCTCCGCAGTCCAGGCCGGTTTCGTTCCCGTTCTTCGCCCCGTCCGAGCAGGAGGGCGCCTGGCACTGGGCCGACTGGCACACCAGCGAGGTGCAGTCGGAGGGCAGCGCGCACGCCTGGCCCGGTCCGCAGCGGGGGCAGGCCCAGCCGCCGTCCGGAGCGAGTCCCCCACAGTCCACGTCGCTCTCCGGACCGTTCTTCGTCCCGTCTGAGCAGGAGCGCGCCTGGCAGATGGAAAGCTGGCAGACCAGCGAGGTGCAGTCCTTAGGGACTCCGCACCCCAGTCCGGCCGTGCAGGCCGGGCAGCCGGAGCCGCCCCCATCCGCCGCGCCGCCGCAATCCACGTCGGTCTCCAAGCCGTTCTCGACCGAGTCCGAGCAGGCGGGAGTCTGGCAGCCGCCGTCGCAAACCCTCGAGCCGCAGTCGGACGGTCCAAGGCAGCTCCGCCCGTCGGCGCAGGGAGCGCACCCTCCGCCGCAATCGGTGTCGGTCTCCGTCCCGTTCTTCATCCCGTCGGTGCACGCGGGCGCGACGCATAGCTGCGCGGAGCAGGCGCCGGTGGCACAGTCGGCCGGGACGGAGCAGGCGCGCCCGAGGGAGCACTTGGGACACCCGCCACCGCAGTCCACGTCCGTCTCCGGGCCGTTGCGGACCGCATCTGAGCACGACGGGGCCTGACAGCTCACCGCGCAGGCGCCGGAGGAGCAATCGCCCCCCGTCCGGCACGAGCTGCCCACCGGGCATCCCGGGCATGGGCCTCCGCAGTCGATGTCCGACTCGCTGCCATTCGCCACCGAGTCGGTGCAGCTCGCCGACCGGCATACTCCCTGGGTGCAGACCTTCGAGGCGCAATCAGAGGGAGAAGCGCAGGCCAGCCCCGGGGAGCACGAAGGACAGCCGCCTCCGCAGTCGCGGTCCGTCTCCTCGCCATTGCGGAGCCCGTCAGTGCACGAGGGGGCGCGGCAACTTTGGTTCAGGCACACGCCGGAGGCACAATCCCCGTTCCCGGTGCAGGACTTTCCGGCGGCGCAGGGCGGGCATCCCCCGCCGCAGTCCACGTCCACCTCGGCGCCGTTCTTCGTCGCGTCCGAGCACGAGGGAGCCTGGCAGAGCGAGGAGGCGCACACTCTCGAGGCGCAGTCCGCATGCGCGTGGCACTCCTGGCCGGCGACGCACGGCGAGCAGGGCCCTCCGCAGTCGACGTCCCCTTCCAGGCCGTTGAGGACGAAGTCCGAGCAGCTTGGCTCCTGGCAGAGGCCTTCGGTGCAAACCAGCGACTCGCAGCCATCGAAGGTCTCGCAACGGCTTCCGCTCGGGCACGGCGGGCAGGGGCCGCCGCAGTCCGTGTCGGACTCTTCACCGTTTCTCACGCCGTCGGTGCAGGCGCCGGAGCCCTCCGGAAGCGGGTTCCCTACCACAGGGGCCTCGCAGCCCAAGAGCGCCAGCAGGAGGGGCAGACACCGCCGCACCCCGCGGAGGTTACCAACTCGGGCTGCGAGTGCGTGAGCCGGGCCGCTACCTGCGATTCCGCCTGGAGGCCTTCTTCTTCTTGGCCAACGCCGAGGCTCGGACCGATGCCGCCTTCGTCCGAGGCTGCGGCGTGTCGGCCACCAGGGCGGTCGGCTGGGCCGGCGGCGTGCTCGTCTCGGGCATCGAGCAGCTCTGCTGTTCGCCACCCACCCGCGGCCATCCCGTCGCCACTGCCGAGGCGGGCGGTGGAGAGGCGGGCGGAGCCGAGCTTCGCCAGCTCGCCGCCCGATCGACGAGGGACTGCGCCGCCAGGTCGAGCCGGAGGTCTGCCTGGGCGACCCAACCCAGCCCCGCGGCGGCGAGCGCGAGCGTGAGGGGCCTGACCCGTGAACGCCGCGCGTCACCAGCTCGCGGCCGCGGCTCCCGTTCGGCACTGGCCGGGAGGGGAGGGGATTTCGGTTCGGCCCGGGCCAGTTCGACGGCGGCCGCTTCCTTCCGCTCCGAGGGGGTGGGGGCGGCAGGCCTGGCCTGTTCGGACAGGAGCAAGTCCGCCACCGCCGCGGCGGCCTCGGCAATGCTTGGCGCGGTGGCGGGCAAGGCGAGCGCCAAAGGCTTTGGGGCGAGCGGTGTCTCGGGCTTGGTTGGACTCCGCTTCAAGTCCGTCCTCGACCGCCGCGGGGCCACCGCGGAGAGCAGCACCTGCTCGCGGCGCTTGCGCGTGCGGAACAGCTCCCCGACGAAGCGGGCGCGCTGGTCCGCTCGCCACATGAACGCGGCAGCGGCGAGCCTCAGCGCCCGCGCGAAGGCCTGGGCGTTGGGGTATCGCTCCGAGCGGTGGGGGCTGAGCGCCCTGAGCACCACCTCGTCGACCTCCTTGCCGAGCGCCACGTTCAGGCTGGAGGGCGGCACGAACTGCCCGTCGAGGTGCATCTTCACGCGGTGTTCGAAGTCGCTCGCCCGGCGCGGGTTCTCCCCGGAGAGGCACTCGTAGAGCACCATCCCGAGGGAGAACACGTCGCTCCTGAGGTCGGGCAGCTGGCCTCCGAGCACCTGCTCCGGTGCGAAGTACGGCCCCATCGACTCGAGGACGTCCTTCCAGGCGGACTGCTGCGCGAGGCAGCGGAACAGCCCCACGTCGAGGAGCTTGGCGCCTCCGTCGAACGAGACCACCACGCCCTTGTTGCTGACCAGCCCGTGCGCCACCCCGGGAGGCGCGTGCAGCTCGGCAAGGGCGACGGCCACCTCGTGCACCGCGGCCAGAGCGAGCCCGATCGGCATCGCCTTGCCCACCTTCCGGCAGGCGGCGGAGATCTCCGCCAGCGTCGCCCCGGCGTCCAGCTCGGTCACCCAGAACACTCCCTCCTCGGTCACCTCGCAGGGGAAGACGCGTCCCAGGTGCGGGTGGCGCAGAAGCGACGCCCAGCGCGCGTGCTGCACCACTTCCTCGGCGGACAGCTCCGGCAGCTCGAGGTGGCGGAGGACCACCAGGGCCTGGCCCTCGGCGGGGTCGGTCCTCACCGCGAGCAGGCTCTTTACCCCTCCCGGGGTGAGCCGGCGGATGACTTCGCACGGGCCGATCTCCCAGCCGGCGCAGGGGTCGGCGCCGAGTTCTGACTCATCGAGGGTGTTGGCGTCCGCCAGCGGCGGCGCGGCGCTTTGCCGCGGCTCCGCCCGCTTCTCGGGGAGCCCGAAGCAGAACTGCTGGCCAGGCAGAACGAAGATGTCCGTGGGGACGGGGTTTTCCAGCGAGTGCATGGGTGGGCGGCTACCTACAAGCAAGGAGGGTGCCCCACCCGTCCCATGGAAATGAGGCGGGTTTTCCCCCGGCCTGGTCTTTGGCGCTGGAGCGCAGGGTTCTCAGTTGCCCGGTAACCAAGCACCTTGGCGCAAAGCACGTTTACTTGGAGATGTTGCAGCGCGTGCCCTCAACGCCAGGTCATCGGCGGAGTGCCCGCGTCCTGCTCGTAGGGCCCTCCCGGAGCGCGGAAGGTGCTCCAGGTGTCGGTCCCGGCGTCGGCGCCCGAGGGGCGAGTATTGAGGTAGGTGGAAGCGAAGACGGCGGTGCCTGCCGCTCCTACCGAGCGCGCGTAGTCGATTCGCGCGCGGATGCGAGGGGGCTGCGGCGCGCCGTTGTCGTAGGCGTGCATCCCTGCCACCACGTGGCGGCCGTTGGAGCCGGCCATGAAGCCGTCGAGCAGCTTCGCCCAGTCGGTGCAGCCGGTGCCGATGTCCCAGTACATCATCGGAGTGATGGCGTCGATCTTCCCCGCCTTCATCCAGCCGATGGAGTCCTGGAAGTATCCACCGTAACCCTGCGAGGTGTTGCACCCGGCGAAGGGCTTGTAGATGCCCCACACCGCCGCCGAGAGCACCGCCTTCGGACGCTTCTGCTTGAGCGCGTCGTAGATCTGCCCCACCAATTCGCTCACCTGATCCCGTTGCCAATCGGCGTAGGCAGGCCTCGGAGAGGGAACCGCGTTGTAGGCGGCCAGGCTGGCGGCGTCGTAGGAATAGCTGCTGCCGGGATAGCGCACCCGGTCGAAGTGGAGCCCGTCGATGTCGTAGTTGGTCAAGAGCTCGGTGGCCGCCGCGAGCAGGTGGGCCTTCACCTGGGGGTTCCCCGGCGAGAACCAGTAGTACTCCGAGTCGGTGCTCTTGCCGCTGCCGTTGACCGCCATGTACTCGGGATGCGCGCGCAGCAGGTGCTCCGGGGCGCCCGGCGGAACCGCCTCGGGGAGCGCGCACGAGTCGGAGAGCCCTTGGGTGGGCTGGCAGGTGCAGGTCCCCGAGGAGCTGCAGCCCGCCGGCGCCGGCCAGGCCGAGTACACGTTCCAGTAGGCGTGCAGCTCGATTCCGCGCAGCCGCGCGCGGTCGATGGCCGTCTGGAGCGGATTCCACCCCGGATTCTTTCCCAGGACTCCGGAGAGCTTCTTGGCCCAGGGGACGAGGGAGGAGTCGTAGTAGGCGTCGCCGTTGCCGCGGATCTGGAAATAGACGACGTTGAAGCCGGCTCCGGCGGCCTTGTCGATCACCGCGTTGACGTCGGCCGCGGTGTTGTAGGCGAAGCGGGTCACCCAGACCGCGCGCGCCTCCGGAGGCACGCTCCCGGCGTCGGGGGCCGGCGGCGCGGAGACGGTGACGGTGCTCGGGGGCGAGCTCACCGAGCCGGTCCGGGCGGACACCTGGGCGGTACCGGGGGCGAGGGCTTCCACCCGCACCAGGTTGTCGTCCACCGACTGCACCGACACCGCCACCACCCCGGCGGGAGAGGCCGTCCACTGCACCGTGCCGGAGACGTCGGAGCGGCTGCCGTCATCGAAGGTCGCGGTGGCGGTCACTCCCGAGAGACCCCCCACCTTGAGCTGGAGCGCGGGAGGGCTCACCTCGAGCGAGACGATCCGCCGAAAGGAGGGGCCTGCGTCCGCGCCTCCGTCCGGAAGGCCGGCGTCCGCTCCGGCGTCGGTTGCGTCTGCCGGACCGGAGTCCCGCCCCTCGCCGGCATCGTCACCGCCGGGTGGGGGTCCACAGGAAGCCGAGACGGCCGCCGCCAGGACGAAGAGCGCGAGGCGGCTGCACGTCATCGACGACTCTCCCGCGGGAGGGAGGCCCCCGCCCCCTTTGAACGGGGGCCTCCGGTGCGCAGAGCGAATTACCCGCCCCGGCCATGCCTGCGCAAGCGCGAAGGGCGGACGTGTCACCGGGCGGTGACGAGCCAGCTTCGCGTCGGGGGCTTCACGTGGGAGGGCCCCCACGTTGCCCGCCTGAACGGTGACCGTTACACTCCTTGGCAATGAATCCTGGCCCTGCGCCTCCGGATATCGCTGATGCCATCCGCGAAGCGGTCCGGCAAACGCTTGCCGGGACGGTGAGGGCCTGGGTAGAGCAGGCCACCGAGGGCGAGTTGCGCTCGGACGAAGTTCGCCAGCAGCTCCGCCCGCTGATCCTCCAGCTCGTCCGCAAGCAGCTCGAGGAAGCGCTCAGGGCTTCGAACGGAAAGCGGCGCCGCAGGCGAAGGTAGGACCGCCTACCTGCCAGGCTCGGATCTCTGGTCGATCGCCGGGCTGACGCCCGAGGCCCACCGCAGCCGGCTCAGGTGCATCACTCCCTGGCAGCGCGCGCACACTTCTCCATGGGCGTCGAACAGCGTGGCCGAGCTGAACAGCACCCCCGCTCCAGCGCGATCGATGCGGGCGATCGCCCGGAGCCGGTCCCCTCTCACCGGCTTGAGGAAGCTCATCGAGAGCTGGATGGTCGCGGATCTCCTCGTCGGTTCCACCAGCGCCGGCGTGCAGCCGATCGCCAGGTCGAACATCGCGGCCAGCACCCCGCCGTTGACCGCCTCGGTGCCCATCCCCCCGCGGTGCTCCGGGCGGATCTCCAGGTCCACCTGCACCTGCTCGGAGGTCGGGAAGGAGAGCTTCACCCCCATGAACTTGAGCGAGGCGCTTCGGTTGAAGTGCTCCGCGTACCGCCGGAGCTGATCGGGTGTGGGGACCGGGTCGTCGGACATGGGCCGAACTTTACGCTACCGTCCAGGCGATGCCCCGGCCCATCGCAACCTGGGCGCTCCTCACTTCGCTGTGGCCCTGCGCGGCCGCCGCGGACCAGGCCTTGGTCCCGGTTCAGGCGGACTTGTCGGTGGTGGGCCACTTCGACGCCGAACCCACCAGCGCCGTCGCGCTCTTCGTCGGCTACGCCCGCGGCCGCGCGAACCCGCCCTTCTGGACGCCCTTCGGAACCGTGGGCTTCGAGCTGACCTATTCCGGCCGGCCCGAACCCTACCGGATGTCGATGGGGGCGCAGCTTCGCGGCGGCCTCGCCTGGGGCGAGGATCGCGGGCAGGCCGAGGTGCTTCCGGACCTCTTGCTGTTCACCCGGCTCACGCCCTTCGTGGCCTCGACCGGCGGCTACGGAAAACTCGAGGACAAGGAGGTCCCGGTCAACCCTCCCGCACCGCCGCAGACCTTCGTCGGGCTGCGCGGCGGCCTCGGGCTCACCGGCCTCATCTGGACGCGGACCTTTCTCTCCCACGGGCTTTACGCCGACGAGCGGGGCTTCTACGGCGACACCTTGCGGGTGCTGTCCACCTTGCTCCTGCTCCCGCTGGCGCTGATGAACCACGCCGAGCTGTGCGCCGAGCTGCTCTGGGCAAGGCCGCTTCGCACCGGGCTCACCTTCCGGGTGGGCGCGGGCTTCTGAACGCGACGTCTCCGGCGATATCGCGAGACGCTTGCTCAGGGACCTGGCTTGGGCGTGAGGCGCGCGTGCCCAGGCTGGAGCACTGTGAAGCTCCCCGCGAGTTGCGCGCCGTGTTTCGCCGCTAGGTCCAGGATCGCTGCGGAGAGTGCATCGCGCGAATCGCTGGGGAAGCGGATGAGAACGACCCCCTGACTGGCGGCGCGCGCAACGAACGCAAGCCAACCGAAATCCTTGTCTTCGGTCAGCAGAACACGGTGCTCCTGGACCGCTATCGCCATCACTTCGCTGTCCTCGGTGCGGCTCGCTTCTTCAGCCAGAGCACGGACATCGTGGCCGGCCGCGCGAAGCGCTCGGACGCACGTGAAGTCACAGCTCTCATCGGCAAGGACGCGCACGGTTCACCCGACCGGGTGGATCACCTCGTGCGCGATCGAGTCCGCCGCGTAGCGCAGCGCTGCCTGGATGTCGTCGCGGGTAAGCCGCGGATAGGCGTCGAGCAGCTCGGATTCGGTCGCCCCCTCCGCCAGCTTGCGCAAGATCAGCTCGACGGGAATGCGCGTCCCGCGAATCACTGGCTTGCCGAGAAGCACGGCCGGATTGATCTCGATGTGGTCGATGGTCATGCGCCAAAAACAAACTAGCACGGCGTCGCCAGCCGGGCGATTCACGCTCAGTCGCCCGCTCGCCGTGGGATCGATTGCGCGTTGGGCCTCACGCACGGTACTTCGACACTCGCGAGCCGCCGCCCCTGGAGGTCGGCGAGGCGCTGGAATTGAACCAGGGCGCCATGCGGGCGCGGTAGTAGGCCCGCGGCAGTTGGAGTTGGCGGCGAGGCTCTGCCTCGGGGCTACCGCCGGGAGCGCTTTCGACCGAGCCCTGCGAGGAGGAGCAACCCGGCCAAGGCGAGCCCGCCGCCAGCGCCGCACCCGCAGCCGCCACGGGCGGGAGCCGCGCTCACCGCGCGGGTGGCGAAGCGCGCCGCCGCCGAGAAGGGTCCCGATACCCTCCCGTCGCTGGCCCTCGCCCTCCAGTAGTAGGTCGCTCCGGCCGCCAGCGTCGGTCCCTTCCAGCTGGTCACCGACTTGCCCTCCGGCACCGCCTCGGTGCCGACCGGCGCCGAAGCGAGGGAGGCGTCGTCGTAGAGCTCGAAGGTATAGCTGAGCGGGTCGCCCTCCGGATCGGTGGCGTTCACCAGGGTGAAGATCAGCTCGAGACCGCTATCGCCCGAGCCGTCCGAGGGATTGAGCAGCGTCGGCGCCGCAGGCGGGTCGTTCGCCACGTCCACCATGAAGCTGGAGGTGGCCCAGTCGCCCGCGGCGGTGCCGTCGAACGCCCTGGCCCTCCAGTAATAGCGCTTGTTCTCCGAAAGCGGGGCAGGCACCAGG
>JACPVI010000022.1 GCA_016191815.1 Myxococcales bacterium
CCCGGGGCGGATAACTCGGCGAGCGGGACCGCGCACCCGCCACCGCGCCAGTTGGACACCAACCAGGTGCGCCTCTTGTGACGCGCGGCCGTTCCCGAAGGCGTACCGAGCGAAACCGTCGCTGGAAGTCGGCACGGCACGCGCGGACGAGCGCCGGCGTGCGCACCGGCCCCCCCCGCCCCTCGAGGCAAAAAGGGCGAACCCGAGTTAGAGCGAGAGCAAGTCCGCCCGGGCCAGCGTCAGCACCTGCACCTCGCGCGCGCCGGCGTCTAGCAGCGCCGAGGCGGCGGCGCGGGCGGTGGCTCCGGTGGTGAGCACATCGTCGAGCAAGAGCACCGACAGGCCGGCCGCGCTGCCGACGGCAGCAAAGGCGCCCGCCACGTTGGCCTCGCGGGCCTGGTCGGACAGCCCAACCTGGCGGCCGGTGTCCTTGGTCCGCACCAGCAGCTCGCGCGCAGCACCGCCATCGACGCGCTTGGAAAGCTCGACCGCGAGCAACATCGCCTGGTCGTACTTTCGCGCCCGGAAGCGGCGCTCGTGAAGGGGGATGGCGGCGACCAGCCGCGGGGCTCCTTCGAGGAAGTCCGCGGCAAAGCCGGCCAGCAACTCGGCCAATGGCCGCGCCAACTCCGGGTGGTCCTCGTACTTGAAACGGTGGATGGCGCGGGCGACCGCCCCCTGGTGGGTGAAGGGGGCGAAGGCGCGGCAGAAAGCAGGAGGGCGCGCGAGGCAGCGCGGGCAGCCGCCCTGGAACTCGCCCGGCTCGGAGCAGCGAGGGCAGCACCGCCGCGGCAGGCGCTCCACCTCCGGCTGGCAGGCCTCGCAGAAGTGCCCAGGGGCGGGCAGCACCGCTCCGCAGGCCACGCAGGAGGGCGGGAAGATGACGTCGAGCAGGCCGGAGAGCCCCACGCTCCGAAGCTACCACCCGCCCCGAGGGCACGCTTTCTCCGGCGGCGGCGCGCTGACTTGTGCGGCTCGAATCGACTTCTCTATAGTCAAGGTGTCCGACTGCATCCGGGGAGGCGCGCGGCCATGACCACCAGAATCAAGCGAGGCGGAACGCCCCAGCTGCCCAAGAAGGCGATCTCGCACAAACCTGTCCATGGGCAGGCAGTGAAGCAGGCCAAGGCGGCCGCAACCGCCCAAGTGCTTCCCCGCCGCGCCTGGAAGGACGACCAGGCGCTGCTCAAGGCCGAGAAGCGCGCGCTCGAGGGGCTTCGCCCGGAGTCCAAACCCTACCGGCTGCCCGGCTCGGTCGCGATGCCGCTCTACGGAATCGCTCTTCCGCCAGGGGGCCGCAAGCCTCCGGTGATGCAACCCCTCTATGGAATCTCCGGGCCCCCCGATAGCTCCCGGCGCCCCATCGTCAAGCCGATGTACGGCGTGACGTTGCCTCCTTCTCCGATCAAGCCCCCGGTGGTGCAGCCGCTCTACGGAGTGTTTCAACCCCCGGGCGGAGTTCGGCCTCCGCCCTTCTTGCCGCTCTACGGGATTTTCAGGCCCCCCGGCGGCTACAAGCCGCCGCCCATCCTCCCGCTCTACGGCATCATCAGGCCTCCGGGAGGCATCAAGCCGCCGCCCATCCTCCCGCTCTACGGCATCGTGAGGCCTCCCGAGGGCTACAAGCCGCCCATCGCGCAGCCGCTGTACGGCGTGGCCCTGCCGCCCCCCGAAAGCAAACCTCCGGTGTTCAGACCGCTCTACGGGGTCGCCTTGCCTCCGGACAAGCCGCGCGAGCCGATTTTCCAGCCGCTGTACGGAATCGCGCTGGCTCGCGAGTAGGGTCCGCACACAGAGCATGCCGAAGAGCTTGGCCCTCAGCGCCGAGAGCGCGACGGACTATGCGGAGCGTGCCCGCGCGCGCCTGCAGGGCTTCTCGCGGGGCACCTACGCGGTATGGGAGTTCACGCTCAAGTGCAACCTGGCCTGCGAGCTGTGCGGCTCCCGTGCGGGCAGCGAGCGCCGCAAGGAGCTCTCCACCGAGGAGGCGCTGGAGGTCGCCCGGCAGCTCGCCGAGGCGGGGGTGAAGGAAGTCACCTTGATCGGCGGGGAGATTCTCCTGCGCAACGACTGGCAGCAGGTGGTGCGCGCCCTGAACGACCACGGTCTGTTGTGCAGCATCCTCACCGGGGGGTACGGAGTCTCGCTCACCACGGCGCGGAGGATGAAGGCCGCCGGGGTGGCCTACGCCGCCATCTCGGTGGACGGGATGGAGGCCACCCACGACCGGCTCCGCGGCAGGGAAGGCTCGTGGACGTCCTGCTTCCGTACCATGGAGCACTTCCGGAGCGTGGATTTGCCCTTCTGCATCAACTCGCAGCTCAACCGCGCCACCGGGCCGGACATCCCGCGCCTGTACGAGGCCATCCACGCCGCCGGCGCGCGGGGCTGGATGGTGCAGCTCACCTTCCCGATGGGGAACGCCGCGGACCACGCCCGGGAGCTGTTGCAGCCCTGCGAGCTGTTGGACCTCTACCCGATGCTGGCGGTGGTGTTTCAGCGGGCGCACTCCGAGGGAGTGGGAATGAGCGCCGGGGACAACGTGGGCTACTACGGCCCCTACGAGCTTCTCTTCCGCAACTCCATGCCCACCGAGGAGCCATCGCTGTGGCAAGGCTGCCAGGCCGGGCTCTACACCGTGGGGGTGGAGTCGGACGGAATCATCAAGGCCTGCAGCTCGCTGCCCACCGGCGGGTTCTCCGCGGGGAACATCCGCCGCCAGCCGCTGCGAAAAATCCTCGCCAAGAAGGAGATGCGCTTCAACCTGGGCGGCGGCACCCGGGCCGGAGTGGCCCACCTGTGGGGCTTCTGCAAGCGCTGCGAGTACGGGGCGCTCTGCCGGGGCGGGTGCTCGGCCACCGCGTACGTGTTCTTCAACCGGCGGGGTAACAACCCCTACTGCCACCACCGCGCGCTGGAGCAGCAGCGGCGCGGGGTGAGGGAGCGGGTGGTCCCGGCGCGGAAGGCCACCGGCCGCCCCTACGACTTCGGCCTGTGGCAGCTTGTGGAGGAGCCCATCGACGCTCCCTGGCCGAGCGATGATTCTCACCATTTCACCTGGGACCGCATAGAGTGGCCCGCCGGCTTCGAGCCTTGGCTGGCGAGTGCGCCGGCAAACGAAGGAGCGCAAGATGGCCGAGAACATGTACCTCCTGAAGGTGACGAATGACGTGGCGTCGTGGGTGTCGCGGCGGCTGATGATGAGCAAGGCGCCCTCCCACGTGAGGCTTGCCACCGAGATGCAGCTGAGCAACTACGGCTATCCGCCCAACGCGGTGGGGGCGCTGCTCCAGGTCAACGAGGACGGCCTGGTGGTGGGCGTCGAGGGCAAGGAGGACGTGCCCCGCGCCTTCGTCCCCTGGAGCAACGTCGGCTACCTGGCGGACGGCGCCGGACTCGGCAAGTAGCCGGGCCTCGCCCTTCCGCTCGCCGCCTCTGCCCCAGCCCTCGCCGGCCGAGGGCTAGGGTCGAGTTGCATCCTGGGGTGCGAAGCTTGACTTTGATCGCCACGCAGGGAGGGGGATGGTTCAAGTGGGCCGGCCAGCTCGGGGCGATGCGCGGGCTCAGGCGCGAAGTCAGAAGAGGCCTTTGCGGTTCATCTCCTCGGGCTGAGGCAGGCCCATCACCTTGCACAGGGTGGGGGCGATGTCCGCCAGCACGCCGGGCTTGAGCTTCTGACCGCGGAAGTCCGGGTGGGCGAGGTGGAAGGGAACCGGGTTCAGCGTGTGGGCGGTGTGCGGCTCGCCGGTCTTCGGGTCCACCATCAGCTCGATGTTTCCGTGGTCGGCGGTGACCACCATCGTCAAGCCCAGCTTCTCGCTCGCGCGCCAGAGCTTCCCCAGGCACTCGTCCACCACCTTCACCGCCCGGATGGCGGCGGGCAGCACTCCGGTGTGGCCCACCATGTCCGGGTTGGCGTAATTCACCAGGGCGAAGTGGTACTGGCTAGACTCGAGGCGCCTCAGAAGCTCGTCGGTCACTTCCCGCGCGCTCATCTCCGGCTTCAAGTCGTAGGTCTTCACCTCCCGCGGCGAAGGGACGAGCAGCCGGTCTTCTCCGGGGTAGACCACTTCCCTGCCGCCGTTGAAGAAGAAGGTCACGTGGGCATACTTCTCCGTCTCGGCGGTGCGGAACTGGCGGAGCCCGGCCGCCGAAACCAGCTCCGGGAAGATGTGCCGTGGCTGCTCGGGAGGAAACGCCACCGGCAACCCCTCGAAGGTGGCGTCGTACCGTGTCAGGCAGACAAAGCGGCCGAGCCTCAACGGCCCGCGCTCGAACTCGCGGAAGTCGGGGTAGGCGAGCGCCCGAGTCAGCTCTCTCGCCCGGTCGGCGCGGAAGTTGAAGAACATCGCCACGTCGCCATCGCGCATCAGGCCCATCGGCTCTCGTCGTCCTCCCACCACCACCGCCGGCTCGACGAATTCGTCGGTCACCTTCTCCGCGTAGGAGGCCTTCACCGCCGCCGAAGCACTCTCGGCCCGCTTGCCTTCCCCACGCACCATGGCGTCGAAGGCGCGCTTCACCCGGTCCCACCGCTTGTCCCGGTCCATCGCCCAGTAGCGGCCGCTCACCGTGGCGATCCGCCCCGAGGAGGTTTCCGTAAGGAAGCGCTCCAGCTCCTCGAGGTAGCCGAGCCCGCTCTGAGGCGGGGTGTCCCTCCCGTCGAGGAAGGCATGCACGACCACCCTCGAGAGGCCCTTCGCCTTGGCCGCCCGGACCAGCGTGTAGAGGTGCTCCATCGAGGAGTGCACTCCGCCCGGAGAAACCAGCCCGAGGAGGTGGAAGGCCGCCCCGTCCGCCTTCGCCTTCTCCATCGCCTGGGCGATGGCCGGGTTTCGCGCCAGCTCGCCCGATTCGCAGGCGCGGTTGATGCGCACCAGGTCCTGGTAGACGATGCGCCCGGCCCCGATGTTGGTGTGGCCCACCTCGGAGTTGCCCATCTGGCCCTCCGGGAGGCCCACCGCCAGCCCTGACGTCTCCAGCCGGGTGGAAGGGAAGTCCTGCGCCAGGCGGTCCAAGTTGGGAGTGCCGGCGAGCAGGATGGCGTTGGCTTCACGCTCGGCGCGGAGGCCCCAGCCGTCGAGGATGATCAACAGGGCACGGTGAGCGGGAGTCATGGCGCGGTCCGCTCATAGCGCAGCGCGGCCGCGCTCGCTCGCGAATCGGTGGTCCAGAGCACCGAACGGGTAGCGCTCTCGCATCCCCCCAAAAACCCGCTCGATGCTCTACGGGTAGCTGCACGTTCCCAGGTTGCACACCTGGTTGGGCGGGCACACCACGCCGCAGGCGCCGCAGTTGTTGCGGTCGAAGTCGGTGTCCACGCACTGCCCGCCGCAACTGGTGAGGCCCACCTGGCAGGTGCACACCCCGCCGACGCAGCCCATCACCCCGGGGCTCCCCGGGCAGACGTAGCCGCAGGCGCCGCAGTTGAGCCGGTCGTTCTGCAAGTCGCGGCAGACGCCGCTGCAGTTGGTGAAGCCCACCGCGCAGACGCACTGCCCTCCGACGCAGAACTGGTTGAAGGCGCACACCCGGCCACAGGCGCCGCAGTTCCGCCGGTCGTTCTGGAGGTTCCGGCAGATGCCGCCGCAGAAGGCGGAGCCAGCGGTGCAGTAGCAGATCCCTCCCACGCACTGCAGGTTGGTGCCGCACCGGTAGCCGCAGCTCCCGCAGTTGCTGGCGTCGGTGGCCAGGTTGAAGCAGGAGTTGTTGCAGTTGCTGAGCGGGCTCGGGCACTGGGTGAGGCACACCCCGTTGGAGCAGACCTGGCCCGCGGAGCAGGTCCTCCCGCAGGCGCCGCAGTTGTTCGGGTCGCTCGCGAGCTTCACGCAGGTGTTCCCGCAGCGGGTGTAGCCGTTGGCGGCGTTGCACTGGCAAATGCCGCCGAAGCAGGTGTTGCCCGGGCCGCAGCTGTTGAAGCAGGCGCCGCAGTGCTGGGCGTTGGTGGAGAGCGAGACGCAGGAGCCGCCGCAGTTGGTCTGGAAGCCGAAGCACTGGGTCTGGCACTGGAAGAAGTTGCAGACCTGGTTCGCTCCGCAGGTCCTCCCGCAGGCGCCGCAGTTGTTGGGGTCGCTCATCAGCCGGACGCACTGGTTGCCGCAGCGGGTGTAGCCGGCCGGGCAGACGCAGGTGCTGTTCACGCAGGAGCCGAGCGAGCCGCAGCTATTCCCGCAGCTCCCGCAATTCTGCGGGTCGGAGGTGGGGTTGACGCAGGAGGTTCCGCACTGCAGGTAGCCGGTGGGGCAGGGCCCTCGGCAGACGCCGCCGGTGCAAGAGATGCCGGACGGGCAGGCCACTCCGCAGGCGCCGCAATTCTGCGGGTCCACCGAGGTGTCCACGCAGGAGGTGCCGCAGAGCGTCTTCCCGCTGCCGCAGGTGCACATCCCCGCGGTGCAGCTCGTGCCAGAGGGGCAGACCTTCCCGCAGCCGCCGCAGTTGTTGGGGTCGCTCTGGGTGTTGATGCACGCCGCTCCGCACTGGCTGGTGCCGGGGGGGCAATAACAGGTCCCCGCGCTGCAGGAGGCGCCGGAGGGGCACTTCACTCCGCAGCCGCCGCAGTTCTGCGGATCAGACTGGGTGCTGACGCATGCCCCGCCGCAGTTGGAGGAGCCCGGCGGGCAGAGGCAGGTACCCAGCGCGCAGACCGCGTTGGCCGGGCACTTCACTCCGCAGCCGCCGCAGTTTTGCGGGTCGGTCAGGGTGTTGACGCAGGCGCCGCCGCAGTTGGTGGTTCCGGAGGGGCACTGGCACACCCCGCTCGAGCAGGCCGCTCCGGCGGGGCACTTGATGCCGCAGCCTCCGCAATTCACGGGGTCGGAGAGCACGTTGACGCAGGCGCCGCCGCAGAGCGCGCTCCCCGGCGGGCAGAGGCAGGCGCCGGCACTGCACGCGGCCCCGGAGGGGCACTTCACGCCGCAGCCGCCGCAGTTTTGCGGGTCGGTCTGGGTGCTGATGCAAACGCCCGAGCAGTTGGAGGTGCCGGACGGACACCGGCAGCTCGCCCCGCTGCAGGTGGCGCCGGCGGGGCACTTGACGCCGCAGCCGCCGCAGTTGAGCGGATCAGACTGGATGTCCACGCAGCTTCCGCCGCAGAGGACGCGCCCGGAAGGACACTGGCAGACGCCGCTCAGGCAGGGGGCTCCCGCTCCGCAGGCGATGCCGCAACCGCCGCAGTTCTGCGGGTCGGTCAGGGTGTTGACGCAGGCACCGGCGCAGTTGGAGGTTCCGGACGGGCACCTGCAGCTCGCTGCGCTGCAGGTTGCTCCCGCGGGGCACTTCACTCCGCAGCCGCCGCAGTTGAGCGGATCCGACTGGACGTCCACGCAGGTGCCACCGCAGAGGATGCGTCCGGAGGGGCACTGACATGCCCCGTTGAGGCAGGAGCCTCCCGGCCCGCAGGCGATGCCGCAGCCGCCGCAGTTTTGCGGATCGATTTGGAGGTCGCGGCACACCGTGCCGCATAGCTTCTGTCCGCCGGGGCAGGTGCAGGCGCCCATCGCGCACTTCGTGCCGGAGGGGCACACCACCCCGCAGCCGCCGCAGTGCTGCGGGTCGCTGGAAGTGTCCACGCACGCGCCGGAGCAGACCGTCCCTCCGTTCAGGCACCGGCAAGTGCCGGCGCCGCAGGACTGACCCGGCCCACACCGGATGCCGCAGCCGCCGCAGTTCTGCGGGTCGCTCGAGGTGTTCACGCAGGAGCCGCCGCACAGCGTGCTTCCGGCAGGGCAGACGCAGGCGCCTGCGGCGCAGCTCGTCCCTGACGGGCAGGGGTTGAAACAAGCGCCGCAGTGCAAGGAGTCGGTTTGTAGGTTGACGCACCGGCCGGCGCAGTTGGTGAGGGGGGCGCAGCTGGTGGTGCAGACGCCAGCGTTGCACACCTGGCCGGCTGCGCAGCGAAGCCCGCAGCCGCCACAGTGGTTGGGGTCGGAGCGGACGTCCACGCAGGTGTTGTTGCAGCTGAGGAACGGAGCGGTGCAGACGCAGGCGCCCCCACGGCAGCTGTGCCCGGCCGGGCAGGCGTTCCCGCAGGCCCCGCAGTGGAGCGCGTTCGACTGGAGGTCCACGCAGCTGCCGCTGCAGAGGGCGCGCCCGGAAGGGCACTGGCACGCCCCGTTGAGGCAGGACGCGCCCGCCCCGCAGACGATGCCGCAGCCGCCGCAGTTTTGCGGGTCGCTCGAGGTGTTCACGCAGGAGCCGCCGCACAGGGTGCCTCCGGTGGGGCAGGCGCAGGCGCCCGAGGCGCAGCTCGTCCCGGAGGCGCAGACCTTGAAGCAGGCGCCGCAGTGCAAAGAGTCGGTTTGTAGGTTGACGCACCGGCCGGAGCAGTTGGTGAGGGGGGCGCAGCTCGTGGCGCAGGCTCCGGTGTTGCACACCTGCCCCGCTGCGCAGCGGACCCCGCACCTTCCGCAGTGGTTGGGGTCGGATCGGACGTCCACGCAGGCGTTGTTGCAGCTCTGGAAGGGCGCGGTGCAGACGCAGGAGCCCCCCTGGCAGCTGTGCCCGGGCGGACAGGCCTTTCCGCAGGCGCCGCAGTGAAGCGAGCTCGTCCTCAGGTCCACGCAGCTCCCGGCGCAGTCGGCGAGGCCGGAGGCGCACGCGCACCTGCCCGCCGCGCAGCTCCGCTCGTCCGGGCAGACGTTGCCGCAGTTGCCGCAGTTGAGCCGGTCGGTCTGGAGGTTCCGGCAGAAGCCGCCGCAGCTCGTCTCTCCCGGCGGGCAGGACTTGAGGCACTTGCCCCCCTGGCACCGTTCGTCCGAGTCGCAGATCGCCTTGCACCCGCCGCAGTTGTAGCGGTCAACGCCCGTGTCCACGCACGACTGCCCGCACTGGGTGAGGCCCACGTCGCACTTCTTCACGCAGGTGCCCGCCTGGCACAGCTCTCCGCTCGGGCAGGCCTTGCCGCAGGCGCCGCAATTCTTCGGGTCGGAATCCAGGTTGGCGCACTGGCCGGAGCAGTTCTTGAGCGGTGCGAGGCAGGCGCAGCCTCCGTTCGAGCAGGTGAGGAGCTCGGCGCAGGCGTTGCCGCAGCTGCCGCAGTTCTTCCGATCAGTTGTCAGGTTGACGCAGCTGTCGCCGCACCGCGAGGTGCCCCCCTCGCAGCTCTGCGAGCACTTTCCTCCCTGGCAGACCTGTCCGCTCGGGCACGGCCGCTCGCAGGTGCCGCAGTGCTGGCGGTCCGTGGAGAGGTCCACGCAGGCCCCGTCGCAGCGGGTCTTTCCCGGCTGGCAAGTCCCCTCGTCGGGCACACAGCGGCCGGAGGAGCAGACCATCCCCTCCGGGCAGGGGAGGTCCCCCTCCGAGCCACAGAAGAGCGGCTCGGTGCGCGCGCACCCCAAAAGCCACGCCCCCAGCGCCAGGGGGAGCCACCAGCGCAGCAGTCTGGTCATAGTCATGGGCGGCCGTCCGGCTCCACGGACCGTTCCTTCAGCTTAGAGGAAGAGCGGCACCAGGGCGAACCGGCGCTCGGGCCCCCTCACCCTGACCCTCTCCCGCCAAGCGGGAGAGGGAAGCGCGCAACGGGGGTGTGGTCATTTGTGGTATGGCTCTCCCCGGAGGATGGTGAAGGCGCGGTAGAGTTGCTCGAGGAGCACCAGCCGCGCGAGCCGGTGGGGCAAGGTCATCCGCGAGAGGGAGAGGACGAGCTTCGCCCTCTGCCGCACCTCGGAGGAGAGTCCCTCGTCGCCGCCCACCGCGAAGAGGAGGTCCCGGCTCTCCGACTGGGCGCGGGCGAGAAAGCGCGACAGCTCCACCGAGGAGAGCTGCTGCCCGCGCTCGTCCAGGGCCACCAGCCAGTCCCGCGGAGAGGCGAGCTTGAGCAGCGCCCGGGCCTCCTCCTCGAGCGCCTGCGCCCCCGCGCGCCTCGACTCGGGAAGCTCTACCAAGGAAAAACCCGCGTAGCGCGAGAGCCGCTTCTGGTACTCGGCCACCGCGGGCGCGAACAGCCCCGCGCGATCGCGCCCGATGGAGGCGACCCGGACTTTCAGGCCACCAGCTCCCGCGGGGCGTCCACCCACAGCCCCTCGAGGTCGTAGAAGGCGCGCACCTCCGCGAAGAAGAGGTGCGCCACCACCTCGCCGAAGTCCAAGAGCACCCAGTGGCCGCTCTCCAGGCCCTCGGTGCCGATCGGCCGGTAGCCCTCGTCCGCGAGCTTTTCCTCCAGGTGTTCGGCCATGCTGGTGACTTGCCGCTCCGACTCGCCCGAGGCAATCACCAGGTAGTCGGCGTAGGTGGCCCGGCCGCGCATGTCGAGGATGACGACGTCGGTGGCCTTCTTGTCCAAGGCCAGCGAGGCGGCTCTGTGCGCCAGGGCGTGGGAACGGGGCGGCTCCTCCACGCGCGCGGGCGCCTCCTCGTGGTGCGGCTTTGCCGGCCGCTTCGGCTCCGGCGAGGGCCGCTTCGCTCGGGCTGGCTTCTTCGGGCGGGTGGACATGCCTTGGCTCTTTCGAAGGCGCGGCACCTTAGCGCACCTGGCCATCTCCGTGGACGAGGTACTTCTGCGCCGTCAGCTCCCGCAGGCCCATCGGTCCGAAGGCGTGCAGGCGGGAGGTGGAGATGCCGATCTCCGCTCCGAGCCCCAGCTCTCCGCCGTCGTTGAAGCGGGTGCTGGCGTTGACCATCACCGCGGAGGCGGTCACCTCTCGGCCGAAGCGGTCGGCCGCCGAAAGCTCGTTGGTGACGATGGCCTCGGTGTGCGCCGAGCCGTAGCGGGCGATGTGCTCCAGCGCCTGCCCGATGTCCCGCACCACCCGGACCGCCAGGACGAGGTCCAGAAACTCGTGGCCGAAGTCGCCCGGGAGCGCCGGCCGCACCGGCACCTTCGCCCGCCGCAGGATGACCACCGTCTCCGGACACCCGCGAAGCTCCACCTTCGCCGCGGAGAGCCTGCGGCCCGCCCGCGGGAGGAAGGTCTCGGAGACCTTCCGGTCCACCAAGAGGCACTCCGCCGCGTTGCACACGCCAGGGCGCTGGGCCTTGGCGTTGAGGATGATCTCCTCCGCCATCGCGAGGTCCGCGCTCTGGTGCACGTACACATGGCAGACGCCCTTGTAGTGCTTCACCACCGGCACCCGCGCGTTCTCGGCCACGAAGCGGATCAACCCCTCCCCGCCTCGCGGGATGCAGAGGTCTACCAGTCCCTCGAGCGAGAGCAGCTCGAGCATCGCCTCATGCTCCACGGTGGGCACGAGCTGCACCGCCTGTTCGGGGATGCCCGCCGCGGAGAGCCCAAAGGCCAGGGCCGTGGCGATGGCCCGGTTCGACCTCCGCGATTCCTTTCCGCCCCGGAGGATGACCGCGTTGCCGCTCTTGAGGCAGAGCGCCGCCGCCTCCGAGGTCACGTTCGGCCGCGACTCGTAGATCATCAGCACCACTCCCAAGGGGAGCCGGACTTTCTGCACCCGGAGCCCGTTCGGCCTCCGCCAGCTGTCCACCACCTCGCCTACCGGATCGGGCAGCGACCGCACCGCCTCCACCGCTTGGGCCGTTGTCTCCAGCCTCTTCTTGTCGAGCAGCAGCCGGTCCAGGAAGGCCTCGTTCTTCCCCTCGCGGCGGGCCAAGGCCAAGTCCTCGGCGTTGGCCTCGAGGATGGCGCGGGCGCGCCGGCGAAGGGCTTTGGCCATCTCGGCGAGGGCGCGGTCCTTCTTCTCGGTGGGCGCCACGGCGAGGGCGCGGGACGCGTCGCGGGCGGCCGCGGCGAGCGAGCGCATCGTGCTCATGCTATGGGTCTACCACGCGATGACCGAACGCGAACGGCAGTTCCTCGAGCTGGTCCGCGAGTTCCCCGACTCCCCGATGGGCCACTTCACCTTGGGCCGGCACTACCTGGAGGAGCGGCGGTGGGCAGAGGCGGCGCGCTCGCTGGAGGAGGCAGTCCGGTTGGATCCGGTCTACGCCGCCGCGCTGGTCTGCCTGGGGGATGCCTACGCCGCCCTCGGCGATCCCGGCAAGGCCAAGGAAACCTACCTGCGGGCACTCGCCTCTCCGCTCGGCCAGCGGGACCACAGCCTGGTGGAGGACGTCGAGCGCCGGCTCTCCGAGCTGTGAGCGCCAAGCTAAGAGAAGAGCTTCATCGCCAGCACCAGCGCCAGCGCCAGCGCGATCACTCCGCCGAAGATGATTCCGTAGCCCAGGAAGTACTGGGGCATGGTGGGGGCGGGAGCGCGTTCCTCTGGAACCCTTTCCATCTCGGCTTGGCTATCACAACCGCCAGCTCAACCCCAGCCATCCGAGGTGCCGGGAGTAGCTGAGCTTGTTCTCGGGCAAGAGGCTCACGTACAGGGCGTACCGCAGCTCGACGTCCATGTGGTCGGACACCGGCCGGACGAGCTTGGCGGAGAGCGAGTTGTGGGCCTCCTCGTCCTCGAGCAGGCAGATCTTCAGCGAGTCCAGGCTCGCCTCGCTGGAGAGGCAGAATCCGCCCAGGCGGGAGAGCTGGACGGTCGCCTGGGCGATCAAGGTCACTCCCCAGAACAGCCGCGAGCCGAAGGTGGCCGCGACCCGGTGGCGAAGGGCGCTCTCCCCGGCGCTGTTCGACCGCTGTCCGGCAAAGGCATAGGAGACGGTGATGCTCGGCTGTCCGCGGAAGGCGTACCCCGCTCCCGCGCTCAAGGCCAGGTCGCGCCGGACCGCCGTTTGGTCGGGTTCGGCGAGGTCCATGTACTTGCGGAAGCCCAGGTCCCCGAACGCGAAGGCGGAGTGCCGGCGGTCGAACCGGTAGCGGGCGTAGGCCCCCAGCTCGGGGGAGGAGAAGCTGTAGGCGATCCGGTTCCAGTAGACGAACCGGTGCGCTCCGCCGCGGAGGCGCAGCTCCAGCCTGGGACTGGGAACCAGCTCCAGGAAGCCCTCGCCGGAGAGGTCGCTGTAGTCGCGGTCCCCTCCGCGGTGGTCCTTCGCCCTTCCGGCCAGGCCCAGCCCAAAGCTCCGGCCGAGGGCCACCATTCCCTCGGCGGCGGCCGACTGGATGAGCACGTCCGCCTCGGACACCTTGAGGAACTTTCGGGCTCCAAAGTCGTAGCTGCCGGCCAGGTGCGAGGAGGCGCCTTCCACTTTCCCCTCGGCGTTGGCGAGGGCGGAGAAGACTACGTCCTGCCGCGGCGAGCCCTCGGGCGTCGGGCCCTGGCCGTTGGGGTCGGCGCTGACGAAGTCTCTCCTTGCGTTCGAGTCGTAGCCGGAGCCGAGCCAGACCCGGAGCGCGCCGCCGGACTCGGCCGTCGCCGGCAGCGAGTAGAGGATTGCGACGGCGGCGAGGCGGGCGTTCACCGGGATGGGCGCCCCTCGGGCAGGCGCCGCGACAACCATATCGGCAAACCGCGAACGTTGGAGAGCCGACTCGCCCGGGTTGGGCTAAGCCGGGCGCAGCCGATAGATTCGGAGGGATGCGGAAGTCCCTCGCCGCCCTGCTCGCCCTGGCCGCCTGCGGCCCCCCGGCCCTGCGCGCCGACCTGCGGGGGGAGACCACCGTGCAGGGAAACCCCAACCAGCCGCAGCTCACCACCTTCCCCACCATCGGCAGCCTGAGCAACCTGGACCTCGCGGCGCTCCCGGACCTGAAGAGCCAGAACGTGGACCCCGATCAGGTCAGCTCGGTGAAGGTGGACCTGGCCAAGGTGAAGGTGCTCAGCCCCCCGGAGCAGGACCTCTCTTTCCTCGACAGCCTGACCCTGCTCATCCGCGCCGGCGATTCGGAGACGGTGATCGCCGAGAAGAGCGGCATCGCCTCTTTGGGACTCTCGCCGCCCAACCCCACCTTGGTGTTGGAGGTGAAGAGCGTCGAGCTGAGGCCGTACCTCAAAGGCCCGCCGGCCACCATCCTGGGCCGGGCGAAAGGAAGGCACCCCGTCCAGGACACCCGGATCGAGGCCGCGGTGGGGCTCCGCTTCGAGACCGCCGCCTTCTAGCCTTGGCTACTTGAGCGAGCGGGCCTTCTCCTCGAGCTTGCTGGCGCGGAGCTTGACCTCCTCCATCACGCCCTTGAGGCGGGCGCGCTGGATTTCCAGGTCCTCGAGGTCCTCGTCTCCGCCGCTGGCGATGGACTTTTCCCGGCCGGTGCCCACGGTGGGCCTGGCGTCCGAGGCGCGCGCGGAGCGGGTCACCACCGTCTCGGTGACCTGCGGCATCGGCGCCTTTTCGCTCTGGTTGACGTCGCGGGCGTTGGTGTCCACCGAGCCGAAGGAGGGGGTGGAATCAGATGGCGGAGCCGCGGCCGCGGTCCCGGACTCGGTCTTGGGCGCGGGCGCGCCCGCTCCGAAGGCCTTGATGCCGTCGTCGGCGGTGGTGGTGCGCTCCCGCTCCACGCTCTCCGTCTTGAGCCGCAGGCGGCGGTCGTTGTCGTCGAAGATGGACTCGTCGCCCAGAAACTCTCCCATCCGCCGGTCCAGCTCGCGCTCCTCGCGCTTCTCGGCGATGCGGGCCTCCAGGGCCTTGAGCTCGCGGCGGACCTTGTCCTCGGTGTCGCGCAGCGCGTCCACCTGCTCCAGCAAGTCCTCCGGGTCGTCCGAGGCGGTAGGCGACTCCAGCGCCGGCACCGAGGCGGGCGGCAAAAGGCCCCGCACCTTCTCCCGCTCCGCCCTCAGCGAGCGCATCCGGGAGATGATCTGCTTTCGCGCCTCGCGGTCCTCGAGCCGGTCGAACTCGGCGCGCAGCCGGGACAGCTCCTCGGAGATCGCCGCCAGGTAGCTCAGGTTCTCCCGGTCGGCGGCCTCCTCCGCCACCGACACCTCCCGGGCCAGCGAGGTGAGCGAGCCGGACAGCTCCTGCGAGCGCCGCAGCGCGGACTGAAGCTGATCGCCGCGAAGCAGCTTGCCCTTGTGCTCGGCCTTCAGCGCCTCGATTTGCCCGGCAAGCCGGTCAAGCTCGGAGCGCAGCGACGCCTGCCGGTCCCTCAGCCCCTCGAGCCGGCTCCGCGCCTCCCCTGCGGCCTCGCGCGAGGCCTCGAGCTTGCTCGCCCCGAAGGCCGGCACCGAAAGGAGAAGCACTGCCGCTATGGAAGCCGTCCACCTCATCGAGGATGTCGCTCAAGCAACCCGGGTGCCAGGCCGTCCGCTGCCCAGGCTGCTGGCAGCGCGGGGAAAGATGAAGAAAAGCGACTGATTGGTCAACTCGGGAAGGGTGGGCGGAGCGCCGCTCCCACCTTGGGGCGCACGAAAAACCAGCGGAGCCTCGGAAATCCGAGGGTCGGATCAGCTGGTTTGGCCGCCCTCACCCTTCTGGATGAAGCCGTACTTCTCGAGCTTGTAGTAGAGCGCGGAGGTCTTGATGCCCAGGAGCCGGGCGGTTTCGGTCTTTACCCCGCCGGCCTTCTCGTAGGCGCGCTCGATGAGCTGGCGCTCCAGGTCCTCGAGGATGTCGGGGAGGGGCCGGTCGCCGTGAGGGATGGGCAAGGCGCCCTGGGCGTGGGCCGCCCGGGCCTGGGGGCCGTGGAGGAACGCCGGCAGCTCCTGCTCGGTGAGCTGCTCTCCCTCGGCGAAGACCAGCGCCTGCTCGATGGCGTTCTCCAGCTCGCGCACGTTGCCCGGCCAGGCGTAGCGGCCGAGCGCCAAGAGGGCGTCGTCCGACAGCCCCTTCACCTTGGGGTTCACCTTTGGGCCGTGCTTGGCGATGAAGTGGCGGGCGAGCATCCCGATGTCCTCGGGGCGCTCCCGCAAGGGAGGGATGACGAGCGGCACGATGTGCAGCCGGTAATAGAGGTCCTCGCGAAACCGGCCGGAGGCCACCTCGGCCTTGAGGTCGCGGTGGGTGGCGGAGAGCACCCGCACGTCCACCTTCAGCGTTTCCTCGCCGCCCACCCGCTGCAGCTCTTTTTCTTGGAGGACTCGGAGCAGCTTGGTCTGGATGGAAGGGGAAATCTCGCCGATCTCGTCGAGCAGGAGCGTGCCGTGGTCGGCCAGCTCGAAGCGCCCGAGCTTGCGCCGGACCGCGCCGGTGAAGGCGCCGCGCTCGTGGCCGAACAGCTCGGACTCCAAGAGCGTCTCCGCCAGCGCCGCGCAGTGGACCACCACGAAGGGGCCTTCGCGGCGGGGGGACACCTCGTGGATCATCCTCGCCACCAGCTCCTTGCCGGTGCCGCTCTCTCCCTGGATGAGCACGGTGGCGTCGGAGACCGCCGCCTTGCGCACCATCGAGAGCAGCTTCTGCACCGGCTCCGACTCGCCCACCATCGAGCCGGCGGCGCGGACGGCGTCCTGGGAGAGCGCCTCCACGTGCGCGGAGAGCTTCTGTACCTGCCTTCTGGTGGCGGACAGCTCGAGGCCCTTCTCCACCTTGGCCCTCAGCACCTCGGGAGGGAAGGGCTTGGTGATGAAGTCGCAGGCCCCCTCTTGCATCGCCTGCACCGCGGTCTCGATGGTGCCGTGGGCGGTGACCACCATCATCACCGCCTCGGAGTCGTGCGAGCGGACTCTCCGGACCACTTCGATGCCGTCCACCGGTTCCATGCGGAGGTCGGTCACCACCATGTCGAAGCGGCGCTTCTGGTAGGCGGCGATCCCCTCCGCCCCGGAGCGGAAAGCGGCCACCTCGTGGCCTTGCTTCTTCAGGGTGACCGCCATGCCCTCCCGCATGGTGTCGTTGTCGTCGATGATCAGCACGCGAGCCATTCGCTCTCCGGCGCGGAATGGGCCGCATCAGAGCACAGCTCGCGAGCCGCAGTCGCGACGGTCTCGCGTTAGCGGTCAGTGCAACAACCGGTCCCGGTACCGCACCCGGCGGTTGAGCGCGGCCCATGTCGTGAGACCATGAATCAACCGAATCGATCTCACCTGCCGCAGATCTCTGGCCTAGTGCGTGAGCGGGTGCTCGGGGAGTGGCCTCTCCCTCGCTGGCGGGACCGCGAAGGGACGCGCCGCCGGGGCGCCCTTGGCCAGCTTCTCCATGCCGCTCGCGAAGCGGAACAGCTCGCGGAAGAGCCACGCCGCGCCCAGCGCCGCGTCGGAGAAGAGCTTCCTCGCCGCCTGGCCGGAGAACAGCGGAGGGCTCTCCTCGCGGCTGATCACCAGCTCGCCCGCCTTCACCCCGACCGCGTAGTCGTAGACCAGCTCGCCCCCCAGGTAGCCGGTGTAGGCCGCGGCCAGGGTGCTGGCCACTCCCACCGCCGCCGAAGCCGCGGTCGGCCGGTGCCGCTGCCGCCAGAAGGTGAGCCCGAGCGCGCAGAGAGCGAGCGCCAGGTTCCCGATTCCGTGGAGGAACATCACGTCCTTGGAGCGCTTGCCCGCAGTGCGCACCTCCTGCGAGGCCGCCATTCCCGCGACTCCGGCGAGCAGCGCCCCGCCCGCGCCGACCATCCACAGCTTGCTTCCCAACCTGGCGAGGAGCCGGTCCCTCCGGGCGACGGCCGCCAGGTCGCAGATCGCCGCCGCCGGGAGCGCGCTCAGCGGGGCGTGAACGAGGATCGGGTGCAGCTCGTGCAGTCGGATAGCCATGTGCCTTTCCCCCTGCCGCGACGGTAGGCACCGTTCCTTGGCCGGCAACTGGCGAAGGCTCGGCTGCTCACCCTTTTTTGGCATGGCAGCCTGGCTGTGCGAGAGTCGCCTCGATGTGTCGGAGCTGGCCGGCATTCCGCGGTGCGCTGCTCTGCCCGGCGGCGTTTTTGGCGGTGGCCTGCGGGCCACCGGGAGCCAGCCTCTCCTCGCTGCCTGAAAAGGCGATGGTGGTGTCCCAGCGCGCCGGGGCCTGGCAGCTCGCCTTGGAGTACGACCCGGGCCCCTCTGGCTGCAGCCCGATCGGCGGTGCCAAGGCGAAGCAGGACGACAAGGAGCTCAAGCTCATCGACCGCGGCGGCGCGCGAGACGGCGCCTGTGTCTTCCCTTCTTGGTCGGCGCAAGCGCTTCCGCCCACCACCGCCTTCGTCACCTTCCGCCTCGAGGACGGGAACGGGAAGCTGGTGGCCACCTTCCGCAACCTGTTCGCCGAGCGCGCGGTGGCGCTGAAGTCCCCGGCGTCGCTAAAGGCGCGGGTTGGCGAGTGGGTGCAGTTCGAGTACCTCCCGGACACCGACTCGCTCTTCGAGCCGGAGGTCCGCTTCGTGGGCGATGGCCAGCCGGAGCCGGGCACCACCTGGCTGAGCCCCCTGTTCGGCCAGGCGCAGCTCGAGCGAAACCGCATCCTGGTGGCGGTGCCGGGAAGGCAGGGCCCGGCCATGGGCCGCCTGTTCTTCTCCGCCTCCGCCCGCTCGGAGGTGTTCGCCTGCGAAGGGCCTTCCTCCTGCCGCTCCGACGGAGTGCGCTACGAGCTGAGCTCGGCCTTCGAGGTGCTCCCTTGAGCACTCCGCGGCAAGGGTAGCTCCAGGCGGAAAGTGGTGGCCCCCGGCCGAGAGTTGACCTCGAGGTTCCCCCGGTGCGCCTGGACAATCTTCCTCGCCAGCGGCAGTCCGAGCCCGGTGCCCTTCTCCCGGGTGGTGAAGAAGGGCTCGAAAATCTTCTCCTGCGCCTCGGCGGGAATCCCCGCTCCCTGGTCCGACACCTCCACCCGATAGCGGCCGTCGAGCTTCCTCCCGGTCAGCTCCACCGCCTGGTTCGCCTCCGAGGCCTGCACCGCGTTCTTGAGCAGATTCACCAGCGCGGACAGAAGGAGGCCTTGATCTCCCTCCAGGGTGGCGCGCTCGGCCGAGAGCCGAAGCTCTACCGAGCGGGCCTGGGCGTCGGAGCGGATGAGTTCCCCCGCCGCCTCGATCAGCTCGTAGGCCTCCAGCGGCGCGGCGGCCAGCTTCTGCTCCCGCGCAAAGGCGAGGAAGTCCTCCACGATGCGGCGGAGGTAGTCCAGCTCCTTGCGGATCCGGGCGATGTGCGCGCGCGCCTCCTCGGGGCCGCTCGCCAGCTCCTCGGACAGGAGCCCCGCGAACAGCTCGATGCCGCCGATCGGATTCCGCACCTCGTGGGCCACTCCGGCGAGCATCATCTTGAGCTGGCGGTCGCGGCTCTCCAGCGCCCGCCGCATCGTCTCCAGCTCGCGGGCGAGCACGCCGATCTCCAAGGTGGGCTCGGGCGGGACAGAGGTGGCGAGGTCCCCCCGGCCGATCCGGAGCGCGCTTTCCATCAGCCGGTTGAGCGGACGCGAGAGGCCCCTCGCGGTGAGCATCGCGAGCAAGGCGAGCAGCACCAGCCCGGAGGACACCAGCGCGGCGTAGCCGCGGAAGAGGCGATTCAGAGGGCCGAAGAACTCGGCGCTGCCCTCCACTCCGATCGCGGCCACCACCTTGCCTTCGTGCAGCACCGGCGCGTAGCCGGTCTTGTAGAGGCGGCCGTCGGGGCCCTCGAAGAGCACCTGGGAATAGGCCGGGCCGGCCTCCTGGAACAGCTTGGCCAGCTCGAGCCGGTCGCGGAGCAGCTCGGGTACCTCCGCCCCGGCGGGGAGGCCGCCTCCGGCGTCGACCCGCATCGCCCCGCGGGAGTCGAAGGCGAAGATGCGGCGCGCCCCGGCGGCCTCGCGCACGGAGGTGAGCTGCCGGAGGATGTTGCGGTAGGTGCGGGTCCCCTCGCCCGCGTCGTCGTCGCGGACGATGGTGAGCAGCCGCTCCCCGTTCACCTGGGTAGCGGCGGAGGCCGCCACCGCGGCCAGGCTCCGCCCCAGCTCGTCCTCCAGCACGCTGCGGGCGAGCACGTACCCCAGCGCGCCGAGCAGGGCGAGCAGCGCCAGGGTGGGGAGGAGGAAGGTGGCCAAAAGCCGCGAGCGGAGCGACTTCAGCACGACACGTCAGCTCTCACGGCTCGCCGGCTTGCGGTTGCAGATATCGAGGATGAGCGCCATCGAGTCCTCGTCGAAGTTGACGAACTCGATCCCCATCCCGGGTGTATGGCTCTTGTCCTCGGGAGGGTTGACCCGCACCACCCTCCCCAACCCCTCGATGAGCTTCGAGCCATCCTTCAGGGAGAATTGCAGGTAAATCATCGCCCCTTCCTCGCGGGGCTCGCTGGTGCGGATGAACATCCCTCCCGGGGAGATGTTGAGCGAGTACTCGGCGAGGAAGTCCTCGAAGGTGTTGAACCGGAATTGGACGAGCAGGCTCAGCGGCGTGCGCGGGAAGCGCCGCTTCTCACTCGGGGTTCGGCCGTCGTCGTCCATACCGCGGCGATACTAGCCCGGCAAAGGGCGGAGATCCCGAACCCCGCGCCATTCAGGGCCGGAGCACCGCCTTCCGCGTGACGTGGGTGTTCCCCTCGAGCGCCTGGGAGATGGGGCAGCCCTCCTTGGCCGCCTCGGCCTTCAGCCGAACATCGCCTCCAGCGCCTCGGAGAGGGTGTCGACGCCCCTGGGCTCCAGCTTCTGCCCCTCCAGCCGCCTGGCGCTGGCCTTGGGGAGGATGGCGGTGCGAAAGCCCATCTTCGCCGCCTCGGCCAGTCTCGGTTCCAGCTGGGAGACCGCCCGGACTTCTCCGGCCAGGCCCACCTCTCCCAGGACCAGGGTGTGCGGATCGATGGCGCGGTTTCTGAGCGAGGACACCAGCGCGGCGCACACCGCGAGGTCGCTCGCCGGCTCGGCGAGCTGGATGCCTCCGGCGACGTTGACGAAGATGTCGCAGCCGACCAACTGGACGCCCTCCTTCTTCTCCAGCACCGCGGCGAGGAGGGCCACCCGGTTGGTGTCCACGCCCATGGCGGTCCTTCGCGCGGTGCCGTAGCCGGTGGGCGCCACCAGGGCCTGCACCTCGACCAGGAGCGGCCGGGTGCCGTTGACGGTGCTGGTCACCACCGAGCCCGCCTGGCCTTCGGGGCGCTCGGAGAGAAAGAGCGCCGAGGGGTCCGCCACCTCGGCGAGCCCGCTGCCTTTCATCTCGAAGACGCCGATCTCGTTGGTGGAGCCGAAGCGGTTCTTGTGCGCCCGAAGGATGCGGAACGGGTGGCCGCGCTCGCCCTCGAAGTAGAGCACGGTGTCCACCATGTGCTCGAGCACCCTCGGGCCGGCGATGGAGCCGTCCTTGGTGACGTGGCCGACCAGGAAGGTGGGCACACCGCTCTTCTTGGCGAAGGCCATCAGCCGGCCGGCCACCTCGCGCACCTGGGAGATGGAGCCGGGGGCGCTGGAGAGCTCGGGGAGGTACATGGTCTGGATGGAGTCCACCACCAGCGCGGCGGGCCTCAGCTCCCCGGCGGCGGCCAGCGCTTTAACGGCGTCGGTCTCGGCGAAGAGGTGCAAGTTCGGCGAGGCCACTCCCAGCCGCTCGGCGCGCATCTTCACCTGGCGAGGCGACTCCTCGCCCGAGACATAGAGGGCGGCGTGCTCGCGCGAGAGCCGGTCCAAGGCGGAGAGGAGCAGGGTGGACTTGCCGATGCCGGGGTCTCCGCCGAGCAGGACCAGCGAGCCGTCCACCACTCCGCCTCCGAGGACGCGGTCCAGCTCGGCGATCCCGGTGCTCTTCCGCGCCTCGGTCTCGGAGGGCACCTGGGCGATGGGGACTGGCTTTTGGCCGCCCGCAGCCGGCGGCCGGCGGGCCAGCTCGGGGACCAGCTCTTCCACCAGGGTGCCCCAGCCGCCGCAGTCGGGGCACCTTCCCAGCCACTTGGGAGCCTGGTGGCCGCAGGACTGGCAGGCGAAGAGCGTCTTGGGTTTGGCCATGGCCCGCACATAGCCGATCGCTCTGACGCTGAATCGGCCAGGGCGGGACACGCGGGCATCGGCCGGACTTACGGGTCCTTCCTGAACTTGGGCCGCCAAGGGCCCGGAGCCTCCCTCGGGGTGGTGAGCAGGCCGTGCTCCTCCAGCCACTGCCGCTTCATCGGATCGCGCGGCTTGTGAGTGAGCTGCGAGGGATCGAGCCGCTCCCATTGCTCACCCAGGGCAGCGCGCCTGCGCCGCAGCTCTTCCTGGTACTCGTCGAAATCGATCTCGGCTGTCATGGTGTCTCCAGGCGCTGCCGCACGCGCCGGACAATAGCGTCCAGCGAGTCTGGGCTGCGCATCTCCGCCGACAGCTGGTCGAGCGCGTCCAGCACCCGCTGCTCCGCAGCGCGGCGGCGAAGCTCCTCCGTGTGCAGTCCGGGGTGTAGCCGCAGCAGCATGAGCGCCGTGACGCCGTCAATCTCGGCGCCTCCCCACCTGAAGCCGTTCAAGCGATCGAGCAAGAGGTCCGGCACAGAAACGACTCGCAGCTTGCGGCCTCTCACATTTACGGTCACGGTCGACTCGCCGGGGTCCAGGTGAGCCGAAGGGAACTCCACCCACAGGCCGCACTCCGGGTGGACGTAGTGGCGTCCCTTCCTGTGGAAGCCCAGGCCCTCGAGCGCCGGTTGAGGATTGCCCGGTGCGACGAAGTCGATGTCCCCGCTCACGTAGGCGCCAGCGGTGTGAAGCTGCGCCGCGCCTCCCCCCACCAGAATCGGGTCGATTCCGGCGGCGCGCAGCGCCTCGGCAATCAGCGCGGCCGCCTCGACGAGATGCTCCCGAATGTCGCCGCGCGCGCACACTGCCCGAAGCTCGTCCTGCAGCTCCATCATGAGCCGATGATTAGTCCATCGGCCGGGAGGGGTCGAGGTGGGCCTGCCGATCGCCCTCGCGCCCAAAGGAGGCTAGCCTTCGTGTCGGGGGAGCCGATGCGCAAGAAGACTCCGGCGGCCGAGGAGCTGTTGCTCGCGGCCGAGCACCAGCTTGGAAGGCGGCTACCGGAGAAGTTCCGGGCCCGGCTTTTGCGGGAGAACGGCGGCGAGGTGCGCGCGCGGGGAGAGGCCTGGACGCTCTACCCGGTGTTCGACCCCTCCGATGCCCAGAGCGCCAAGCGCACCGCCGGCCACCTGGTGCAGGCGACGGAGATGGCGCGCGAGTGGCGGGGCTTTCCGCAAGGCGCGGTGGCGATCGCCGAGAACGGAGACGGCGACTATCTGGTCCTTCGCGGCGCGGAGGTCGACCTGTGGGACAGCCACAGCGGCGAGACCATCCCCGTGGCGGTGTGGTGGGGCTAGGTCGAAGCACTAGTCTGCCGGCCACTGGTAGGTGAGCGACAACCAGGGCATGGGCACCAAGCCGAGCTCCAGCCCGCGCTGGGAGAACGTCCATACCCCGCCAGCGTCGACCGAGAATCGCTCGGCTATCAGGCGCACCGCCGCCGATTCGAAGAGGAAAAACTCCCGCCGCCCGAGGATCGGCATCAGCCAGTTCTCAGACACCAGCGCGACATTTCCGTCCACCCGCACGGCGCCGCTCAGAGTGACGATCAGCTCTCCCAGATCGAGCACATCGGCAATGCTGCCGGCGATGATGAAGGGGTGCCCCAACGAGAGACTGAGGTGCGCATCCGGCTCCCCTAGCGTCGCGGTGAAAAGACAAAGCCGACTACGAGGGGGCTGCCGAAGTCCCGCATCAGCAAGAGGGCCTGAGCGCCGGCAGCGAGGTGGAGCGTATCGCACACCGGCAGGCCACCCTTCACGGCGACGATGGCGTTGAGACCGTCTACGCCCAAGAGCAAGGCCGGAAGGACGCTCTCGGCCTGCAGCGAGAGGTGGTCGGAGACCCCCACGCCCACCGATGAGAAGAACAGCTCCTTTTGGGAGAAGTGGACCTCCCCTTGCTTCAGCATGAACGCGGAGGGGCCGTAGAGATACCGCGTCCTGGTCGGGTCCTCCAAGCCACGGATGCGCCTGCGCCGGGCCCACGAGTCCGGGTCAACATTGGGCCGGGGAACGTAGGGTTCGACCCGCGAGCCAACGCCTCCGTCGAGTTCGTCGGCTCGCGCCAGGCCGATCGAGGCCACTAGCGCAACCCACACCGCGACCGCGTTCTGCCGCATGGCGGCGCACAGCCGAGCAGATCGCGACCGCGGCGCCACTCGCCTGGCCTCCGGCTTGCTCCAGACGAACGCCCAGTCCGGCGCAGGAGCTGAGCGAGGCGCGCGCGACGCAGCGCATACTTTGGGCACCGCCACTTGCTCGGCGAGGCGCGGCCGGCAATGGCCTCCGCGACGCCGAGATTTCGGCCGGGCTCACGGCAGGCGAGAAGGTCAGCTCAGGCTCTCGTTGTAGAACTTCTGGGCTGCCTGGCCCCGCGCCGGGTTGATGTACGCCGGCCGTTCGAAGTACCTGCAGAACGCCATCCCGGCGTCGTAGGCATTCCCGGACGCCCGGAGCTTGCCGAGGGCGTAGCTCTCGCCGTGGTTCAGCTCGTACCACAGGTACTCGAGCTGCCCCTTGAACGACGTGCTGCTGTAGCCGTGCTCCTTCGTCCACCGCTTCATCGCCTCGCCCCGCCCCAGGTGCCACTGCGCGACGCCGAAGGACGTCCCGCCGTCACCCACCGCGCTCGGGTTGAAGCCCGACTCGTACAAGAGGTTGCCCGCGATGCCCGCGGCCTGGGCCCGGGTCAACCCCTTCGACATGAAGAACTTGATGGTCTGCTCCGCGTTTCCCTTCACCCCGGGTCGGTTCTCGATGCCCGACACCGGGCTGGGGCCCGGCGTCACGGGCGCCGGCTGCTCCGGCGCCTTCCCGCCCGAAGGGATGTTCAGCATCTGCCCGGGGTAGATCAGGTTGGGGTTCTTCACCTGCGGGTTCGCGTCGATGAGCGCCCGCAGGCTCACCCCGGAGCGTTGGGCGATGCCTGACATGGTGTCGCCCGCCCGCACCCGGTACTTCTCTCCGCCGGAATTCGAGCTCGGCCCGGGCTCGAACGTGTCCTTGGTGCCGGGAATCGTCACCTGCTGCCCGGCATAGATGAGGTTGGGGTTCTTGATTTGCGGGTTCGCGGAGATGAGCGCCTTCAACGTGACGTCGTTGCGCTGCGCGATGACCCACAGACTGTCGCCGGGACGAACGGTGACCTTCATGACTACGCTCCCGCTGCCCCTTTGCTTCGTATTGGATTCTCGAAAAACGAGAGGGCTGAGTTGCCTGGGTCCATGGCCAGGGCGGCACGAGCTGGACTTCACTTGCTTCGATTAGGCCTCGGAAATCCGAGGGCCAGGCTGAATTCCAGGTCGCGCGCAGCGGCGCAGCGGACCTGCCTGCTCAGCAATTCCGCGCGGTTACCCGGAGGCCGCGCCCGGCATCTGCTGTGCTCCGGCCGGCGATGGGCCGAAGAACCGCCCTCACTCTTCCGATCATTCGCCCAGGGGCTCGGGCTTCACGCGGGGCGGCGCAGGCGTCAAGCAGGAACTTGAACGCTGTCCTCAGCTCCGGGTACTTGCGGCTGCTGTTCTCCACGGATTCCTTCAGCTCGTCCAGCCTGCGCTGCGCGACGTTCCCGGCGACCAGTCGGGCATCCTTGAGCGGCTCGTGGCGCAGCCTGTTGGCGGCGAGGACGGCTGACTCGCGAGCCTGCGCCCGCTCCTTCAGCTCTTCGCCGCACATCGGCCCGCGTCACAGGGGCCGAATCCCTCGCCGCCGCAACCGAAACGCCTGATGAAGCCATCCTGGCAGAAGCGCACGGCGTCACCTTCGCAGGCGGGCGCGTCCGTCGAGCACTCGTTTCCGCTGTACGCGCACCTGCCGGACTCGCAGCGCCGGTAGGTGGGCCTGGCGGAGCAGTCGAGGCGAGATTCCTTCTCGTCCGGACACGAGATGGCGACGGTCCCCTCGCAGCGCGACTCCGTGCCGCTGCAGCTCTTGTCGCCCACGCACTGAGGGTCGCCCCCGTCCGCCGGCACTGCGCAGCGCCGTCCCACTCGCCCGCAGTCGGCCAGCGCCAGCGTGTCCCCCAGGCACGCTTCGACGGAGTTGCCGCGGCAGACCGGCTTGCGGTCAGCGCTGCACCGCTCGAGGCCACAGGCATTGAACGCCGCGAAGAAGAAAGAGGTGCGGCCGCACACGCCGCCGAAGCGAGCACAGTCAACCGAGAAGCGGTGTCCGTCCCGGGTGCAGCCGGTCAGCACCGCTCCCTCGCAGCGTCCCCGCTCCAGCCCCTCGGGAGTACAGCTTCCGCCTTCGCCCGAGAGCGCCCAGCAGCGGTTGGCCTTGGTGCAGTCGCCTCGGGCCGACAACAGGCAGGAGTAGACCTCGCGGATGGGCTGCTCCAGCCCCGTCTTCACCGGCGGGTTGGACTCCAGGGTGCCCGGCAACGGCAGGTAGGGCGAAGTCTCCGAAGTACACGACTCGATCGATCCTCCGAAGATGTAATTGAGCTCCTTGGGCGAGCAGGCCTGGAGCGTCATGCAGATGCGCGCTGCGTCGTCGCGCCCGAACGCGGGCCCAGAGCAAGTGCAGCCCGCGCCCAGCATGGGCAGCAGCAAGGCCGATACAAGACCGAGGTGACGCATCGGCGCTCCTTCGTGACCGGGCGGCCGTCTTCCGAGGTGCTCCGCGGCGTGTGGGCCGGAGCGAGTCTCCCACTCGCGAGCGAACGCCTCAACCTCGAAGCCGCCGCGAAGGGGACCGTCGCTGAGGCCGGCGGTTTGCTCTGGTCTCCTCTGGCGAGCGGATAGGTCCCTGGGTAAGCTCTCACGCCCGATGGAGACGCTGGAAACCTACTTCGCGCAGCAGCCGCAGCGTCAGTTCACGGCCGATGAGTACCAGATGATGATCGATGCAGGCATCATCGCGGAGGACGAACCGGTCGAGCTCCTGGAGGGCTTTCTCGTCGCCCGCGCTTCGGGGTCGCCGCTTCGCAACAGGTTGATTCGGAGATTGAACCGGCACTTCAGTCGCGCCCTGAGCGATGCCTACGAGGTCGGTGTGCAGACGTCGCTCAGTCTGGCGAGGTCCGTGCCCGAGCCTGACCTTTCGATCGTCCGGGTGTCCGAGGTAGACACCGCCCCCCAACACCCGCGTAGCGCTGTGCTGGTGATTGAGGTTTCCGCAAGCTCGCTGGAATTCGACCGCCAGAAGGCGCGCATCTACGCAGGCGCGGGCATTCCCGAGTATTGGATCGTGAACGTCCACGAGCGGTGTGTCGAGGTGTACCTGAGGCCCGACCGCGAGCGCGCCCAGTACGCATCGAAGACGGTGGTCGAAGCGGGAGCCGTGTCGCCAAAGAGGCTCCGATGCCCGCCGGTGAAGTTGGCCGAGCTCTTTCGCTACCGGAGCCGCCAGCGTGCCAACGGAGCGCGCTACCCGCAGCACTAGCCCAACTTCCGCCTGAACTGCGGAAGTTGGGCCCTAGCGCCTCGACCAGGGCGCGGCGATTCCTGTCTGTGGGCGCGGTTTGACTCATCCGCGGGAGAGGCGGACAATTTCACTGGGGGGGGGGGAAGTTGCCCCTTCCGGAGGAGGACTCGATGCCTCGCTCACTGGCCTCGGCGGCTGCGTTAGAACACCGATGCCAATAACAAGGGAGACCCAGCAGGGAGACCCAGCGCGGCTGTGTGCCAACAAGGGCATCGACCTCTACAGCAAGTTCGATCGCTGCCACCCTTCCAGCAACACGGAAATCGCCTTCGCGAAGGACATCCGGGTGCAATGGGTGGATCCGGAGGACCTCTGGCAGTGCCGGTGCGAGTGCGACGACCCCTCCGCGCCGGGAGCGGTCATCGTGGCGCCCATCCAGGGATGCTCTCCAGGCGCCTTCGATGACGCCGAAGCAGGGGACCGTGCCCAGGCCTGCCAGCACGTCTGTGGCGGAACGATGTGCGGGGATGCGCCGTCCTGCTGAATCGGCGCATGCCGAAGCGCAATCGCCGACGATCGGACGGCGTTCATCGTCCCTCCGCTGGGCTGCGAGACTGAGGCGCCTCCCATCCGCGTCTCACCTTCGGGCGACTACCAGATTCACCTCGACGAGGCGGCCTCCTTCGCCATCGTGGGGACGATGGATGACAAGGGGAACCTCTCCGAGATGGGGCGAACGCAGCTCAGAGGACGAATCTGGCTCAACGAGAATCCGGACCCCAGCGGGCGCCGGGTGGACATCGCGAACATGAGGCTCAGGGCCGCAGACTTCATCGTCTCCGGCGGGCCGCTGGGCGGCGTGAAGCTGAACATGACCAACACCGTCGACACTACTCCTCCGGTGCTGGACTTGGGCACCGCCACGGTTTGCTTGTGGCCGCCCAACCACGAATTCGCCCGGTTTGAGCTGGGTCGCGAGATTGCCTTCGCGCTCTCGGACAAATGCGACGCCAGCCCTTCCATTCAGATCATCGGCCTGGTCGCCGACGAGCAGGCCGATGCCCTGGGCTCGGGCTCAACGCAGCCAGATGTGGCTCATGGAAAGACGGCGGGATGCGTGCGCGCCGAGGGCCGGCACGAGCTGGACTCCCCTGCCTCGAATAGGGGCCTCGGAAATCCGAGGGAGGGCGGGTTTTCAGGTCGCGGTCGCCGAGCCCCGGGGGTGGCCTGCCTAGCAATTCCAATCGGTTGGTCGTATGCCGCCACTGGCATCGCCTGTGCTCCCGCCCAGGCGCGGAGGTGCCTGCATGCTGCGCCGACTCTCTCTCGCTCTCGCCGTACTCGCCGCCGGCTGCGGGAGGGGCCCGAACGTGGACCGCTCGCGGGCGGCCCTGAAGCCGGTGGAGGGCTGCCAGGACCTCCAGGAGCACCTGAGGGAAGTGGCGCTCTCGCGGATGAACCAGCAGCTCGACGAGAACCTCCAGCGAGCGCGCTCCTCGGGCTGCAATAGCTGGGGGACTGCCTACCCGAGCGCGCGAGGCGCCGACACCGTGATGGCCGCCGGAGCGCCCGCTCCGATGTCTCCCAGCACCGCCACCGGCTCAGGCGGCGGTGGCGGCTCGGGCGGCGCGAGCCAGTACTCCACCACCAACACCCAGGTGGTCGGCGTGGACGAGGCGGACTTCATCAAGAACGACGCCTCTCACATCTACCTCGCCGACGCCTCGGGCCTCACCATCGTCAGGGCCTGGCCTCCGGAGCAGAGCCAGCTCGTCTCCCGCACGCCAATCTCCGGAACCGCCCACCGCCTCTTCGTGGAGCGCGACCGGGCGGCGGTGTTCAGCCGGCTGACTGCGACGGAGGCCGGCTCTTCGAGCCTCCGCTACGCATCCGGCCGCGAGTGCACTTACGGCTACGACTGCGAATTCACCGGGGACGGCTTCCCGATGCAGGTGACGGTCCTGGATATCTCCGACCGCGCCAAGCCGGTGGTGCTGCGGGAGATCCGCACCGGCGGCTCCTACCTCAACTCGCGGCGGGTCGGCTCGGCGGTCCACGCGGTCGTCACCTCCCCGAGCGTAGACATCCCCGGCCTGCGGTACTGGCCCCAGAATCTCGCCTGCAATCCGCTGGACTTCGCGGGGACGGCCATCGCCAGCCAGTTCGAGGAGCTGCGCCGCCAGAACGCCCAGCTCATCCGCGAGGCGGACCTGCTCTCCAGGCTGCCGGTAGTGCAGGAGCGCCGCTCCTCGAGCGAGCCTTTCGCCCCCGCAGCCGGAGAGGACTGCCAGGGCTTCTACCGGAGCCAGCTCGGCGACGGAGACAGCTTCATCGGGCTCCTCTCGCTGGACATCGCAGGCCTGGGCGAGGTCGCCTCCACCACGGTGGTGGGACGGCCGGGAGCGGTCTACGCCACCTCCGGCGCGCTCTACATCGCCTCGCGGCACCAGCACCGCTCCGGGGAGTCCTGGTTCTTCGCCGACGCCTCCGCCCAGCCGGAGGCGAGCACCATCCACCGCTTCGCGCTGGAGAACGGCGAGCGCCCGAGCGCGAGCTACCAGGGCAGCGGGGTGGTGAAGGGCAGGGTGCTCAACCAGTTCGCGCTGGATGAGCACCAGGGCTTCCTCCGCATCGCCACCACTACCGGCCGGCTGCCGGATCCCAAGGTGCACAGCACCATCACCGTGCTCGAGCCGACCGGCGCCGGCCTGGAGGAGGTCGGCCAGATCGATCAGATCGCCCCCAGCGAGGACATCCGCTCGGTGCGCTTCGAGGGAGGGCGCGGCTTCGTGGTCACCTTCAAGAAGACCGACCCCTTGTTCGTGCTGGACCTCAAGGACCCCGCCGCCCCGGCGATCGTGGGCGAGCTGAAAATTCCGGGCTTCAGCACCTACATGCACATGCTCGACGACGACCACGTCTTGAGCATCGGCTACGACGCCGCCGACCAGGGCAGCTTCGCCTTCTTCCAGGGAATCCAGCTCCAGATCTTCGACGTCTCCGACCCTGCCGCGCCGCAGCTCTCTCAAAAGACGCTCATCGGCACCCGGGGGACCAGCTCCGAGGCGGCCACCAATCACCTCGCCTTCAACTTCTTCGCGCCCAAGGGACTGCTCGGGGTGCCGATGGCGGTGTGCGAGAGCAACACCTCCGCGGGCAGCTACGGGGCCACCATGACCTTCAGCGGCCTGATGGTGTTCGGCGTCTCCACCGCGACGGGCTTCGACTACCGGGGCGGCGTCTCCCACCCGGTCACCGCTCCCACCAACGGCTACACCGACAGCGGCTGCTACAACTGGTGGACGCAGTCGCGCTCGAAGGTGAAGCGGAGCGTCTTCATGGACGACTTCGTCTACTCGGTGGCGACCGACGCCATCAAGGTGAACCGGGTGGACGCGCTGGGGTCCGACCTGGCGGTGGTGGCGCTCTCGCCGTAAGAGCTGCGCGGGGCCGCGCCATCCGCCCGGCATGACGCGCGTCAAGCCCGCAGCGGCCGCGCGACCGTATCCTTGGGGCCTGGACGGACGCAGCTCTCGTCGGGCAACCATGATCAGGTCCGGCCTTCGGCCCTCCTTCGGCACCACGCTCGCGAGCGGCGTCTTTTTCTTCCTGGCGCTCGCGGCGAGCGCGCAGCCCACCACGGCCACTCAGCCGGAGGGTGTCACTCGCGCCCCACCACCGCCGGAGCACTCCGCCGAGCACCAGCAGCAAGTCCCGGAGGAGGACTTCTCCAAGCTGACGCTCGCGCAGTTGATGGAGGTGGAGATCGTCCCCACCCAGCTCGTCGACACCCATGCGCACGCGCGCGGCGAGGTGATGATCAGCTACCGGCTGATGACGATGGCGATGAAGGGCAACCGTGTCGGGACGAGCCGGGTCGAGGCGGACGAAGTCCTCCGGGCCTTCGCGATGAGCCCGACGGAGATGAGCATGTACATGCACATGCTCGAGCTGATGTACGCGCCGGTGGATTCCGTCACCTTCATGGCCATGGTGCCGTACAAGATGCTCTCCATGAAGCACGTGGCGCGGGACCCCCAGGTCGGAATGGAGGGCCACTCCGCCGAAGAAGGGGGATTCCCGGAGCGGACCACCGGACTAGGCGACGTGACCGTGATGGGGCTCTATGCGGCCCGGACCAGCCCCTGGAGCCAGCTCGTGCTCCAGGGCGGGGTCAGTTTCCCCACCGGCTCGGTGGACGAGATGCTCGGGGACCGGCGGCAGGAGTACATGATGCAGCTCGGCTCCGGGAGCTTCGGCCTGGTGCCCGCTCTGGCGTTCGTGGGCCAAGCGCACCCTTGGACCATGGAGGCCCGTGCCCAGGCCACCTTCCGGCTCGGGATGAACCGACACGGCTACCGGCTGGGCAACGAATACTCGGTCTCGGCGCTGGGGGCCTACAAGTTGAGCCGACAGGTGGCCGCCTCGATCAAGGCCGAGGGCCGTTGGTTCGACGGAATCAACGGGGCCGACCCCACCCTGGATGCGGCAATGGAACCGACGATGAACCCATCGCTCTACCGCGGCAAGCGGGTGGACCTGGGCTTCGGCTTGACCTTGCACGAAGGCGCCGGCGGATCCAAGGGGCGGGTGAGCCTCGGCCTCGAGGCCGGTCTGCCGGTGCTCCAGCAACTGGAGGGCCCCCAGCTGGAGGTCGACTGGTATGGGGCCGTCACCGTGAGCTTCGCTCGATGATTCGACTTTCCACCGGAAGGACTTGCCGTAGCCTGCCCGCGCTCTTGGCGCTATGGGCGAGCACCGCCGCGCTCGATTGCCTCGCTCAGGGCAAGGCCTCCCGGGAGGTCGCCTTGAAGAAGGCCTTCGTGCTTCACTTCCTCAGTCTCGTCGATTGGCCCGAGGACAAGCTCCCTCGGGAAAGCGCGGAGCTGGTCTTGGGCATGTACGGCTTCGACCCGCTCGGAGCCGCCCTGCACGGGCTCACCGGCAAGGTGGTGAGGGGAAGAAGGCTCGTGGTTCGGCACTTCACCAATCTGGAAGAGGTGTCGCAATGTCACGCCCTCTTCGTCAGCCCCTCCGAGCAAAAAACTTTGCGAGCCGTCTTCGACGCGCTCGCCGATTCGAGTGTCCTCACGGTGAGCGACACCGCCGGCTTCGCCGAGCAGGGGGGAGTCCTCAACCTGCGCTCGGGGCAGAACCACGTCCGCTACGAGCTCAACCGCGAGGCGGCTCGCCGGGCACGGCTGACGCTGGGGCCCGAGCTGCTTCGCCTGGCGAGAGTCGTCCGCTGACAGCCTGGGGCTTTCCCCGGGACTGAGCCCAGGCGGTCGAGGCGCGAGCCTTGCGGAGATGGGCCGGACGGCTAGCTCGCTCACGGGGACAAAAGAAGTACCGCGTCGCGCCGCCGTCACGCCCGGGATACAACCCGGCCTGATGGGCGCACACCTTCGGATGCTGCTCGGAATCGCCGCCGGGGCGGTGCTGGGGATAGCCTCCCGCGCGCTCGCGCCCGAGCCCGCCCTGGCCTGGACCGTAGACCACCTCTCCCGGCCCGTCGGGCAGGTCTTCCTCCGCCTGCTGTTCATGCTGGTGGTGCCCCTGCTGTTCGCCGCGTTGGTGATGGGCATCAGCGGCCTCGAGCTTCGCAAGCTGGGAAGGCTCGGCCTGAGGACCCTGGGGTACACCGTGGTGGTCTCGGCCATCGCGGTGCTCATCGGGATGGCGCTGGTGAACGCGCTCCGGCCCGGCGAGGGCCTGCCAGAAGAGCTTCGCGAGCTGGCCCGCAAGACCGCCGCACTGACGCCCGTGCCCGCGCCGCCGGACACCAAGGCCGCCGCGCTGCTCGTCTCCATGGTTCCCGACAATCCGCTCAAGGCCGCCGCCTCGGGGGACATGATCGGCCTCATCGTCTTCTCGCTCATCTTCGGAGTGGGCCTCTCGTTCACCCACACCGGGCCCGCGGCGCGCCTCCGCGAGGCCATCGAAGGGCTGTACGAAGTGATGATGACCCTGATCGGCGGCGTGCTGCGGCTCGCGCCCATCGGCGTGGCCGCGCTCTTGTTCACCATGACCGCCCGGCTCGGGGTGGAGGTGCTGCAGCAGCTTCTTGCCTACGTGGGAGTGGTGCTGCTCGCGCTGGCCGTCCACATGTTCGTGGTCTACTCAATCTCGGTGCGGGTGCTCGGCGGCCGCAGCCCCTTGCGCTTCTTCTCGGACGTGCGGCTGGCCATCGCGACCGCCTTCGCCACTGCCTCTTCCAGCGCCACCCTTCCCACCGCGCTCAAGGTAGCCGAGGAGAACTTGAAGCTGCCCCCCCATGTGAGCCGGTTCGTGCTCACCGCGGGCTCGGCGATGAACCAGAACGGCACCGCGCTCTTCGAGGGGGTGACCGTGCTCTTCCTGGCGCAGCTCTTCGGAGTCGAGCTCACCCTCGCCCAGCAGTTGGTGGTGATGCTGATCTGCATCCTGGGCGGGATTGGAACCGCCGGAGTCCCCGCGGGCTCGCTGCCGGTGATCGCGATGATCCTGGGTATCTTCCAGATCCCCCCGGAGGGGCTGGGGCTGATCCTCGGGGTGGACCGCTTCCTCGACATGTGCCGCACCACCTTGAACGTCACCGGCGATTTGGCGGCGGCGGTCTACGTGGCCAGGGGCGAGCCGGCGGCGGCCACCGTCCCGGCTTCGGAGGCCCCCGCCTTCGAGGAGGCGCCCGTCAACCCGAGTCCACGCCGCGGTTGACAAGCCCCGCTCCCTCCCGTAACTGCGGCGGCTCCGAGGTAGCCATGCCGACCGACGGAGTCCTCTTCCACGCTCACGCCCACCGGCAGGTGGACCCTTCGCCTCCGAGCGGAGTGACGCTCCGCCACGACTGGGCCCAGGACGAGGTCCGCGCCATCCACGACTCGCCGCTTTTGGAGCTGGTGCACCGGGCGCACTCTCTCCACCGCCTGGGCTTCCCGGACGGGAGAGTGCAGCTTTGCTCGCTCTTGTCGGTGAAGAGCGGCGGCTGCTCGGAAGACTGCTCCTACTGCCCCCAGTCGGCCCGCTTCGACACCGGGGTGCAGCCCGAGCGGTTGCTCCCGGTCCCCCAGGTGCTCGAAGAGGCAAAGAAGGCGCGCGCGCTCGGGGCCACCCGCTTCTGCATGGGCGCCGCCTGGCGAGAGGTGAAGGACGGCCCCCAGTTCGAGGCGGTGCTGGAGATGGTGCGCGGAGTCCGCGCCCTCGGCCTCGAGGCCTGCTGCACGTTGGGGATGCTCTCCGCCGAGCAGGCCCGCAGGCTGAAAGAGGCCGGCCTCACCGCCTACAACCACAACCTCGACACCTCGCCGGATTTCTACGGGGAAATCATCCGCACCCACGCCTACCGCGAGCGGCTGGAAACCATCGCCCACGCGCGCGACGCCGGGATCGCCGTCTGCGCCGGGGGCATCATCGGCATGGGGGAGTCGGTTCTCGACCGCTGCCGGATGCTCCTCGCCCTCGCCAACCAACCGGCCCACCCGGAGTCGGTGCCCATCAACGCCCTGGTGCCCATCCCGGGGACTCCGCTCGAAGGCCGGCCCAAGGTGGAGCCTTTGGAGCTGGTGCGGATGATCGCCACCGCCCGCATCCTCATGCCGATGTCCGTCGTCCGGCTCTCCGCGGGCAGGCTCGCCTTGAGCGAGGAGGCGCAGCTGCTCTGCCTTCTCGCCGGCGCCAACTCCATCTTCTTCGGAGAGCGCCTGCTCACCACCGGCAACCCGAGCTACCAGGCAGACATGGCTCTGCTCGAGAAGGCGGGGCTGCGGCCGCTCGAGCCCGAAGGCCTCCGATGAGCCTCGCGCGCGCGCGGGTGCCTTCGCCCCCCATCGCCCCATCGG
This sequence comes from Myxococcales bacterium, assembly GCA_016191815.1. Taxonomy (GTDB): domain Bacteria; phylum Myxococcota; class Myxococcia; order Myxococcales; family Myxococcaceae; genus JACPVI01. The sequence continues at coordinate 34,771 of JACPVI010000022.1, forward strand.
CGGAATGGGCACGCGCCGAGCTGGCTTCACTCGAGGCCCGAAGGCTGCTCCGGCGCCTCGAGCCGGTCGAATCGCGGCGGGGCGCGGTGGTGAGAGTCGGAGGGCGGGAGCTGGTCAACTTCTCCAGCAACGACTACCTCGGGCTGGCCTCCGACCAGCGGCTGGCGGAAGCGGCCCGGCGAGCGCTCGCGGAGGGGGTCGGCGCCGGCGCCTCGCGCCTGATCTCGGGGGATCGCTCGGCCCATCACTCCCTCGAGGGGAGGCTGGCGGAGTTTGAGCGGGCCGAGGCGGCGGTGCTGTTCGGCAACGGCTACGCGGCCAACCTGGGCGTGCTCTCCGCGCTGTGCGGGGAGGGCGACGTCATCTTCTCGGACGAGCTGAACCACGCCTCCATCGTGGATGGCTGCCGGCTCTCCCGCGCGAGGACGGTGGTCTACCCGCACTGCGACCTGGAGGCGCTGGAGCGCTCGCTCCGGGCCGTCCCCGGCCGCCGCCGGTTGGTGGTCACCGACGCGGTCTTCTCGATGGACGGGGACTTGGCACCGCTGGAGGGGCTGGTGAAGCTGTGCCGTGAGCACGGCGCGGCGCTGGTGGTGGACGAAGCCCACGCCACCGGAGTCCTCGGCCCTCGCGGCGAGGGGCTGTGCGAGGAGCTGGGCCTCTCGGCTTTCGTCGACGTGCGGGTGGGAACCCTGGGCAAGGCGCTCGGCGCCTACGGCGCCTACGCGGCGAGCTCGGCCCCAGTGCAAAAGCTGCTCGTCAACCGCGCCCGCTCGCTGGTGTTCTCCACTGCGCTTCCTCCCGCGCTGTGTGCGGCGGCCCAGCGGGCGGTGGAGTTGGTGGAGGCCGAGCCACAGCTGCGCGCCCGGCTCTGGAGGAACATCCGCGCGTTCGCCGCTGCGCTCAATAGGCTGGGAATCCCCGCGCGGCCGAGAAGCGCCATCTTCCCGGTAGTGCTGGGCGAGCCCGAGCGCGCCCTGGAGGCAGGCCAGCGGCTCGCGGAAGCGGGGCTTTGGGTGAAACCCATCCGGCCGCCCACCGTGCCCGAGGGCACCAGCCGGCTCCGCTTCGCCATCTCCGCCGCCCACAGCCTGGAGCACATCGAGCGAGTGGCTGCGGCCCTCGAGAAAGCGGGGCTGCGCGGTGAGCGCTGAACCCTCTCGCCACCAGCGCCTGCTCGAGTCGGACCGTCGCCACCTCTGGCATCCCTTCACCCAGATGCAGCTCTGGCCGGACGACCAGCCGCTGATCATCGAGCGCGCCGAGGGAAACTACCTCTTCGATGACCTCGGGAATCGTTACCTGGACGGCGTCTCCTCGCTCTGGGTGACGGTGCACGGGCACCGGAAGCGGGAGCTCGACGACGCGGTGCGCGCGCAGCTCGAGAAGGTGGCCCACTCCACCCTGCTCGGCCTCACCTCGCCGCCGGCGATCGAGCTGGCGGAGAAGCTGGTGGCGCTCGCGCCGGAGGGACTGAGCAAAGTCTTCTATTCGGACAGCGGCTCCACCTCGGTCGAGGTGGCGCTGAAGATGGCCTACCAGTACTGGAGGCAGAAGGGGCGGCCCGAGAAGCGGCGCTTCTGCGCGCTCGATAGCGCCTACCATGGCGACACGGTGGGCGCGGTCTCGGTGGGAGGCATGGAGCTTTTCCACGGCACCTTCCGAGGGCTGCTCTTCGAGGTGGAGCGCATCCCCGCCCCGCACGCGTATCGCTTCGCAGGAAGGGGAGACTGCGGCGAGTGGTGCCTGCGCCAGGCGCAGCGGCTCTTCGAAGAGAAGGGCGGCGAGCTGGCCGCGCTGGTGGTGGAGCCATTGGTGCAGGGGGCGGCGGGGATGCTGGTGCAGCCCCAGGGCTTCCTCGCCCGCCTGGAAGCGCTCTGCCGAAAGCACGAGGTGCTGCTGGTCTGCGACGAAGTAGCCACCGGCTTCGGCCGCACCGGCACCATGTTCGCGGTGGAGCAGGAGGGCGTCCGCCCCGACTTCCTCTGCCTGGCGAAGGGCCTCACCGGCGGCTACCTCCCGCTCGCCGCCACGCTCACCACCGGCGAGGTGTACTCGGCCTTCCTCGGCGAAGCCGCGGAGCTGCGCACCTTCTTCCACGGGCACACCTACACCGGAAACCCGCTCGCCTGCGCGGCGGCGCTCGCCTCCCTCCGGCTGTTCGAGACCGAGCGCACCCTGGAGAAGGTGAAGCCCGCCGCCGCTGCGCTCGCCGAGGGCCTGGCAGAGGTCGCGCGGCTCGAGCACGTGGGCGAGGTGCGGCAGCGCGGGTTGATGGTGGGGGTCGAGTTGGTGAAGGACCGCCGCACCAAGCAGGAGTACCCCTACGGCGAGCGGATGGGCCACCGGGTTTGCCTCTCTCTGCGCAAGCGGGGAGTCCTCCTCCGGCCGCTGGGGAACGTGGTGGTGTTGATGCCGCCGCTCTCGCTCCAGGCGGAGGAGGCACGCCTGCTCGCCCGCGCGCTCCGCGACTCCATCGCCGAGGTGTGCGGCTGATGAGCTCGAGGCCGAGCCCGCCGCCGCTGCGGATGTTCGTCACCGCCACCGACACCGGAGTGGGCAAGACCGAAGCCGCCTGTGCCTTGCTCTCGCTCCTGGCTGACCGCGGGCTTCGGCCGGCGCCCTTCAAGCCATACGAGAGCGGATGCGCGGATCCGCGCCGCCCCCCCGACGCGCTGGCGCTAAGGAAGGCCGCCCAAAGCGACGACGAGCTCGCGCTCGTCTGTCCCCACCGCTTCCGCCTGCCCCTGGCCCCGGGAGTCGCCGCCGCGCGCGAGGGCCAGGAGCCGTCCTTCCGCCAAACCCTTGCCGCCTGGAGGTCCTTCCGCGGGCGGCCAGTCGTCGCCGAGGGCGCCGGCGGGCTGCTCGTGCCCATCGACTCGAAGCATGAGGTGGTCGACCTGATCCGCGCGCTCCGCCTGCCGGTGCTGCTGGTGGCGAGGGCGGGGCTAGGGACGCTCAACCACACCTCGCTGTCGCTCGAAGCGCTGCGAAAGCGGCGCATCGAGACGCGGGCGGTGCTGCTGGTGAGAGGCGCGAGGGGGAGCGACGAATCGGAGCGCGAAAATTCCGCGCTCATCCGGGAGCGCCACCGGGTCGAAGTGCTCGGCCCGGTGCCTTTCCTAAGGCGCGCCAGCGAGCGCCGGGCGGCCTTCCGGCGAGCGCTCTCGCCGCTGCTCTAGGCCCCGACGGCGATGGCGAAGATGGCGATCGCGAAGGCCAGCATGAGCGCCACGGCGATCAGCACGAGCTGCCCGTAGCCGAGCACCAAGCCGGTGTTGGCAAGGGCGAGGCCGTCCATCCGCCCACCGGAGACGCGGATCTCGTTCCGCGCGTGGTGCCCGGCGACGATCGCCACCAGCGCTCCGACGAAGGGAAGGGCCACGTAGCTCAAGACGCCGAAGGCCAGGCTAACCACCGCGCTCGAGCTGGTGGGAGCGGTGCGCGGTGCGGGCGCTACTTGCCGGGGAGCGGCGGCCTGCACGCGCGAGTCCGCCTCGCAGCGCATCACCTTCTCGCCTTCCGGCGTCACCTCGCCGCAGCTTGGGCAGAACAGCCTTCCGGGGGCCAATCGACCATCGCAGGTTCCGCAGAGCATCTTTTCTCCTCGCGAACAGCCGGCCCTACGAAAGTGCCGCCGTGCGATTGCGGCGTCGGTGCGCGCGCCGGTTTCTTGCGCCCGAGCCGCGGTTGATCCTGCGCGCGGGGAGGCAACAGGGGTGTGCTTCCCACCCCGGAGCAGATCAACTTCTTTTCGCTCTCTGGTGCGCGGTCGCGAATTGGACGGGGGAGGCGATCCGCGCGACAACGCTCGGCGCATGGCTCAGATCATTGACCTCTCGATCGTCGCGGATGCCAAGCGGTACTTTCACAAGCTGCTCGACCGGCGCGGCATCGCCTACTTCCTCCGGAAGGAAGGCCACCAGCTCTTCCAGATCGAGCAATCGAAGGTGGAGATGGTGGTCCGGACTGCCGCCCGGGCCCGCCCGGCGCACATGCCGCGGCCGCCGATTCACGCGGTGGACCGCGCCCGCAAGGAGATCCGCCGGGAGCTGATCCGCCGGGTGGTGCAGGCGATGCTGCAGACCGGCCTGTAGGCCTGGCCTCGCCTCGGTCGGGCCTCCGCTCTGCTCGGCCCGGACGGGCTCACGCCCGGCTCGACGGTGGGCTCCGGCAAGGTGGCGTCGCGCGGTACAGTCTCCCCTGTGGCTTTCTCTCGCCGCACCGGATGGGACCGCCGGCCGAACCCGCTCGCGGAGCGGCTGGAGGCCTTGCGGCGCACCGGCGTTCCGCTGGTGGACCTCACCGAGTCGAATCCCACCCGCTGCGAGCTGGAGTACCCCAAGCAGCTCCTCGATGCCCTGGCCGCGCCGGAGGCGATGGCCTACGAGCCCGACCCGCGCGGGCTGCTCACCGCGCGGGAGGCGATCTGCCGGCACCTGGCAGGGCAGGGCGCCCAGGTGGAGCCGGACCAAGTGCTCATCACCGCCTCCAGCAGCGAGGCCTACGCCTTCCTCTTCAAGCTGCTGTGCGATCCGGGCGACGAGGTGCTGCTCCCCAGTCCGAGCTACCCGCTCTTCGACTTCTTGACCGGGCTCGAATCCGTGCAGCCGAGGCCGTACGTGCTCTCCTTCGAGGGGCGGTGGAGGCTTCACGCCTCGCTGCTCGCCGAGGCCGCGGGACCGCGCAGCAGGGCGGTGCTGTCGGTGAGCCCGGGAAACCCCACCGGCAGCTTCCTCCACCGGGCAGAGCTGGCGGAGCTCGCCGCGCTGTGCGCCGAGCGAGGTTGGGCGCTGATCGTGGACGAGGTGTTCGCCGACTACGGCTTCGGAGAAGACCCCGAGCGGGTGGGCTCGGTGGCGGGCCTCGAGCTGCCCGCGCTGACCTTCTCGCTGGGAGGGCTGTCCAAGAGCGCCTGTCTTCCGCAGCTCAAGCTCTCCTGGCTCGTCGCCTCCGGGCCGAAGGAGCAAGTGGGAGAGGCGATGGACCGCCTCGAAGTCGTAGCGGACACCTACCTGTCGGTGGCCACGCCGGTGCAGCATGCTCTGCCTGGCCTCTTCTCGCGCACGGCCGGGGTGCGGGAGCAACTGAAGGCGCGAATCGCCGAGAACCGCGCGCTGCTCGAGAAGGCTCGGCCGCCGGGGGCGAGCTGGTCGGTGCAGGAAAGCGAGGGAGGCTGGTACGCAGTCCTGCGCATCCCTGCGGAGCCCGGGGAGGAGAAGGTCTGCCTCGCGCTGCTCGACCGCGGAGTGGTGGTGCACCCCGGCTTCTTCTACGACTTCCCGCGCGGCGCCCATCTGGTCGTCTCGCTCATCCCGCCGCCAGCCGCCTTCGCCCGGGGAGCGTCCTTGCTGGCAGGTGTCCTGAGCGGGCCGGTCCCAGGTTGAGCTTTCGATGCGGGCCGCATACTTTGTCTGACATGAAGGACGCGGTGATGACCGTCCGGGTTCCCGCGCGCACGCGACGCCGCATCGAGGCGCTCGCCCGGAAAGAGGGCCGCTCGCTGTCCCAGGAGGTGGAGCGTCTGCTGGAGCAGGCGATCGGCGAGGTAGCCTCGGGCCGCAGGCGGGGCGCTCGAAGCCTCGCCGGTGCCTTGCGCGGCGGCCGCGCGCCCTCCCTCTCCGAGTGCGGAGAAGTGCGTCGCCTCCTTTCGGCCGCGCTCGCCGCACGAGGCGCCGACGTGTGACCGCCTTCGTGGCCGACACCCACGCCCTGCTGTGGCACCTGATGGAGCCTCGGCGCCTCGGGCGAGGAGCCAGGCGAGCATTCGCGGCCGCCGATGCCGGCCGCACGCTGTGCTACGTGCCGGCCATCGTGCTGGTCGAAGCCTGGCTCCTGCACGAGCGGGGTCGGACCCGCGTGGGAGCGGCGCAAGTCCTGGCGACTCTTGCCGCTCACCCCGGCTACTCGCTCCTCCCGCTGGACGCCGAGCAAGTGGTGGAGTTCGGAGGTCACCCGGCGGTGCGCGATCCGATGGATCGCCTCATTCTCTGCGCCGCGCTGGTGACCGGCTCGAAGCTCGTCAGCGCCGACGGTCAACTGGGCGGGCAAGGCGTCGAGGTGGTGTGGGACTGAGGCGCGCGAGATGGAGACGAGACCACCGCCGGAGAAGTAAGAAGCTCTCATGCTTGGCTTGCTCGTGGCATCGGCGCTGGCCGCCGGTGAGGCGAAGATCGCGGTAATGACCCTGGAGGCCGGCGAGGGCGTGCCGGAGAAGACGGCCTCCGCCATCACCGAGGCGGTGATCGCCGAGTTGCGCCGCCTCCCCAACGTCCGCGCGGTGACCCCAGCGGAGATCGCCACCCTGCTCAGCTTCGAGCGGCAGCGGCAGCTCCTCTCCTGCAAGGAGGACGCAAGCTGCATGGTGGAGCTGGGCGCCGCGCTCGGGGTGAGCCGGCTCTTGATGGGCAGCGTCGCCAAGCTCGGCCGGAGCTGGCTCGTCCACTTGAAGCTCATCGACGCGGAGAAGGGTGCCGCGGTCGCGCAGTCGGATCGGAGGTTGAAGGACAAGTCGATCGACGACGTGCTCGACTCGCTTCCGGCGATGGTGGCCGAGCTGTTCGGCAAGTCGCTCATACCGCCCGAGCCGCCATCTGCGGTCGGCACCGCGCCTCCAACGCAGGGGCCAGCGCCCGCCACCTCCGTCTCTCCTCGGGAGCCCGGCGGCGTGGACGAGCCGTACCCAGGCGATGTTCGCCCGAAGCTGGCGCTCGTCCACGACGGGAAGGGCCACTATCTCGCCTTTACGCCGTACGCGGGGCTCGAGACTCCGCTGTTCGCAGGAGACGGTGAGAGCTTCTGGGAGCAGCGGATCGGCGGGGGCGGCGCCCAGGGCGACACCCAGTTCGACCTGGTGTTCTGGGACCCGCGCTTTCCTGCCGGCTACCAGCGCAGCTTCGACTTCAAGGAAGGCAAGTACACCCTGCAGTGCGGTGAAGCCGTCTACCCCTACCCGCCGGTGCCGCAGAAGGCCGCGGTGCCCCTGCTCAAGAAGGCGAAGCTCTTCAAGCCAAGGTGGAGGCGCTCCGTCCAGGCGCTGGCGCGGGACGACGCCGGCACCTACTACCTGGTGGACGGACCGCGCGAAGAAAAGGACGAGTCGCGCAAGCTCCGCCTCTTCGTGGGCCCCCGAGGGCGGCTCCGCGAGCTACCCCTCGATGACTCCATCCAGGATGCGAAGGGGCTCCTGCTCCTCTCCGCCGAGGGTCGCCTGCGAGTCCCGCCCCGCGGCGAGCACGCCGAGTGGATCACTCCCGGAGGGAAGCTCGAGCTGAGCAACTTCGAGCTCGGCCCCCGGGAGGCGAAGCTGGTCTACGGCGAGCTGGGGCTCTACAAGGGCGAGCCGCTGAGGACCGCCTGCGACCCGTACCTGCCCTGACTACTTCTCCGGCGCGGCGATGGTCTTCACCGTGGCAAAGGAGCCTCCGGTCGCGGTGCTCACCTGCCACAGCTCGATGGGCGAGGCGGCCTCTCCGGTGGCCGGATCGAAGTTGAGCTTCCCGCTCGCGCCCTCGATGTCGATGGAGTTGCCGCTCTGGAGCGCCGCCTTCGCCGGGGTGAACTCTCCGGGCGTCAGCTTGAAGACGGGACCGAGGGAGAGCTTGGTGAGCCCCTCGGCAATCCGTTCTCCGGTCACCGGCTGGCTCCCATCCGCGCCGACCGCGTAGGCCGCGCCCAAGGCCAAGACGTACATCGCGTCGTAGCTGTGGGCGGTGAAGGAGTAGTCCTCCGCCTTCACTTGGTACTTGGCGAGGAAGCGCTCGCTGAACGACTGGAAGGCCGCGCCCGCTCCCTGCGCCGGAGCCGTCCCGTAGGCGGCGTCGAGCTCGCCCGCGGGAGAGCCCGACACCAGCGTCGGATCCTTGGCGCTGTCGGTGAAGAGCCAGCGATGCCCCGAGGCCTTGGTGAGGTTCGCCTTCTGCGCTGCCGCGGTGGTGACGCGGACCGCGTCGTCGGGGAAGGCGATCAGCACCGTCGCCTGCGGCCCGAAGCTGGAAAGCCCGTTCACCGCCGCGTTCACCTCACCGTTGCGCGAATACTGGAAGCTGCGGATCTCCCGGGGCGGCTGATTGAAGCGTTCCGCCAGCACCTCCTTGAGGCCCTGCCCGTAGGGGTCGTCGAGGTAGACCACCCCCACCTTGGTGACCGGGGTAATCGGCGGGTTGCACTCCGGCGAAGGGCATCCGGCAATCAGCAGATCCGCGATGACTCGTCCCTGAATCGCGTCCGACGGAGCCGTCCTCCACACCAGCCCGGTGGAGCCCGAGCCCTTGTCCGGCAGGAAGGTGATCTCCGGGCTGGTGGCGGTCGCGGTCATGATCAAGGTGCCACGCGGTACCGTCTCTTGCTGGGCGGCGATGGTCTGCGAGCTGCCGGAGGTGATCACCGCCGGCGCCAAAAGCTCCTCGGCGAGCCAGGTTGCCTGCTGCTTGATCCGATCCTTGTCCCCGGCGGTGTCGCACACGTAGAGCGCGAAGGGCCTCCCGGCCACTCCGTCGCGCTGGTTCACCTCTTCCAGCGCGAGCGCCATCGCGTTGAGCCCCTGCTTCTCGGATTCGTCCTTCTGCCCGCTCGAGAGGTCCCCGCCCAAGCTGATCGGCAGCGCGGCGGCGAGCGCGATCCGCCGCGGGTTGTCCGTCGCGCCCAGGCTTTGGTTGCACCCCTCCGGCTGCCGGATGCAATAGCGCTGGAGGCAGACCGCACCGCCGGCGCACTCCGAGTCCTTGGCGCACTCCTCGAACCCGCGCGCGGTGACGAAGCTGCAACCCGCCGCCGTCCCCACAGCCAATGCGATGAGCACCCTCGCCATCAGAACCTCACCGACAGCCCCGCCCCCGAGGGCGCCGGCAGAAAGGTGACCGACACCTCCTTGGCTGGCGCCGGCTCACCCTTGGGGTAGAGGACCACCGCCGCCACCGCCGCCGCCACGCCCACCCCGAAGCCGACGTCGGCCAAGAGCGCCTTGCCGCGGGTCTCCGCCTCGAGTCGCTTCTTCGAATCCACGTTCGAGGCCTCGGTGAAGCTCTTCTTCGACGCCTGCGCGCCCAGGCCGAAGAAAGCGCCTGCCCCCAGCCCCGCCACCGCCACTCCGCCGGAGATGAAGGACAAGGTCCGGCCCAGGCTCCTGCTCCGCTCTCGCTGTTCGGCCTCCGCGCGCTGCTTGGCCTCCAGCTCCTCCGTCTGGCGCTTGGCCGCATCGGCCTCGCCTCTCAGCTTCTCCTGCGCGGCGCGGGACTCCTCCTCGAGGCGCTGCCGTTCCTTCTCCCGCTGCTCCCTCGCCGCTTGCTCCTTGGCGATCAGCCCCCGCAGCCGGTCCATCGCCAGGTTGGCCCGCTTCAGTAGCTCTGGGTCGGCGTCCTCCATCGAGACGTAGCGACGGTAGAACTCCAGGGACTTCTCGAGGTCCCCGGCCTGGTCGTAGGCGCGGGCGATGTTGTAGATGAGCTTCGAGTTGGGAGCCTGCTCGTGGGCCTTGAGGAGCAGCTCCGCCGATTCGCGGTACTTGCCCTGCTCGTAGAGCTGCCCGGCCTCCTTGATCAGCTCGGCGGCGCGCCTCTGTCCCTTGGAGGCGGCGTGCGCTCCGGCCGAGAGCAGCGCGCACGCGGCGCAGACAGCGGCAGAGAGCCCCATGGCCCCGGGAGACTACCGCCCTTCGCACCGCTTGGGTGCCAACTTCGCTATCTGAGATTGGAGAGCAAGAGCTGCCGCTCCAGCTCCAGCGTCATGGGGACCTTGGGGCCGATCTCCTTGAAGAAGGAGCCTACCGACTCCAGCTCGGCCTTCCACTCGCCCTCGTCGATGGCGGTGGCCTCGTCCACCCGCTCCGGGGCGATGTCCAACCCGGAGAGGTCGATGTGGCCCTCCCTGGGCACCCAGCCGAGCAAGGTCTCCTGGGCGCCGACGGTCCCGTACGCCCGGTCGATGATCCACTTGAGCACGCGCATGTTCTCGCCGTAGCCCGGCCAGAGGAACTTCCCGTCCTTGCCCTTGCGGAACCAGTTCACCTGGAAGATCTTCGGCGGGTACTGAACGTCTCGCTGCATGTCGAGCCAGTGCTGCCAGTACTCGCCCATGTGGTAGCCGCAGAAAGGCAGCATCGCCATCGGGTCGCGCCGCACCACCCCGACCTTCCCCGCCGCGGCGGCGGTGGTCTCGGAGCCCAAGGTGGCGCCCATGAACACCCCGTGGCTCCAGTTGAACGACTGCATCACCAAGGGGACGGTGGTGCTCCTCCGGCCGCCGAAGATGATGGCCGAGATGGGCACTCCCTCCGGGTCGTCCACGTACTTGGAGAGCGCCGGGTTGTTCTGCATCGGCGCGGTGAAGCGGCTGTTGGGGTGCGCTGCCTTCTCCGGCGAGCCCTTCTTCCACGGGCGGCCTTGCCAGTCGGTCAGCTCCTCGGGCACTTCCCCATCCAGGCCCTCCCACCAGACGGAGCCGTCCTTGGTGAGGGCGACGTTGGTGAAGAGGGCGTCGCGGCTGATGGTCTTCATCGCGTTCGGGTTGGAGCTGAAGCTGGTGCCCGGGGCGACGCCGAAGTAGCCGTTCTCCGGGTTGATCGCCCACAGCCGGCCGTCCTTGCCCGGCCGCATCCAGGCGATGTCGTCTCCGATGGTCCACACCCGCCAGCCGGCGAAGCGCTTGGGAGGAATCAACATCGCGAAGTTGGTCTTCCCGCACGCCGAGGGGAAGGCGGCGGCCACGTAGGCCATCCGGCCGGCAGGGTCCTCCACCCCGAGGATGAGCATGTGCTCGGCCATCCACCCTTCCTTGCGGCCGAGGTAGCTGCCGATGCGCAGGGAGAGGCACTTCTTTCCCAACAGGGCGTTCCCGCCGTAGCCGGAGCCGAAGGACCAGATGGCGTTGTCCTGGGGGAAGTGACAGATGTAACGCCGTTCCGGATTGACATCGCCGGTGCAGTGCAGCCCGCGGTTGAAGTCGTTGGAGCCTCCCAGCATGTCCAGGGCGGCCTTCCCCATGCGGGTCATCACCCGCATGTTGAGGACCACGTAGACGCTGTCGGTGAGCTGCAGGCCGACCTTGGAGTGGGCGGAGCCCAACGGCCCCATCACGTAGGGGATGACGTACATCGTCCGGCCGCGCATCGAGCCGTCGAACAGCTTGCGGAGCTTCCCGTAGGCATCTTCGGGCGACATCCAGTTGTTGGTGGGCCCGGCCTCCTCGCGGGAGGGTGTGCAGATGAAGGTCAGGTGCTCCACCCTGGCCACGTCGTTCGGGTGGGAGCGGTGGAGGTAGCTGCCCGGGTGTTTCTGCGGGTTGAGAGGAATCAGCACCCCCGCGGCCACCGCCTGCTCGGTGAGCCGGCGCTTCTCCTCCTCCGAGCCGTCGCACCAGTAGATGCGGTCGGGCTTGCCGAGGGCGGCCATCTCGGCCACCCAACCTTTCACCTCGGGGTTGTCGGTGAGCGGTGCTCCGGACGATTGCTGGGCTGCCATCGTTCCCTCCTCGAAGTTGCGGGGGCTAGTTGGACTTCGGCTCGGCAGCGGGCCGCGCCTCGAGAGGCCCCAGCTCGAGCTTGGGCACCTGCGAGCTAATCACCTCCGGATCGCCGACCAGCACCACCCCGAGCTTGTCGGGGTCGAGGTACGCCTCGGCGGCCCGCTGCACTGAGCCGAGATCCGCCGCCCGGTAGCCGGCGATGATCCGCTCGTACCTATCCAACGGTTGCGCCTCGAGGAACAGCCCGGCGCCGGCTCCGGCCAGCCCTTCCGCCGTCTCGAAGGAGCCGGGGATGGAGCGGATCCGCCCGGTGCGGGCGGCCTCCAATTCCTCGGCGGTGATGGGCCTCGACTTGATCGCCGAAAGCTCGTTCAGAAACTCCGAGATGGCCGGCCCGGTGACGTCCGCCCGCACCGCGCTCGAGGCCACCAGCGGCCCCACCCCGCGCCGGGCGTCCACGTAGGCCCTGGCGCCGTAGGAGTAGCCCTTGGCCTCGCGGAGGTTCATGTTCAGCCGGCTCCCGAAGAAGCCGCCGAACACGGTGCTGGCCAGGTCCAGCGCCAGCTCGTCGGGGTGGCCCGCCGCCAGCGCCGGCCGGCCCATCACGATCACCGTCTGGTTCAGTCCCTGCTTGGGCACGTACACCACCCGCCGCCGCTTCTCCACCTTGGGCTCGGGAGGGCTCGCCGCCGGCTGGGCGGCGCCCTTCCAGCCGCCGAACCACTTGCGCGCCAGCGCCCCGGCCTCTTCGAAGCTGAGGTCTCCGGCCAAAACCAGCGCCGAGGCCTTGGGGCCGACCCGCTCCGACCAGAAGCGCCGCGCGTCCGGCAGGGACAGGGGCGAGATGGTGGGGGGCGTCCCCGAGGTGACGTGCCCGTAAGGATGGTCTGCCCCGAAGGCGGTGGCGGTGAAGGCGTCTGAGGCGAGGAAGTGCGGGCTTCCCACCTTGGAGGCGAGATCCGCCAGGTGCTGCTTCTTCCTGCGCTCGAAGGACTTGGGCTCGAAGCGCGGGCGCAAGACGACATCGGCCAGGAGCGAGAGGCCGGCGTCGGCGTTGCGCTTGAGCACGGTGGCTCCCACCGTCGCCCCGTCGGGGCTGACCCTCACCCACGGTTGGGTCCCCAGGTCCGCGAAGGCGGCGTCCAAAGCCAAGGCGTCGCGCCCTCCGGCGCCCTCGAGCAAGAGCCCGTAGGTCAGCTCGGCCAGCCCGGCCTTGCCCTTCGGATCCGCCGCGCTGCCCGCCACCACCGCCACCACCGCCGCCACCAGCGGAAGCTCATGCCGCTCGCTCACGATGACGGTGAGCCCGTTCTCGAGCACCACCTGCTTGAAGGCAGGCGTCACCAGCGCGGGCGCCTCGCCGGGCTTGGGGGGGCTCGCCCTCCACGCCTCCGGGTCCACCGCTTTCTCGGCAGGGGCCGGCTTGGGTGGTTCGGCCGCCACCGGGGCGGTTTTCCTGGGCACCGCGTGCATCACCACCCGCCGCTGGTCGGAGAGGACGGTCCGGGCCAGCTCCAAGACCGCCTCCGGCGTCACCCGGTCGTACCGGGCGAGATCCTTGGCCAGAAAGCCGGGCTCTCCGAGGAAGTGGTTGTAGCTCTGCAGGCGGTCCGCCTTTCCGCCGAAGCCGCCCACCGATTGCAGCCCGGAGAGGGTGTGCGTCTCGAAGCGGTTCCGCACGCGGGCGATCTCCTCCTTGGAGACGCCCTTGGCCCGCACCTGGCCGAGCACGAGGTCGATCTCCGCGAGCAGCCGGTCGGTGGAGACGCCGGGCCGCGCCACCGCCTCGATGGCGAACACCGACTGGGCGCCCATGCTCTGCTGGGCGGCCACCACGCTCTGGGCGAGCTGCTTCTCGTGCACCAGGCGCTGGTAGAGCCGGCTCGCCTTCCCGTCCGAGAGCACCGAGGCGAGCACGTCGGCGGTGGCGTCGCCTTCGCTGAAGATGGCCGGCGAGTGCCACATCGCGAAGAGCTTGGGCAAGAGCGCCACCTTCTCTTCGAAGCGCAACACCGTCTCCTTCTCCGCCCGCACCGAGGCCACCTCGGGGAGCTTGGGCCTATTGCCGCCGGGCAGGGCGCCGAAGTACTTCTCGATGAGCGATTTGGCGCGGGCGGGCTCGAAGTCGCCCACCACCGCCAAGGTGGCGTTGGCCGGGGAGTACCAGGTGCGGAAGAACTTCCGCACGTCCTCCACGGTGGCGGCGTCGAGGTCGTCCATCGAGCCGATCACCGCGCCGTAGTAGGGGTGCGGCTTGGGGAAGAGGGCCTGCCATGCCACCTCCTCCGCCAGCCCGTACGGGGCGGTCTCGGTTCCCTGGCGGCGCTCGTTCTTCACCACCTCTTGCTGGGTCTTCAGCTTCTCTTGGGTGAGGGTGTCGAGCAGAAAGCCCATCCGGTCGCTCTCCAGCCAGAGCGCGGTCTCGAGGTGGTCGGTGGGCACGGTCTGGAAGTAATTGGTGCGGTCGAAGTTGGTGGTGCCGTTGAGGGCGGTCGCCCCCAGCCGCTCCAGCATCGAGATGTGCGCGTCGTCGCCCACGTTCCTCGAGCCCTGGTACATCATGTGTTCGAAGAGGTGGGCGAAGCCGGTGCGCCCCGCCTCCTCGTGATAGGCGCCCACGTGGTACCAGAGGTTCACCGCCGTCACCGGGAGCCGGTGGTCCTCGGAGAGGAGCACCTCCAGCCCGTTGTCGAGCCGGTACTTCTCGAAGGGGATTTCCAGCGCCCGCGCCGGCAGCGCCAGGGCGAGCGAGAGGGCCAACGTCGCACGCAGCATCTTGTCCTCCGAGGGGTGGGGCTCTAGCAGACCGCGCGACCGGGCGCTCCTATTTCGGTGGGCCGTCCCGCCCAAGCGCTCGGCACTGTGCAGCCAGGCGGCGTGACGGCGGCCCGGGGGAGGGCTTTGCGGGTGAGGCTTCCCCTCCGCGCCCGCTGGGGTACTCTGTGGCCTGCATGGCACCGGACGACGAAGCCGAGGACAGCCGCTGGCGCAGGATCAAGGCGGTCTTCGTGGACATGGTGGGGGAGCTTTCGAAGTCCGGGCCACCCACCCAGGGTCCGCTGGAGCGCGTGCTCGAGCGGCTGCTCATCGAGGCGTGCGCAAAAGAGCAGACCACGGTGGACGAGTTCGTCGCCGCCCTGGAGAGCGACGAGCCTTTGAGGGACGAGCTACAGGCCGAGGTGTCGCGCCTGCTGTCCGACCCGGCCCTCTCCGCGGCGCGGAAGGAGTCCCAGCGCCGGGAGCTGGAGCGGCACCTCATGCTCCTGCGCTTCCTCCTCGGCGGGGCAGAGCCGCCGGAGTGGGTCTGGGAGCCGATCGACGAGGAGGAGCGGACGAAGATCCGCAACGCCCGGCAGACCTCTCCTGAGGACCCCTCGGTGCTCACCCGCATCGAGAACGCCCTCAAGAAGGCCGCCGAGCGGCCCGAGGCCTTCGGGAGCTGCGAGGCATGCAAGGAGCCGATCGCCCCCGCGAGACTGGAGCTGATTCCCTTCGCCGAGCGGTGCGCGAAGTGTCAGAAGGCCGCCGAGACGAAGCCCGAAGAGAGGCCCACCGTGCCGGTGAGGCGGTTCTAGGGCCGGTACTCCCAGTGCCACGGCTCGGAGGGGACGGTCCGCCGGAAGCCGTAGGCCGCCGCGTGCGCCGCCAACCAACGGTAGGCCGCCGAGGAGGTGCTCCCCACCGAGATGTCCGCCGCGATCCCTCCCTGGTGGTTGGAGTAGCCCGGCCGCGCCGCGAGGTTGCCTCTCCCGGACCGGTAGAGGTTGTAGAGGTACTGCTGCTGCGCCATGGTGCGGAAGCCGCTCACCGGCGTCAGCCTCACCCCGTCGCGCAGCGCCGCCTGGTACATCCGGTTGTAGGCATCAGCCGCGTCGGAGCGCATCTTCTGCCCGTTGGGGATGGGCTTCACCGTGATCGTCCTGGGCACCCCGTTCACGTACCCGGTCACCGTCGAGCCGCCGGAGCTTCCGCCGGGGTTGCTCACCGGCCCGCTCACGTGGACGCCCAGCCGGCTCCAGGTCTGCGGGCCCACCACTCCGTCCACCGCGATGCCGCACCTGCGCTGGAACGCCTTCACCGCCGCCTCGGTGCGCGGGCCGAAGGCCCCGTCCGCCGGGCCGGGGTCGAACCCCAGGGCCCGCAGCCGCGCTTGAAGCTGCCTCACCGGCTCGCCCCTCGCCCCCTGCCGCAAGGTCGGCCCGGAACCGCCAGACGCGCCAGCACTGCCAGCCGAGAGCAACCTGCCCCACGTGACAGGACCGACAACCCCGTCTACCGAGATTCCTCGGTTGGCCTGGAAAGCCCTCACCGCGGCCTGCGTCCGTTGCCCGAAGATGCCGTCCACCGGCCCCGGATCGAAGCCGGCCGCGCGCAGCTTCTGCTGCAAGAGCGCGACCGAGGGGCCGCGAGAGCCCAACCGGAGCGTGGGCTGGGAGGCGGTGAGCGGCGCGGAGCTGGAGGTGACTCGGGCTGCGGAGGAGATCATGTTCTTCCCTCGAGAAAACCAACGTGTTTCTCGGGCCGAATCGGACGGCGTTTCTGTCGGGAGAGGTGGGTGTAAACGAGGTTGACCGCGCCTGGGCGGTGGGGCTTGGGCGGTTCGTTCCTCATGCTCGGCGGATGAGGGCCGCCGCCAGCTTCTTCGGTGCGCGGCCGCACCATGCCGATTTTTTCGTTCGTCGAGAAAAATCCCCGAAAAAATCCCGCCGCGCATCGGGAGGAAGTGAGGGGAGGTGTCACCTTGACGGATCGGCATGCGGTTCGCTTTAGTTTCGAAGTTGATGCGCCGATTGCTCGCCCTGGTGGTGGTGTTCGCAGCGCTGGGAGCGATCCCGGCGGGTACCTTCGCCTCCGAAGCCTTTGCCGGAAGCGGCCGATCGGCGAAGAAGGCGGCCGCTTCGAAGGCAGCGGTGAAGCGGGCGCCGAGCGTGAAGCTCAAGTCGGCGGAGCAGCCGGTAGCCGAGACCTCGGCGCCGCCGCCCTCGGGCGCGCCTCCCACCCGCGGCCCGACCCGGATCGACTTCGACGACCGCCTCATCCAGGGCCAGACCAACCGCTCGGGCGCGGTCTACCTGTATGACCGCAAGGAGCTCAAGACTCGTTCGATGGTCAAGAAGCGGGAGAGCTTCCGGGAAGAGATCGTAGGCTCCGTGTACGATGGGTAGCTGAGGGCGGCCGCAAGGAGCCTTGATGAGCGGACAACCCGCGGTGCTTCAGGTGGTCATCCTGCGGGACGGGCTCCTGGTGGGGACGGAGGTATTCGTCCCCGGAAGCTACGCGGTGGGCTCCGGGCCGCAGTGCGAGCTCAAACTGGACGACGCGAGTGTCTCGGCGAGCCACGCCACCCTCTACTTCCAGAACGGGAAGGCGGCCATCCAGGACGCGGGGGGCCAAGGCGGAGTCTTCGTCAACGGCCACAAGGTGAGCGCCTGCGAGGTGCGCTCGATGGACGAGGTGGTGATTGGCCCCTTCGTGATGAAGGTCCGGGTGCTGGCGCAGAAGCCCCAAGGCAAGGTCGCGCCTCCACCCGAGGTGGCCGCGCTGCTGCAGGGCACTCCTTTGCCCACCAAGGCGCCGCTGGCGGGGAGGTCGCCTCCCGGCCACGGCAAGATGGTCACCCCGCAAGGGGCGGACGCCACCGTCCCGATGGCGCGGCCGGCCACCCCGCCCCCGCCGCCCAACAATCCCCAGACCATGCTTTCAGCGAGGCGGATCGCGGCGGCGCCCCAGCCCGCCCAAGGACCTGCCCCAGCCAAGGCGCCGCACCTTCGGGCGGTGCCTAAGCCGATCTCCGACGACGAGCAGCTCACCGAGAACTTCGACGTACCGACCGAGCTGGCGCCGGCCACGGTGGCCTCCTCGCACAGGAAGTCCCGCCGTCCCCAGCCGGCCGCGGAGCGGCGCCCGCACCGGAAGCCTTCGCCTCCGCCGGTGCAGGCCGGTGAGCTGGGGAAGGGCCGGTCCAAGCTGTTCCTGGAGCTGTACTGGGGCGAGGTGAGGCGGGAGGCGCGCAGCTACGGCTCCCTCACCGAGAAGCGGCCGCTCATCGGCGCGCACGATGAGCACGCGCCCTTCCCGCTGTGGGGCTTCACCCTGCCGGCCTCGCCGTTCACCCTCGCCGAGACCAGCGCGGCAGACGCCTACCGGGTGTTCGTGCCGCGCAGCGCGGTGGCCGAGCGGCGCCACAAGGACGGCAACTTCTATCCTGTGGCGCCCGAGGAGCTGGAGTCCGAGGGCGGACGGCGCTTCCTCACCCTCTCCAAGGGGATGGCGGCCCGCCTCTCCGAGGGGGAGATGTCGCTGGTGGCCTACGTGCAGCCGCCGCAGCGCCAGCCCTTCGTCAACCCGCTGCAGGGCCTGCCCTGGCTGGCCATCACCATCCTTTTGGTGACGAGCGCCGGCTTCGGCGCCTTCCTCTATTACGGGCCGCAGCCGGTGGAGACGGCGGACTTCCAGCAGAGGAACCTCCCGCCGGTGGCGGTGCGCCTGATCGCCCCGGAGAAGAAGAAGAAGGAGGAGGCGAAGAAGAAGCTCGAGGAGCTGAAGGAGAAGGCCAAGAAGGCCGAGAAGAAGAAGGAGAAGGAGAAGGCGGTGGTCGAGAAGCTGCCGCCCAAGAAGGAGAAGGAGGTCCCCCCGCCGCCGGCCGAGAGCAAGGCGCTCAAGGCCCTCGCCAAGCTGACCGCCGCCGGTCCGGCCAGCAAGGACATCCTCGCCGCGGTGGACAAGCTCGGCAACGGCCCCGGCTCCAAGTTCGCCAAGGAGAGCAACTACAAGCTCTCCGGGCTGATCGGCAAGGCGCCCATCGCCAACGCCGGGCTGGGCACCTTCGGGCTGGGCGGCGGAGGGGGCGGAGGCTTCGGCACCAAGGGGGCGGAGATTCTGAGGGGCCGCGGCGGCGGGGGCATCGGGGCTCTGGGAGCGGGCTCCATCGGCCGGGGCGCGGTGGGCGGAGTGGTGACCAGGGCCTCCGCCCGCAGCGTGGCGGTGCAAGGCAGCATCGACCGCGAGGCGGTGGCGAGGGTGGTGAACGCCCACCTCCAGGAGGTGCGCGCCTGCTACGAGCGAGCGCTGCTCAAGGACCCCGGGCTGGCGGGGAAGGTGGTGCTCGAGTGGACCATCTCCACCGGCGGCAAGGTGGTGACCGCCAAGACCAAGAGCTCCACCCTGAAAAACTCCGCGGTGGAGGGCTGCATCCTGCAGAACTTGAAGGGGTGGACGTTCCCGCCCGCCAAAGGGGGCATCGTCATCGTCAGCTACCCCTTCCTGTTCAACTCGGTCGGGTACTGACGGCGGCGCGAGGTCGCTCAACCAGGAGCGCTCAACTCAAGTAGAGTACGCCCGGCCAGGGGGTCACAGATGCGATCCGCACTGCTCAGCTTGACGCTGTTGGCTCCGGCTGCCGCGCTCGCGCAGCTCCAGGAGCTGGAAAACCCGGGCACCGTCTCCGCCATCCAGGAGCGCTACTACCGGATGAACCACGAGTTCACCCTGGGGGGCGGGACCTTGCCCTTGGACGCCTTCTACAAGGGCTTCTATCCCCAGGTCTCCTACACCTACCACTTCAGCGACTTCCTCGGCTGGCAGGTGGGCCGCGGCGCGATGGTGTACGGGCTCAAGACCGGCCTGAGGGAGCAGCTCGAGCGCGACTTCGGCGTGCTCCCCACCGCCTTCGAGGAGGTGCAGTGGATGGTCGGCTCGGACCTGATGCTCAGCCCCTTCTACGGCAAGGCGGCGGTGCTCAACCGGGCGGTGTGGCACTTCGAAGCCTTCATCATCGCCGGCGGCACCGTCTTCAAATTCAACCGCAGCCCGATCGACTTGCGCCCCGCGGTGAACCTGGGCCTGGGCGCCCGGCTGTTCCACAACCGCTACGTCTCCTACCGGCTGGACATCACCAACAACTTCATCGTCTCGCCCAAGATTTTCTCCGGCGGGGCGCTGAACGTGCCGATGATCCAGCTCGTCGCCGCCTTGAACCTGGGCGCCACGGAGTAGGCATGTCCTCGCGCTCCGCCCGCATTCTCCCCCGTGCGCTTTTCGGGGCCTTGCTCCTCTCGCTGCCGGCCGCCGCCGCGGAGGAGGAGAAGAAGCCCGAGCCGCCTTTGCCCCCGCCGCAGAAGATAGACCCCAAGCTGTTCGATGAAGCCTTGGAGGCCTACTTCGCCGGCAAGCCGAAGGACGCGGCGCCCAAGTTGTTCCAGTACACCGAGGGCGTCGCCCAGACCGACGAGAATTACGCCTGGGCGCAGCTCTTCCTGGCCAAGTCGCTCATCGACCTCGGGCTGCCCCACGCCGGCGCGGTGTACCTCGCCAGAATCGCCCGCGAGCGCTCCAACCCCGACGTCCTGCCCCGCGCCCTGGAGGAGCTGCGCACGCTGTTCGAAAAGGCCCACGACGAGCGGATGATCGACGAGCAGGTATTCGGCGCTTTGGACCTGGGGTTCCTCCCCGAGGAGACCTCGGCCTTCGCCCACTACCTCCAGGGGATGGTGGACCTGCGGCTCGCCAACGAGCGGTGGGCCACCACCCACTTCGCCAAGCTCCCGGAGAACTCCGCAGAGGCCAGCCGCGCCAAGTACGCCATGCTGGTCACCCGGCTCAAGGACACCAAGAAGGACCTGCCCAAGGACATGATCGACGAGTTCCTCGCCCTCTCCAAGGACGAGAAGCTCACCCAGGAGGCGCGCAACGACGCCCTGATGGCGGTGGCCCGGCTCCGCTACGAGCTCAAGGACTACCAGGGCGCCCTCGACGCCTACCGGCAGGTGCAGCTCCCCCAGCTCCACCCCGGCCGCGCCACCCTCTATTTGGAGGAGGCCTGGGCCCGCTACCAGCTCGGGCAGGCCCACGCCGCGATGGGCATCCTCACCACCTTGGACGCGCCCTCCTTCCGCGACGAGTTCCTCCCCGACAAGTATCTGCTCCGGGCGATGATCTACCGCGACCTCTGCCACTACCTGCCGGCCAAGCGCGCCGCCAAGGAGCTGACCCGGCGCTTCGCCGACTCCCTGGAGGCGATCCGCGAGCGGGAGGATCTGACCAAGGACCAGAGGCTGAGGAGGGCCGCCACCTCCCGCGGGCCCACCAAGCGCGCCTCTCAGTTCCTCGAGTCGCTGGAGCTGGAAGGCGAGCGGCTGGGCCGCTTCGCCGGCAGCTTCGGCGATCGGCTCTACGCCCACCTCACCAAGCTGTACGACCTCGCCTACGCCGAGGCCACCCGCGTCTTCGAGGAGCGGCTGCGAAACTCGGTGCGCGCCGAGGCGGACAAGCTGCTCCGCGCCGCCGAGCAGGTGCGGTTGATGGAGTACGAGGTGGGGCTCAAGCTCTACGAGCGGGTCAAGCGCGGCTCCAAGCTGGTCACCTCGCCGGAAGAAGAAGCGCTCTCCCCCGTCCAGGTGGCCTTCCGCTTCAACGGCGAGTACTGGAACGACGAGCTGAGGAGCTACCGCTTCTCGCTCAAGTCCCGCTGCATCGAGGAGACCGGCGAATGAGCGCCCTCGCCGCCTGCCTCCTCCTCGCCTCCTCGGTGGGCCAGCTCCCGAGCTTCCTCGCCGAAAAAAGGCTGGAGAACCCGATCGTCTCCCGCCAGAAGGAGCGCGCCCAGCTCGTCACCAAGCTCCGCCGCGACATCTTCAAGGTCGACCGGTCGCTCGGCGAGACCGAGCGGCTGATCGCCAAGAGCCGCAACGCCCCCTACCTGCCGGACCTCCAGTTCCGCCTGGCCGAGCTGTACGTGGAGAAGAGCCGGTACGTCTACTACTTGCAATCGGAGAGCCGGCCCGAGGGCGTCAAGGGGGCGCTGGTCTCCCCGGAGACCAAGCTGCTCAAGCAGAAGGCGACGCAGATCTACAACCGCATCCTGCGCGAGTTCCCCGACTTCAAGGACGGCGACAAGGTCACCTTCTACCTCGCGCACGAGCAGCGAGAGCTGGGCACCTTCGACGAGATGCTGAAGACTTTGGGGGAGCTGATCCGCAAGTACCCCCAAAGCCCCTTGCGGCTCGACTCGGAGCAGATCCTCGGGGACTACTTCTTCGACAAGGCCGACCTCACCGAGGCGGAGAAGCACTACAAGGCCATCCTCGACGCGCCATCCTCCCCGGTGCACGACCTCGCCCGGTACAAGATGGGGTGGATCCGCATCAACCAGGACAACCACGCCGAGGCGGTGGGCTTCTTCGAGGCGGCGGCGGCCTCCGCGCCGATCGCCGGGGTGGACCAGCAGAAGGCGCTCAACGTCAAGCGCGAGGCGCTGCTCGACTTGGTCTACAGCTACACCGAGGCCCGCAAGCCCCAGGGGGCGCTCAACTACTTCGAGAAGCTCTCCGAGTCGCGGGCCACCTTCGCGCTCGCCTTGGACAAGCTCGGCAACCGCTACTTCATCAAGCAGCAGTACGAGTTCGCCATCCCGGCGGTCCGAAAGCTGATGGAGGTCCAGCCGGACCCGGAGCTGGACCCCGAGCGGTCGGGGAAGCTCTACGACTCCCTCAAGGCGGCCAAGGGCAAGGTGGTGGCGCGCCCGGAGGACATCCGCTTCATCGCCCGCTCCGCCCTCCACGCCAAGGTGGACCCCTCGATGCCCGAGCCGGAGCGGAAGAAGCAGCTCGTCGAGCTGGAGGAGATGGCGAGGGACCTCGCCACCCAGCTCCACGTGGCTGCCCAGAAGAAGGACGACCGCCAGCACTACCTCGACGCGGCCCGGGCCTACGAGGAGTACCTGGCCCTCTTTCGGCCCAAGCAGCACGTGGTCACCATCATGAAGAACCGGGCCGATGCGCTCTATGCCGCGAAGGAGTTCCCCTACGCGGCGCGGCAGTTCGAGGAGCTGGCCCAGTTGCTCGACGGCAAGGACCCCAAGGAGCACGAGAGCGCGCTCTACGGGGCCCTGCTCGCCCACTACTCCGCGCTCAAGCCCGGAGACGTGGAAGAGCTGAACGCCTTCGAGGTGGCCGACGCCCGGCAAGCCCTGAAGCTGCTCGGGGCGGCCTTCCTCTCCCGCTACCCGAGGAGCGAGCACGCGGTGGAGGTGAAGTTCAACATCGCCCGGGCCTACTACGAGGACGGCGAGTACGAGAAGAGCGCCGAGCTGTTCAGGAAGTTCGCGCTCGATCACCCCGAGCACAAGGACGCGGTGGCCGCCGGCAACCTGGCCTTGGACTCCCACCGCCAGCTCAACGACTTCAAGGGGCTGGAGGAAACCGGCCGGGCCCTCTTGGGCTCGAGGCTTTCCGCCACCTTCCTCGCCGACGTGCGGAAGATTCTCACCGACGCCAAGAGCGAGGCGTTGGGCGAGCTGGCCCTCAAGAGCTCCGAGGAGACCGGCGACGTGGTGGAGGGCCTGCTCAAGGTGGCCGAGGAGAACAAGGGGCAGGACATCGGCGAGAAGGCGCTCTACGGGGCCTTCGCCGCCGCCCGCGACAAGCGCGACCTCCAGAAGGAGCGGGAGCTGGGCGCGCGCATCGTCGCCGACTACCCCAAGTCTGGCTTCATCTCCGACGTCCTGCTCACCCTGGGGCGGCACGCCGCCGAAGGGGCCCGCTTCGCCGAGGCGGCCGGCTGGTTCGAGCAAGTGGGCCAGAAGCTCGGCGCCGACACCGCCGGATTGGACGGGTGGCTGGCGGGGGCGCGGCTCAGGCTGGCCCTGGGCGACTACCGCGAGGCGGTGAGGGACCTCGAGGCGGCGGCGGACGCCGCCGGCGCGCGGAAGTCGGAGGTGCTGGTGCTCTTGGCCGAGGCCCGCATGAAGATGAAGGAGCCCCAAAAGGCCCGCGCGGTGGCCGAGCAGGCCCTCAAGCTGGACAAGCACAACTCCGCCGCCGCCGCCGTCCTGGCCCAGGTGGTGGCCGAGACTCCGGGGGAGCGGCCTGAGCCTTTGGTGGACGTCCTGACCGCCATCGCCAACGGCCCCAACGGGCAGACCGAGGAGACCGCCAAGGGACTCTGGCACCTCGGGGACATGCTCTTCCGCGCCTACACGGCCCTGCCGCAGGACAAGGTGGAGGAGAAGGTCGCCGCCCTCCAGCAACTGGAGGGCGTCTACGCCCAGGCCGCCCAGATGGGCTCGCCGGAGTGGGCGGTGGCTTCGCTGTGGCGGATCGCCCTCTCCTTCCAGCACATCGCCGATGTGGTGGAGGCCACCCCCTTGCCCGACGGCCTCTCCGCCGCCGAGGTGCAGCAGTTCCGCGCCGCGGTGAAGGAGCAAGTCACCCCGCTCAAGGAGCGCGCCGAGGGGACCTTCAAGGCCTGCCTCTCCCGCGCCAGCCAGCTCGAGGTGTTCAGCCCGGCGGTGATCGGCTGCCGGGAGAGGAGCGATTCGGCCAGCTCGCCCATCCCCGCGCCGCCTCCCCCGCGCGCCACCAACCTGGACGAGGTGCAAAAGCGCGCCGAGACCCAGATGGACCCCGCCTCGATGGAGGCTCTGGGAATCGCCTATCTCGCCGCGGGCCAGCTCTCCTTGGCCCAGCTCGCCTTCGCCCGCGCGGTGGAGCTGGAAGAGCAGCGCGCCTCGGCCCACTCCGCCCTGGGCTACGCGATGCTCCTCCAGGGCGACGCGATGGGCGCCAGGGCGGAGTACGGGCGCGCGCTCGACGCCGACCCAACCCTGGAGAAGGCCAGGGCCAACCTGGCGGCGCTCAAGTGCCGCTTCAAGGACGTGGAGGGCGCCAAGCGCGAGCTGTCGGTGGTGAAGGACACCTCCGGGCTCTCCGGGCCGGAAGTGGATCCCGAGTGGAGGCACTGCCGGTGAGGGAGCCTCGAAACACCCTCTTCACGCGAAGCTCCGCCGGCCTGGTGACTGCCGGGGTCTGCTTCGCCGCCTTGGGCTGCGGGCCGCAAGATGGGCCCAAGTACCGGCTGGAGGGGAGCCTGGGGGTGCTGTTGGACCTACGGTACGACTTCGCGCAGGTGGAGATGTCCATCGAGCAGGTGGCGGTGGTGTTCGCGCGCAACCGCGAAGAGGGCCAGGACACGGCGATGAAGGTGACCGCCAACTTGCTCGGCGCGGCGGTGGAGGCGGACTCTCCGCTGGATCTCGCCGAGATCACGCCCTCCGGCGCGCAGCGCGGAGTGATCTCCCGGAACGTCTTCGAGGACCCGAGGAAGACCTTCCCCAAGCTCCAGCGCGGGCGGCTGGTGTTCCGCCGCTCGCCCATCTCCGGGGAGACCGTCCCCGGAGAGGTGTCCTTCACCTTCGAGAACGGGACCGACCTCGCCTCCGGGCGGACCGTGTTCGGAAAGTTCGAGGCCAGCGTGCCATGAATCTCGCTTTCCGCTCCGCCCTTTTGCTGCTCGGCCTTTTCTGCGCCGCCTGTGCCTCCTACGGGAAGCGGGTGCCCGACCGGTTGCTGGAAAAGCTTCCCTACGAGAGCCGCATCGAGCTTCTGGAGGCGGAGAACGATCTCGCCCTGGCGATCGACCGGCTGGACGAGGCGAAGGCGGAAATCCTCCGCACCCGCGACGCCATCCGCCGCGCCAAGGACCGGAGGTCCGCCGCCAAGGACGAGGTGGGAAAGGCCGACGACAACATCGCCCGCGAGGTGGCCGAGCTGGCGGTGGCCGAGGCCGACGCCCGGGTGGATTTCCTCCGCGCCCGCCAGCAGGTGAACGTCGAGGAGGAGAGAATCCATGAGCTGGCACTCCGCTGCGCCCACGCTCGGTTCGAGCTGGCGCGGGTACAAATAACGCGGAAGGCGAAGGTGGAGGGCTCCGAGTCGCTCCCGGTACCGGACTTCGAGGGACAGGTGAAGGAATGCGAGGCGGCGGTGGCCCAGAGGAGGGCCGAGTCCCGCGAGCGCGCCCAGCAGATGGCCCAGGCCAAGGACGCCTGGGAGAAGCAGAAGAGCGCCTTGGCCAAGAAGACTTTCGATGCCCGAGCGAGCCCCTATGTGGAGTGAGCCGAAGGGGGTGTGCGGATGATCTCCCTGTTGCTCCTCTTGGCGCTGTCCCAGACGCCCGAGGAGAAGGCTGCCCTCCAGCGGACGGTGCAGGTGGAGTCCGCCCAGCTCAAGGAGGCTCCCGACGACACCTCCGCCCTCTACCGGCTGGGGATGGCTTACCTCTCCCTTGGCCAGCCCAAGAAGGCGGTGAAGCCCTTGGAAGAGCTGTGCCGGCTCGACCCCGAGTCGGTGGACGGGAAGATCCTGCTCGCCCAGGCCCTGCGGCGCTCGGGCGAGGCGCAGCGGGCGAAGGAGCTTTTGGACCAGGCCATCGAGAAGACACCGGAGGACGCCTCGCTCCGCGCCGAGCGGGGGCTTTTGGCCCGGCTGCTCGACGAGACCGACCTCGCCATCGAGCACTTCTCCAAGGCGGTGGAGCTGTCGCCCGACGACGCCGAGCTGCGCTTCAACCAGGGAGAGGCCCTCCACAAGCGAGGGAAGACCGACGAGGCGATCGCCGCCTACCGCCACGCCCTCCAGCTCGACGCAGAGCTGACTCCGGCGAAGGTGAACCTCGGCAAGGCGCTGGCGGAGAAGCGGCTGTACGGCGAGGCCAAGGAAATCCTGCGCTCGGTGGTGAAGCAGACCTTGGCGGACGCCGAGGCCCACTACAACTTGGGGGTCATCCTCCAGCGCGAGGGCGACTACTCGGGTGCGGTGGCGGAGTTCGAGCGGGCGCTGGCCGCCAACCCCA
Organism: Myxococcales bacterium; assembly: GCA_016191815.1. Lineage (GTDB taxonomy): Bacteria > Myxococcota > Myxococcia > Myxococcales > Myxococcaceae > JACPVI01. The sequence goes on from JACPVI010000022.1 coordinate 60,859, forward strand.
AGCACGCGCTCGCCTGCAACAACCTCGGGGTGGCGCTGGACGCGAAGGGAGACCACAAGCGCGCGCTGGAGCAGTTCAAGAGGGCCATCGCCCTGGAGCCCTCCTACGCCGAGGCGCACTTCAACCTCGGGCTCTCCTACTTCCGGATTGGAGACAACTTCCGGGCCACCCGGCACTTCGAGACCGCGCTCAAGCTGGAGCCGCGGGCGAGCGGGCCCTACATCCAGCTTGGGACGCTCTACTTGCGCCAGGGGAAGAAGGACCGCGCGGTGGAGGCCTTCAAGAAGGCGGTGGCCGCCACCGAGGACGACCGCACGTCGATCTCCCGGAGGGAGATCCACAAGAGGGGCACCGAGGCCTACCGGGGCCTCGCGCTGGCCTACCTCGAGTCGGGCAAGCCCAAGGAGGCGGTGGAGACCTTGAAGGCGGCGGTGAAGGTGTTCCCCGACGATGCCTCCGCGAGGGCAGCGCTGGGCGAGGCGCACCTGGCCTCCGGCGAGCTGGACGAGGCCATCGAGCAGCTAAAGAAGAGGCTCGAGCTGGAAGTTTCTCCCGAGGCCAAGCTGGACCTGGCGAGGGCCTATGCCCGAAAGCGCGTCTCCAAGCAGGCCGAGCCGCTGTATCTGGAGGCGGTGAAGGCCGACCCCAAGGACCTCGCCGCGCGGGACGGGCTGGTGGACCTCTACCTCGCCATGGGCAGCTACCCGGCGGCGGAGAAGATCCTCCAGGAGGCGCTGAAGGCGGACGAGAAGGATCTGAACGCGATGTGCCGGCTGGGCATCCTGCACTCGCGCAAGCAGCGGCCGGATCTGGCGTTGCCGCTTCTCGAGCAGGCGGTGGACCGAGATCCCACCCAGCTCGAGGCGCGGGCGGAGCTGGGGTTCATCTACCTTCGCGGCGGCGACACCGACAAGGCGCTGAGGACGATTGGGGAGGTGCTCTCGAACGAGCCGCGGCACGCGCTGGCGCTGCACTACTTGGGGGTGGCGCTGTACCGGAAGGGGCAGGCGGACAAGGCGGAGGAGTCGTTCAAGGGGGCGATCCAGGTGGATCCGTCCTTCGCCGCGCCGCACTTCTCCTTGGGAGAGCTGTACGAGGCGCAGGGGAAGAAGGACGAGGCCCGAAAGGAGTACGAGGCGGCCGCCAAGCTCGAGCACCCCGAGGCGGCGGAGGCCTTGAAGCGGCTGGGAGGCGCGCAGGCCTCCTCCAAGTAGCGGCCGGTGCGTCCCTGTGCGAAGGGCATGCGCCGAGCGCGAGAGATGCGGTGCATGCGGCGGTGATGCTCGACAACGACATTGAGCGGATTGTCACCTTCGACGCCGGCTTCGACTCCGTCCCCGGCATCGTGCGGCACCCGCTCCGGCCGCCGTTCAGTGCAGCCGGATCTTCCCCTTCGGGCCTCGGGCCGGACGCGCGCGACGGGTGATCATCCGCACCCTTCCCCAGAAGAGCTGCTCCTCGGTGTACACCTTGCGGCTATTGCTTTCCGAGGCGTAGTTGGCCCCGGGCCGCTCCAGCCACTGGAGGATGCTCACCTCTCCGTCGTGCGCGAAGGGGGCCCACAGCTCCGGTGGGCACCGCTTCAGGTACCGGCGCACCAGCGGCCGCAGCCTGTGCGCGAAGCCGCCACCCAGCCGGGCGTGGCGCCGGGCGCCCGACAAGGTGCCGTCAAACCTCGGCGAGATGTGGAACAACTCGTGGAGCAGGGTGGCGATGCGCGCCTGCGGCGTGCTGGCCCGGAAGAACAGCGGCCGCAAGGTGACGCAGTAGAGCATCCGCCTCCCCCGGAGCCGGATCGTCGGCTTCACTCGTCCCGCCTTGTCGCGGCTCCTGGCCCCCTCGAAGGTGAGCGGCTTCACCGTGCCCCTCGAGGAGCGGCGGGCCTCTCCGGCCACCACCAGGATGCGCCCGGGCCGGATGTGCGAGAACTCGGCCATCGTCGCCGCGACGTGCTTGACGAGCGCCTTGACGGCCTGGTTGAAGTTCGGGCGTCGGCGGGCCACGGGACGGGTCCAATGTTAACCGCTCCGCGCGCGGAAACGCTTGGGTCTCGCTCGCCGATTGGCAGATGATGCGCGCCCCATGAGCACGCTCCCTAGGCCGGCCGCCCTCTTTGCGGCCCTGTCCTTCGCCGCCTGCGGCCCGCCGCAAGAGCCCCCGCCGCCCGATGCAGGGCCGGATACGAGCTGCGGCATCGACTGCACCGCCCAGGAGCGCTACGGCCTCACCGTCAGCCGCTGCTTCGAGTACTCGACCACCTCCGCGCCGGCAAACCCCGCCGAGCTGGGCGCCATCGTCAAGCCGGTCGAGACGCTGGAGGGAGGCCTCGCCGTCCTCCCGCTCGAGTACCGCCAGAGCGGCCAGGTGAAGATGACCGACTACTTCGCTATCAGGGCAGGGGACCTCCTCCTCGCCCGCCGCACCTTCCTCCCCGGGCAGTCGGTCACCTACAAGGACGAGGGGGGCAACATCGCCGGCGCCAAGTGGCTCACCGGCGCCGCGGCGTCGGGAGAGAGCTTCACCACCTCCATCCAAGCCGACGTGATCGGCAGCGGGCCCAGGCGCACCGAGCCCACAACCTACCGGGTCAGCCTGGCCGAGCCGACGACCTCCGAGCAGACGGTTCCGCTGCAGAAGTTCGACTCGGCGAGGAAGATGCTGTACTCGGAGACGCCCGACCACGGCGCCGACCCCAGGCGCCTCTGGGTGCCGGGGACCGGCTTTGGCTTGTTTTCCACCTACTTCAGCCCGACCGCAGGGGGCACTGCCCAGGAGTACCGGCTGCAGCGGATCCGCGACATCGGCACCCCCGACGGCGGCACCACCGAGTGCGGCCTCGGCTCTCCGTAGGGAGCTCCCATGAGACCTCGAAGCACGCTCCTGGCCCTCCTCGCTCTCGCCGGCTGCAAGTCCGGACCCGAGACCCGCGCGCCCGAAGGAGAACCGGAGATGGCCTCCCAGGAGCTGACCGTCGCCGAGCAGGAGCTGACTGACTTTAAGCTCCGCCTGAGCGGCCAGGTCAGCTCGCCGGTGCCGGCCACGCTGGAGAAGGCCTTCTACGAGCTGGTGGTGGAGGAGAAGGTGGTCAAGAGCGGCGAGCAGCCGCTCGGAGTCGCGGTCCAGCCCGGCGCCCCTGCCCAGTTCGAGATCCAGCAGTCCTCGCGCTACGTCGCCAGCGCCTTGGAGCTCGAGGCGATGAGCGCCCGCGGGGGCGCGCTGCTCGCCGCCATTCGCGGCAAGGTGCTCGCCCGCGTGGGCAAGAAGACGGTCGAGCTGCCCTTCGCCCGCTCGAGGGAGATCCGCGTGCCCAGGCTCCCCCAGCTCAAGCTCCACGAGCTGGATGCGGCCCGCTACTCCGCCGACGAGGCGAACGTCATCTTCTACCTCGGGGTGGTGAACCCCAACCCCTTCTCCATCCGGCTGAGCGGGCTCAGTTACGCCGTCTCCGTCGGCGGCAAGCAGGTTTCCCAAGGTGAGCTGGGCAAGGGGGAGAGGGTAAGCCCTTCGGCGACCGGCGTCTTCGAGGCCCAGGTCTCGATCAACCAGGAGACCTACGGCCCGGAAGTGGGAAAGCTGATCAAGGCGCTCGTCCTGCCCTACGAGGTGAAAGGGGAGCTCAACGGCGAGCTGTTCCAACAGCCCTACGAGCTCAAGGGCGAGATCAAGCTGAACGTGTCCAAATAGTGCCGGTCTACGTCCTCGGACCAGACCCCGAGCTGTTCCCCGCGCCCCAGCTGGCCGACGACAGTGGCCTCTTGGCGATCGGCGGAGATCTGTCTGCGCGCAGGCTGCTCGCCGCCTACTCGCAGGGCATCTTCCCCTGGCCAGCCCAGGGGCTGCCGCTGTTGTGGCACTCGCCTGATCCGCGGTTCGTGCTCGAGCCGGGCGAGCTGCACATCCCGCGAAGCCTGCGCAAGGTCATTCGCTGCGGGGCGTTCGAGGTGAGGCTCGACACCGCCTTCGAGCAGGTGATCGCCGGCTGCGCTCGCGTCCGGCGGCGGGGGCAGCGCGGGACCTGGATCACCCCCGAGATGCGGTCCGCCTACTGTGAGCTGCACCATCTCGGGTACGCCCACTCCGCGGAGAGCTGGGCAGGAGGAGAGCTGCAGGGCGGGCTGTACGGAGTCTCGCTGGGGAGCGCCTTCTTCGGCGAGAGCATGTTCGCCCGCGCCCCCGATGCGTCAAAGGTGGCGTTCGTTCAGCTGGTTCAGCAGCTCGCCCACTGGGGCTTCAGCATGGTGGACTGCCAGCAGGAGACCGAGCACCTGGCCCGCTTCGGGGCGACCGGCTGGCCGCGCGAGCGTTTCCTCGCCGAGCTGGGCCGCGCGCTCCTGCGGCCCACCCGCAGGGGGCCCTGGAAACTCGCCTTGTAAACCTGGCGAACACCTGCGGCACCCGGGCTCCAGGTTTCACGGCGCCCTCGCGCTCCACCCGGCGGGGCCCCTCCCGGAACCTGGCGAAACCCTTCCGGGAGAGGCGGGCACGGGTGCTGCATCACCGGGGTGTCTCGAGTAGGCGAACAGGGGAGATGCCATGAATCGAATCACTCTCTTGCTGGGAGCGGCTTCGGCGTTCGCGCTTGCGGTGGCGGTGGCGTGCGGGGGAAGCACGCCGGAGGGACCTCCTCCGGGCATGGGCCGGTTGGCGGTCGAGCTGGTCGATGCGCCCACGCAGCAGCTCAAGGCGATCAACGTCACCATCTCCCAGGTCACCGCGCACTCCGCGGAGAAGGGGTGGGTGGAGATCTTCAACGGCAAGCTCACCGTGGACCTCCTCAAGCTCAAGGAGTACGCGCTCCCCCTGGGGTTCAAGGACCTTCCGCCGGGGAAGATCACTCAGATCCGGTTGATCACCGCGGCAGGAGGGACCCAGGAAGTGGTGTTGCCGGGGGGGGAGCACCTGGCGCTGATGGTTCCCAGCGGGCTGCAGTCGGGGATCAAGATCAAGGGCCCATTTGGCATCCAGGCCTGCAACACCACCACGGTGACTCTGGACTTCGACGGCCACAAGTCGATCTGGGTCCACCCCACCGGGCAAGGGGAGGAGTGGATCCTCCGGCCCGTCATTCACACCCGCAAGGCCGGCACCGCCTCGACGCCGTGCCAGAACCCGGGCGGGACCGGCGGAGGGAGCGGCACCGGCGGCCCCGGCGAAGGGAGCGGCACCGGCGGCACCGGAGGAACTGGCACCGGCGGGACCTCCGGCGGAGGTGTGCTGGAGGGCTCAGGAGGGGCCTGCACCTCCGGCACCGGCTGTCTCTCGGGCGTCTGCGTCGGCGGTCGCTGCTCTCAAGGCGGGCCGGGAGTGCCTTGCCGGCTTTCGACCGATTGCGTCTCCGGAGTCTGCCAGGCTGACGGGCTTTGCAGCCCTGGCAGCGCCGGCGGCACCGGCACCTCCTGCGTCTCCAACTCCGATTGCCTCTCCAACACCTGCGCGGGCGGCGTGTGCGAGTCGGGAAACCAGGGAGCCCCCTGCCGAGGCCAGGGCGACTGCACCGCCGGGTTCTCTTGCGAGGCCGGGTCCTGCCAGCCGGTGGTCAACTAGGCCGAAGGCATCGAAAAGCTGAACGTCGAGCCCTCACCGAGCCGACTTTCCACTCGGACTCGGCCGCCCTGCGCCTCCACCAGCCCCTTGGCGATGTACAGCCCAAGGCCTAGCCCCTCCTTCCGCTCCCTCGCCCCCTTCGCCCGGTAGTAGCGCGAGAACAGCCTCGGTAGCTCCTCGGGCGGAATCCCTGGGCCGCGGTCGGTGATCGACGTCCATAGCTCCTGGCCCTCCTGCGAGAGCGTCACCGTCACCTCCGTGCCTGGCGCGCCATACTTCAGCGCGTTGCCCAGGAGGTTTAGCAGGATCCTTTCGAGGCGATCGGGATCCGCGACCACGTTCGGCAGCCCCGCAGGCGAAACGAGCCGCACCCGCTCCACCTCCATCGCTCCAGTCAGCCGCTCCTTTAGCCCGGCGATGAAAGATGCGAGGTCCACCTTCGCCAGCGCCAGGCCGACCTGACCCGACTCGATCGCCGCCGAAACCAGCAGGTCCTGGATCAGCGCGTTCATCCTCCGGCCCGCCCTGGAGATCGCGCCGGCCGCTTTCTCCACCCGCTCGGGCGTCGCCAGCGGGCCCACCGCCATCTGCGCCTGGGCCAGGATGATCGTGAGCGGCGTCCGCAAGTCGTGCGAGACCGCGTGCAGGAAAGCCTCCCGCTCCCGCTCCAGCTCCTTGGCCCGGCTGATGTCCTGGAACAGCGCCACCGCTCCGGTGACCACCCCGCCCTCGTCTCTCACCGGCGCCGCGTTCACCAGCACCGGCACGTCTCCGCCCGGCGTGCGCATCAGCACCTCCTCCCCGACCACAACCTCTCCTCGCAGCGCCCGCGAGGAGGGGAGCTCCTGCGCCGGGTAGGTCGTCCCCTCCGGCCGGAACAGCCCATACTTCTGCGGATGCGCCGCCATCGGAGCCTCGGCGTCGAGCGGCTGCCCCACCAGCCTCGCCGCCGCCTCGTTGGCCAGGAAGATTCTCCCGGTCCCCGCCTCGAAGAGGATGATGCCCTCGGGCGAAGCGTCGAAGATCGCCTTGAGCCGTTGCCGCTCCTCCTGGGCCTGGTCGTAGAGCCGCGCGTTCTCCAACCCCACCGCGATCACGTCGCCGATGATCCGCAGAGCCTCCAGCTCCGGTCCGACCAAGAGGCGCCGCTCCTCCACCACATGGTAGACCAGCACCCCGCGAGGCTGGCCCTGGAAGAAGAGCGGCACCGCCACCACCAGCTTGGACCCAAGCCGGCCGGCCAGCTCCCTCGTCATCTCGTACTCGCTGTGCGCGGGGTCCTGGTCGATCTGGATTCGGCCTATTCGCACCGCCGCGGCGGCGATCAGCGGCGCTTCGAGCGGAAAGCGACGGAGCTTCTCCACCACGTCCGCGGGTAACCCTTGCTGACCTTCGAGGCGCAACTCAGAGCGCTTGGGCTCGAGGGTGCAGAGGAAGGCCACCCGAGCATGTAGGGCAGCGGCACCGTCGGTCAGCACCGCCCGAACCAGCTCGGGAGTGCTCCGCGCGGTCGCCACCGCGGTGGCGATCCGCGCCACCGTGTCAGTCGAGCGCGCCCACTCGAGCTGAGTCACGTCGCGAAACACCATCACCGCTCCGGTCGGCGCCGGCGAGGGTCCGCCGAGCGGCGCCGCGCTGATTTCGAGAATGCGCTCTTCCCCGCCCGCTCCGCGGGACCTGGCCAGGAACGAGCGAACCACCTTCCCGCGCGAGGCCGTCACCGCCGGGTGCTCCTCCGAAGCGATCGGGCTGCCCTCGCGGCTCACCAGCGGGACGAGCTGGCTCACCTCCGAGAAGGGCCTCACCGGCTGCTCGCCGCTGAGCCGGGAGAGCAGCTCCGCCGCCGCGGAGTTGAAGTCGACCACCCTCAGCTCGCTGTCCGCCACCAGCACCGCCTCCGCCATGCTCTCCAGGGTGGCGCGCAGCTGCAGCTCCCGCTCCTTCGCCACCTTCGAGAGCTGCCTCTCGCTCCGGAGCAGCTCCACGTGGTCGGCCAACAGCACCGCCAGCATCAGGGTGAAGGAGCCCACCAGCACTGCTCGGTTGAAGTACCAGACCGTGTCGTAGAGCTGGCCGCCGAAGATGTCCGTGCCCAGACGGGCCGAGCAGATCGCCGAGAGCGCCGCCGCGTAGCCGAGCATCCCCGGCGGCCGGCGGCGCTGGGCCCGGTAGGCCAGCATCGCGCTGGCGGCGAACAGCGCGGTGAGGGCCCAGATCCAATGGACGTTGAGCGGAGTGAACTTTCCATCCTCCACCAGCGGGGGAAAGTGCCGCCCCAGGACGAAGGTGACCGCGACCACTGCCAGGCATCCGGCCGACGTGGCGGCGATGAGCGCGAGATCGGCTCGCCTGGCCTCCCGCTGGTGAGGAGCGCGCAACAGCGAGGCCGCGAGCAACAGCGCCCCCAGAGCGGTCCATTTGTAATGGAACGGCCACCCGAAGGCGTTGGGATGAACGGCCAACACTGCTCGCCCATTGAGCACCTCCGGGTAGACCAACACGTACACCGCGGCGAGCAGGGAATAGGAGAGGAAGGCCAGGCCAACCCAGAGGCTCGAAGGCTCACCGGTGACCCGGTGGCGGCCGAAACAGAAGAACGCGACGCACAGCGCCACCAGCGAGGCGTAGGTCTCGGCGGCCAGCTCCGCCCAGGGTAGGTGTGGCAATACCGGGCCGCGCTGCACCAGCGCCACCAGCGTCACCTCGCAGGCCACCACCGCGATTGCCGCGTACGCGAAGAGCCTGAGCTGGAGGCGGCCTGCCCGCACGGTCGTGGTCCGAGCAGGCGCGCTATCAGCGCGGGCTCGGCGGGCGCAAGAGCTTTCCGGTCGAGGTGGCGGCGGCGAACAGCGCCCACCCCGCTTCGGTCACGCTAGCCGGGAGGCGTCCTGAGCAGCGAAGGGATGCCGCTCCGGTACGCCCGGGAGAGCGCGGCAGCCTCCAGCCGAACCGCCCCCTCGATGGCAAGCTCGCCCCCCCCGACCGAGCCGATGGGCCGGAAGGGCACCCTCTCCCTCTCGCACTCAGCGGCCACCCGGGGCTCCGCCTCCGCCCGATAGGAGACCACCGCCCGCGAGGCGTCTTCTCCGAACAAGAGCGCCTGGAGCGGCACCCCGGACGCATCCAGCTTCACCCTGGCGCCCAGCAGGCGCTCGGGCGCCATCACGCAGCATTCGGCCAGCGCCACCGCGAGCCCGCCCTCGGAGCAGTCGTGCGCGCTCCGGAGAAGGCCCGAACGGATGAGCCCTCGCAGCGCCCGCTGCAGCGCCTCCTCCGCCTTCGCGTCCAGGCGCGGGGGTCGGCCGGCGGTCTTTCCGTACAAGGCGGCTACGTACTCCGAGCCGCCCAGCTCGCCCCGGGTGGTGCCGAGCAGCGCGATCCGATCTCCCTCCGCGAGGAAGGCCGCCCCGCAGCGCCGAGTCACCTCGGGGAGAAGGCCCACCACCGCCACGGTTGGCGTCGGGAAGATGGCCCGGCCGTCGGTCTCGTTGTAGAGGCTCACGTTCCCAGACACCACCGGGACCGACAGCTCGCGGCAGGCGGCGGCGAGCCCCCGGCAGGCTTCGGCGAACTGCCACATGATCTCCGGCCGCTCCGGGTTGCCGAAGTTGAGGCAATCGGTGAGCCCCAATGGCTCGGCGCCGACGCAGGAGACGTTCCTCGTGCACTCCGCCACCGCCAGCCGGGCGCCCTCGAACGGATCGAGATAGACGTGGCGGGGATTGCAGTCGACCGAGAGGGCCAGCCCCTTCTGCGAACACTCCACCCGCACCACCGCCGCGTCGCCCCGGCCGGGGAGGAGCGCTCCTCCCAGCCGCACCATGTGGTCGTACTGCTCGAAGACCCACTCCTTGGAGGCGATGGTGGGGCGGGCGAGCAGGGTGAGCAACGCCTCCCCCAGGTCCTTCGGGGCTGGCAGGCTCAGCGGGTCGAAGGCCAAAAGCTCCTCGAGCCATTTCGGCCTCTGGGTGGGCCGGTCGTAGACGGGCGCGCCGCCGGTGAGCGGCTCCACCGGCAGGTCGGCGACCTGCTTCCCTCCGTCGAAGATGCGCACCCTTCCGTCCGCGGTGACTCGCCCCACCACCGCCGCGTCGAGGTCCCACTTGTGGAAGATGCGGAGGACCTCCTCCTCGCGGCCGGCCTTGGCCACCAGCACCATCCGCTCCTGGCTCTCCGAGAGCATCACCTCGTAGGGGCTCATCCCCTGCTCCCGCCGCGGCACCTTGGCGACGTCCAGCTCGATGCCGCTGCCCGCCCTCCCCGCCATCTCGATGGAGGAGGAGGTGAGCCCCGCCGCTCCCATGTCCTGGATGCCGACCAGGGCGTCGGTCTGGAACAGCTCGAGGCAGGCCTCGAGCAAGAGCTTCTCGGTGAAGGGGTCGCCCACCTGCACGGTGGGGCGCTTCTCCTCGGTCTTCTCGTCGAACTCGGCGGAGGCCATGGTGGCACCGTGGATTCCGTCCCGCCCGGTCTTCGAGCCGACGTAGATGATGGGGTTTCCCACCCCGGAGGCGGTGCCCTTGAAGATTCGGTCCTTGCGCAGGACGCCCACGGTGAAGACGTTGACCAGGCAGTTGCCGTCGTAGCTCGAGTCGAAGGAGACCTCCCCCCCGGCGGTGGGCACGCCGATGCAGTTGCCGTAGCCGGCGATTCCGGCCACCACTCCCTCGAGGAGCCAGCGCGTCTTGGGGTGCGAGGGGTCTCCGAAGCGGAGCGAGTCGAGGCAGGCGATGGGCCGGGCGCCCATGGTGAAGACGTCGCGGAGGATGCCGCCCACCCCGGTGGCCGCGCCCTGATAGGGCTCGAGGTAGCTCGGGTGGTTGTGCGACTCCATCTTGAAGGCGGCCGCCATCCCGTCGCCGATGTCCACCACTCCGGCGTTCTCGCCCGGGCCGACCAGGACACGCGGCCCGGTGGTGGGGAATTGCTTGAGGTGACTGCGCGACGACTTGTAGGAGCAGTGCTCGCTCCAGAGGACCGAGAAGATGCCCAGCTCGAGCAGGTTGGGCTCGCGCCCGAGCCGCTCCACGATGCGGGCGTACTCCTCGGGCTTGAGGCCGTGCTGGGCGATGACTTCGGGGGAGTGGCTCATCAGCGCCTCCAGAACGCGGGGCCCCGTTTACACCAATCCGGGCGAGCTGTTGGTCCGCTCACTCGGCCTTCGGCCGGTCGAGCTCCACCCGGTCCTCGAGCACCACTCGCCCGGCGGCTTCCCGGAAGAGCGCCCAGAGCGCGCGCCGGTGCGCTTCCGGCGAGAGCTTTCCGGAGAGCTCCAGCCCTGCCCCGCGGTAGCGCGCCGCCGCGCCTTTGGGGAGCGCCTTCTCCAGCGCCCCGAGCTGGGACTGGAGGGCGGGCAGCCCGAAGGTCAGCTCGAGCTGCCGAGCCTGGTAGGCGTCGGTCCGGAGCAAGCCAAGGAGCGCTGAGCGGCACCGCTCGTCCTTCACGGTCGCGGTGAGGGATGGCTCGTCTCCGGCCGTCGCGACCAGCCCCGGGCAGGCCCGCTTGGCTTCCGCGAGCGCGGCGCTGTCGAGGAGCGGGGTGGGGCGCTGGCCCTTCGGCGCCACGCGGATGCGCCAGAGGGCGAAGCGCCCCTGGGCGTACAGGAGGAGGAGCGTCCGCCCGGGGGTCACTCCGGAGAGCATTAGCTCCCCGCTCTCCATCACTTCGGCTTTGGCCACCTCGGGGTCCTCCACTTCCAGCCACGACACCTCGGCCAGCCGATGGAACTTCTCCGCGCCGGGTTCGAGGTCGACGTAGAGGTCGACCGGCCAGGCGAGCGAGGCAGAGGGAACGAACAAGGAGAGGCAGGCGATGAGCGGCGTGCGCACGACGCGCTCTTCCCCGAGGCGCTGCCGGGAGTCAAGCGAGCGGATTCCGCGCTAGGCGAGCAGAGAGGCGAAGACCTTCCGCCCGTCCTCGCTGCCCAAGAGCGCCTCCGCCGAACGCTCGGGGTGGGGCATCATCCCCAGCACGTTGCCGCCCTCGTTGAGGATCCCGGCGATCGAGGCCTTGGCCCCGTTGGGGTTCTCCACGTAGCGGAACACCACCCTCCCTTCCCCCTCCAGCCTCGTCAGCCCCTCGTCGTCGATGAAGTAGTTTCCCTCGGCGTGGGCGATGGGCACCCGCAGCACCTCGCCCTTGCTGCACGCCCGGGTGAAGGCGGTTTGGGCGTTCTCTACCCGGATTCCCACTTCCTTGCAGACGAACTTCCGCGAGGCGTTCTGCAAGAGCGCCCCCGGCAGAAGCCCCGCCTCGGTGAGGATCTGAAACCCATTGCAGATGCCGAGCACCTTCCCGCCTCGCTTGGCGAAGCAGGCCACCTCCTCCATCACCGGCGAGAAGCGGGCGATGGCGCCGCAGCGCAAATAGTCGCCGTAGCTGAAGCCTCCCGGCAGCACCACCACCTCCGCGCCCTTCAGGTCCCGCTCCTTGTGCCAGAGGAACACCGCCTGCTGGCCGAGCACGTGCTTGGCGACGTGGTAGGCGTCGTGGTCGCAGTTGGAGCCGGGGAAGACGACGATTCCGAACTTCATCCGGAGATCTCCACCCGGAAGTTCTCCACCACCGTGTTGGCGAGCAGCTTCTTGCACATCTCCTCCACCCGCGCCTTGGCCTTCGCCGCGTCGCCCGCTTCCACTTTCAGCTCCAAAAACTTTCCCAGCCGCACCTCGCCGACCTCCGAGTAGCCGAGCGAGTGCAGGCTGTGCTCGACCGCCTTCCCCGCTGGGTCGAGCACGCCCGGTTTCAAGGTCACGTACACACGCGCGAGCATCGTTCCTCCGTGGCGCGTCCCATATCAAAACCGCCAAATTCCTACACCGCCGCGCCGCGGATTGGTGCCGGGGCCCCCGGCGAGTTAGAAACAGCTGAGATATGCCAACCTGGGCCATGTGGGTGGCCTGCCTGGGCTTGCTCCTTCTGCGAGCGTTCTTGGCGGCCTCCGAGTCTGCCCTCTACGGCACCTCCGACCTGCGCGCGAAGGATCTCTGCAAGCAGCACGGCCGGCGCGGGGCCCGGGTGCTCAAGCACAAGACCGAGCGCGAGGCGACCGCCGCCTCCCTGCGCTTCGGGATGGTGCTGTTCGGCTTCCTCGCCGCGGCGATCGCCACCCTGGTGCCCCCGCGCCTGCTCGACTTCTCCCGCTTCGGAGAATCGACCTGGCTCACCCTGCTCGGCCCGCTGGCCAGCGCGCTGGCGGTGGGGCTGATCGCCAGCATGTTCGACATCACCGCCCGGGCCACCGCCTCGAACACCCCGGACCTCTGGGCGCTGCGGCTGTCCTGGCTGGTGACGCTGGTGGTGGCGTTCCTCTACCCCCTGATGCGCCTGATGGTGGCCGGAGTGAACCTTTTGCTCCGGCCCTTCGGGACCAAGGTGAAGTTCGAGGCGCCCCCGCCCCCGCTGGACGAGCTGGAGAAGCTCCTCACCGCCCAGGCCGCCAAGGAGAAGGTGGACAAGGGAGCGCCGCAGCTCATCCGCTCCATCTTCGAGCTGTCCGACAAGACCTGCCGCGACGTGATGGTCCCGCGCACCGAGGTGGTGGCGGTGGACATCACCACGTCCACTGCGGAGATCCTGAGGCTGTTGGCCGAGGAGAGCCACTCGCGGATGCCGGTGTACCGTGACGATGTGGACCACATCGTCGGGGTGCTGCACGTGCGCGACCTGGTGCCGATGATGCAGAACCCCGAGCTGATCGTGCTCGAGGATTTGATCCGCCCCGCGCACTTCGTGCCCTGGGTCAAGCCGATCGGAGACCTGCTCCGCGAGCTGCAGCGGCTGAAATTCCACATGGCGATCGTGGTAGACGAGTTCGGCGGCTTCATGGGCCTGGTGACGCTGGAGGACATCCTGCGGGAAATCGTCGGCGACATCGGCGACGAGTTCGAGGTCGAGGTGAAGCAGGTGGAGAAGCAGGCCGACGGCTCGTTCCTCGTGGACGCGGCCATGGAGCCTTCGGAGTTCGCCAAGGCCTTCGGCTTCGGCCTCCCGGAAGGGGAGTACGAAACCTTTGGCGGCTATCTCAGCTCGCTCTCCGGCAGCATTCCCGAGGTGGGGGAGAAGTTCACCCACGGCGGCTGGCAGTTCGTGGTGCACTCCAAGGCGGGCCCGAGGCTGGATCGGATCCGGATGGTGAAGCTCCGCAGCGTGGTCGGGCCGGCGAAGGAGAAGGCCGAGGTGGCGCCCCTCCCCAGGCCCTCGCCGGTGGGGAGGAGCTGAGCCCACAGCGCTCGGCTATCGAGGCGCGAGCTTGGCGAGCAGGAAGGTGACCGCGCTTCCTCCGACCCGCTAGCGGAGGGCGATGACCAAGGCGTTGGCCACCACGTAGGTCAGCGGGAAGACCAGCCGCGAGAGCCGGTCGTGCCACTTGGAGCGTGTCTCCTGCTCGTTCTCGAAGAGGTAGAGCGACCAGGTGGACTGGCCGATGGAGGCGAAGATGAAGGCGAAGGCGACGATGTGCAGCTTGTCCGCCAGGGTGATGATGTTGGTGTCGGGCAGGGAGCTGGTGACGATGTACTCGCTGGCGATGGCCGCGAAGATGGCGCCCACTCCCAGGCCGAACCTCGGGTCGACGTCGGAGGGCTTGATGAAGAAGGCGAGGAAGGCGATCGCCGCCGAGACCCACAGCCCGAAGAAGAGCTTCATGAAGTAGAGGGTCCCCTGTCGGCTCAGATGGAGGGTGGTGGTGAGCCGGGTGTAGCTGGACTCGTTCCCGGTGGGCAGCGAGATGTCCCCGAAGTTGGAGCGATACACCCCCACTCCTGACTCGGTGTCGTTCTTCACCATGTTCCAGCCGGGCACGCTGATCGTCGGATGCGAGCCGGAGTTCACCGTGTCCGCCACGTACCGGATGAGGTGGTCCTCGCTCTGGTCCTCCTCGATCGCGATGGGCAGCCGGTGGTCGTCGAGCGGGTACTCGGTGATGTCCCAGAACTTGGTCACCTTCGCCACCAGCCGCACATAGGCGTAGTTGGAGCCGTCGGGGAGCTTCTTGGTGACCGGCCCAATCTGCGACTCCACCCTCCCGTTCTGGAGGGCGAACGTCTCGTGCGGCTTGAGCGCGTCGTCCTTCCAGCGGAACCACAGGTAGAGGTCGGCGGTGAAGTAGTTCTCCCTGAGGCTCACCTCGTGGATCTGGTTGACGTAGATGCCGACCGTCACCTCGGAGGGCTGGTGCTGCGCCGGCTCCTGGGCGCTAGCAGGTAGCGACATCGCCAGGCAGAGGGCCGCCAGCATCGAAAGCCTGGGGGCGAAAGCGATGGCGGGGTTGGTCTGGTGCTCGGAGCTGAGGCTGGCTTGGGTGTGGATGGCGTCCCTCCCTTGGCGGCGGCAAAGCCTACGGACGGGGGCTTGGGGGCGGCAAGCGCCGCGTGGCACCGGCGGCCGTCAGCCGTGGCCGATTTGCCCAGCCGGGGAGCAGCGCGCTACCGAAGCTTCGCTCAGCGCTCCCGGCTGCGGCAGGATGGCTCCATGCTGGCACGAGTGCTCCTTTGGGCAGCGGTGCTGTGGTGCGGTTGCGACCGCCGCCGGGCCGAGGCCCAGCGCGCCTTGGAGGAAGAGCTTCAGCGCTGGAGCGCCAGGCGCGTCGAGAGCCTTACGAAAGAGGACGGGTGGCTTTCGCTGGCCGGCTTGTGCTGGCTCGAGGAAGGGACCCACGCGCTCGGCTCTGACCCATCTAGCCACTGCCGGTTCCCTCCGCGCGCTCCGGGAAAGCTCGGCACAGTGGCCCGGAAGGGAGAGGAAGTTTCGCTCGAGCTCGCGCCGCGAGTCGCCGCGAAGATGTCCGGAGCGCCGGTGGAGCGGGCGGTGCTCTGGCCCGGCCGGGCGGAGGGCTCCGAAGGCCCGAGAGTCGAAGTGGGCCCGGTCACCTTCTTCGTCATCCGCCGCGGCGATCGCCTGGCGCTCAGGTTGATCGACCGGGAGAGCGAAGCGCGGAGGAGCTTCCCCGGCATCGAGCGCTTCCCGGCCGCGCCGGAGTGGGTGGTGACCGCCCGCTTCGAGCCCACGGCAGAGCCCCAGAAGCTGCGCATCCAGAACATCGTCGGCCTCACCGAGGAGATGGCGGTCCCCGGCGCGCTGGTCTTCTCGGCCGGGGGACGGGAGCTGCGGCTCCTCCCGGTGGCCGAGCCCGGCGACGATTCGCTGTTCATCATGTTCGCCGACCTCACCACCGGGAAGGAGACCTACGGCGCCGGCCGATACCTCTCGGCGGAGCTGCCCAAGGATGGGAAGGTGAAGCTGGACTTCAACCGGGCCTACAACCCGCCCTGCGCCTTCACCTCCTTCGCCACCTGTCCTCTGCCGCCGGCGCAGAACCGCCTCCCCATCCGGGTGGAGGCTGGCGAGAAGGCCTTCCACCGCGCGGGGCGCTGACGAGGTTTCGCCCGCCCGGGGAGCTGACGAGCTAGCGCCTTGGTCAGGAAGCCGGTCGACTCCGGCGCCGGGTCGTTGCTCCTGGTGGTCAGCGTCTTGAGCCGCGCCATGTCCGGGTACTCCTGCATGTCGTTGCCGTGGTTCAAGACGTCGGCGTAGGAAGGGTCCCCCGGGCGGAGCTGGCCGGCGCGCGAGACGTCCGACTTCGCGAGCAGGTCCATCATCGCCCGGGCGCAGGCGGGACTGTCGGAGGCCGGCATCTCCCCGAGGTCGAGCAGTTGGCGGCCGAAGGTGCTGGCGAGCGGGCCGTGCGAGGGGGTGTCCATCACCACCAGGCCGATCCTCTCGGCCCGCACCGGGCGGTCGGTGATGAAGTAGGCGGTGGAGTCGCTGGTGATGGGCAGCCTGAGCGAGCGGCCCGCCGAGGTGGGGAAGTACATCCCGAAGGTGGACATCGCCAGCCCTACCTGGGTCTGGTCGGAAAGGAGCGGAACGGGCGATCCCCAGGGAACTGGATGACGATCGGCGCCTTGGTGCGGGTGTCGCGCTTGAGCACCACCGGCGAGCCGTTCACCGTCGCGACGTACAGGCCGTTGAGGTCGTCGTCGCTCACCGAGGTGGTCAGCTCGTCGGAGGTGTCGCCGAGCTCCTCTTCGCCACCCTCGATGTTCGCCGTCCCCACATCGCAGGCTGCGAGCGCGAGCGCGGCGAGCTTTGCGGCGACGAGGTGTGCGCCCTATTCTTGCCCGGTGAGCCTCGATGAAGTCATCGCGAAGCTCGAGGGGGAGCTCGCTCGTGACGAGCGGATCGCCGCAGCCATCCTGTTCGGATCGGCCGCGACCGGAAAAGCCCGGCCCGGAAGCGACCTCGATGTCGCCATCGTTGGCCGTTCCGACGGCGCGCTTGCTTCGCTGTGCGACAGCTTGCTCGATCTCACTGGCCGGCTGACCATCGCCGTCGGTCGCGACGTACAACTGGTTCTCCTCGAGAAAGCACCGCCAGTGCTCGGGCACCAAGTGCTCAAGTTCGGTCGGGTTCTTTTCGATCGCCTGCCGAGGCGGACCGCGAACGCCAAGGAACGAATTCTCAGCGAGTATTTCGACACCGAATTCCTGCGCCGCACGGTGGAAGCAGGGCTCGCCTTGACCCTGCAGAAGAGGCGCGATGGTTGACCGCGACATCGTCACCGCGAAGGTGGCGGCGGTGGTTCATCACCTCGCTCGGTTGCGCGCGAAGCTACCGCTCTCCCGCGGAGCGCTAGCCGAAAGTGAAGACCTGCGAAACACGGTCTACTTCGATCTCATCCAGGCGATTCAGGGATGCATCGATCTCGCCGTCCACGCTTGTGCGCATGAATCGCTGGGTGCGCCCGAAGGGCTTGGAGCCGCGTTCGGGCTCCTGGCGACGCACGGGCTGATCGACACTGACCTTTCCATTCGGCTGGCTGCTGCCGCCGGCCTGAGGAACTTGATCGTCCATCGCTATGCAGAAATCGAGGATTCGCGTGTCCTCGCCTCGCTCGAGGCCGGGCTGGGGGACATGGAGCGTTTTGCAGACGCCATGCGCCGGCGGGCGATGAGCGCCGGCTGACGCGAGCCTCCGCCTCGCTGGAGCGTCGGGCAGCCCCGTCAGCGGTTGGCCCGAATCTCGTCTTGCCCGGGTCCTTGTGATTCGGCGGTCGCTGGAATACGCACTCGGCTGCGACGGAGCCAAGCTTGCGCCCACTTCCTGTCCTCCTCCTCGCCCAGCTCCTCACCTGGAGCGCCGCGGCCGCCAGCCGCCTGACGAACCTCGACGCCTTCCTCGAGTCCAAGGCGGCGACACCCTTGCCCTCTGCCTTCGCTTCGGCCCTCACGCGGGAGCGCGTCCTCATGGGCCGGGTGGCCCACCTCGAGCGGAGGCTCGCAGTGCCCACCTTCTTCTGGTCCGGCGCGGGGGGGCCCTCCCTGAGGGCGTCTGGCCTGAGCCCCGAACAGGCGGCGCGCAGGTACCTCTTCGAGCTGGCCGAGCTGTACCGGGCCCAGCCTCAGGAGCTGGCCGAGGCCACCTTGGCGCGGCTCCACGACACCGGAGAGGGCGCCCTCATCGCTACTTTCCGCCAAGAGCTCGGCGGAATCCCGCTCTTCCGCGACGAGATGAAGGTGGCGATGGACCGCGAGCTCAGGCTGGTGGCGGTCTCCGGCTATCTCTCCCCCCACGCCTCGGCGCGCTCCGCGACCAGCCGTCTCCAGTACGACCTCGACCACCCCACCGCGGTGGCCGTCGCCTGGATGGACCTGACCGGCGAACCGTTGCAGGGCACCGAGCTTGTCGAGCTCGGAATCCCACTGGCCGGCTGGCGCACCTTCGTCCTCGACCCGCGTCGCGCCTCCCCCTCGCGCATGGGCACTCCGGCCCGAGTGCGGAAGGTGCTGTTCGGCCTTCCCGATGGCCTCGAGCCCGCCTACCACCTCGAGCTGGACGCGGGCCCCAAGGACGCCACCGAGTCGGACTACTTCGCCTACGTGGTGTCGGCCAGGGACGGCCGGCTCCTCTTTCGGCAGGACCTCACCGCCGACGGGATCTTCAGCTACCGGGTATGGGCGGAGACGAGCGGGAAGAACGCTCCTTTCGACGGGCCCCAAGACGATGCCGCCTCTCCCCATCCCACCGGCACCCCGAACGGCTACCAGGCGCCCTTCGTCTCCCCCAACCTGGTGACGCTCGCGAGCGGGCCAATCAGCACCGCCGACTCCTGGCTCGCCGCCGGCGCCACCGAGACCACCGGCAACAACGCCGAGGCCTACGGCGACCTCGTCAGCCCCGACGGCTTCGGCCCGGGCGATCTGCGCGCCACCG
Organism: Myxococcales bacterium; assembly: GCA_016191815.1. Taxonomy (GTDB): domain Bacteria; phylum Myxococcota; class Myxococcia; order Myxococcales; family Myxococcaceae; genus JACPVI01. Next base: position 79,615 of record JACPVI010000022.1, read on the forward strand.
CCACCGCCACCGGCGCCTTCGACCGCACCTACGACACCGCCGCCGGCCCCGCGGCCTCGAGCGATCAGCGGATGGCCGCCATCACCCAGCTCTTCTATGACGTCAACTTCCTCCACGACTGGTTCTACGACGTCGGCTTCGACGAGGCGGCGGGCAACGCCCAGGCCGACAACTACGGCCGCGGGGGCCTCGATGGCGACAGCCTCCGCGCCGAGGGCCAGGACTACTCCGGCCGGAACAACGCGAACATGTCGACGCCCTCCGACGGCGCCCGCCCCCGCATGCAGCAGTTCATCTGGGACGGCCGGACCCAGCCCCCGCCCTTCGGCCGGCGGGTGCGGGTGCTCTCTCCATCGAGCATCGCCGCCGACTACGACGCGGGGGCCGCGGGCTTCGGGCCGCGCTCCTTCGACATCCAAGGAGGCCTCGTCCTCGCCGCGGACCTCGCGCCCTCCACCAGCCTCGGTTGCACCTCCGACGGCGGAATCGCCTTCTCCAACGCCTCGGCGCTGAGCGGGAACGTGGCGCTGGTCGATCGCGGGACCTGCACCTTCGTCACCAAGGCGAGGAACGCCCAACAGTGCGGCGCCATCGGCATCGTCATCGCCAACAACGCCGACGGCGGCTCGGCGATGAGCATGAGCGGGACGGACTCCAGCATCACCATCCCGGTGCTCAGCGTCTCCACCTCGGACGGGGCGCTGTTCAAGGCCACCCTGGGCACCAGCCCGATGACGGTGGGCCTCTACCGCGAGGCGGTGATCGACCGCGACTCCACCATCGACAACACCGTGGTCGCCCACGAGTGGGGCCACTACATCAGCAACCGGTTGATCGGCGACGCGAACGGCCTCTCCAACACCATCGGCCGCGGCATGGGTGAGGGCTGGGGAGACTTCCACGCGCTGCTGCTCATGGTGAGGGCCCAGGACGCGCAGCTCCCGCAGAACGTGGGCTTCAAGGGCGCGTACGTCCCCGCTGCCTATGTCTCGAGCGGAGGAGGCAGCGCCAACCAGGGCTACTACTTCGGCATCCGGCGCTTCCCCTTGAGCACCGACTTCGCGAAGAACGCGCTCACCTTCCGCCACGTCGCCGACGGGGAGGCGCTCCCCTCCGGAGTGCCTTCGGACCCCAACGGGCTCCCCAACTCCGAGGTGCACAACGCGGGGGAAATCTGGGCCACCATGCTCTGGGAGTGCTACGCCGCGCTGCTCAACACCCCCCGGCTCACCTTCCAGCAGGCCCAGGACAGGATGCGGCGGTACCTGGTGGCCGCTTACAAGCTGACGCCCGTCACGCCGACCTTGCTCGAGGCCAGGGACGCGCTGTTGGCCGCCGCGTACGCGAATGACGTGCAGGACTTCACCCTCTTCGCCAGCGCCTTCGCCCGGCGCGGCGCCGGAATCCGCGCGGTGGCGCCCGACCGCGACGCCACCGACAACCGCCCGGTGGTGGAGAGCTTCGTCACCGGGCCGGACTTGGCGGTCGCCAAGGTGCAGCTCGATGACGGCGCGGACTGGTGCGACAAGGACGGCGTCCTGGACAGCGGCGAGACCGGCAGCCTCTCCCTCACGGTGAAGAACACCGGGACCGCCGCGCTCACAGCCACCACCGCCACCGCCAGCACCGCGACTTTGGGCGCCACGCTCTCCTCCGGCTCGCTCGCTTTCCCCACCATCCCTCCGCTCGGCTCGGCCAAAGCTTCGGTGGAGGTGTCGCTCACCGGCGCGACCGCCATCTCTTCGCTGGCCTTGCAGCTTTCGGCGACCGACCCCGGCCTGGCGATCCCCGGGCCGGTGGGCGCCACCGCCGCCTTCCGGGTGCACTCCGACGAGGTTTTGGCCAGCTCGGCCACCGACGACGTCGAGCCCTCCGGCACCGCGTGGACCGTCTCCCGCGACGCCAGCCTCCCCGGCACCACCCTGTTCGCCCGCAAGGAGCTGTCGGTCTTCGACCACCTCTATTACGGCGCCAACCCTCCGGCGACCGCGGACACCTTCCTCACCTCGCCGCCGCTGCTCGTCTCGTCCACCGGCACCTTCGGCTTCACCTTCCGGCACCGCTACGACTTCGAGGCGAGCGGCACCACCTACTTCGACGGGGGCGTCATCGAGCTGAGCGACGATGGGGGCCAGACCTGGCAGGACATCGGCTCCTCGGCCACTCCCGGCTACAACGTCACCCTCACCAACCCGGCCAACGGCACCAACCCGCTCAAGGGGCGGCCGGCCTTCGGAGGCACCGGCGCCGGCTACCCGGCTTTCCTCACTGCCACGGTGAGCCTGGGCACCGCCTACCAGGGGAAGACGGTGCGGGTCCGCTTCCGGATGGGCGCCGACGGAAACACCGCCGGAGCCGGTTGGGAGCTGGATGACCTCGCCTTCACCGGAATCACCAACACCCCGTTCCCCACCCTGGTGGCGGATCGCGCCATCTGCGTCAACCGCCGGCCGGTCGCCAACGCGGGCGCAGGCTTCGCCGCGGACGAGCGCACCGTGGTGACGCTCTCTGGCAGCGGGACCGACCCGGAGAATGATCCGCTCACCTACGCCTGGGCCCAGGTGGCCGGGCCCTCCGCGCCGCTGTCGGGCGCCACCACCCAAAGCCCGCAGTTCACCGCGCCGGAGGTTTCCGCGGACACCGCCCTCACCTTCGAGCTGGTTGTGAACGACGGGACCAGCTCGAGCAAGCCCTCGCCGGTGGTGGTCACCGTCCGGCACATCAACCGGCCGCCTCTGGCGGACGCGGGTCCGGCCTTCGCGGTCGACGAGCGGACCGCGAACGTCCAGCTCGCCGGGAGCGGAAGCGACCCGGACGGCGACTCGCTCACCTTCACCTGGAGCCAGGTTTCCGGACCGCCGGTCAGCCTCTCCGGAGCGGCGAGCGCCACCGCGAGCTTCGACGCGCCGGAGGTCAGCTCGGGCGCCGTGCTCGCCTTCCAGCTCGTCGTAAGCGACGGGAAGCTCCCAAGCTCGCCCTCGCTCGTCCAGGTGACGGTGCGGCAGGTGAACCAGCCGCCCTCGGCCAACGCCGGGGAGGCCATCGCGGTCGACGAACGCACAAGGGCAACTCTCACCGGGGCCGGATCGGATCCGGACGGTGACCCCGTCTCCTTCCGCTGGCGCCAGCTCTCCGGGCCGCTGGTGGCGCTCGCCGGCGCCGGCCAGCAAGCCGTCTCCTTCTACGCGCCGGAGGTGTCCCTGGACACGGTGCTCGAGCTCGAGCTGACCGCGAGCGACGGCAGGGCGGAGAGCGCGCCCTCCGCGGTGAGGGTGACCGTCCGCCAGGTCAACCGCGGCCCCATCGCCCGGCCGTTCGCGGAGAGGCTGGCGGGCCCCGGCACGCGCGTTTTGCTCCACGGCTCGCCGAGCAAGGACTTGGACGGCGACCCGCTCTCCTTCGAGTGGCGCCAGACCGGCGGGCCGGAGGTGGTGCTGGAGGACGCCGACCGCGAGCGAGCCAGCTTCACCGCCCCGCTGGTGAGAGCGGAGGAGACGGTGAGCTTGGAGCTGGTGGTGAGCGACGGCGCGCTCTCGAGCGAGCCGGCGGCGATCGACATCCTGGTGAAGGCCGAGGCGCCGCTCTCCCAAGGCTGCGGGTGCGGGGGTGCTCCCGGGATGCTGGGAGGGGCGGCGCTCGCGCTGGCGGCGCTCCTGCGCGGCCGGCGCCGGCCCGCCGGCGGGGCGTGGCACTCACCCTGAGCAGCAGATTCCGTTCAGCCCGAGCCAAGTAGAGGGCGGCCGTTCGACTCCGCTTCGCTCCGCCGGGGGTGACCGGTTACCTCCGAGTACTCGAGATGAGATTCACACCCGGCCGGCGGCCGAGGGTGACCATACTGCCGTTCCTCTGCCGCGGGCTCCCTGGGGCGGGTGTGGCTCCCATGCTGATCACCCTCGCGTATCGGGCGAATGCGCCAGCGGGGTGCGGACCGGGGCTCCTCCGCGCCCCTTGGCGCCCCCGGCGATGCGGCGCTCAACGCGGCGCCCCCACAGCGGCTGGGAGCTTCACCACCCATCGGCGCGCGCGAGCGCCCCAGCCGGCGGCAGCGCCCCGAGGCGGCGCCCTTCAACCGCCCGCCGTCCGCCGTCCGCTTGCGGCGTTGCCGAGGCTTTCCCCACCTCCGGGCTTCATCCAGTCTTCTGAAACTGCGCCATGTGCTCCTCCCCGAAGTCCAGGCGCGCGCAGTGGGCGTTGTGGCGCTTGCAAGCCAGCATGAGGTTGTCCGGCGTCGCCTCCCCACCATGCGCAAACGGCTTCAGGTGGTGGATTTCGAGCTGGTGCCGCGAGTTACAGCGCCTGCCGCCGGCGCCGACAAAGGCGCATCGGCCACCGTCCCGCTGCCACACCTGCCGCCGCGCCTCCACCGGCACGTACCGGCTCGGCTCACGTCCCTCCCTCTCCGCCCCACCGTCCCTCACCGGAGGCTGTAACTTTTTCAGTTCCGGGCCGGAACTGGCCTCGGCCGGCGGCGCTACTTTCGCACCGCAGCGGCGCCGCGAGCAGACGTCGAGGGCGATGCGCATGCACTCCATCATCACCTCCTCGAAGTTGCCGTCCGGCACGAGGTGGCTCAACGCGGACTTCACCTCCTCCAGCCTCTGCTTGAATTCGGGGCCGACGCTCATCCGCAGCGCATACCG
>JACPVI010000027.1 GCA_016191815.1 Myxococcales bacterium
GCTGCGGGGCGCATGTCTGGAAGACACCCGCAGCCCAGGCGGCGGCTCGTCGCTTGCGCTGCTCGACGTGCCCCCGGCACGCCTCCGCTGCGCGCTCCTCGCGTGCGCCGTCTCGCTTCGGTCTCGTTCGTCTCGGTGCCACCAGTACACCCCGGGCAGAGCACTAGATGAGCGGGATCGGCGAGCGCTACCGCCTGACGCGCCGGCTCGCGACCGGGGGCATGGCCGAGGTGTACCTCGGGCTCGCGCTCGGAGCCGAGGGCTTCGAGAAGCCGGTCGCCATCAAGCGCGTGCACCCGCACCTGGCCCGCGATCCGGTCATCGCCGAGATGTTCCTCTCCGAGGCGCGGCTGGCGCAGCACCTGCACCACCAGAACGTCGTCGAGGTCTTCGACGTGGGCAAGAGCGCCGACGGCCTCTTCATCGTGATGGAGCTGGTCAACGGCTGGGAGCTCGGGGAGGTATCGCAGGCGCTCGGCCGGATCGGGCGGTGCTTCCCTCCCGCGCTCGCCGGTTACCTCGGCTCGCAGGTCGTCGCCGGCCTCTGCCACGCGTACCGGCAGACCTTCCAGGGGAAGCCGGTGGTCCTCGCCCATCGGGACGTCTCGCCCTCCAACGTGCTGCTCTCCACCGAGGGCGAGGTGAAGGTGGCCGACTTCGGCATCGCCAAGCTGGCCGCGCTCTCGCCCGGCACCGAGCCTGGCACCTTCAAGGGGAAGCTCGCCTACGCCGCGCCGGAGGTCCTGGAGGGGCAACCGGCCACCCACGCCGCGGACCAGTTCGCGCTGGGCGCCGTCCTCTACGAGCTGGTGAGCGGCCGCCACCCCTTCGGCGAGGTGGATCAGCCGCTCGCCTACGCGGGCCGCATCCACTCCAGGGCGCCCGGGCCGCTCTCCGGCGCGCCTGCCGAGCTGGCCGGCGTCATCGGCCGGCTCCTCGCCAAGCAGCCCAAGGAGCGCTTCCCTTCGATGGAGGAGGTCTCGCGGGCGCTCGCCAGCTATCTCGCGCACGCGGGGGAGCCCGCCACTTTGGGCGCGCTGGCCGACTTCCTCCGCGGCCTGGAGCTTCCTCCCCCCATCGCCGACCGCCGCGAGGAGCAGCCGGGCAGCGGCACCTTCCTTTTGGAGCCGTCTGCGTGGGCGCTCGGCCCTGCGCTGCAGGGGACGATCGAATTCACCTGGCAGCCTCCCGGCGTGGCGATGGACACGGGCGGGAAGCTGGTGTCCGAGGGCGCCCCGCTGCCCCTTCGCCCCCGACCCGAGCCGATCGCCGAGCCGCCCGCCTTCGCCTTGGTCCCACCCGATCCCCCGCTGATGGTGACGCCTTTGGCGGAGGAGCTGGAGCTGGCGCGCCCCATCGAGCGGCCCATCCCACCCGAAGCCGAGCTCCCTGCGCCGCGAGGCGTGGGGAGCGGCTTTTTCAGGAAGCTCGTCCGCGCAGTGGCAACGCTCTGCGCAGTCGGGCTCCTCCTCGCCTTGGGCTACCTCGGGTGGGCGCGCTACCGGCACTGGATGCGGTCCGCCCTTCCCCGGCCGGAGGCGGCGGTGCTCCTCATCGACAGCGAGCCGGCCGGCGCCACCGTCTTCATCGAGGAGGTGGAGATCGGCCAGACCCCGCTCGCGCTGCCGAACCACTATGCGCCTGCCGACATCCGCTATCGCCTGGTGAGGACCGGCTACAAGCCATACTCGGGGACGTTCCGCGGAGGAGAGCCGGCGTCGATCGGCGCCAAGCTCCGCAAGAGGTGACGACCCCTGGCCCTGACCTTCTCCCGCTCGCGGGAGCGGGGACGTTATTTCACGACTCGAAGGTGTCCGCGGGTGGTGGGCTTTTGCGGCTCCTCCGGATCGGCCTTCGGCTTGACCGCCACCACCTCGCGGAGAATTCCCCTCGGGCGGTCCAGCGCCTCGTCCGAGCCCTCGGGCACCTTCGAGGTGAGCCGCGCCTGCTCCAACAGCTCCTTGGGCATGTCGTCGGGGTACATCCAGAACTCCTTGGTCACCTGGCTGCTGATCGCGTACAGCGCCGACCAAGGAATCGCCACGGTGAACCGGCTGCCGGAGAAGGTCAGCGTGGAACGGACGCCCCACTCGCCTACCGCCAGATCCGGCGGGTCGAACCGGTAGGAGAGGCTCAACAACAGGTGAGGCTCCTTGCGCAGGTGCTCGGGCACGATGACCCCCGGCCGCCGCGCGTCGACGTGGATCATCGTCAGGCCCTTGTCTAGCGCCGACAACAGCCGCTCTTTCTTCTCCGCCGTGCGCTTGTCCATCGCTACCCCCGGCGCATCGCCCGGTCCAGCTCGCGTTTGACCTCTCGCTCCCTGATCTCCTCCCGCCGGTCGCCGTGAGTCTTGCCGCGGCAAAGCCCCAGCCGCACCTTCGCCCGCCCTCTCTTGAAGTAAACCACGAGGGGGATGATCGAATAACCCCTCTCCCGCACCTTGGCGAGCCAGCGGTCGATCTCTTCCCGATGCAGCAAAAGCCTGCGGCTCCGGGTGGGTGGGTGTGCGAACGCCGCCGACGGCTTGTATGGCCCGATGTGGGCATTGAGGAGGAAGAGCTGGTCTCCCTGGGCCACCGCGTAGGCGTCGGAGAGATTGGCGTTGCCCTCGCGAAGCGCCTTCACCTCGCTGCCCAACAGCTCCATCCCGGCTTCGAGGGTGTCCTCCACTTCGTAGTTGAAGCGGGCCCTCCGGTTCTCGGTCACCACCTTGATTCCTTCTTCGGCCTGGGTGACCTTGGTCGCCATCTCAGAGCGCGATGTTGTCGATGAGGCGGGTCGAGCCCACGAAGGCGGCGACCAAGAGCCTCGAGGGGCGCTCGGGGCTGACGCTGGTCAGGCTCTTCAAGGTCTGTGCGTCGACGATCTCCACGTAGTCCTCGCGCAGCCCTTCGGAGGCGAGCGACTTGCGCACAAGGTCCACCAGCTCGCGCACCGCCCGCCCTCCGGCGCCGACGCGCTGCTTGGCCGCGAGCATGCCCCGGTGGATGGCGAGCGCTCGCTTTCGATCTTCCGCCGAAAGGTAGGCGTTGCGCGAAGAGAGGGCCAGCCCGTCGGGCTCGCGCACGGTGGGGACGCCGACGATCTCCACCCCGAGGTCCAGGTCCCGGGCGAGGGCGCGGATGACTTGAAGTTGCTGGTAGTCCTTCTCGCCGAAGAGCGCGAGGTGGGGCCGAACCGCGCACAGCAGCTTGGTGACCACCGTCGCCACGCCTCGGAAGTGGCCGGGGCGCCGTTCTCCGCACAGCCCGCGGCTCAGCTCGCCGACCTCGACGGCAGTCTGGAATCCCGCCGGGTACAGCTCCCTCTCCTCTGGGGCGAAGACCACCTCCGCCCCGGCGGAATCGCACTTGCGCAAGTCCCCTTCGAGATCCCGCGGGTAGCGCGAGAAGTCCTCGTTGGGTCCGAACTGCTTGGGGTTGACGAAGACGGTGGCCGCCACGCGCTCGGCGCGCCGGCGGGCCTCGCGCAAGAGCGTGAGGTGCCCTTCGTGGAGAAAGCCCATGGTGGGGACCAGCGCCACCCTGCCCTCGCGGCGGGCGCGCTCGGACCAGGCGGACACCTCGCCGACGGTGCGGAGGACGGTAGGCATGGCGTGTCTCTAGACGCCCTCCGCGCCCGCCGCTACACCGGAACGCCGTAGATGGGGCCTTGGCCCTCCACCGGGGCCAGGGCCGGCTTCTCTTCGCGCTCGGCGGGCTTGACGTCGGGGTTGCTGGCGACCAGGCGGATGGTCTTCGACTTGAACGAGTGGTCCTCGTCGGGGAAGGCCTCGGCCCGCACCTCGCGGAAGAAAGTCTCGGCAGCGCCGCGGATGCCGCCGTAGAGATCGGCGTAGCGCTTGACGAACTTGGGCTTGAAGTCCGGGTTCATCCCCAAGAGGTCATAGCAGACGAGCACCTGGCCGCTGCAGTGCACGCCCGCACCGATGCCGATGGTGGGAATGGCCAGCCGGTCGGTGATCTGCTGCGCCAGCTCGAGCGGAACTCCCTCGAGAACCAAGGCGTAGACGCCGGCCTGCTCTAGCGCGATGGCGTCGGCGAGCAGCCTGCGCGCCGTCTCCTCGTCGCGCCCTTGGACCAGGTAGCCGCCCATCTTGTGCACCGACTGCGGGGTGAGCCCGATGTGGCCCATCACCGGGATGCTCGCCCGGACGAGCTTGGCCACCGTCTCGCAGAACTCCTGGCCGCCCTCGAGCTTGACGCTCCCGACTCCTCCCTCGGCCACCAGCCGGCCGGCATTGCGCACCGCCTCCTCCGCCGAGACCTGGTAGCTCATGAAGGGCATGTCGCCCACCACGTGCGCCCGCTTGGCCGCCCGAGTCACCGCCCGGCAGTGGTAGATCATCTGCTCGAGGGTGACCGGCAGGGTGGAGTCGTGGCCCTGCACCACCATTCCCAAAGAATCGCCCACCAGGATCACGTCTGCCCCGGCGTCGTCGAGCACGCGGGCGAACGTCGCGTCGTAGGCAGTGACCATGCAGATCTTCTGGCCGATCTGCCTGAGCTTCTTGAGCGTGTGGATGGTGACCTTGTCCTTCACGGTTCACCTCCTATGGACAGCTTGTTTGGCCCCTCATCGCCGATCGGCGTCCTCTCGGATCGCCGTCTGCAGGGGCGGTTTGGAGTCTAGGTCCTCCGGCTGGCGAGGGGAATGTAGTGCTGAATGCCCTTCCGTGTCTTGCGGATGACGCCGATCAGGTTCTCCAGATCGGCCTCGTTGTTCACGAAGTCGATCTCGGAGGTGTTGATCACCAAGAGCGGCGTCTCGCTGTAGTGGAAGAAGAACTCGTTGTAGGCCTTGACCAGTTCCTCCAGGTAGGCGGCGTCGAACTTCCGCTCGAACTCCCGCCCGCGCTTCTTGATGCGCTGGAGCAAGACGTCGAGCCGGGCTTGCAGGAAGATGACCAGGTCGGGCTTGGTCACGCGCGGGCTCAGCGCCTCGAAGACCCGGTCGTAGAGGGCCAGCTCGTTCGGATCGAGGGTGAGGCAGGCGAAGATCCGGTCCTTGGCGAAGAGGTAGTCCGAGACGGTGACGCTGTTGAACAGCTCCTGCTGGAAGAGCGCCTGCTGCTGCCGGTAGCGGGAGAGGAGGAAGAAGGTCTGGGTCTGGAAGGCGTACTTGGCGCGGTCAGAGTAGAAGAGCGGGAGGAAGGGGTTCTCCTCCACCACCTCCAGGACCTTGCGGGCGCCGAACCGCTCGGAGAGCGAGTTGGTCAAGCTGGACTTGCCCACCCCGATCGGCCCCTCTACGACGATGTAGCGGTTTTCCATCGGAGCCTCGCCCCGGCGCCCCTCCCGGAGACGCGCGCGGGCCGATTTTTGGGGCCCAAGACGCCGCGCGATACAAGCACGGATGCCCCCGCTCGCGCAACCTCGGCTAGAAAATGATCTGTGATCTCGCGCGGTTACTTGACGCGACAGAGAGCGTAACGTATGGTCACGCCATCCGCCCGAAGGCGGAAGGAGGGGCATGAGCCAGGTGAGCCGCGGAGCGAAGAACGTAGTGCAGCTGGAGGTAGCGCGAAAGTCGGGGTCGGAGGAAGAGGAGCCGCTGTCGGAGGTGATGGGCAGCCCCCTGTACGGGGTGGCGATGTTGAAGATCGCGATGGAGCTGAAGAGCGACCGGGCGGCGAGCATCGAGGACATCGTCGGTGGGGTGTTGCGGAAGATGAGCTTGCCGGAGGCGGAGTTCCGCGAATTCCTGGCGAGGAACGGGGGCTTGCTCGAGGCGATCGCGGCGAGGAGGCGCTACTGATGTCCGGCGACAGGCAAGGAACCATTCCGCGGGCGGTGCTGGAGCGGGCGCGCCGTTTGGCGCTGGAGGCGAAGTCGAACGAGCTGCGCGGCCGGGTGCCTCCTCCGCCCACGCCGCCCAAGCCGCTCCCGGTGAGGCTCAAGCGAGAGAAGATCGTCCGGGCGCTGAAACGGCTGCATCCGATGGATTGAGCGGTCGAGCGTGGAGAGTTGAGCGTCGAGTGTGCCCGTCGAGCGACCGTGCAGCGATCTTGGCGTGTTCACGTCGACCGAAGACGGTCAAGCGCTCGACGCGACTCGACGTGTGCGCTCGACATTCGACCCTCGACGCTCGACCGCATCACTTCGCCTTCGTCGGCGGTGCCGCCGGTTTCGCGGGCTTTGGCGCCTGAGACGGCTTCGGCGGCTTGCTCCGGAAGGCGCCCAACAGCCGGCTGAGCGCCCCGCGCCGCGTCGGGCGCCCATGCGAGAACCGGCCCAGATACGCCGGACGCGCTGACGCATCGACCCCGTACTCTCCGTACAGCCTCACCAGATCCGAGACGAAGTCGCTGATGCCGGTGGTGGCTACGTCCCACGCCTGGCAATAGCTATCCGGCTTGTTGCGGATCATCGACCGGCCGATGATCAACATCACCGCCTTGTCGATCAGCTCGCCGTTCCCGTCCAGGTACTGCTTGTAGGTGAAGAAGCGATCTGCCGGCGCCACCACTGGCTTCTCCTGGTCCTTCTTCGGCGCCCGCAGGTTGTTGATCACCTCGTACTCGTGCTCGATGTACGCCTCCACCGTGTTCTGCTCGTCGTCCCGCTCGTACTCGATGAACTTGTGGAAGCTCTCGAACAGCGACTTTGGGTTCGCGTACGCCCCCGACACCAGGTAGTAGAACACCGCCCCCAACGAATAGATGTCCGCCGGTCGATCCACGCTCTTGATCACCTTCGCCCGCACGTTCCGCTCGGAACGCTCCCGGAACGGCACGCCCAAAAGCAGCTTCTTCTTCAATCGGTCCGTCCCCACCACCGGGTACTGCTCCGGCCGGTTGAAGAGCTGGAAGGTGTCGTTCTTCGAGATCGACAGGTAGAAGTCTTCGAAGTAGTCCACCTCCATCGAGCCCTGCTCGACGTTGACCAGGATCTCGAGGACGTTCGTCTCCTGCTCCGGCGACTGGAAGAAGAGCGTCCCCGGCACCGTGTGGTGCCGCGTCATCGACAGATCCATCGACTCCTCGTGCACCTTCCCCACGTTGAAGTCCGCCAGCCGCACGTCCAGCGTCGCGCCCTGCAGCCTCTGATCCGGCAGCCGCAAAAGCACGTTCGCCGGCTTGATGTCCCGGTGGCAGATGTTCCGCACGATGTGCGCGTACTCCACCGCCGACGCCACCGGCAGCATGTACTCCAGCACCCGGAAGAGCCGCTCGGGCAAGGGATAGGCCAGCAGATCGTCCCTCATGCCCTTGCTGCGCGAGCCCTTCAGCCGCTCCTCGAGCGACATCTCCATCAGCTCGAGGATCATGAAGTCGTTCTCCACCTGGTCGCGGATCGCCTTGGGAATGAAGTCGGGGTTGTCGCTCTCGCCCGACGCGTGCAGGTGGATCACGTTCGGGTGCCCCTGCACCCGCTCCAGAAGCTCCTTCTCCATCTGGAACCGCAGCTGGTCCTCCTCGGACACCCCACGCTGGAGAATCTTGATCGCCACGTTCTGGGTGAAGGCGGTCTTCGACTCCAGCCAGCGCTCCTCGCCCAGGTACGCCTTGGCGAACCTCCCCGACCCCAGCTCCACCGGGTTCCCGTTCGGGTCCAGCACGAACGAGTACATCCGCGAACGGCTGACGTTGGCCTCGAGCGAGGCCGGTATCCGGAAGTTGACCTGGGTGTCCTCCCGCACAGGACGCCTCGGTGCCGTGGTCGGAGGGGCGGGCATGGCCGACCCAAAACGCTAACAGACCTTCACGGGAGGAGCGAATAGACCAGCACCAACTCCCGGCCCGGCCCGAAGTCCATCAGCATCGAGCGCGGCGCCTTGCCCAGCGGCACCGCCAAAGTCACTCCCGAGAGCGGGAAGAGCCGTAGCTGCCCGTCGCCCCGAGTCCCGAACATGCAGCGCACCGCGTCCAGCCGCACCTTCCCGGCCGACCGGAGCTCCAGCAGCCCGTCCTGGCTCATCTCCACCGCGCTGCTCGGCCTCCCGCCCTCCCGGACCACGAAGCAGTTGAGCCCCTTGACGTGCACCCTCGCCTCCCGCGCCGCCCCGGGCAGGAAAGTCAACCGCAACCTGGCCGGCGAAAGCACCGCGCCCTGGTCGTCGCCGCCCAGGTCCAAGGGCGCGCTGGTTGCCAAAAGCCGCACCCTCCTCCCGGCCGCGACCACCTCCGGGTCGCTCATCCCCTCGAGCACCAGCACCGGCCCGCCCCCCGGCGGGGCCTCGTCCTTCTCCGCCGCAGCCGGGAGCAACGGGTCGGTGGCCTCCCGGTCGCCGGGGGACTGCGAGTCGGAGCCAACCGCCTCCCGCACCGCCCCGAGCAGCTCCTCCGCTCTCGGGTATCGCTCCGACGCCTCCACCCGGCAGGCCCGCAAGATCACCGCCGCCATCTCCGGCGAGATGCTGAGGCAGGCCACCGCCTCCGTCACGTAGCCGTCCCCGTCGATCCGGTTGGAGAGCGCCTCGAGCACGTTGCGCTCGGAGAAGATCTTCTTCCCCGTGAGCATGTAGGCGAGCAGCAGGCCGAGGGAGAACACGTCCGCCGTCGGGCCCACCTTCTTGGCCTTCATCTGCTCGGGTGCCGCCCAGCCCGGCGAGTACAACGAGATCCGTACCCCGGGGATGGCCTGAGTGTCCCGCGCGCGGTGCGGGATGGAGCGGTCCTGCTCGTCTGGCTGCGCCTTGGCGATGCCGAAGTCCGCGAGCTTCACCACCCGGCTGGCGCCCGCTGCGCCGAAGAGGATGTTCGACGGCTTGATGTCGCGGTGGACGATCCCTCGCCCGTGTGCCTCGGAGAGCGCGCCCACCACCGGCTCGAGGATGGCCAGCGCCTGTGGCGGGGTGAGCGAGCCAGAGCGCCGGACGAGGTTTTGCAGCGTCCCCCCTCCCATCAGCTCCGAGACGTGGAACGGGCTGTGGGGAGCGAAGTCCAGGTAGCCGAAGTCGTAGATCCGCAGCGTGTTGGGGTGCTGGAGCTGGGAGAGCGCGAAGGCCTCCTGGACGAAGTGCTCGTAATTGGTCTGGTACTCCACCTGCTCGGGGTCGAGGCCGAAGAAGACCTTGGCGCAGACGGGCCGCTGCAGCCGCTCGTCCAGGGCGCGGTACACCACGCTCATCCCCCCGCTCGCCAGCCGCTCCCGAATGGTGTAGCGCCCGAGCAGCGACTTGCCGATCAGCTCCAGCGGGTCGAGCTTTTGCTTGTCCGGGCCGGCCATTCGCCTCGGATTGTAGTCAAACGCCGGCAGGCAGGTGGCGCTCGATCCGGGCCAGCTCTTCCGGCGAGAGAGTCTCCGCGCGGCGCGAGGGGTCGATCTCCGCCGCCGCCAAGGCGCGCCGCAGCTCGTCCGCTCCCCCGAGCGACGGATCCGAGCGCAGCGAGTTGAGGAGCGTCTTCCGCCTCTGCGCGAACGCCGCCTTCACCAGCCGCTTGAAGCGCTCATCGCTCCTCACCTCCGCCCGCGGCGCCGGGAGGGTCCGAAGGCGCACCACCGCCGAGTCCACCCTCGGCCTCGGGTGAAACAGCGCCGCCGAGAGAGTGCAGACCTCGTCGATCTCGAAGTACAGCCCGAGCAGCGCGGTGAGCAGTCCGTAGTCCCGCCCCCCGGGCTCGGCGCAGAGCCGGCGCACGACCTCCTTCTGGAGGGTGAAGACCGCCCGGGACACGGTGGCGCGCTGCCCGAGCACCTGGAAGAGGATCGGACTGGTGAGGTGGTAGGGAAGATTGCCGACCACCGCGACCTTTTCCGCACCGGCCAGCGCGGCGAAGTCCACCTTCGCTGCGTTCGCCTCGACCACCCGCACCTCGGGCATCGTCTCTTTGAGGACTCGCACCATGTCGCGATCTCGCTCCACGGCGATCACCCTGGCGCCGGTGGCGACCAGGAAGCGCGTGAGGTGTCCGAGCCCTGGGCCCAGCTCCAGCACCGGCTCGCCGGGCCGAAGCTCGACCGCTCGGGCGATCCGCTCCAGGGCGCTCTCGTCGGCGAGGAAGCTTTGCCCCCAGCTCTTCTTCGCCCGCAGTCCGAAGCGGCGGAGGATTTCCTTGGGCGAGCCGCGTTCCATCACAGCCTCCAGGCGGCGTCCGCGGTGAGCGAGAGGTCCGAGCGCACGCCCCGCCGGTAAGCCTCGTAACCCGCGACGGCGATCATCGCTCCGTTGTCGGTGCACAGCCGAGGCGGGGGGATGAAGACCGACACCTCGCGCTCGGCTCCGCGCTGGGCGGCCATGGAGCGCAAGCGGGAGTTCGCCGCCACCCCGCCGCAGATCAAGACCCTCTCGATGGAGAGCCTCCTCGCGGCGGTGATGAGCTTGCTCGTGAGCGAGTCTGCCACCGCCTCCTGGAAGGAAGCGCATAGATCGTTCAGCGCCGGGCCGCTCGGGACGCCGCCCGCGCGAACGTGGTTGAGGACCGACGTCTTGAGCCCAGAGAAGGACCACTCGAAGACGCCCCGCTCGGGCAGCGCGCGCGGGAAGCGGATGGCCCGCGGGTCGCCCTCTTGGGCAAGCTCGTCGATTGGCTGGCCGCCCGGGTAAGGCAGGCCGAGGATCTTCGCCACCTTGTCGTAGGCCTCGCCGGCGGCGTCGTCGCGCGTGGCGCCAATCAGCCGGTAGCGGCCGAGCTCCTTCACCTCGTAGAGGCTGGTGTGGCCGCCGGAGACGACCAGGCCCAGGAAGGGCGGCTCCGGGAATTCCGGTGCGAGGCGGGCGGCCATCAGGTGGCCCTCGAGGTGGTTCACGCCCACGAAGGGCACCTTGCGGGCCATGCTCAGGGACTTCGCGACCTCGAGGCCCACCAGCAGCGCGCCCACCAGCCCGGGCCCGGAGGTGACGGCAATCAGGCCCACCTCGGCGAGCGTGCGGCGCGACCTCTCGAGCGCCTCGTCGATGACGGGGAGGATCTGCACCACGTGGTTCCTGCTCGCCAGCTCGGGCACCACCCCGCCCCAGC
The DNA here is from genome assembly GCA_016191815.1 of Myxococcales bacterium. Lineage (GTDB taxonomy): Bacteria > Myxococcota > Myxococcia > Myxococcales > Myxococcaceae > JACPVI01. The sequence continues at coordinate 10,907 of JACPVI010000027.1, forward strand.
GCCGGTGGATGTCCACCTGAGTGGAGACCACGTCGGCGAGCAGCCCTCGGCCGTCTTCGACCAAGGCGGCGGCGGTCTCGTCGCACGACGTCTCGATACCCAGCGTCAGCATCTCGCGACGCGGTTAGCGAGCGGCGGGAGGAATTGCAACCGCGAAGCGCCGGCTACTGCCCGTTGGCCTTGAGCATCATCCGGATCTCGCTGGCCGATGCTCCGTTCGGCTCCAGGACCAGGTACTTCCGGTACGGCCCCCAGGCGAGGTTGTCGCGGCCGGTGTTCTGGTAGGCCATCCCCAGCGCCAACCACGCTAGAGCGTTGGACTCGTCGGCCTTTACCGCCTGCTCGAGGAGCTTCACCGCCTCCCGGTAGGAGGTGTCGCTCATCACCAGCGAGATGCCCAGGCCAGCCTTGGCTTCGATCGAGTCCGGTTTGAGGATGAGGGCCTTGCGGAAGCCCGCCACTGCCGACTTGTAACGCTCGGCCTGGATGGACGCCTTGGCCTGCTTGATCACCTTGGAATAATCGGCCTCGGCGTCTACGACCGGCTTGGCGTCTACGACCGGCTTGGCGTCTATGACCGGCTTGGCGTCGGCCACCGGCTTGGCGTCGGCGAGCGGCTTGGCGTCCTCGGCGGGCTTCACGTCCTCCGCCGGCTTGGCATCGACCGCAGGGGCAACTTCCGTCGGTTTCGCGTCGGAGATCGCCTCAGTCGGCGGGGTCGAGTCCGTCGCGGGTGGCTTCGCGTCCTGGGCAGGCGCTGGCTGCGGCTCGGGGTCTCCCGCGGGGTCCATCAGCCGCTGGGAGTAGGACGGCCGCCTGCTGTCATCTGGCTGCTCCACGGCAGGCGGCGGCTCAGTCCCGAGCAGTTGTCGCCAGCCATCCGGCACGCCCTTCACCACGATGAACGCCACTCCCGCCCCGATGAGTATTGCCGCAACAGCCACCAGCCACAGGCCGCGCCGCTTCTCCCCTGGCGCAGGTATCTCCTTCGTACGGTCCGCGTTCCGTAACGGCCCCGGCCTGTCGTCGCGAACGAAAAATGCGTCCTCGGCGGAGGCATCGGCCGGAGGCGGTGGAGGTCCTGCCGCCGGGCCCCCATATGGCAGCGAAGGGGTCTTCTCGCTCGCGGGGGCCACCAGCTCGGGTGGCAGCGGCGCCACGTTCGCCCCTCCCATCACCACTGGGGGAGGTCCAAGCGGCACGTCAGGGTGCGGCTCGAGTGGAGGCAAGCGCACCGGCTCGACCGCGGCTCCACCGAAGATCGGCCCGCGCGGCGTGGGAACCGGCGCCTCTTCGACCAGGGCGATCGGCTCCGGCGCCGGGGGCGCCACCGCGGTGAAGCTCGGCTCGCTCTCGACCATCACCAACTGCAGCGGCTCCAATGGTTCAGGCGCCGCGGTGCCCTCCGCCGATGCTGGCGCTAGCGGGACCTGCGAGGCCCAGGCCTGAACCGGTGCCCACGCCGTCGCGCCGCCCAGTCCGTCCACGTCATCGACGTTTGCCCATTCCCGCAGCAGCGCGCTCCGCGCGCGCTCCACCTCGCGCGGCGGAGGCTCGACCAGGAACTGCGATTCCGAGGCGGCCGCTGGCGGCGCGGGCGGCAACTCAGCCGGGCGCTTGGACTTTGGCGTGAAGACGATCACGTTGGCCGCGGGAGTCGCACCCCGTGGCGGTGCCGGCTCCTCGGGGGCCGGCAACGCGATTGCCTCCGGAGGCGCCGACGCTGGCGTCTGGAGCGCGTGGGAGCCGTTGGCGCCCGTGCCGTTGGCCGGAGGTGGAGGCGGCACCTCCAGCGCCGGTGTCGGAACTGGAGCCGCAACCGGGGCCACCACCTCGGGCGCGAATACCGGCTTGAGCCCCGGCGGGGTGGCCGCTGGCAAGGCGACCACCGGAGCCGCGGCCACAGGCGCGGGCAGCGGCACGGGGGCCGGCGGCGGAGGTGGCACCGAGGCGGAAGCCTCCGGGGGCGGGTCAGGAGGGTGCGCGGCAGCCTCGGGCGGAGCAGGCAAGGGAGCGGGCGGCGGCGCGGCGGTCTTCAGCCAGTCCTCGACTCCTTGCCCGGCGGGCGCGGACACTTCGGCCGGCGCCGAGCCGATCTCGCGGGTGAGCCCCTCGAAGTAGAGCTTGCTGATGATCCCCAAAGCGGCGAGGTCCTCGAAGTCCGAGTCGTCGACGCAGCGGGCCAGCGTCCGCTTTCCGTCGAACAGCCGGAGGAGCCCGTTCACTTCATCGGGGATCTCCGAGAGCCGGTCGGCGAGCTGCCGGTAGTCGACCTCGAAGACGGTCTCCAAAGGAGGCAGCTGCTCCAGCATCCGGCCCCACTCGTCCAGGCGCCGCATTCCCTCCATCAACAGGCCCTGGGTGGAGATCTCGATCCGCTCCGGCCGGTCCACCGGGATGAACTGGACCTCGAACTTCCCCTCGAAGGTGTTCAGCATCCGGTAGAAGGCGTTCTCGCCCTTGAGGCGGCCCAGCTCGGCGTCGATCACCTTCCCTTCCTTGAAGTAGACGGTGCCCGAGCGGTCGCCCTCCAGCTTGATCACTCCGGTCTTCCGGCCGATCTCGAAGGTCTGCACCAGGTCCACCACGCCCATGTCGGCGAGGCTGCCGGTGAAGCCGGCCTTCGTCTCCTTCCGCTCGATCCTCTCCTTCTCTGCCTTGGCGAGGATCATCTTCACCCGGGTGACGATCTCCTTGATGTAGATGGGCTTGGTCAGGTAGTCGTCGCCGCCCAGCTCGAGGCCTCGCACCTTGAACTCGACCGACTTCTGGTTGGTGAGGAAGACGAAAGGGATGTGCCGGTAGCGCTCGTCGCTCTTGACGACCCGGCACAGCTCGAAGCCGTCCATCTCGGGCATCTTGGTGTCGGCGAGCACCAGGTCCGGGGGGCTTATCTGCACCTTCTCCAGCGCGTCCTTGCCGTGGATCGCGGTGGTGACCGAGAAGCCGGCCTTCTTGAGGCTTACCTCCATGACGCGCAGGCTCTTCGCGTCTCCGTCGACCAGTAGGAGGTGCTGCTTCGCCAAGGGAGGCCTCTCTCGCCCAAGCGCGATGATCATGTCCCTCCCCGAAGCATGTCAATGTTTCAGGGTCTCCGCTTGACACCCCATGGGGCGGGGCAGTCTGTTTCGGCCATGGCGGAGGAGCAACGGCGCTTCCCTCGGATTGTCCTTCCGGTGGATTTCCACGGGCGCGACGCGGAGGGGACCGGCCAGCTCTTCTTCGAGGGCGCCGACGTCTCGGCCGGCGGCTGCTTCCTCAAGTCCGAGCTCCTCCTCGAGTCCGGCGAGCAGCTCTCCTTGGAGTTCCGCGTGCCGGGGGTCCCGCGGCTGTTGCGTGCGGAGGCGAAGGTGGCCTGGGTCCGGCGCTTCCCGGACGCCGACCAGCCGCCAGGGATGGGGGTCGAGTTCCTCGCGATGACCGACGAGGACCGGGCGGTGCTCTCCCGCTACCTCGAGCCCGAACCGGGCTGACGCAGCCCGGACTATTCACCCGGCTGGCTACTGCGGCCGACGATCTGCCGCCTGCGCCGGGCGCTTCCGCCGTCCGCGCCTCGACGTGCCACCAGCACGCCTGCGGTGCCCGGGCGTCCAGCGCTCCGGCTCGGCTGGCACCTCGTCGGCCTCGCGACGCCACCCAGGTGAATAATCCTGGCTCAGCGGAAGAAGCCCTTCTTGGAGGGCTGCTCCTTCCGCTTGCGCATCTCGATGAGCCGCAGCTCCTGGTTGGCCTCGAGGTGTTTGGGGTTCGATCGCACCGCCTCGCGGAAGTGGCGCTCGGCGCGCTCCATGTCCCCATCCACCCGGGCGATCACCCCGAGCTGGTAGTGGGCGCGATCGCAGTTGGGATCAAGCTTCAAGGCGTCGGCCATCATCTGCTTGGCGCGAGGGGCCTCGGACTTGCGCGCGGGGTCCATGTACAGGGCCCACGCCGCGGCGGCGAGGGAGCTTCCGCTGGGATCGAGCGCATGCGCCTTCTCGAAGTGTTCCCTCGCCGAGGGGTAGTCGCGCCTCTTGAAGAACGCCTCGCCCTTCTTCGAGAGCTCTGCGGCCTCGGCGGTGGCACGGGGAGACTGGGCCTCGGCGCGAGGTGCGCCCGCCTCCAGCCGAGAGAGGTAAGCGCGGCGCTTGACGTCGTCGAAAAGCTCGTCGTACGCGGCCCGGATCGCCTCGAAGACTGCCGTCACCTTGGGCGACAGGTGGGAGAGCGCAGGCGGGAGTCGGTCGGGGTGGAAGTTCTTCGCGGCGGCGAGGAAGGCGGCCTTCACCTGGTCGCGGCTGGCCTGGCGTCCGACGCCCAGGATGGCGAAGTGGTCCTTCTCGGCGGCGACGTCCCGGTGACGAGCCTCGATCATCTCGGCGAGCTGTCGCTCTTCCGCCGAGGTCTGGGCGGGCTGGGCCGCCGGCTCCGGGGAGGCAGACTCGCGGGCGACCTGGTATTCCCCCCGAGGCTGGGGTGGCCCGAGGGTTCCGAGGTTCTCCATGGCCCGCCGGAGGAGCCGCTGCCGCCGAACTCGCGCGGCCTCGGCCGGATCTGATGGGTCGCCAGCCACGTCTTCGTCCCCGAGCCACTCCTCGTTTGCGTCCGGAAGGCCTCGGTCAGTGTGCTCCGGAGGGCTGGCTTTGTCACTGATGGGCGCGGCGGGAGCAGGCTCGACCACGTCGATGACCGCTTCCACCGGCGCTTCTTGCTGCGGCAGCGGTGTGGCGACCAACTGCTCGAGGCTGCTGTCCATCTGCTGGAGCGCGTCCTCGAAGGCGGAGCCCAGAGGAATGTCGGGAGCAGTCACGCGCTCGTGCTCGACGATCGCCCAGAGGTCCTCCTCGCCCTGTCGGTTGGGTCCGAGGATGAGCGGCTGCATCGCCGGCGAGTCGGCGGTGCCCCACAGGCTTGGGGAACCGGGCGGGGGTTCCACGCCGAATCCCTCGAGGGGGGCGTCGGGGCTGGAGGCCTCCTGGGGGATGGTGGTGGGCGCGGTCACCGAATCCTCGGAGAGGTTGATCTCGTCGGTCGGCCACTCTTCGGCGGCGCCGAGCGTGATCGGCGCCGATTCGCGCGGGGCGGCCGCGGGGATCTCCAGGGTGATCGCGGGAGGAGGCTTGGGGGCCGGGACAGCTTCGAGCACCGCGGTGGGCTCTTCGGCGATGTCCGTCGCGCCCAGCTCGATGGTGGGTTCAGCGTGCAGGACCGGCTGTGCCGGCGGAGACGCCGCGGGGGCCGCTGGCGGCGGAGCTCCGGGGGCGAGCCAGTCATCCACCGGGGCAGCGCCGGCTCGGCGGAGGGCCTCGTTCATCTCGCGGAGCAGCTCTTCTTGGGCCCGCGCGCGCGCGGCGCTCATCGCCTGGGCCTCATCGGAGGGGGGCTTGGGTGCCCATTCGGCGGACTGCTCGACGAGGGTGGGCACGTCGGTGAACTCGTCGATTGCGGATGGCTGGTTAGAAGCCGGCGCGGCTGGTTCCTGGTCCTGGCGCGACTGCTCGGCGAGTTGGTCGGCGAGCGACCGGTTCATCACCACGGTGCGGTCGGCCTCGATCGGCTCATCCGGGAGATCGAATGGGAGCGCCTGGGACTGCCCGAGCGTCACCTGTTCGGCCCACTGGTCGGCATCCGCCAACTCCTTGCGGAGGCGGGCCTGCTCTTCTTGGCGCGCCTCATCTTCTGCTCGTTGTGCCTCCGCCGCTCGGCGCGCTTCCTCGGCAAGGCGCTCCTCCTCTGCCCGCCGCGCCTCCTCTGCAAGGCGCTCTTCCTCTGCCCTCCTCGCCTCCTCTGCTCGGCGCGCCTCCTCAGCAAGGCGCTCCTCCTCCGCCCGCCGCGCCTCCTCCGCAAGCCGCTCTTCCTCTGCTCGCCGCGCCTCCTCTGCTCGCCGCGCCTCCTCTGCTCGGCGCGCCTCCTCAGCAAGGCGCTCCTCCTCCGCCCGCCGCGCCTCCTCCGCAAGCCGCTCTTCCTCTGCTCGCCGCGCCTCCTCTGCTCGCCGCGCCTCCTCTGCTCGGCGCGCCTCCTCA
>JACPVI010000028.1 GCA_016191815.1 Myxococcales bacterium
CGCGCGCTGATCATGTCACCGCCCAAGGCCGGCAAGACGATGGTGCTGCAAGCCATCGCGAACGCCATCGCCCGTAACAACCCCGAGGCGCACCTGATGGTGCTGCTGGTCGACGAGCGGCCCGAAGAGGTCACCGACATGGAACGGCAGGTCAAGGGCAAGAACTGCGAGGTGATCAGTTCCACCTTCGACGAGCCGGCCACCCGCCACGTCCAGGTGGCGGAGATGGTGATCGACAAGGCCAAGCGGCTGGTGGAGCAGAAGCACGACGTCTGCATCCTGCTCGACTCGATCACCCGCCTCGCGCGGGCCTACAACACGGTGGTGCCGCCCTCGGGGAAGATCCTCTCCGGCGGAGTGGACTCCAACGCGCTCCACAAGCCCAAGCGCTTCTTCGGCGCGGCGCGGAACATCGAGGAGGGCGGCTCGCTCACCATCATCGGCACCGCGCTCATCGACACCGGGAGCCGGATGGACGAGGTGATCTTCGAGGAGTTCAAGGGCACCGGGAACTCGGAGATCGTCCTCGACCGGAAGCTGATGGAGAAGCGCATCTTCCCCTGCCTCGACATCAACAAGTCGGGCACGAGGAAGGAAGAGCTGCTAATCCCAGAGTACGATCTCACCCGCATCACCGCGCTCAGGCAGGTTTTGCACCCCTTCACGCCGATCGACGCGATGGAGTTCGTGCTCAAGCACATGCGGCCGACCAAGAACAACGCCGAGTTCTTGGGCTCGATGAATCGGTGAAGCGAGTCGAGGGTCGAGAGTCGAGCGTCGAGTGCACCGTCGACTGCCGTCGAGCGAGCGACCGTCCTCGGTCGACGGGAAGGCGTCAAGGGCGCTCGACCGCCGCTTGACGGAACTCTCGACGCTCGATCCTCGACGCTAGACTATTTTCTCAGCGAGCCTTCCCGATGCGCCTGGAGCAGCGCCGCCCCGATGGCGTCGCGCCCTTGCCCCTGCGAGGCCATCGCCAGGATCATGTCGTACATCGGGCGCGGGAAAATCTCGAGCGTGCGCCCCGGCGCCACTTCGCGCATCAGCTCTTTGGCGATCGAAGTGGTGACGCCCCGGGCCTGGTTGGCGGGGACGCCGCCGTTGATCGCCTCCTGCTCCACGGTCTGCATGAGCTTCAGCAACTCCTTGAGCGTCCCAACGCCGTAGTGGGCCGGCAGCCTGGGCACGTAGGGAGCGCGCGCCGCGGTCTCTTCCGGCGGCGGCTTCTCGGGCTCCAGCGGCTTCTGGGGAGGCTTGACCGCCACCACCGTTTCTTCGGGCTTCTTGGGCGGCTCGATCGGCGGCGGCTTGGGCGGCTCCGGGCTCGTCACCGGCTTGGTGGCCACCGATTCGAGCTCCGCCGGTAAGAGCGTCTTGCGCTCCTCCTCCTCCTTCACCAGCTTGAGGTGCAGCGATTCGGCCTTGCCCGGAGAGATGCGCAGCGCCCGCATCGCCGGCTGGAAGCCGGCGAGCCGGAGCTCGAGGGCGTGCCTGCCCGGGTCCACCTTCAGGCCCACGAGCGGCGTCTGTCCCACCGGCTCGTCGTCGATGAAGACCCGGGCCGGGGGCTCGGAAGTCACCGAGAGGCGGCCAGGCTGCTCCCTCTTTTCCGGGCGCGCCGGCTCGCCGGGCTGCACCACCTTCTTGGTCCCGCGCAGCTTGGCCAGGATCGCCAGCGCCTCGGCGTGGTCCGGATCGCGGTCGAGCAGGCGCTTGGCGTCGGCGCGGGCCCGGTCGGGGTCGTTCATCTCCAGCGCCCGCTGGGCGCTCGCCAGGAGGGCCGACTTCTCCACGTCGTCGGTGAGCTGGATCAGCCGCAGGTCCAAGGCCGGATCCCTGGCCTTCATCTCGCGGGCTTTCTCCAGCATCTCGAGCGCTGGCCCGTACCGCTTCTGCTGGTAGAGCCGATCGGCGGCGTCGAGGTAGCCGCGCAAAGACTCCCGCTCCGCGTTCACCGCCGGAGGCGGCGGAGTCGGGGTGGGAACGGGCTCGACGCGCCGGCTCTGCCAGAGGGCCACCGCGACGCCGATCGCTGCGGCGGCGACTCCCCCTGCCACCAGCATGGGCCAGCGGCGGGCCCGCGGCAACGTCGGTCCCGCCGGAGAGGGCGTCGCCGAAGGAATGCGGGCGAAGTTGCCGCTGGTCCTGGTCGGCTGCACTCCCGGCCTGGAGAACGAGCCCAGAACGGCGCCGCCGCGCGACCCGGCGCCGCTCCTGCCAGAACCACTGTGCGAGCCGGGGCCGCTCTTTCCTGAACCGCTCGGGGAAGGTGTCTGGGAGGCCGCTCCCGGCGGCGTCAAGGCGAAGAGCTGGGCCGGGGACATCGAGAACCCCGAAGGGCCGCTGGGGGTGAGGCTCTGCCCGGTCCCGGTCAGCCTTTGCTCATCGACCGGCGGGACCAGCTCTTTGATCCACGCGGCGACCTCTTCGCTGCCGGCGGCGTAAGGGGGCGTGGAGGCGAAGGCCTCCAGCTCTTCCGCCAGCACCTTGCAGTCAGGCGTCCTCAGGTTTCGGTCCCGCTGGAGCGCGCGGCCGATGATCCGGTCCAAGTCGGGGGGAAAGGAAGGGACCATCTCCGCAGGCTCCGGGTAGCGCCCCTCGACGATCGACTGCAAGAGGTTCGCCTCGCTGTCGGCGGAGAAGGGCATCTTTCCCACCGTCGCCTGATAGAGGCAGACCCCCACCGCGAACACGTCCACCCGCCGGTCGATCTCGTCGGCCCTGCGGATCTGCTCCGGCGCCATGTAGCGGAGCTTGCCCTTGAGGCCGCTGCCCACCTGGGTGGCGGCGAGCCTCCCGCGCGACTTGGCGATCCCGAAGTCGGTCAGCTTGGGAACGCCGGTGCGGGTGAGGAGCACGTTGTGCGGGCTCACGTCCCGATGCACCAGGTGCAAGGGCTGCCCGTCGCGGTCGGCGGCCTCGTGTGCGTGGTGCAGCGCCCGGCAGACCCCGGCCAGGACTCGCGCCGAATGGCCAATGAGCAGCTTGCCGGCGCGCTTGGCCGCCTTGAGCACGTGCGCGTAGGAGGGGCCGTTCACGTACTCCATCACGATGAACGGCAGGCCGTTGACCTGGTCGATCTCGAAGATCTGGACGATGTTGGGATGGTTGAGGTTGGCCGCCACCCGGGCCTCGTCCAAGAACATACGGACGAACTCTTCCTCGCCGACGAAGTTCGGGAGGATGCTCTTGATCACCACCTGCTTGTCGAATCCGCCGATGCCGGCGAGCCGCGCCAGGTACACCTCCGCCATCCCCCCGGTCCCCAGGCGCGCGGTGAGCTGGTACTTGCCGAGATTCATCCCCAAAAGAAAAGAATAGGCACCACCGCAACGCCCGGACTTGACCAGAGATCAATGTCAACCGCAAACGAGGCGTTCCGCCCGCGTGGGTCAGCCTCCGGCCGACAGTTGCTTGGGGGCCTCGTGAAGCGAGGGGGGGCTTTGGGCGGGCGGCTGGGCCTTTTGCCGGGCGAAGTCGAAGCTGGCCGCGAAGATGCCGGCGATGGGGACGGCGAACAGCGCGCCGACCAGCCCGAAGCTGCGCTCGCCGGCCACCAGGGCGAACACCACCACGATGGGGTGGATGCGCGCGGCGGTGCCCATGATCTTCGGGTTGAGCAGGTAGGCCTCGAGGGCGTGGATGCCGATGATCCACGCCAGCATGGCGAAGCCCATCTTCCAGCTCTGGGAGAGGGCGATGGCGACGATCGGCACCGAGCTGAGGATGCTCCCGAAGATGGGGATGAGCGAGAGGAGCGCGGCCACGGTGGCGAGGAGGAAGGCGAACTTCACGCCGAAGATGATCAGCCCGACGAAGGTGAGCACCCCGTTCACCAGGCAGATCAGCACCTGGCCGCGGACCACCCCGGAGAGGGACCGGTCGATCCGCCCCAAAAGCTGCCGCGCGTCGCCGGCGTAGTCGGGGGGAATCAGAGTCCGGGCGTAGTCCTTGATCACCGCGGCGTCGATCGACATGTACGCCGCGAGCATCAGCATGAGGAAGAGCATGAACACCGCGGTGAGCACTCCGCTCACCACCTTCCTCGAGATGGAGACGATGTCTCCCAGGTTCTCCCCGATGAAGCTCCGGGCCTTGGCGGCGGAGTCGTGGAGCACGTCCTCCAGGTCGACCGACAGGCTCCAAGCCGCCGGGTGAACGGCCTGGGGGACGGTGCCGGGCGGGATGTCGGAGCCCTCCAGCGCGCGGGAGGAGAGGTCCACCGGCAGCCCGTTGTCATTCAGCCACAGCTCCGCCTCCCGGGAGAGCTGGCGGACCCGCTCCGGCGTGAGCGAGTTGGCGTAGGAGACCGCGTCCCGGCTCACCTTGACCAGCTCGCGGTAGAGCTGCGGCACCAGCGCGATGATCGTCAGGTACGCGAGCAGGAAGAAGAGCGCGTAGATGACCAGGATGGAGCCCCAGCGAGGCAGGGCCCTCTTCCCGACCTTGACTCCGCTGATCCGGCTCACCAGCGGGGCCACCAGGTAGGCGATCAGCGCCGCGGAGGCGAAGTACACCGCCACCGAGCGGAACAGCACCAGCACCACCACCAGCGAGGCCCAGAGCGCCCCGAGGATGAGCAGGCGCCGGCGGCGCTCGGCGCGCGCGGTTTCCTCTGCGGCCATGCGCCCGGGTATGGCAGATGCGTTGACCTCTCGCAAAGGACATTGCTACAAGTCGACGCTCCCAGCTCGCCCGCCCTCTGGCGAAGAGAACGACCTCATGCCGAAGACGCCGAAGCCGCCCGGACTTTGCGGCCTGCTTGCCTTGGGCCTCTTCGCCTGCCCGCCACCTACGCGGCTCCCTCCGCCGGACGGCGGGAGCTACGAGCTGGTGGGGCGCGCCTGCAACGTGGACGCCGAATGCGGCTCTTTGCGCTGCGACAAGGTGCGGCGCCAGTGCATCTGCCTCTCCGACGAGAGCTGCCGCTCCTCCGATCCAAACGCGCCGGCCCGCTATTGCAACAACTACACCGGCCTGTGCGTGGAGGAGATCGCCGGTTGCACCCAGAGCGCCGATTGCAAGGACGCGGCGGGGAAGGTGGACCCGGCGCAGTACTGCGACTCGTCGATCCGCGCCTGCCGGCCGGTGAAGGGCTTTTGCGAGGTCTGCCTCGCGGACGGCGAGTGCGGCGGCGAGCAGGACGACTGCGTGCTGGATGAACGGCTCTCGCAGAAGTTCTGCGGCAAGGCCTGCTCCACCAGCGCCGACTGCCCGCGCGGCGCCGGCTGCGAGCAGAAGGGCTCGGTTCGCCAGTGCTGGCCGGTCCCCAACCCGCTCACGCCCACCCAGCCGGTCTCCTGCAACGACTTCCAGGGCTGCACCCCGGACTCTTTGCGCACCTGCAACGAGGACCCGGACTGCGGCGAGCTGGGGAGCCAGCGGTGCGACAAGGCACAAGGGAAGTGCGTGGCGATCGCCCAGGTCTGCCCCTTCGGCACGGTGTGCGATCCGCGGAACAAGATCTGCGTGGCGGAGTGCGTCGCCGACGCGGACTGCGGCGACCCGAAGCTTCGCTGCGCCAACCGGGTCTGCGAGCCGATCGGCGAGTGCACCTCGGATGCGCAGTGTCCCCAAAACAAGGTGTGCAGCATCGCGCCGGGCCAAAAGGCCGGGCAGTGCATGCCCTTCTGCCAGACCGATGTGGACTGCCCCCTGGGCAGCGTCTGCCAGCGCGGGACGGACAACCGCTACCGGTGCGTGGCGGGCTGCGCCTCGAGCTCGAATTGCCCGATCGACCAGCGCTGCAACCTCGCCACCAAGCAGTGCGAGGGGCCGGTGGTGGGCGCGGTGCGGACCTGCCAGGCCACGGTGGCGTGCTCGACCTGCGAGCTTTGCAACCTCACCCAGCTCGCCTGCTTCGGGGCGAAGGGGACTTTCCCCTATTGCGTGCAGTGCTCGGGAAGCAGCGAGTGCCCGGCGGGCGCGTGCGTGCAGATGGTGGACGGCAAGGGCTACTGCGCCAAGCTGTGCGGAGTGGGGCAGGAGTGCCCCCAGGGCTTCGTCTGCCTGCCCATCGGCGGGGGCACCCAGTCGGCCTGCGTGCCCTCTGACCGCTCCTGCCAGAACAAGTGCCCCTAGGACCCGGAGGAGCGATGGAGCCAGCGCGTCGCATCCTGGTGGTGGCCTTGTTTGCCGCCGGTTGTCCGCAGCCGCCGCCTCCTCCGCCCGCGGAGGTGTGCGGGAACGGAGTGGACGACGACAGGAACGGGTTGGTGGACTGCAGCGATCCCTCCTGCGCGGGCCAGGCCGGGTGCAGCGGCCCTTCTGACGGCGGCTGGTACGGGAGCTGCGCCAAGTGCGGCCAGTCGTGCACCCGGCAGCGGGACTGCCTCGCGGTGAGCTTCAACGACGACGATCCGCTGCCACACTGCCTTTCGGGCAGGTGCTCCGCGCTCCTCGAGGGGGTGGACATCCGCTTCGAGGTCGAGGTCTCGGCCTGGACGGCGATAGACCCGAACTTCTTGCGCTCGATGAACACCCGCTTCGTGCTCAAGCAGGCGCTCAGCGGCGAGGCGGTGAGCTGCGCGACGGTGAAGGCGGTGGCGTCCTCCAAGCTTTCGGCCGACGCCAATCAGATCGAGCGGTCGGACAAGTTCAATCTCCTCGCCTACGACGTGGCGCCGGTTCAGTTCGCGCCGCCGGTGATCACCCAGCCGTTCCTCTCCACCGGCACCGGGGGCAACTTCCTCATCTGGGCCGAGCTGTGGAGCGGGCCGAGAGACAGCGACACCAAGCTCCCCACCGGGACCAGGCTCGGCTGGGGCTGCTTCGAGAGCGGCCCGGAGGTGGAGCCCATCCTCACCCAGCATCACTGGCCGGGGCCCACCTGCCCGAATAGCTACTGCCGGACCATCAGGGTTAAGATGCCGCCGCCGCAATAGGGAAAGAGCTGGAGCGCGTGGGTCTGAAACTCTTGCTGGTGACCGACGGTGCCGATTTGGATCTCCTCGCGCAGGAGGCCCGCAAGCGGGGACACACGCTGCTCACGGCGAGCGCCGCAGAGGGGCTGGCCGCCGCGCTCGGCGAGACCCCCGACGTGGTGCTCGTGGACGAGCCGGCGTCGGGGGGAGGCGAGGGCGAGCTGCTCGAGGGCCTGCGGGCGAACCCCACCACCGCCCAGACGCCCATCCTGATCCTCGCCAGGCTGGAAGGCAGCCGTGCCCGCGAGCTGAGCGCCCGCCACAGCGGTACCGGCTACTTCGAGAGGCCATTCGTCCGGCAGGACGTCCTGCGCCGGGTCGAAGCGATGGCTTCCCCGGCGACTGGGGGGCCGCAGGAGCGCAGGCGGGCGTCGCGCTTCTCCGCCGCCCTCGAGGTGGAGTTCGCCGGGGCCGCCGACTTCGTGCGCGAGTACGCGGCGAACATCTCCAAGGGCGGAGTCTTCGTTCGCACCCGGTGCCGCTTCCCGCTGCACAGCGAGGTGCAGCTGCGCATCCGCCTCCCGGACGGCCAGGTCCTCGAGACCGCCGCCGAGGTGGTCCACCTGGAGGAATCGACCGAGGGCGGAGGCCTGGGCCTAAGGTTCAGCAGCGACGACTCGGCCTTCAAGGCCAGCCTCACCGCGTACCTCAAGAGCCTCCTCGACGTGTAGAAGAGGCCGCCGCAGCGGCCCGAGCAAACGATCACTGCGTCGTAGATGGTGGTCATCTGGCGCTCCCGCTGACCGGGCTCAGAGGCTCCCCCCTCCGTCCACCACGAAGACTTGCCCGGTCACGTACGCGGACCCGGCAGAGGCGAGGAACAACGCCATCGAGGCGACGTCCTCGACGGTGCCGAAGCGGCCCATGGGGATCTGCTCGAGCGCCGCCGCCCGGCCCTTCTCCGGGATGTCCTTGAGCATGTCGGTCTCGATGTACCCGGGCGCGATCACGTTCACCCGGATGCGCTTCGACGCCACCTCCCGCGCCAGCGACCGGGAGAAGCCGATCAGCCCGGCCTTGCTCGCGGAGTAGTTGCTCTGCCCTGCCACCCCCTTGAGCGCCATCACCGAGGAGACGTTGATGATGTTCCCTGACTTGGAGGCGATGAAATCGCGAATCGCCGCCCGGCACATGTGGAAGGCGCCGCTGAGGTTGGTGTCGAGGACCTCTCCCCACTCTTCCTCGGACATCAGCCCGAGCACCCTGGAGCGGACGATGCCGGCGCAGTTCACCAAAAGGTTGCCCTTTCCGTCGAAGTGCTCCTGGGCCTTCTCCCAGGCCGCCTGGCAGCTCTCCATCTTCCGCACGTCGAGGGGGACGGCCAGCGCGCTCCCTCCCGCCGCCTGGATCTGCTCCGTCGCCGCGCGCGCCTCGGCCTCGGCCGCCCGATAGCCGATCGCCACCTTGCCGCCTGCCCTGGCGAGCGCGATGGCGATCCCCCGGCCGATGCCGCGCGAGCCACCGGTCACGAATGCGTAAGTCCCGCTCAGATCCATTGGGCCACCTCAGAGGAGCGAACACAGCCCAAACCGGAGTTGGGTTCAAGCTCCGTCGGCCCTCGAAAAAGGCGAAGCCCCGCACCCATTCTGAAGAGTGCGGGGCTTCTGTGCACGATCTCCGGCTCGGAGGGGGACGGGCCGGGAACGGCTCGAACACCCTCATTTCTCCTTGGAGGCCACCTTCCGCAGGGCCTTCTGATCCTTCACGCAGAGGATCCGACCTACGTTCCCCAGCGAGCCCTCGCGCTTCATCTCGTTGATCAACGTCGAGACGAAGGAGCGCGACGCCCCCACCAGATCCGCCAGGTCTTGCTGGGTGATGCCCCGGAGGTCGATCTCCCCGCCGTGCGGGCAGCGCTCGCCGTGCGACTCCGCCAGGGTGAGCAGCGTGTCCGCCAGCCGCGCGGGCACCTCCTTGAAGGTGAGCCCCAAGACCCGCTTCCTCAGCGCGCGCACCCTTTCGGCGTACGCCTTCACCACGTCCAGGGCCAGGGTCGGCCTCGCCTCGAGCTGGGCGCGGAAATCGCGGCCCTCGATCGACCAGACCTCCGCTTCGCCGGAGGCGCTGGAAAGCTCCTCGATCGGCGTTCCCTCGGGGCGGAACAGCTCGCCGAACAAGTCGCCGGGGCGCAGGATCGACACCACCGACCTCCCGCCGTTCTTGCCGATCCTCATCAGCCTCACCCGGCCGCTCTTGAGGAGGTACACCCGATCCGAGGTGTCGCCAGGCCGGTAGATCACCGAGTTGTGCGGGTAGGTCTCCACCTTGAAGTAGCCCTTGAAGTCCAGGACGTCCTGTCCCGGGGTCACCCGGTTCGGCGTCACCATCATCCCCGAGCTGGTCGACTGCAGCGGCGCTACCACGTTCGAGCCGATCGGCCCCAACGGACGAGTGAAACCTTGCATCGCGAGCGTCCCTCCGAAAAAGTTGGCGGAGCGCCCGACTCCATTCTTCGTGCCAGCCCACACCGCAGAGCTTCACTACGCAACATCCCTGTTTTTGCGAAGTTAGCGACACTGGACGGCCGACTGTCAGGAAGGCGAAACGTTTCGTTTGAACGTTCCGACCAAGGCTCAACGAAACGTTGAAATCCGGTGTAGGCCTGTCAGGAAGCCGACAGTGTTCAGTTTGTGTCTTTCGGCTCGTTTCGTACCGCCGCCCGGTATTTCTGCAGCTTGCGCTCCAGGGTGGGCCGGCTGATGCCGAGGAGCTCACAGGTTTTCCCCTTGTGCCCCCCGGTCTTGGCCAGCGCCCGCTCGATGAGGATGCGCTCGGCTTCCTCGAGGGTAGGGATGCGGCCCTCGGCCACCCCGTAGAGGAAGTCGAGCCGGTCGGCCGGTCCCGCCGTGCCGGCTTCGCCGAGCTTGGGAAGGTCGTCCGGGACCAGCACCTCTCCCGGCGAGCGCACCACCGCGTTGGTGAGCACGTTCTCCAGCTCGCGCACGTTGCCGCGCCAGGGCAGCCGGGTCAGAAGCTCCATCACCTCCGGCGGCACCCGCGTCACCCGCTTGTGGACCTTCTCGTTGATCCGCCCGAGCAGGTGGTGCACCAGCGCCGGGACGTCCTCCCTCCGTTCGCGCAGCGGCGGGATGTGCAGGTGCACCACCTTGAGCCGCTGGTAGAGGTCCTCGCGGAAGCGGCCCTGGGCGACCTCCTGGGCGAGGTCTCGGTGGGTGGCGGCGATGATCCGCGCGCGCAGCTTGAGCTTCCTCACCCCGCCCACCCGCTCGAACTCCCGCTCCTGGAGGACCCGCAACAGCTTCGCCTGGAGCATCAGCGACATGTCGCCGATCTCGTCGAGGAAGACGGTGCCTTCCTCGGCCACCTCGAACTTCCCCTGCTTCACCGCGGTGGCTCCGGTGAAGGCGCCCTTCTCGTGGCCGAACAGCTCGGATTCCAAAAGGGTGTCCACGATCGCCGAGCAGTTGATCCCGATGAACGGGTGCGGCTCGTCGTGGGAGTAGTGGTGGACGACCCTGGCGATCAGCTCCTTGCCGCTGCCGGACTCGCCGGTGAGCAGCACCGAGGCCCTGGGCGCCGCCGACACCTTGCCGATCTCCTTCACCAGCCTTTGCATCGAGGGGCTGCTCCCCACGATGTCGCCTAGCCGCACCACCGAGCCCTCCCCGCCCACCGACTCGGCCCGCCGCGAGAGCTGCCGCACCTTGAGCGCCCGGTTCACCACCAGGTCCAGCGCCGCCGGGTCGGGGAACGGCTTGTGGATGTAGTCGAAGGCCCCGAGCTTCATCGCCCGGATGGTGGTCTCCATGTCGTGGTAGGCGGTGACGATGAGGATGGGGGCGTCGCCGCAGACGGCCTTGAGCTCCTCGATGATCTCCAGCCCGGTCCGGTCGGGCAGCATCATGTCCAGGATCACCAGCGAGGGCATCGCCCGCTGCGCTGCCTCCAGCGCCCCGGCGGCGGTGGAGGCGGTGGCCACCTGGAAGCGCGAGCTGCCGTCCTCCTCTTCGGCGTCCTCGAAGTGCATCTTCAAGGACTCGAGCAAGGAGAGGTCGTCGTCGACGATGAGCAGGGTCTCCATCTCAGGCCCTGAAGGTGAGCGTGTAGAGCGTACCCGGAGAAGCGGCCTCGGCGGTCACCTCGCCGCCGTGGGCCAGCATCACCCGGTGCAGCGTGGCCAGGGAGAGCCCGGCCCCGCGCGCCAGCATCGACCCGAACGGCTCGAACACCCGCGCCCGCTCCTCGGCGGGCAGGGTGGCCGACGGATCCTTGAGCAAGAGCCGCACCGCGCCCACCGCTGGCTCGAGGCGCGCCTGCAGCTTGCTGCCCTCCGGCTGCGCCATCGCGACGTTGAGGAGGAGCTGGGCCAAGACCGGCCGGAGCCGGGCCGCTTCGGCGCTGACCTTCGGCAGGCCCTCTGGCGCTTCGAGCTGGAGCTGGATGTGCCGCTCCGACAGCTCCGGCTCGATCACCGCGGCCGCGTCCTGCAAGAGGGCCCGAAGGTGCAAAGGCTCGAGCATCGCCGGAGTGTCCCGCCCGTACTCGGACAACAGCCAGAGCATCCGCTCCATGGTGCGGATCTCCCGGTTGGCGATCGCCAGCCGGCGCTGGTCGCGCTCCGACAGGCCGGTGTGGCGCGCCAGCGTCTGCACCGCCATCTTCACCGAGGAGAGCGGATTGCGGATCTCGTGGCTCAAGGAGGAGGACAGCCGGGAAATCTGCAGCGGCGGGGCTCCGGCGAGCAGGGCCTCGAGGTCCACCACCACCGCGGTGGCGAGGCCGGAGGAGAGGCCAAGCGAAAGCCGCATCCACGCGCTCGCCTCGCCCACCCGGCAGCGCACGAACTCCACCGCTCCGCGGTTCGCCCTTGCGGCGGCGTCCAGTTCCTGCGCGCGCTTTGGGTCCACCACCAGGGCCTCGTGCAAGCTCTTGCCCAGAAGCTGCTCGGGAGCAGATTTCAGCACCCGCTCGCATGCTCCCTCGGCCGCCACGAGCCTTTGGTCCTCGGACCAGCAGAGCTGCGCCATCTCGAGGAGGCGGGATTCCATCCGTTGAGCGCCGACTATCACCACCGGCCGAGCGGGGGAAGGGCGCTTGGAGGCGCGCGGTCCAACTTCGGTCAGCTACACTCGGCCGCCATGGCTCCGCGGAGGAGTTGGTGAGCAGGCGCTGGGCGCTCTGGCTTTCCCTCGCCGGGGCGCTCGCGCTGGTGCACCGGCATCTGCTCCGGGGCGAGCTGTTGGCGGGGCGCGACGGGTTCCGAATCTTCATGCCGGAGGCGGCCTATCTCGCAGAGCGGCTGTCCGCCTTCGAGCTGCCGCTGTGGACCTCGAGCGTGCGGCTCGGCCAGCCCTTCGCGGCCACGTTGTATTCGCAGGTCTTCTACCCGCCGCACCTCTTGTGCGTGATCGCCTTCGGCCCCGGCTGGGGAGTCAACCTCCAGGCGGTGCTCCACGGCGCCGTCGCTGCGGGCGGCGCCTACCTCATCGCGCGGAGGCTGGGGGCTCGGCCCGCCTCGGCAGCGCTGGCCGGCGGCGGCTTCGCGTTTTCGCTGCTCCTCACCCGGCTCGCCGAGTACCAGAACCTGTTCGCGGCCGCCTCCTGGAGCGGCTTCGTCCTCGCCGCCGCGCTCGCCGTCGCGCGCGCTCCGGGGAGAAGGAGCGCCGGCTGGCTCGCGCTCGCGCTGGGAGCCTCGGTCCTCTCCGGCTCGCCGGAGACGACGCTTTGGCAGGTGCTGCTCGCCATGGGGTTTTTGGTGGCCGCAAGGCGTCGGGTGCGCGCGGGGCTTTTGCTCGGCGGCTCGCTGCTGCTCGGGTCGGCGATTGGCGCCTTGGTGCTCATCCCCGGCGCCGAGTTGGTGCTCCAGTGGCGAGCGCCTTCCGCCTTGCCGGATCAGCTGGAGTGGTCGGTCTCCTTCCACCAACTCTTGTCGATGGCCTGGCCGCTGGCCGATCACCCTCGGGAGGGATATTGGGGGAAAGATCAATGGTTCCTCACCAGCCTCTTCATCGGCTCGCTTTGCTCGGTCCTGGCGATCCTCACCCTGACCCTCTCCCGCAAGCGGGAGAGAGGAGTCCCTAGAAAGCTGTTGCCCTTCCTGATCGGAGGGCTGCTGTTTCTCGCGCTGAGCCTCGGGGAGAACTTCGCGCCCTCCCGGTGGCTGCTCGCCCTGCCGCCCCTCTCCCTCTTCCGCTATCCGGTGAAGTACGCGGTGGGCGCCGCGTTCTGCGCCAGCGTCCTCTCGGCCTTCGGCCTGGAGCGCATCGCCGCCTGGGCCCGATCGGTGCGGCCCTCTCCCCGCCGCGCCGCCATCGCCCTCGCCTCCACCGTCGCCCTCGCCATGGCCGGGGTGCCGCTGGTGCGCTGGCTCCCGTTGCGCGCGGGCGCCCAGTCAGGCTTCTTCTGGTTCAGCCTGGCCCTTGGAGCGGCGGCGGTGGCCTTCTTCGCCGTCCCCGGAGGAATCCGGCGGCCAGCCCGGGTGCGCCTGGCCATCGCCGCGGCGGCGTTGATTGAGCTGGGCCTCGCCCACCTGCTGCTTCCCTCCGCCGGCTACGCCACCACGGAGGAGCTCTTCGCGCCTTCGCGGCTGGCGGAGGCGGTCCGCGCCGGGCCGCACGGGCGGCTCAGCGTGCAGCTTCCCGACGCCGAGGTGCGCGTGGCCGACAGCCGGCAGGACCTGGTGCTGCTGCGACACCTCGAGGAAGGCCTCCGCACGGTGGAGGGCTATGGCGGCCGAGAGCCGTACCGGCTGGACGTCTTGCTCGAGGGGAGGCCCAGGGCGGCGTACGATCTGTTGGGCGTCAGTCACTTCGTCCGGGAGGGCGCGGCGCCGTTCCCGGACCTCGCCCTGGCTAGAGAAGGCATGAGGGAAGTCCGGCTGTACCGCTCGGACACTGCCCTTCCGCGGGCCTTCGTGGTGCACCGGTCGGTGGTGTCGAGCGACGCCGAGGCGCTGAGCGCGGCACGATCCGCCGAGCAGCCATTCAGGAAAACCGCCTTCCTCGCCGATGGCGAGCCCATCGATGTGGAGTCGGACTGCACCTCGACCGCCGCGCTCGTGGAGCCGCGGCCCGAGCACCTCGAGGTGGAAGTCGATGCCTGCGCGCGCGGGTACCTGGTGGTCACCGATCAGCATTACCCCGGATGGACCGCCACGGTGGACGGCGAAGAGGCCCCCCTGCAAAGGGCCGACTACCTGCTCCGGGCAGTGGAGGTGCCCAAGGGCAAGCACCAAGTGGTGATGCGCTACCGGCCGGCGTCGTTCGCGATGGGCCTATCGGTCTCTGCGGTGGCCCTCGGTGTCGCGATGGTGTTGTTGCTGCGGCGGAGCCGGCGGACCTGACTTCCAGCTCAGCGGCTCCGGCACGCCGAGAGGAGGAACTCCGCGCTCGGCGCATCCTCACCGCTCGTGGCGAGCACCGCGCGGACCAGCCCGTACACCGGCGAGGCGAAGAGCCTCCGCGCCTTCGGCGAGAGCGCCCACCTCCCGGTGAGCCGCCGGCTGAGCAGGCCCAAGAGCGACGGCGCGAGGAACACCTCGAAGGCCACCGTGGAAGCGGTGCTCCCCACCGGCTGCACGCTGGTCACCTCGAAGCCGGCGCGCTCGAAGCGCCTCCGCCAGCCGTCGGCGTCCTCCAGGTGATGGTGCTGGAAGACGCCGTTCACCGCGTTCTGCAAAGTGAGCGACAGCCGCCCGAAGCCCGCCCGCGAAAGCGCGCGCGCGGAGAGAAAGTGGCTCGCCCAGTCGCGGTTGGGCAGGAAGGCGTGCACCGAGGCGCCCACCCTCAAGCTGGCGCGGATGTTCTCCAGCGCGGCGGCGAGCTGGGGCACGTGCTCGAGCGAGCAGTTCGCCACGCACGAGCCGAAGAAGGAGTCGGGCAGCCGCGCCCGGGTGATGTCCGCGAGGACGATCTGCGAGTAGGCCCTCGACGCCTGGGCCCGCCTTCCCTCGTCGGCGTCGATGTCGATGCCCCACACCTCCGCGTCGTGGAAGGCCAGCTTGGCGAACAGCCCGTCCCCGCACCCCACATCGAGGATCGGCCCGGGGCACACCACGCCACGCATCGCCTTGAGCCGCACGCACTCCTTGATGGAGAGCGCGGTGGGCGCATAGGGGAAGTAGCGCAGGAAGTCCTCGAGGCTTATCTCCTCGCTCATCGGCGCCTTTCGCCCTTCGTCCCCGACGCGGCCAAGACCCAGCCGAAGGACAGCTCGCGGATCAGCAACTCCTCCAGCCCCGCCTCGGTGAGCAATCCGCGCAGCTCGCCGGCCCTGAGCTTGCCGGGATGCAGCCGCCTGCGGCTGAAGCCCTGCAGCCTGGCGATGCCCTCGAGCAGCGTCCGCTCCAGAAGCCGCAGCGAGCTGGAGCCGTAGTTGGGCGTGGTGAGGAGGAGGCGCCCGCCGGGCCTGAGCACGCGCGCCGCCTCTCGGAGGTGGCGCAGCGGCTCGGCGAGGTGCTCCACCACGTCCATCGAGAGCACCAGGTCGAACGAGCCCTCCGCGTACGGCAGCGGGCCCGAGGCGGGGACCACGTCCGCCCCGGCCAACCCCGCTCCGTAGCGCTCGCGCGCCTCGCCGATCGCCCGCGCGTCGATGTCGCAGGCGGTGTACCGCGCGGCCCTCGGCAACAAGGGAAGCTCCCGGAACGGCCCCGAGCCGTAGTTGAGCACCCTCGGCTCCACCTGCTCCTCGATCGCCTCTTTCGCCGCCCCGATGATCGGCCCGTGGTACAGCCTCCAGGGGAAACGCAGCTTCAAGGAGTGGTTCGAGAAGTAGTCAACCGCCTCGATCATGGCCTAAGCGCTCGAAATTGCTGGATCCGCCGGCATCCTCCCGTTGACGTATAGAGAGCAGGCGAGCGCCATCTTACTCTTCCTCCCGCGTGCGCCGAACCGGCGTGCTCGATCGCCAGCGAGGACAGAATGAAGACCCAAAAGAGAATCCGCAGGAACCGTGGCCAGGGAATGACCGAGTACATCATCATCGTCGCGCTGATCGCCATCGCGGCGATCGGCGTCATCACCCTCTTCGGCGACAACATCCGCAAGCTGTTCGGCATGTCGGCCGACGCGCTCGCCGGCCAGGACAGCGTGGCGCAGCGCGCCTCCACCTCCCGGCAGGGCCAGTTGGAAAACAAGGCCATGCAGAACTTCGGCCTGAACAACGCCTACTGACCGCTTCTGGCCTACTCGAGCCCCACCACCCGAATGCGCTCTCCCGTCGCTGCTGCTTGCTCCAGTACCTGCACCCGCACTGACTTGCCGGCCGACTCCAGGAGGTACGGCCCCCCCGCCCGCACCTCGGCCTGCCCGTAGCTCGGGTACGCCACCAGGAGCTCGAAGTCTCCCGACGGCGAGGCCAGCCCCCGGCGCTCGTACTCGAGCGAGCGGCCCAGATTGGTGACCAGTTGGAGCCGCGCCACCACCTCCGCCGAAGGCGTCGCCCGGCCATGCAGCGTCGCGCCGGGCACCACCTCGAACACCCGCGCCCAGCTTCCCTGCTTCCCCCGGAGCCGCTGCTCGGGCGAGTCGTGGACCAGCCGGAAGTGCGCCGTGGCCACAGAGCGAGAGGTGGCCATCCCCCCTTGATCGAGGAGGCGCCGCGCCAGCGTCCGCTCGTCCTCGGCCTCCGGACGGCCGAGGATGCCGTAGAACGGATTCGCCAGGACGTAGCGGGCCCCGGTCGCCTTCGCCAACTGGTAGGCCTCGTCATCGTCGCAGGCGGCCATCACCGCCGAGGCGCGGGCGTTGCCGGCCAGGTGCCATGGCGCCTGGGAGAAGGGAGTGGCCACCGCCGGCCGCTCCGCCCAAAGAGTCAAGAGGTGGCCCATGTCGTGGTGGGCCACCACCGCGTAGCTCGGCGGCTCTCCTGGCGGCGGCGTGTGCTCTCGAAGCCACCTCATCGTGGAGCGGACCAGCGCCTCGTGGCCCGGCTCCGCCGGAGGAGGAATGGGAGTCAGCGCTGGAGCGAAGGACAGCGCCGCCAGCACCGCCAACCCGAAAGCGAGCCTCGCCACGCGAGGTGAGGCGCCTTCGAAGAGCTTTGGCAGGGCGAGTGGCGCCAGCACGGAGACTGCTCCGGCCAGCGCCTGGGTGAAGCGGGCTTGGGCGAGGAACGCCAGAGCCGCCAGCAGCACCGAGAAGGCGAGCGGAGGGGCGAGCGCAGGCGCCCTCTTCAGCGCTCTCGCCGCACCGGCCACCGCGAGCGGGAGGAGGAGGAGGGAGACTCCGAGCAGATCCACCGTCCAGTCGAGGTAGCGGAAGAGCGGCTGCGACTCCGCCGCGAGGGCCATCAGCGGGTCGCCTCCGAGGAGATGCGACGAGGCGCGTAAGGCCTGCCAGCCCATCGCGGCGATGGCCACCGCGGTCGGCGCGAGCGCCCATGGACGCAAGCAGCGGGTGAGTCCTTCTCCCGCTCGCGGGAGAGGGGATGGGGTGAGGGCCGCCACCAGCCCGAAGCAGCCGATCGCCAGCACCGGCGGGAAGGAGGACAACTCCACGTACTCCAAAGAGGCTAGCCGGCCGAAGAGCGCCGCGCCGAGCCAGAGCGACAGCGCCGCCGACGTGCCGCACCACACCGCCGCCCGGGAGATGTTCCCCCTCCGTTCCCGCGCAACCACCGCCGCGAGCGCCAGGCCCGCCGCCGCGCACGGGATCAGCGCCACCGTGAGCGTGGTGAGGAGCCTCGAGGCGCCGAGCAAGAGCCCGGCCAGCACCGCCGCGCGCAACTCTCCACCGGCCGCCGCCGGCAACTCCCCGCTGGCCGCCTTGCACAAGCCTCCACCCACCGCCCGCGCGAGCAGCACCGCCAGCGCCGCCGCCAGAAAGGGCTCGTGCACATGATGGTCGGCGTTCCCCAGCGCGCTGGACTCGATCGACACCGGGATCAGCGCCAGCCCCAGCATCGCCACCAGCGCCGTCGCTCCGCCGTACGTCCGCCGCGCGAGGACCCCTACGAGCAGCAACTCGGCCATCGCCACCAGCGGGCCCACGAAGGCCGCGCCCGCCTCGGGGCCGCGCGAGCCGGAAAGCCACACCGCCGCCGTGACCAGCCAGGTGTGGAGCGGCGGCCAGTAGATTCGCGCCCCCTCGGGGAAGTTGACGTAGGCGTCGAACGAGGCGAAGCCGGGGAAAGAGGTGAGCTGTAAGAGCGCGAAGCGGACGTAGTAGTGCGAGTCGGTGGGCTTGAGGAAGACGCCGCCAGCGGTGAGCACGTTGCCGATGCCCGCCAGCCGGGCCCAGAGCGCCACGAGCGCCAGAGCCGCCGCCGCCGCCCAGAACGGACCCGGACGGTCGAGGCGGCCAGTCACTTCCGGTCTACCCCCGCGCCGCGCCGCATCGCCGCGCGACTATAACCCGCCTGCCAGTTGACTCCCGGGGTGGGGATTCTGGCGGTGCGTTCGCTTCCCGGCCAATATACTCCCCGCGAACTCATGGAAGGCCGCCTGGTTCTCAAGGGCTGCAGCATCTTCCGCGCGGACGGCCGCGTCCGGGCGGGAATGGCGATCCTCGTCCAGGGCACCCGCGTCTCGAAAGTGGCCCCGGACGAGGAGATTCCCACCTTGCCCGGCGACTGGGAGGTCTCCTGCCGCGGGCGGTTGGTGACTTCGGGCCTGGTCGACTGCCACGCCCACCTCGTCGGAGGACAGGTCGCTCCCCTCTCGGGCGACCTCATGCTGCGTCCCCCCGCGGCGCGGCTGGAGCTGCGGCACCGGATCGAGCGCGACCTCTCGTCGGCCGAGGTGGAGGCGCTGACCGCCTTCGCCCTCGCCCGCGCGCTCCGCTCGGGAGTTACCATGTCCGTGGAGCTGCTCCACGCGCCCAAGGCGGTCGGAGACTCGCTCGCCGTCCAGGCTCGCACCGCCGAGCGGCTCGGTGCCCGGCTCGTCAACAGCCACGCGAGCTCCAGCGCCCTCGGCGAGGCGGCGGCGCTCGAGCAGCTCGAGGCCAACGCCCACTACGCGCGCGAGCGGAAGGGACATTCGCTGGTGCGAGGGGCCCTGGGCTTCCATTCCTCGCACCTGTGCGACGACGAGCTTTTGCGGAGACTCGGCCGCGCCCGAGAAGAGATCGGCGTCGGAGTCCACTGCCATCTGGCGGAGAACGACGACGACCTCACCGTCACCTACAGCCGTTACGGCAAGCGGGTGGTCAACCGCCTCGACTATTTCGGGCTGCTCGGACCAGGAGCGGTGGCCGCGCACGCCCGCGCCATCGACCGCAGCGAGGCGCAGCGGTTGGCGAAGAGCCGCACCGTGGTGGCGCTGAGCGCCCGGGAGTCCTTGGCCGAGGCCAGCTGGGGCGGAACGGAGGCCCTGCTCGCCCACCAGGGGTTGGTCGGCCTGGGCACCGGCGGCTGCGGCACCCTCTGGGAGGAGCTGCACGCGGCACTCACCGGCGTGATCGCCCTCGCGCGCTCCGGGAGGCTGCTCGACCCCGATGGGCTCCTCGCGCAGCTCTTCGTCGGCGGGCCGGCGGAGCTCTGCTCGATGCTCTTCGGGGCTCCCTCGGGCAGCGTGGAGGACGGCAGCTTGGCCGACCTGGTGGTGTTCGACCACGTCCCCTCCACCGTGGGCGATGGCGGAAGCGCGCCCCACCTGCTCCAGCAGCTCGGGCAGGCGCCGGTGGCCTGGACCGTGGTGGGCGGGAGAGTGACGGTCCGCGAAGGGCAACTTTTGGGAGCCGACTACCTCGAGCTGGCCCGCGAGGCCGCCCGCGCCCTGGAGAGCGCTTGGTCGCGCGCGGACACCCTGCCTCCCCCCGCGTGACGCTCAGCCAGCAGTTCTCCGCCGCCGCCTCGCGCCGCCGCTTCGGCGAGCGCACCACCGCCTACCGGCTGGTGAACGGCGAGGGAGATGGCCTTCCCGGCATCGCGGTGGACTGGTTCGACGGGGTGGCCGTGCTCAGCCTGTATCGGCTGCTCAGCTCCCAGGAGGAAGCGGCCATCGCCGACGCTTTGATGCAGGCATGTGGCCCGCGGTCCTTGTACCTCAAGAGGCGCCCCAAGGAGGCGAAGCGCTCCGCGGTAGAGCTGTCGCGCGTCGCGCCGGAATCACCGTTCCGCGGAGAGCCGGTGGAGGCCCTGGTGGTGCGCGAGGAGGGACTCGCCTTCGAGATCAGGCCTCCCAACGGGCTTTCGGTGGGCCTGTACCTCGACTCCCGCGAGGCTCGCCGGTTCGTCCGGGAGCACGCCGGCGGCCGGACGGTGCTCAACTGCTTCGCCTACACCTGCGGCTTCGGCGTGGCGGCGCTGGCGGGAGGGGCCACCCGAGCGGTGAACGTGGATCTGTCGCGGCGGGCCTTGGAGTGGGGCCGCCGCAACGCCGAGCTGAACGCCCTCCCCGAGGGGCGCTCGGACTACCTCGCCGGGGATGTGATGGAGTGGCTCTCCAGGCTTCGAAAGCGCGGGGAGGCCTTCGACCTCTTGGTGCTGGACCCGCCTTCGTTCGCCACCTCCGGCAAGAGGCCCTTCTCGGCCGCCCGGGACTACGGGCGCCTTTTGGAGCTGGCCGAGAAGGTGGTCGCCCGAGGAGGGCTGATCCTCGCCTCCTGCAACCTCACCTCGCTTCGGCGCAGGGAGCTCGAGCGGACGGTGCTCGGCGCCCTCCATGGGTGCGGCCGCCCTGCGAAGGTGCTCGCCCGGCTGGCCGCCCCCGCGATGGACTTCCCCACTCGTGGCGAGGGGCCGCTCAAGGTGCTGGGGGTGCGCCTCGATGCCGGCGCTGCTGGAAGCTAGGTGGAGCGCCGGACGGGCGATATCCTCGGAAGGCAGATGCCGGTAGCCCAGCAGACGAGCCCCCGCCGGGACGCGGTTCGCTTCGGGAAGTACACGCTCGTGGACCGCATCGCGGTGGGCGGGATGGCGGAGATCTTCCTCGCCCGCCAGGCCGGCCTGGAGGGCTTCGAGAAGACCATCGTCATCAAGCGGATCCGGCCGCACCTGTCCAAGCAGGCCAGCTTCGTGAAGATGTTCCTCAACGAGGCGAAGCTCGCCGCCCAGCTCAACCACCCGAACATCGTGCAGATCTACGATCTCGGGAAGATCGGCGAGAGCTACTTCATCGCCATGGAGTACATCTTCGGCCGGGACATGCGGAGGGTGATCCCCAAGGCCGACTCGATGGGGATCCCCTTCCCCATGGTGTACGCGCTGAAGATCGCCTCCTCGGTGTGCGAGGGGCTCTACTACGCCCACCAGAAGGTGGACATGTACGGCAACCCGCTGAACATCGTCCACCGCGACGTGACGCCGGAGAACATCTTCGTCTCCTTCGACGGCACGGTGAAGGTGCTCGACTTCGGCATCGCCAAGGCGGCAAACCAGATCGAGCAGACCCGGGCAGGGGAGATCAAGGGGAAGCTCAGCTACATGAGCCCAGAGCAGTGCATGGGCAAGCCGCTCGACTGCCGGAGCGACCTCTTCTCCTTGGGAGTGGTCCTCTACGAGTGGATCACCGGCTTCAAGCTGTTCACCGGCGAGTCCGAGGTGGCCATCCTCAAGAGCATCACCGAGGGGAAGATCTACGCGCCCTCGTACTTCAAGGCCGACATCCCGGAGGCGGTCGAGGCGATCCTGATGAAGTCGTTGGACAAGGATCGCGACCGGCGGTACCAGACCGCCTGGGACATGCAGTACGACATCGACCAGTTCTTGTCCCAGTACGAGTTCACGCCCTCCAACATCCACCTGTCGAACTTCCTCAAGCAGCTCTTCTTCGACGAGATGGAGGAGGAGAAGGCGCGGCTCGCCGAGCGGGACGGCGAGGCTTCCGACGAGCCGGAGGAGATCATCTCGAACCTCGAGCCCTTGCTGGTCCAGGCCGAGAAGCCCGGCGAAGACACCACGCGGCAGAGATCCCAGGAGCGCGCGCTGGCCCTTGCGATGGAGCCGGCGGAGCTGGCGCAGCTCATGGAGATCGCCCAGCGAAACGGAGTGACGGTTCAGGCGCTGGTGCAAGAAGTGCTGCGCGGCTGGCTCAAGTTCCGCTGAGCTTCAAGCGCGTCCAGGAGGTCGCTTCCACTGGGCGCGGGCCCTGCTCGCCAGGCCCGCCCGGCCGTGCCAGCGGAGATCGTGCACCGAGCCCGAGCCGCGGAGGACGCCGCCGGAGTCCGAGCGGATCTGCAGGGCGGGGCTGTCGGGGAGCGGCTCGGATTCGACGGTCACCTCCCACTGCTCGCCGCGGCCGAGGCAGCAGAGGGTCATCCGCAGGCGGGAGCCGGGCAGCGGCATCGCCAGCTCGCAGCGGCTCCGCTCCGATGGAAGCGGGGGAGGAGTGCGGAGCGGCGGCAGCCGGAAGCTGACCCAGCGAGACGGATCGTCCGGCGGGTCCTTTGGGACGCGGTCGTTGACCAGGAACATGAGCGAGGCGACCAGGGCGATCCCGCTCGAGCAGAGCATGAGGAAGACGTCGGCCGGCATCAGAACAAGACCACCATGGTCCCTTCGGGGACTCGATCGAAGAGCGCCTGGATGTCGCCCAGGTGCATCACGACGCACCCCCAAGACAACTGGTAGCCGCCGTCAGTTCCGTCCCACTCGCTGGCCCAGCCATCGAACGGCGAGGTGCCTCCATCTGCCTCGGCCAGGGCGGCGGGTGCGCCGAGGGCGACGAGGACTGCGGCGGCGAAGACATGGTAATCGTCAACGTTACGATTGCGGTTGCCTGCGCCAATCGCCCTAGATTGTTACTGAATCTTCCTGGTTCCGGTAATCGTAACGTTTACGATTATCGCGCACCTGCAGGCCCCACCCCAGCCTGGCCTCGAGCACGCTCAGGCCACGTCGGCAGAGTACCCAGGACGAAACGATGCCTCGGATCAAGCTGACACTGGAGTATGAGGGCACCGCCTACGTGGGCTGGCAGGTCCAGCCGAACGGCCCCTCGGTCCAGGAGCTCGTCGAGGCGGCGCTCGCCGAACTGCTTGGAGGAAGAGTCCGGGTGGAAGCGGCGGGGCGGACGGACGCCGGTGTGCACGCACTCGGCCAGGTCGCCTGTTTCACCTCTCCTCGTGAGCTGCCTCTCACGGCGTACACCCTGGGCCTCAACGGGCTGCTGCCGGAGGACATCGCTGTGCTCCGCGCGGAAGAGGTGCCGCCGGACTTCGATCCTCGCCGCTGGTCGCTGGGGAAGCGGTACCGCTATCTCATCAGCAACCGCCGGGGCCGCTCGCCTCTGCGCCGGCGAACGCACTGGGAGCTCTTCCAACCGCTGGACTTGGTGGCGATGCGCGAGGCGGCCGCTTGCCTCGTGGGCCGATACGACTTCTCCTCCTTCCGCGCCGCGGTCTGCCAGGCCAAGCACCCCGTGCGCGAGATCAGAGCCCTCGCGATTGAGGGCGCCTCCGGCGACGAGCTGTCCGTCACCGTGGATGGAACCGCCTTCCTCAGGCACATGGTTCGGAACCTCGTCGGCAGCCTGGCCGAAGTGGGAAAGGGCAGGCGGCCGATCGGATGGATGGCGGAGGTGCTCGAAGCACGGGACCGCACCCGCTCGGGCCCTACCGCCCCGGCGCACGGGCTGTACCTGGTGGAAGTCTTCTACGGGCAAGGTCGCCCGCAGCGACTGGTAGAGGAAGACTGAGCCGGTCGAGTACTCTGCGGAGGCGTGGTGGAGCGTCGAAAGGGCCTGCTCGAGCCGGTCAGGAACCGCGTGCGCCGGCTCCAGCTCACCGTCGGGCTCGGATTCGCGGCGGTGGTGGTGGGCTCTATTGTCTCCGCGAGCCTGACCGGCTGGCTCGGGCCGCTGGTGCGGCAGGCGGGCTCGGCATGGCTCGCCATCTTCGCCCACGCGCTGGTTTCCCGCCTATGGGTATACGGAGTGCTCCCAGGCCTCTGCTACGCCTCGGCGCGCGCCTTCGACCTCAGGCCGTGGCGAACCGCCATCGGATCGGCTCTGACCGGAGAGGTCTTCGTGGTCGGCGTCAACCTCGCCACCGGCGGAATGGAGGAGCCGTTCCGAAACTGGCTCGACCTTTCGCTCAGGCTCCTCTCGCTCGCGGCCGGCGTTGTCCTCGGCCGGTGGGCGGTGCTCAAAGGGCGCTCGGCGGCGCAGAGGGCGCACGAGCGGGCCGCGCAGGCGGCGGAGGCGCGGAAGGCCCAGTATGAGGAGTTCGCTGCGGAGGCGGCCAGGCTCGCCGCCCGGCGAGAGGAGAAGCCGATCTCTCCAGCTTCGGAGGCGCCCACGGAGGCCAAGAAGGACGGGACCGGGACAGGATGAACGGCGCCCTCCCCCTTTCCTTCTCCCGCACGCCCGGGAGAGAGGTGGACTACTTTCGCGTCATCCGCAGCTCGTCCTTGCCCGCCTCCACCACCACGATGTCCCCCGGCGTCAGCTCGCCCTTGAGGATCTTCAGCGCCAGCGGGTCCTGCAGGTAACGCTGCACCGCCCGCTTGAGCGGCCGCGCCCCGAACACCGGGTCGTACCCGCGATCCGCCAACAGCTCCTTCGCTGAGTCGGCCACCTCCATCGACAGCCGCTTCTCCTCCAACAACCTCGACAACCGGGAGATCTGCAGCTCCACGATGCGGTGGATCTCCTCCTTCCGCAGCGACTCGAAGAGCACCACCTCGTCTACCCGATTCAGGAACTCGGGGCGGAACTGCTCCCGGAGCGCGTCCATCACCAGAGACTTGGTCCGCTCGTCCAGCGCGCCGCGGGCCGCCATCGCCTCCTGGATGTAACTCGACCCGAGGTTGGAGGTCATGATCAGCACGGCGTTCTTGAAGTCCACCGTCCGCCCATGCCCGTCCGTCAGCCTGCCCTCGTCGAGGATCTGCAAGAGGAGGTTGAACACGTCGTGGTGCGCCTTCTCGATCTCGTCGAAGAGCACCACCGAATACGGGCGCCGCCGCACCGCCTCGGTGAGCTGACCGCCCTCCTCGTAGCCCACGTATCCAGGCGGCGCGCCGATCAGCCGAGCCACGGAGTGCTTCTCCATGTACTCGGACATGTCGATCCGCACCATCGCCTGCTCGTCGTCGAAGAGGAACTCTGCCAGGGCCTTGGCGGTCTCCGTCTTCCCCACCCCGGTGGGCCCCAGGAAGATGAACGAGCCGATCGGCCGGTTCGGGTCCTGCAGCCCGCTCCGGGCACGCCGGACCGCGTTGGACACCGCGCCGATCGCCGCCCGCTGGCCGATCACCCGCTGCGTGAGCCGCTCCTCCATCTGCACCAGCTTCTCCACCTCGCCCTCGAGCAGCTTGGTCACCGGAATGCCGGTCCACTTCGCCACCACCTCGGCGATGTCCTCCGAATCGACCTCCTCCTTGAGGAAGCGCTGCTTCTCCTGCAGCTCGGCCAGCTTCGCGTTCGCCTGAGCGAGCTCCTTCTCCAGTGAAGGGACAACCCCGAACTTCAGCTCCGCCGCGCGGTTGAGATCGCCCTGGCGCTCGGCGATCGCCTGGTCTCCCTTGGCCCGCTCGATCTTCTCCTTGAGCGCGTGGAGCTGGCGGATGGCCTGCTTCTCCGCCTCCCAGTGCGACTTGAGCCGGGAGAACTCCTCGTTCAGGTGGGCGAGCTGCCTCTCCACCTCCCCCAGCCGCTCGCGCGAGGTGGGATCGGTCTCCTTCTTCAGCCCCTCGCGCTCGATCTCGAGCTGGATGATCCGCCGGCGGACGTCATCGATCTCCGTCGGCATCGAGTCGATCTCGATCCGCAGCCGGCTGGCGGCCTCGTCGACCAGGTCGATCGCCTTGTCCGGCAAGAAGCGGTCCGAGATGTACCGGTTGGAGAGCGTCGCCGCCGCCACCAGCGCCGAATCCTGGATCCGCACCCCGTGGTGCACCTCGTAGCGCTCCTTCAGCCCGCGCAGGATGCTGATGGTGTCGTGCACCGTCGGCTCGCCGACCTGCACCGGCTGGAAACGCCGCTCCAGCGCCGCGTCCCTCTCGATGTTCTTCCGGTACTCGTCCAAAGTGGTGGCGCCGATGCAGTGCAGCTCCCCCCGGGCCAGCGCCGGCTTGAGCATGTTGCTCGCGTCCATCGAGCCCTCCGCCCGCCCCGCGCCCACCACCGTGTGCAGCTCGTCGATGAAGAGGACGATCTCCCCTTCCCTCGAGGTCACCTCCTTGAGCACCGCCTTCAGCCGCTCCTCGAACTCGCCGCGGAACTTGGTCCCCGCCACCAAGGCGCCCATGTCCAGCGCCACCAGCCGCTTGTTCTTCAGCCCCTCGGGCACATCGCCGTCCACGATGCGCCGGGCGAGCCCCTCCACGATCGCCGTCTTCCCCACGCCCGGCTCGCCGATCAACACCGGGTTGTTCTTCGTCCGCCTGGACAGGACCTGCACGCAGCGGCGGATCTCCTCGTCCCGCCCGATCACCGGGTCGAGCTTCCCCGCCCGCGCCAGCTCGGTGAGATCGCGCCCGTACTTCTCCAGCGCCCGGTAGGTGGCCTCGGCCTCCTGGGTGGTCACCCGCCCAGCCCCCCGCACGTCCTTGAGCACCGCCAACACCCGCTCCCGCGTCACCCCCGAAGCCCTAAGCGCCTCCCCCACCGCCCCCTTGTCCTGCGAAAGCGCCAGGAGCAGGTGCTCCGAGGACACGTACTCGTCCTTGAGCGCCTTCGCCTCGTCCTCCGCCCGGTCGAAGGTCCGCAACAGCCGCTGCGAGAGCACCGCGCCCTCCCCGCCCTGCACCTTGGGCAGCTTGGAGAGCGCCTCGTCCACCCGCGCGGAGAACAGCCGCACCTCGGCGCCGATCTTCCTCAGCACCGGAACCGCCACGCCTTCCTCCTGCGAGAGCAGCGCCTTCGCCAGGTGCTCCGGCTCGTAGTTGGGGTGGTTCGCCCGCCGGGCGAGCGCCTGGCCCTCCTGGATCGCCTCCTGGGCTTTCAGCGTGTACCGGTCAAGTCGCATGGGCCCAACCTAACGGCGAGCGAGGTCGTCGCAACCCGTTGCGCGACGCGTCACAACATCGCGACGCCACAGGGTTTTTCCCGCCTGCCCTGTTGTGGCCGGCGCCGAGTTCGCGTATACGCGCGCATCTTTTTTGCGCTGAAAAGCGGGGGAAAAGGGTGGAAGCGCACGGCGGGTACCTCTGCAGGATGGCGGAGGTCGATTCGGAGGATCTCTTGCGGCTGGCGCGCGAGGCGCTGGCCAAGGAAGCAGAGAGCCCCAAGGACTGCTCGCTGCTCGTCTCGTCGCTGCCCAGGGCGCGGGTGGTGCGGCTGGCCTTCGATGCTCCCTTCACCTACGGCCGCAAGGGGGCGCGCTGGTACGGACGCCGGCACGCCTTGGCCAGGCTGCTCTCGAGCGAGCTGAACCTCACGGTGCACGCGTACGTGTTCGACCCCGAGGAGCTGGAGCAGGTGGTCGGCTACGGGGCGGGTCGCCCGGTCGGCGGCGAAACGGTTCACTACCTGGACGCCGAGCTGCCCGACGACGAGGAGCTGGACGACCTCTCTTTCGAGAAGCTGAAGTCCCGATGGCCGATGGGCCACCTCGCCAAGGTGCTCGGAGTCACTCGCGAGGAATTGGTGCGCATCCCGCGCGCCAAGACGGTCCTCCTTCCGCTGGACGGCCGGCCGGGGGAGAGCCTCGAGGAGCTGTTTCGGCCCGGGCAAGCCCAGGCGGCGCTCCAAGTCCTCCCGCCAGGTGCCGAGCGGCGCGGCGAGGCCTGAGGCTTTAGAGGCCGACCCTACGGGCCGCGGTCCGCGAAGGCGACGATCTGCTTCACCTTCTCGGAGCGGAAGTAGAGCGAAAGCGCGGCAAACCCGCCGGCGATGAGGGCGGTCATTCCCGCGACGATCAGGGGAGGCAAAAGCGAACGGAAACCTTCGGGCACACCGGTGGCCCAGGGGGCGTCCGCGGTGAGGCGGGCGAAGGCGGCGCCCACCTTGCGCATCAGAGCGGTGGCCTGCGCCCCATCGAGCGTCCGGAGGACCGCCGCGGCCAGCGCCGAACGCCCCAGGAGCCTGCGCACGCTCTCCCTGGAGAGGCCGGTCGGCCTCAACAGCCGCACCGCCGAGACGAAGCACAAGGCGCTGGCGGTGGCGAGCGCGGCCATGATCAGCAGCCGGGAAGCGCGCATCCCCTCGAGGCCCTTGAGCTGCACTTCCACCAGCGCCCGGTAGAGCTCCGGCTCCATCGAGCTGGGAGCAGCCGTGTCGGCTTTCTCCCGCGCCTCGGCGAGGTTGGCCAAGACCGCCATCTCCTGGGCGGCGCCGAACCCCACCATCCCGGCGAGCACCAGACACCCGAACGCGGCGTTGCGCACCGGCCGAGGGAGCGCGGCGGACGGCCGCGGGCGCGCCGGCGCTTCTGGGCTCACCGCTTGCTCGCCTCCACGAAGCGGAACCGAAGGTCGGCGAGGACGCCCTCGAAGAGGCGCTCCTCCTCAGGCGTGAGGTTGCCCTTGGTCTTCTCACGCAAGAGCGAGAGCAGCTCGAGGCTCTGGCGCGCCAGCACCAGGTCCAACTTCGGTTCGCCCGCCTCGGGGTGGGGCGCCTCCCCGAGGTGAATCAGCGCCGTCGAGGCCAGACCCAGGACGAAGGTGCTGAACTCGATCGGCTTGTCGGGCGGGCCCGGCTCCCTCATCACGAAGGTTTCGCCCTGCTTCTCCGCGCTCATCCGCCAGCCGGCTCTCCCCCGTCCTCCTCGCCCTCGGCTTCGATGGTGGTCTCCACCGGGGCGGACTTCTCCGCCACGTCGGGAAGGGACTTGAGGTGGCGCTCGAACGCCTTCTCGTCGAGCTGCCCGCTGCGGATATAGCGCTCGCAGGTGCGCTTGTCGGTGAATCGCGGATCCAGGGTTTCGGCCACGGTGCTCCTTTCGAGCAGGCTTTGAGAAAAAACGTGGCGGGCTTATAGCAGCGCGCCCGTGGAGAACGGAAGCCGCCAGGCCCGCCTTCCCCGGGGTTTGTACGCCCTGTGCGACGACTCCGTCCGGCCCGAGCTGCCGCTCGAGGAGAAGGCGCAGCGGCTGCTCGATGGTGGGGCCAGGGTGCTGCAACTGCGGATGAAGCGCACCGCCGACCGGGAGGCCCTGGCCGCAGCGCGCGGGGTGGTCGCCCTCTGCCGGGTAGCCGGCGCCCTCTGCCTGGTGAACGACCGGGTCGACCTGGCCTTGCTCGCCGGAGCGGACGGAGCGCACGTAGGGGAGGAGGATCTCCCCGCCCAAAACGCCAGGGCGCTCCTCGGGCCGCACCGATTGCTCGGCGTCACGGCGCGAAACCTCGCCGAGGTGCGCGCGGCCCGAGCCGCCGGAGCGGACTACGCCGGGGTAGGGCCGGTCTTCGAGAGCGGCACCAAGAGGCTGGCGGTTCCACTTTTGGGCCTGGCCGGCCTGGCGGAGCTGGCCCGGGAAAGCCCGCTGCCTTTGGTGGCCATTTCGGGAATCGGCCTCCGGAACATCCGAGAGGTGGCCGCCTGCGGGGTGCACGGCGCGGCGGTGGCCTCGGACCTATTGCTCGCCCCGGACATCGCCGGGCGGGCACGCGAGCTGGCCCGCGCTTTCGAGCGAGGCCGCGCTCACTGAGGCAGATCCGCCCTCCGCTTGCCTTGCAGGTAGGCCGCCACGTTCTGGTACCAGCGGGCGGAGATCGGCTCGAACTCGCTCCAGCGGTTGGCCAGGCGGGTGTAGCCGCAGTCGTGGATCACGTTCTCCCTCCCGCGCCGGGAGATTCCCACCAGAGGTTGGTTGTCGCTCGCCCGCAGGATGACTTCGATCTCCGGCGACTCGGAGAGGTGGCAGAGCGTGATGCCCTCGTAGATGCGCTCGATGCCGGTCAAAAGCTCGTGGTCCTCGGCGTAGAGCTTGCCGTTCAGGTACCCGGCGCGGCGGAGCTTGAGGAGGGTGTCCATGTCCTCCTTCTTCATTGCCTCCTCGACCATCCGCTTGACCTCGCCCGGGCGCACCACGTGC
Source organism: Myxococcales bacterium (assembly GCA_016191815.1). Taxonomy (GTDB): domain Bacteria; phylum Myxococcota; class Myxococcia; order Myxococcales; family Myxococcaceae; genus JACPVI01. Next base: position 29,744 of record JACPVI010000028.1, read on the forward strand.
ACCGGCTTGTCCCCGTAGTAGTCGCCCTTCACCTCCAGACCGTGCAGCGCCTTCGCCACCCGAGCGCCCTCCTGGATGCACGGCACGTTGTCCATCAAGTTGTAGAAGCCCTTCCCCCGCTTCACGAACTCGGCGATCCGGCGGATGTCGGACTCGTCGAATCGCCCGCCGCCGTAGCAGTCGGAGACCATCCAGAGCTGGTCGTAGGCGTCCAGGTTCGGCAGGTGGTCCTTGGTGACCCGAACGTCGACGCGGAAGCCCAGCTCCTCGAGCTTGGGCGGAACGTTTCGGCTGTAGTCCTCGGTGAAGTAGTTGACGAACAGAATCCGCTTCCCCCGGAACTCGCCCGCGCGGGCGTACTGGGTGGGGTTGGCGGCGGCCAGCGACGAGGTGAGCGCCAGCGCGAGAATGGCGGTACGCATGAAGAACCTCCGAAAGAGGCTCTTCAACGGACGGGGAGGCCGAAAGGTCTGGCGGTCGGGCGTCGAGGGCCTGTCGCGTTGGTGCTAGCCTTGAGCTCCCGATGATTCCGCACCACGGACACGGCCGCCGCCCCAGCATTGGGATTACCCCCGACATCGAAGCCGGCCCTGCTGCCGAGTACCGGCTCCGCAGCTTTTATGCCGACGCGGTGTTCCGCGCCGGCGGCCTTCCCATGGTGCTCCCATTCTCCGACGACCGGGCCTGCGTCGAGTCCTACCTCGACCGCATCGGAGGGCTCCTCGTCACCGGAGGGGCCTTCGATATCCCCCCAGAGGCTTACGGAGAGACGCCCCGCGATGGCCTCGGCCCCACCAAGCCCGCGCGCACCCGTTTCGAACGCGCCCTCCTCGAAGGCGCCTTGGCGCGGAAACTCCCCATCCTCGGCGTCTGCGGAGGCATGCAACTCCTCGCCGTGGTGCTCGGCGAAACCCTGGTGCAGGACATCCTCCGGGAGGTCCCCAACGCTCGCGACCACGAACAGAAACACGATCGCTCCCAGCCCCATCACCCCGTCGAGGTGAAGGAGGGCTCGCTCCTTTGCGAGCTGATCGGCAAGGGCCAGGTGATGGTGAACTCCACCCACCACCAGGCAGTCAAGGCCCCCGGCCGGAAGGTGGCGGTGGCCGCCGTAGCTCCGGACGGCGTGGTGGAGGGCATCGAGGCCACTTCCTGTGGCTTCGCCGTCGGCGTGCAGTGGCACCCCGAGCTGATGCTCGACACCGTCCCCTTGCACCTCGGGCTCTACCGCGGCCTCGTCCAGCGCGCCCGGGACAAGCGGTGAAGGGCGCCCCGAGGCCTCCCGGCACTGCGGCCGCCCACCTCACCGTGCTGGCGATCGGTGGGCTCGAGCCTTCCGGCCGCGCCGGGCTCCTCGCCGACCTGGAGGCGATCCGCGCCTGCGGCGCCTTGCCTCTCGGCATCGCCAGTGCCCTCACCGCGCAGGGCCGGCGCACCTTCTTCGTCCAAAAGGTGGCCCCCCGTGTTCTCGAGCCGCAGATCGCCGCGCTGCTCGAGCTCGGGCCGATTCACGCGGTCAAACTCGGAGCGGTGGCCACGCGAGCCGCGCTCGTCGCCATTCGCCGCGCCCTCGCTGGCTGCGCGGGCCCTTGGGTGGTGGATCCGGTGGTGCGCGCCTCCGGCGGCGGGCGGCTTTCTTTCCTTTTGGCGCGGGACTACCTGGCGCTCGCCTCTCCCAAGGTGGTGATCACCCCCAACTTGCTCGAGGCGCGAGAGCTGCTCGGGTGGATTCGGCCCCTCCGCGGCCCCGAGGATGCTGCCCGCGCGGCGGTGCGGCTCGCGGAGCTGGGCTTCGGCGGAGTGGTGGTGAAGGGTGGCCATGGGCCGGGGCCTGCGGTCGATCTGGTGTGTGCGGGCCGGACCACCACTGCCCTCGCCGCGCCCAGGCTCCGCCGGACCGCCTGGCAACGCGGAACCGGCTGCCGCTTCGCCTCCGCTACTGCGGTGGGGCTGGCTCGCGGTGAGCGCCTGGTCGATGCGGCTCGTCAGGCCAAAGCCCTGGTGCGAAGGTTTCTCGCCGGGCCGTGCACGTCCGGCCGGAGGGAGAGATGAACAGACTGCCCTGCGCGCTGCTCGCCGCCGCACTGTCCTGTGCGCATCCCCCCGGGGTCGGCAGGGAGCCGGCCCCGGCGCCTCCGGGCCAGGCGCCGGCTGCTCATGCGGGCTCCAAGCTCGAGGAGGCCGCCGCGCTCGGCCGCTCGATGGCCGACTACCCGGCCTCCAAGGAGGAAGTTCCACCCGCCACGCTCGCCGAGCCGCTGGAAGATGTTCGGCACGGGGTGAAGCTCACCGACCCCTACCGCTGGCTGGAGGACGAGCGTGCCCCTCGAGTCCAGGCCTGGATGAAGTCGCAGGACGCCTACGCGCGCGAGCGGCTGGCGAAGCTCGCCGGCCGCGATGCGCTCCTCCGCCGCTACACCGAGCTCTATTACCTCGAGTCGGTTTCGGTGCCGGTGAAGCGCGGGGGCCGCACCTTTTACTCCCGCACCCACAAGGACAAGGAGAAGGCGGTCGTCTACTGGCGAGACGGCGAGCGCGGGCACCAGAGGGTCCTGCTCGATCCGAACGCCTGGTCAGAAGACGGGACGGTCTCCCTGGGCGTGTGGGTGCCATCCTGGGACGGGAAGAAGGTGGTGTTCGGCAAGAGGCCGAACGCCGCCGACGAGTCCACCCTGCACGTGATGGACGTGGAGAGCGGGAGGTGGTCGGAGATCGACGTGATCCCCGGCGGGAAGTACGCCCGGCCGTCGTGGACTGCCGACAGCCGCGCCTTCTACTACGAGTGGCTCCCTACCGACCCGGCCATCGCCGTCTCGGAGCGGCCCGGGTTCACCGAGATCCGCCTTCACCGCTTGGGAGCGGACCCGGGCAAGGATTCCCTGGTCCACCCGCGGACCGGCAACCCCAGCACCTTCCTCTCGCAGGGGCTGAGCCGCGACGGGAAGTACCTCTTCGTCTCCGTCGACCGCGGCTGGAACGAGAACGATCTCTTCTTCCGCCGGACGGGCAAGGACAAGGCCTTCCGCAGGTTGGTGGAGGGACGCGACGCGAAGTACGAGGTGGCCGCCTGGCGCGACCAGCTCTACGTGATGACCGACGAGGGCGCCCCCAACAAGCGCATCCTCAAGGCCCACGGCTTGCGCCCCGAGCGGAAGACGTGGAAGGAGATCGTCCCCGAGGACCCCAAGGCGGCGATGGAGAGCTTCGCGCTGGTGGGAGGGCACCTCGCGGTCTCCTACCTCCGCGATGCCTCCAGCGAGCTTCGACTCTTCACCCTCGAGGGGAAACCGGTGCGCACGGTGGCGCTGCCTTCTCTGGGGACCGCCTCCAACCTGGCCGGGCTGGAAGACGATGACGAGGCGTACTTCGCTTTCAGCTCCTTCACCTTGCCGCGCGAGGTGTACCGGACCTCGGTGAAGACCGGGAAAGCCGATCGGTGGGCCAAGGTCGAGGTGCCGATCGACCCTTCGCCTTACCTGGTGGAGCAGGTGTTCTACCCCTCGAAGGATGGCACCCGCATCTCGATGTTCATCGTCCGGCGCAAGGATCTCGCGAAGGACGGCGAGAACCCCACGCTCCTGTACGGGTACGGCGGCTTCGATGTGAGCCTCACTCCCAGCTTCAACAGCTTCATCTATCCCTGGCTCGAGGCGGGCGGCGTCTACGCGGTGCCGAACCTCCGCGGCGGGGGAGAGTACGGAAAGGCCTGGCACGACGCCGGCAAGCTGCACCTCAAGCAGAACGTCTTCGACGACTTTCTCTCCGCGGCGGACTACCTCATCCGCGAGCGCTACACCCGGCCCGGCAAGCTCGCCATCCGGGGCGCCAGCAACGGCGGGCTGCTGGTGGGCGCGGCGATGACCCAGCGGGCGGAGCTCTTCGGCGCGGTGGTCTGCGCGGTGCCGCTCTTGGACATGGTCCGCTACCACCTCTTCGGCAGCGGGAAGACCTGGATCCCCGAGTACGGCGACCCAGAGAAGCAGGAGGACTTCAAGGTGCTCCACGCCTACTCGCCGTACCACCGGGTGCAGAAGGGGATCCGCTACCCGCCGCTGCTCATGATGTCGGCCGACCACGACGACCGGGTGGACCCGATGCACGCCCGGAAGTTCGTCGCCGCTGTCCAGACGCTCGGCTCCGGCCGCGCTCCCACCTGGCTGCGCATCGAGATGAACGCCGGCCACGGGGGCGCCGACCAGGTGCGCCGCTCGATCGAATCCTCGGCGGACCAGATCGCCTTCCTCCTCAGGGCGCTCTCGGTGTCCCCGGGAGGGACCGGCGCCTCGGCGAGGGTGCGTTCGACCCAGGGGCCGGCGAGGCGGGCAGGCGCTCGGCGGCGGGAATCTCAATCAGAGGAACGAGGCCCGATTGGCGCCGTGTTATAAATCGGCGGTCCCAAGGCCGGAGCTCAAAACCGAATGTTCTTCGGACGAGACGAGAAGAAGGAATCGCAGAAGCTGGGCGAAGCGGTGCCGCTGCTGCCGCTGCGCGACATCATCGTCTTCCCTCACATGGTGGTCCCGCTCTTCGTCGGGCGGGAGAAGTCCATCGCGGCGCTCAAGGACGCGATGGCCCACAAGAGAGCCGACGACAAGGCCGTCATCCTCCTCGCGGCGCAGAAGAAGGCCAAGACCAACGAGCCGGCGCCCGACGACATCTTCCACTTCGGTACGCTCGGGCACGTCATCCAGCTCTTGCCCCTGCCCGACGGGACGGTGAAGGTGCTGGTCGAGGGCGTGCGAAGGGCGCGCATCAAGCGCTTCCTCCCCAACGAAGGCTTCTTCCTGGTGGAGGCCGAAGAAGCCCAGGAGGTGGTCGACCGCACCGTGGAGATCGAGGCCCTGGTGCGCTCGGTGCACTCGGTGTTCGAGGCCTTCGTCAAGCTCAACAAGCGGATCCCGCCGGAGCTGTTGATGCAGGTCGCCGCCATCGACGACCCCGCCCGGCTGGCCGACACCATCGTGGCGCAGCTCTCGCTCAAGCTGAACGACAAGCAGTCTCTGCTCGAGACCGAGTCTCCCGCCAAGCGGCTGGAGAAGCTCTACGAATTGATGCAGGGCGAGATCGAGATCCTCCAGGTGGAGAAGAAGATCCGCACCCGGGTCAAGAAGCAGATGGAGAAGACCCAGAAGGAGTACTACCTGAATGAGCAGATGCAGGCCATTCAGAAGGAGCTGGGCGAGCGCGACGAGTTCAAGAACGAGATCCAGGAGATCGACGAGAAGCTGAAGAACAAGCGGATGAGCAAGGAGGCCACGCTCAAGGTGAAGAAGGAGCTGAAGAAGCTCCGGATGATGAGCCCGATGAGCGCCGAGGCCACCGTGGTCCGCAACTACATCGACTGGATCCTCTCCCTGCCCTGGTACGAGGAGACCAAGGACCGCCTGGACGTGAACGAGGCGGAGAAGGTGCTCAACGAGGACCACTACGGGCTCAAGAAGGTCAAGGAGCGGATCCTCGAGTACTTGGCGGTGCAGGCCCTGGTGCAGAAGCTCAAGGGCCCCATCCTCTGCTTCGTGGGGCCGCCTGGGGTGGGCAAGACCTCGCTCGCCAAGTCCATCGCCCGCGCCACCGGGCGCAAGTTCGTGCGGATGTCACTGGGCGGAGTGCGCGACGAGGCGGAGATCCGCGGCCACCGGCGGACCTACATCGGGGCGATGCCCGGCAAGCTGGTGCAGTCGCTCAAGAAGGCCGGCTCGAACAACCCGGTGTTCCTGCTCGACGAGATCGACAAGATGTCCACCGACTTCAGGGGCGACCCCTCCTCGGCGCTGCTCGAGGTGCTCGACCCGGAGCAGAACCACACCTTCAACGACCACTACCTCGACCTGGACTATGACCTCTCCAAGGTGATGTTCATCTGCACCGCCAACACGGTGCACAACATCCCCGCGCCATTGCAGGACCGGATGGAGATCATCCGCATCGCCGGCTACACCGAGATGGAGAAGAGGGCCATCGCCCGGCGGTACCTGATCCCCAAGCAGCGGGAGGCCAACGGGCTTGCCGACGTGCCGGTCTCGCTCACCGACTCGGCGATCCGCATCATCATCCACCGCTACACCCGCGAGTCGGGGGTGCGGTCCTTGGAGCGGGAGATCGCCTCGGCGTTCCGAAAGGTCGCCCGCGACGTGCTCAAGAACGGCAAGCGGGAGATCACCATCGACCGCAAGCAGGCGATGAAGTACCTGGGCGTGCCCCGCTACCGGCACGGCACCAAGGAGCGCGAGGACCAGGTGGGGATCGTCACCGGGCTCGCGGTGATGGACACCGGCGGCGACACCCTCACCACCGAGGCCACCGTGATGCCGGGCAAGGGCAAGCTCATCATCACCGGCAAACTGGGCGAGGTGATGCAGGAGTCGGCCCAGGCGGCGCTGAGCTACGTGCGCTCCCGGGCGGAGCGGTTCGGGATCGACAAGAAGTTCTCCGACAACTTCGACATCCACATCCACGTGCCCGAGGGCGCCATTCCCAAGGACGGGCCCTCGGCCGGGGTGGCGATCGCCACCGCCCTGGTGTCGGCGCTCTCGCGGATCCCGGTGCGCCGCGACGTGGCGATGACCGGGGAGATCACCTTGCGGGGCAGGGTGCTCCCGATCGGCGGGCTGAAGGAGAAGGTGCTGGCGGCCCACCGGGCGGGGATGCAGACCGTCGTCTTCCCGGAGGAGAACCGGAAGGACTTGAGGGAGATCCCCAAGAAGGTCCGCAAGGCGCTGCGGCTGGTCCCGGTGGAGTTCGTGGACGCCGTGCTGCGCGAGGCGCTGGTGCTGGAGAACCCGGACCAGTTCATCCCCAAGCCGGGGGCGCCGGTCCCCGAGGTGAAGCCTTCGGCGGAGAGCGCCGCGCAGGTCGGCTGACACTCAAGAAACGCTCACCGCCACGTACTCGTCGTACACCGCGTCGGCCTGCGAGGGCAGCTCGCGCCGCGGCTTCCAGCCGAGCCGGCGGGAGGCGGGGCTCTTCACCACCTGGTCCATGACCAGGGCTTCGGCCACCGGCCCGAGCTGCGCTCGTGCTTCCGGGAGGGGCCAGGTTTCCACCCGCTCGATTCCGGCTGCGCGGGCGATGACTCGCGCCAGCGACTCCACTGTGTGCGCGGTGTCATCGGTGGCGTGGTAGACGCTCCTTGGCGCGCCCCGGTCGATCACCAGGCGAAACAGCTCGGCCAGGTCCTCCAGGTGGACGATCGGCCAGCGGTTCTTGCCGTCGCCTACCACGCGGATCCGCTTCTCCTCGAGCGCCTGGCGAATCCACCCGCCCAGGTAGCCGCCGTGCCCGCCGTACACCACGCCCGGGCGGACGACTTGGGTGCGAACCTTGGAGCTGGCGCCCTCCAGCACCTGTTTCTCCACCGCGGGCCGCCAGGCGACGAGGGGGTTGGGCCGGACTGGCGTGCTCTCGTCGGCGGCTCGTTCGCCCGTCGGCCCGATTGCCCAGACGCCGCTCGTGTACACGAACACCTTGAGGCCCGCACCCGCGCCGGCTCCCGCGAGGATGGCTGCCACCGCCTTCGCGTCACGCTCGGCCCGATGCGGGCCGTATTCCGCCGCGGCGTAGACGGTGACTTCGTGGTCCTTCGCCTCCTGCTCCAGCAGGCGCGCATCCGAGAGGTCGGCCCGGAGGAACGTGAGCCCCCTTGCCTCGAGCGGGGCCGCCCTCTGCTGGCTGCGGCCCAGCCCGGTGACTTGGTGGCCCGCGCGGATCAGAGCACCGGCAAGTGCGCTCCCGATGTACCCGGTCGCGCCCGGCAGGAAGACTTTCATGCCGCATCCTTATAGCAGCGCGGAGGGGCGAGCCGGATGATCGCCGAGGAATTCGCGCCGGTGTGCGGGGCCGAATGGTTTGGGCCGTCACACCGCCCCTCGCTCTCGAAGCGGGGGGACTCCCCTCGGCGTGCGGCGCCACGGGCGTTCCCCTGGTGCGGTGGGGGAGCGGCCCTGGAGGCCGGAGGAAATCTCGCCGCCGCGGTCAGGGTTGGTCCCCGCGTGGACGAGTTGCCCCCATCGATCGAGCAGAGCGCAAGCCCGCGCAAAAGGCTCGACGCCAGTTGCTTTCCACACGCGGTCGGCTGGATGCTTCGTGCGTGAAGAGCCTTGCGCCAGGCTTCCTCATCGCCATGCCGCAGCTCGGAGACCCCAACTTCTACCGGTCGGTGGTCCTGATCATCGAGCACAACGAAGGCGGGGCGATGGGGCTGGTGATCAACCGGGCGGCGCCGCTCAAGCTGGCGGAGCTGGCCAAGGGCCACAAGCTCCGCATCGCGTCCCACCGGGCGGAGCAGTTCGTCTTCGTCGGCGGGCCGGTGGAGCCTCACCGGGGCTTCGTGCTTCACGACTCTCAGCAGGTCACCGAGAGGCACGAGGTGATCCCCGGCCTGTACTTGAGTCTCACCCTCGACTCGCTGCAGCCGCTGCTCGAGGACCCGAGGAGCCGGATGCGCTTTTGCCTTGGCTACGCCGGCTGGGGCCCCAAGCAGGTCGAGAAGGAGATCGCCGCCGGAGCCTGGCTGTTCACCGAGGCGGCCGCCCTGCCGACCCTGGAGGGCGAGCCGGCCGCCCTGTGGGATGCCACCCTGCGCGGGATGGGAGTCGATCCCGCCACGCTGGTCGCCGGCAGAGGGGTGAATTGAGTCGAGAGTCGAGGGTCGAGCGTCGAGCGCGCGTCGAGCGTGCGTCCAGCGCGCCCCCGCTGTAGCGTCCATCCTCCAGCGTCGGGAGCCACCGAGTGGAATCGCCGGCAGCCACTGGCCTGTGGGAGCGCGTCCAGGCTTTCCGCGAGCGGCACGCCAAGGCGGAGATCGCCGTCTTCTTCGGCGCCGGCTTCTCGGTGGATGTCGTCACGCTCGATCGGATCGACAGCGCTTTCAGCATCACCCAGCAGGTCGTCTACATGCTCGCGCTGGGGTTGGTCCTCGCCCAGGCCTACCGCGTCGAGCTGGGGCGATCACGGCCCACAGGCTTCTTCGCCAAGGTGTGGAGGTTCCACCAGGACGCCATCCATTTTCTCCTCGGCAGCTTGCTCAGCGTCTTCTCTCTTTTCTACTTCAAGAGCGCCTCGGGCCTGGTCTCCCTCGCCTTCATGGCCGCCATCTTCGTCGTCCTCGTCGCCAACGAGCTGCCTCGCTTCCGCAGGCTCGGCCACGTCGTCCGCATCGCCCTCTACGGGTTCTGCGTGCTCTCCTTCTTCTCGTACCTGGCCCCCACCATCGCCGGCTTCATGAGCGTCTGGCTCTTCCTCGCCGCCGCCGCGCTCTCGCTCGGACTGGGCGCGCTGCTCTATCGGCTGGTGCGCCCCTGGAGCCCTGACCCTCGCTGGGCCCAAAGGCGAGTGCTCCTCCCCTACGCCGCGGTCCACGCCTTGGCCCTCGCCCTCTACTTCGCCCGCGTGGTGCCTCCGATTCCCCTCTACACCCAGGCGCTCGGCATCTACCACGACGTGAAACGGGAGGGTCAAGACTACCGGCTGTTCCACCAGCGCCCCGCCTGGAAGATCTGGCAGACCGGCGACCAGACCTTCCTCGCCCGCCCCGGAGACCGCGCCTACCTCTTCGTCCGCGTCTGGGCCCCTCGCGGGTTCAAGGACGTCGTCAAGGTGCGCTGGGCGAGGAAGGATCCCGAGCGCGGCTGGATCGAGCACAAGCCGTATCCGCTCTCGTTCTCCGGCGGCCGCGACCAGGGCTTCCGCACCTTCGCCTATACCAGCGACCCCAGGCCAGGGAGCTGGCGCGTCTACGTGGAAACCGACGACGAACGCGTCATCGGCACCATCAGCTTCACCGTGCTCGAGGAGCTGCAGACCGAGCCCCGCGCCTTCCTCGAGGAGCCTGGCTAGCGACGAGCTCGCTTCCAGACTCGCGCCATCCACGCCTCGACCGCCTCGGGCTCCTTGGGGAAGGCCTTGGTCAAGTTGCGGTAGCCGGTCTGCGTCACCAGGACGTCGTCCTCGATCCGCACTCCGATGCCCCGGTACCTCGGCGGCACCGTCCGGTCGTCGAGCTGGAAGTAGAGCCCCGGCTCTGCCGTGAGCACCATGCCCGTCTTGAGCTTGCCCTGCTTGTAGTTCTCCTGGCGCGCCCGGGCGCAGTCGTGCACGTCCAGCCCGAGCATGTGGCTCACGTTGTGGAGCGTGTAACGCTTGTAGAACTGGTGCTCCTCCTTCAAGGCCTCCTCCGCCGAGGGGAGGATTCCCATCCGTTCGAGGCCCTCCGCCAACACCTTCATCGCCCGGCGGTTCGGCTCGAGGAAGTCGTTGCCCGGCTTCACCGCTTCCATCGCGGCGAGCTGCGCCTCGAGCACCAGGCTGTACACCTCGCGCTGCGCCGGGCTGAACTTGCCGCTCACCGGCAGGGTGCGAGTGACGTCCGCGGTGTAGAGCGAGTGGCCCTCCACCCCCGCGTCCAGGAGCACCAGGTCTCCCGCCCGAAGCTTCCCGTCGTTGCGCGTCCAGTGGAGGATGCAGGCGTGCGCACCGGAGGCGGCGATGGTGCCGTAGCCGACGTCGTTGCCCTCCACGCGCGCGCGCGAGGCGAACGTCCCTTCCAGGTGGCGCTCGGTGCTTCCCCGCTTGAGCGCCTGGATGACGTCCTCGAATGCTCGGAAGGTCGCGGCGATGGAGGTGCCCAGCTCCCTCACCTCCAGTGGCCCCTTGAGGAGCCTCCTCTCGGAGAGGGCGGTGCCCAGTTGCCGGTCCCGCTCCTCCTGCTCGGGCAGCATCGCGTCCAGCTTGGGCGAGATGCCGCGCAGGGTCCGCCAGGGCCGGGTGGTCTCGCCCCGAAGCGAGCCGACGAACGCCTCCAGCTCGGGGAGCCCCCGGCACTCGTCCACGCCGTAGCGCTGGCGGCTTTGCTCCACTCCCAGCCTCGGCCCGACCCACAGCTCGCCCTTGGCGCGGTCGGTGAAGAAGGTGGCGTCGGTGCGGCCGGGGTTCGGCTCCACGAACAGGAGATCTCGGTGGCCGCCGCCCTCCTTGGGCGACAGCACCAGGATGCAGTCCGGCTCCTTGTTGCCGGTGAGGTAGTAGAAGTCCGAGCCGGGGCGGAACCGGTACACGGTGTCGTTGGAGCGAATCTTCTCGTGCCCGGTGGGGACGAGCAGCGTCTCCCCGGGGAAGAGCTGCGAAAGCTCGCGGCGCCGGGCCTGGTGCACCTCCGAGTTGCGGACCAGCGAAGGAGGCTTCGCCAGAGCGGGCCGCCACTCCTTCATCATGAACTCCACCAGCGCCGGCGGCGGGGCGGTGTCGTGGCTCGCCGGCTTGGCGGGCTGGGTTTCCACTTGCGCGGCGGCGGGGCGGTTGTCCTGGGAGGTGTGCATCATGGCGGCACACTCTGAACAAGCTGGAGGCGGGGTTCAAGTCCGGGCGGCCGCCGAGCCAGGGAGAGCCAACGAAGCGGTACACTCGCGAGCTTGCGCGCGAAAGAGCACCGAACGGGTCGGGGGGCCTGCGGCCCTGGACTTCCCGTGCCTTCCACGACGTGCGCCCTCTCGCGCCGGCCCCCCAACCCATTCGCTGCTCTGGGGCCACTCGCTGCTTCGGTGCTCCTCTCGTGCGGAGCGCCTTCGCCGGAAGAGCTGGAGGCCGCTGCCTCCGCGTGTCCGGAGCGGCCGGGCGCCGGGGAGCTTCCGGTGGGCGTCAATGCCTACTACCTGCAGGAGGAGGCCACCCGCTCGCTGCGCCGCGGTGAGCTGGAGGCTCCGTACGTGGAAGAGACCTTCCGGAAGGCGAAGGCGATGGGCGCGAGGCTGGTCCGCACCTGGGCCTTCAACGACGCGCCGGCGAAGCGGGGCGACACCGCGATTCAGCTCTCGCCGCTGGAGTACGACGAAACCGCGCTGCGTGGCCTGGACCTGGTGCTCTCGCGCGCGCGGGCCCACGGCGTCTCGCTCGTCCTGCCGCTGGGCAACTACTGGGACGACTACGGAGGCGCCCGGCAGTACGTCGCCTGGGCCGGCCTGCCGGAGCCGCGCGAGGGAGATCCCCGCTTCTTCACAGAGCCCAAGGTGGTGGGGCACTACCGAGAGCACGTGCGGCGGTTGCTTGGCCGAGTGAGCTCCGTCGACGGAGTTCACTACGGGGCGCATCCGGCGGTGTACGCCTGGGAGCTGTTGAACGAACCGAGGGCCAAGGATCTCGCGCCGGGCCAACTCCGCGGGTGGGTGGATGAGGTGGGGGCGCAGGTGAAGGCGCTGGCGCCCGGGCATCTGGTGGGCACTGGCGAGGAGGGCTTCGAGGGGTTCCGCGACCGACTCGCGCCGAGGGACATCGGGCTGGGGAGCATCCATTTCTTCCCCGAGAGCTGGGGGATTCACCCGGGCGAGGCCGCTTCGGCAGGGGCGAGGTGGATCGCCGAGCACGCCGAGCAGGCGGAGGCGGAAGGAAAGCCGCTGCTCCTGGGAGAGTTCGGCCTCCGCAACCGAGGGGCTTTCAGCCTGGAGGAGCGGCGCGCGATGTACCGCGGCTGGCTGCGCTGCGCGCGCCTGAGCGGCCTTGCCGGGGCGGCGGTGTGGACCTTCTCCTACGACGCCCGCCCCGAGGAGTGGGACCTGCACACCTTCTACTTCCGCGACGGGACCGAGCCGGCCGATCCGGTCAACCGCTACGCCGACCTGCTCATCGAGGCGGCGCGGTGATACCGACTTCACGACTTGCGCAGCAGGACTGCACAACTCGCGCATGGCTGCGCATTTCGAACATGTTGAGGCTCGCCAACCACTCGTAATTGCGATGGAAGAACGAGGCACGGGACTTGATGAGTCGAATCCGGGGGCGTCGCCTACCCGAACTTCGTGAACATGGGCGCCCGAAGCGTCGGAGGGTCCGATGAAGCTGGGAAGCGGTGGCAATCGACGGTGGGCCGGAAAGGGCCCGGTAGTGGCGCTGCTCGCGGGTTTGGTGATCGGGCTTTCGGTGGGAGCGCCGATGCAGCACGGCTGCGGGGGAGAGCTGGCGGAACCGGGCTGGGCGCCAGAGGAGGCCGGCTCCTCGGCACAGGAACTGACGGCTTCAAACGGTCTTTCGACGAACGGCTTGCTCTCGAATGGGTTGCTCTCCAACGGGCTGCTCTCGAACGGCTTGCTCTCCAACGGGCTCTTGTCCAACGGCCTCTTGTCGAATGGGCTGCTGTCGAACGGGTTGTTGTCGAACGGGCTTCTCTCCAACGGCTTGTTGTCCAACGGACTGCTGTCGAATGGGCTGCTCTCGAACGGCATCGTCTCGGCGCGAGTCCTCTCGGATGGGGGCCTGAGCGATCCGCTGGTTTCGATGGCGGTGCTGCGGCAGCTCTTGCCGAACCCGGCTCTCCCGACCGGAGCGGGTGTCGACTGGGACCGGAACGGCACCATCGACTCCACCGAGCTCATCAACAACTCCGCGGCCGCGCAGGCTAAAGCGCAGACCAATCGGATGTTCCTGCGCTACCTGTACCAGTGCGCCAAGAAGGCCAACTCGTCGTTCTTCATCGACCTCGACGGCAGCGGCACCGGCGAGCCGGCTCCGAGCGGCGACGAGTTCGATGACCAGAACGAGATGTTCACCGGGAATCTCGGATTGGCCGATGAAGTCGGGACGGAGAATTGCGGCGTGTCCTGCGAACGTTGGGTGAGCGCGTGCTTGCTGGCGAGGGTGAACTACCTGGGCAAGAAGGTGGTCGTCTCTCTTCGGGGCCCGAATCCGGCGCTGGCCAACCAAAGCGCGACGGAGCTGGCGAGTTACACCGTTCCCGAAGGTGCTTTCTACGGAAACCTGTTCACCCGGAAAGCCCTCTCCGACGGCGGCAGCGAGCCCGATCCCCGGCTCTACGCCTGCGCCGCGTACGCCAGCTCGATCCCCCATCTCACCGATCGCTACTGCGCCAACGATTCCGTCGCCTGCAGCAGCATCAACATCGTCACCGACTGCGTGCCCTCGCCCGGGTGCATCAACCCGGCCGGGCAGAACATCATCGCGGGCTACCGCGCATGCGAAACGGACATCAACACGGGGTACTTCGGTAGCTGCCACCCCCAGGCCTACAAGTGCGATAAACAGCCGGCAACCAACGACGCCTTCGCGGAGGTCATCACTTCCTTCCTGGAGCGCAAGACCACCTGCGGCAACGACGTCTGTGAAGTCGGCGAAACGGTTTCGACCTGCTCGCAAGACTGCGTGAAGTCATGGGTGAAGCAGCTAGGCACCTGGTGGCCCGAACATGCCACCGCCACGGCGTTGGATTCGTCGGGGAACGTCATCGTCGCCGGGCGGTACATGGGAACTCCGGATTTGACCGGAACGGGAACCGGGACTCCGCTCAGCGACCCGCTCTACACTTGCACCTCCCTTTTCGGAACATTCCTGGCGAAGTACGACTCTCTGGGCCAGCACCTCTGGTCGAAGGCCATCGGCTGCGACGTCGCGGTTCAAGCGCTCACCACCGATTCGAAGAACAACATCATCTTGGCAGGCTCGACCGACAGCGGCGGCGAGCTCTTCGGGCGTCCCTCCAACCTCTACTACGGGCAAGCCATCGCGTACATCGCGAAGTTTGACCCCAGCGGGAACAAGGGTGCGCCCGGCACCTGGATTGCCGCAATGCCCGGGCTTTCCACCTACCAAACGGTCACCGTGACCGCGGTTGCGATGGTCCCCGATGATGCGAACGACGACTTGGTGATCGCAGGCTACTTTGACGAGACAGTGAATTTTGGGAGCTACAACTACTGCAGCGGCACCAACGGGTACTGCTCCTCCACCACCAACAACCACTACGATGCCTTCGTGGCAAGGCTGGAAGGCGCTACCGGAGCCACTGGGAGCCGCGGGTGGTTCAGGAAGACCTCTACCGCCGGCCAGTACGGCGAGGTGGCATCGGGTGTCGCCGTGGACCTGCACGGCAACGTGTATCTGGCAGGGGGATTCGGATACGATGCGTCGCGGCTCGGTTCCCAGGTCACCTACTTCGGTACTCAATCCCTCACCGGAGCTGGGGGATTTTTGGCGAAGTATGACCGCTCGGGGACGATTAAGCCGCCGGTCATCGACGTCGGCCCGGGTCACGTCGATGACGTGGCCGTGGACGGAGCGGGCGATGTGACGATCGTCGGACGGGGACTCAAGGCGCTCAGCCCCGCCGGCGTCGTCATCAAGTACGACGCCAGCCTGGTCGAGCGATGGTCCAGGGGCGTGAGCCTGAGCGGCACTGGAACCGCGGCGGCCCAGAGAGTGCTCGCCTATGAGAACGGCGATGTGGTCGTGTCGGGCTCCTTCACCGGCACGGTGAACTTCTCCGGCACCGGCGCAGGGCGCACATCGTTCGGCGCCCCACTGATCAGGTACACCGACGTCTTTCTGGCCAAGTTCGCGAGCGGGACCGGAAACCTGATCTGGTCAAAGCAGTACGGAGGGATTCTGCAGGAGCGAATCCTCCCTACCGGTAACAGGTCGTACTACCTGCCGGACACCTCCGACGAGTATGGCCGAGGGCTCGCGATGGACGGGAAGGGCAACCTCGCTCAGGCGGGAAACTTCACCGGCATCCTGAATTTCGAGGGCACCGAGGTCACCGCTCGGATGAATACCCTTGCGCGGGGCGTGGAGGGCAACGGCTGGCAGGGCGACTTCTATGTCGGCAGTCTCAAGGATCCGACTGCCTCCACCGGCTGCAGCCACGCGGTCACGGTCACTGGCACGGCCCTGCCAAGCTCGTGCAACGCTTGTGCGGCCTCGGTCTGCGCCATTGCGCCGGCGTGTTGCTCCTGGAGCTGGGATCAGTCCTGCGTGAACTTGGCTGCGTCCAAATGCTTCGCCATGCCCTGCACGGTCGGCGCGGAGTGCCGCTCTTCGCAAGGAGCCTGCGACGTCGCCGAGGTCTTCGACTTGGCCTGCAACTGCCCGAGCGACACCTTCCAACCATCCACCACTGTCTGCCGCAGCTCCGCCGATTCCTGCGACCTGCAGGAGACCTGCAGCGGCTCCTCCGCCGCCTGCCCGGCAGACGTCAAGGCCGCGGTGGGCGCTTCCTGCACGGTGAATGGCTCCTCCGGCCTGTGCACCTCCTCCGGCGCTTGCTGCATCGCGGAGACGGACGCGGCTTTCTGCACTCGGCTAGGCAAGAAGTGCGGTCAGGTGACGGGCACCGACAACTGCGGGCTCACTCGCAGCGCCGACTGCGGCCCCTGCGGCACCGGAGAGAACTGCGTGGACAACCTCTACTGCGCCGCGGGCGCCACCCCGGACACGGCGCTGAAAGTGCCGCGGTGTGTAGCGCTGGCGAGCAGCTGCGACACCGGCTCGCTGGTGGATAGCCGCGCCGCGATCTACGGCAAGGCCGAGTCGGGGCAGCCCAACACCATCGCCGCCAGCTGCGCCGACGGCGCTTCGGGGCGCTACCACAGCGACGAGTCCAACGACCGCCTCACCGTCTACACCACCGACGGCCTGGCCTTCGGCGCGGGCAGGAAGGTGAAGATTGAGGCGCGCGTTTGGGCCTACTCGACATCCAACCGGCTGGACCTCTTCCACGCCGCCGACGCTAACTCCCCATCCTGGACTCTCATCACCACCCTCGCGCCCACTGTCAGAGGAGCGAATCTCCTCTCCACCGAGTACACGCTTCCCACCGGCGGCACCGGGACGCAAGCCATTCGGGCCCAGTTCCGCTACGGCGGCAGCGCCAGCCCCTGCTACTACGGCTCCTACAACGACCGTGACGACCTCCTGTTCGCGGTGGATGTCAACCCGCCCTCGGTGTCGCTCTCCTCGCCGGCCAACGGGGCCACACTGACCGGCACCGTCACGCTGAGCGCCAACGCCAGCGACGACTCGGGAGTCAGCAAGGTGGAGTTTTTCCTCGGCAGCACGCTGGTGGGCGCCGCCACGAGCTCGCCGTTCAGCGTGAGCTGGAACAGCAAGAACCTCGGCAACCGCAGCTACCAGTCGGTGGCGAAGGCCTTCGACGCGGCGGGGAACTCGGCTTCCAGTCCCGCGGTGACCGTCACGGTGAGCAACGCGGTGTTCGACGCGAATGGCCAGGCGCCCATTTGCAGCATGTACGGCTCGCTCTGCGACAGCCAGGGCTTGGTGAACGGAAGGGCCGCCATCTACGGCGGCGCGGAGCCGAACCAGCCCAATACCATCTACGACTCCTGCGCCGACGGGAAATACGGCAGCTACCACTCCGACGAGTCCATCGACCGCATCAAGGTTTCGACGCTCGATGGGAGCGACTTCGCCGCAGGCAAGACGGTGAAGGTGGAAGTCACGGTGTGGGCCTACTCGAGCTACACCTCGGACAAGCTCGACCTCTACTACACCGCCACCGCCGGGAACCCGAGCTGGACCTACCTCACCACCCTCACTCCCGCCGGTCCGGGCGCCCAGACGCTCTCGGCCACCTACCTGCTTCCGGCGGGCTTCTATCAGGCGGTGCGCGGCAACTTCCGATGGGGCGGCTCCCCCGCTACCTGCGACACCGGCTCCTACAACGACCGCGACGATGTCATTTTCACGGTGAGGTAGGCTAGGTCATCGGCCCCAGCTGCGCCGGCCAGCACCGTAAGAGGGTTTGCGCGCCGCCACCTCCAGACGGAGGGGTGGGTCCGACCGAGACGACTCGATCCGCTCCTCTGCCCCCCAGATTCAGCAAGGGCCCCACTCGACGCGTTCTGGGCATTTGGAGGCCCGGAGAGCTTCCCTTCGGTGGAGGACGGGCGGGGACCGTGCTGAGATTCGCGCCCTGCGATGCGCTGCCCCACCTGCCACCGCCGAGTGTCCTCCTTTGGCTGCCCGAGCCACCCCGGTCAGATACTCGCCCCTGCACCCGCTCGTACTCCTGCATTGTCCCTTCCGGGCTTTTCCCACCTCGTGCCGATCGGGGAGGGCGGCTTCAGCCACGTCTTCTCGGCGCGTCGCGACTCCGACGGCCGAGGGGTGGCGCTCAAGATCGCTTCGGATGCCGAGGATCCATACATCGGCGCCGAAGCCGAGGCCCTGCGCAGGCTCGGCGGAGAGGTCGGACCGACGCTGCTCGCGAGCGGGAAGGCCCCCTCCGGCCAGCCATACTTGGTGCTTGAGCGACTGACGGGCTGCACCCTGGCCGAAGTGCTGGGGGGGCTGCCGGAGCCCGTGCCACTGCTGGATGACGCCTGCCAGCTCTTCGCGCGCCTTTGTGACGCCGTCGAGCGGGTCCATGCGATCGGCGTGGTGCACCGCGATCTGAAACCCGAGAATGTCTTCCTCGAAGGTGGCTCTCTCCTCGGGCGGCCTCGGCTAATCGACTTCGGGCTCGCGGTCGAGCCCGGCCGGGTGCCGGGACAGAGCCATCTCCACGAGCGGCCGGGGACGCCCGAGTACATGGCCCCCGAGCAGTTCGAACGAACGCCGGTCGATACCCGCACCGACGTTTATGCGCTCGGCGTCATGCTTTTCGAGCTGCTCGCGGGGCGCCCGCCTTTTCTCGGCAGCGCGGCCGACATCGAGCAGGGCCACCTGCTGCATCGTGTGCCGCGGCCTTCGGCGCTGCGGCCCGCCCACGCGGGGCCGATTCCTCCGGCAGTCGAGGAGGTGGCTTTAGGGTGCCTCCAGAAGGAAGCGGGCCGCCGTCTTTCGGGCGTGCTCCAGCTCAGGCAGGCCCTGGTTCGAGCCCGCCAGGCCGGTGAGATCGCCTCGAAAGAACCGTCCCTCGCCAGCGCACCGGGTCGCATGTCCGTGGCGCTGCTCGCCCTGCGTTCGGATGCGATCGTTACAGCCTTGACCGAGGAGGCCAGCGGCCTGGGGGCAACACTGGCCTCAATGGCAGGCGACCGCTATGTGTTCGCCTTTCCCGCACAGAAAACGGCTCGGGCGGGCGTCGCAACAGCCGCGCGACTCGCCGAGCGGCTGGCCGGAAAGTTCGAGATGGGAGTCGTCCATGTAGTCCGAGCGCGCGTTCGCGAAGGCGCATCGGCGCAGCGGCTCCTGGCACCGGCTCTCTCCTGGTTGGAGGAGTGGTGGCCAAAGGAGGCGGAGAAAGGTTCCGTGCTGTTCACCTCTGAGGCCGCCGAGCTCTTGGGAGCCAGCACGCTCTCACCCACCCCGCTGCCGGGTTTCTTCGCACGCTCGAGTCGGCTGGTTGTTCCCGAGCCCAGGGCGAGGACGTTGCGCGGCCGCAGTGACATTCTGGCCGCGCTGCTCGAGACGGCCAGGTCCGCGTTCGCAGAGGGGATCCCCACCCTCGCCACCGTGCTGGGCGAGGCCGGCCTGGGGAAAAGCCGGCTGCTCGAAGCGGTTACGGCAGAGCTCCACTCGGTCCCCACTGCTCCGCTGGTGGTCGTGCTCCAAGCAGGGGAGAGTGCAACGCACCTGGCCCGCCTCATCAGGCTGGCGCTGGCCCTGAGAGAGGAGGAACGATCTCCCGAGCAGGTCCGTGCTGCGTGCATCGAACGGCTTGGCGAGCAACTGGGTAGAACCGCATTCCCCGCGGCGGCGTGGACTCTCGGGCTCTTCTCCGACGCCCATCCTGATGTCGCCACTCTGAAATCCACCCCCTCCGCCTGGCGGCAAACCCTGGCCACCGCGGTGGGGCGGGGGCTGCGCCTGCTGGCCCAAACCCGCCCGCTGGCCCTGTGCGTCGACGACACCCATCTCCTCGATCCGGCCAGCCTGGATGTGCTGGACCTCCTCGCCATGGGAGGCGAGCCGCTGGGGGTATGGGTCTGTGTGGCCTCCCAGCCCGCGCTGCTCTCCGGGCGCCCGACTTGGGGAGACCGGGCTGGGCGGCATTGCAGCTTTGCTCTCACCCCGCTCGATGAGCCATCAGCGCTGGCCATGCTCCAAGAGCTGCTGCAGCCGGTGGAGTTCGTCCCCCAGCAGACCCTCTCGAGGCTGGTAGACCTCGCCCAGGGAAACCCATTGCATCTCACCGAGCTGGTCGCGGCTCTCCACCGCTCGGGAGCGATCCGCCCTCGGGCCGACACCGGCTCCTGGTACGTGGCGGGAGACGATTTGCTCGACCTCTCGCCTGCGCCGCTGGCCCTGAGGCTCGCCGAGCGGGAGTTGGCCCAGCTCTCGACGCCGCTGGCCGCGCTGCTCAAGCTGTGTGCCGTGATGGGCGCGGAGGTGGACTCGGAGGAGGTGGCCGCAGTTCAGGGCGTGCTGGAGAGCGCAGGGTCCCATCCGGCCGCGCAGCTGGACGCTTCGGTCGGGCTGGCGCGCCTCGCGCGGAGGGGGCTGCTGGTCGCCAATCCGGGCCGGCATGTCTTTCGGCACCCGATGATCCAGGAGGCCATCGAGGCGCTCATCCCTGCCGGGGAGCGGGCGCTCATGCACGACGCGGTGCGCAGGCTGCTCGCGAACGACACCACGGGTCACCAGCGCGCCCGGCGCGCCCACCACGCGGCGAGGTGCGGTGCGCGGACTGAGGCGATTCGCTTGTACGTCGAGCTAGCCGAGTCGCACCGCCACAAGCACGAATACGTGAAGGCCGACGAGGCTTACACCGCGGCGCTTCTGCAGCTCGAGAGGGAAGACGTGGAGAACCGGTTCCAGGCGCTCGCCGGGCGCGGCAAGGTGCGCTACCGCACCTGGAGGCTCCGCGACGCGCTCGATGACTTGCGCGCGGCGCTGGAAATCGCTCGCGACCGGGAGGACGCGGAGTCAGAGGTCGACCTTCTGCTCGAGCAGGCGACCGTGCTGGACTGGTGCAACGAGTACGAGGAGGCAGAAGAGACCGCAGCCCAGGCCGCGTCGGTAGGGCTCGCTCCGACGCCGGCCCTCGAGGTCAGGCTCAGGCTCGCGAGCGGGCGCCGGTTGCTCCGGCGCGACCGATTTGGCGAAGCGATTGACAGCCTCGCGGAAGCCTCGCGGCGCGGAGCGGAGGTGGGCGACCATGAAACCCGGGCCGTTGCCCTCGTGTTGTTGGGAGGCGCCCTTGCCTACGCCGGCCGACTGGACGAATCTGCCGCGCGGTTCGAAGAGGTGATCGGCCTCTGCTCCCGAACGGGCGACCGCCTGCACCTCGGGGTGGCGTACGGGAACCGGATGGTGCTTTGGCAGCGGCGCGACCCGGATCGCGCCGAGGAGGACCTGCGCCGCTCGATCCAGATCGCTCGCGAGATTGGCCACGTCCAGCTCGAGCGGGTGGGCCAGTACAACCTGGCCGAGATGCTCCTCTGGGGTGGACACCTCGACCGCGCGATCGGGCCCGCCCTGCGCGCTCGCTCGCTGCAGCTTCGCCACTACGAGCGCCCCGGCCCCGAGGACACCCTCTTGGTGGCGCGCATCCGCTTGGCGCGGGGTGAGGTGGCACAGGCGCGTGATTGCCTGGAGTGGATTGCCGAGCACTGCCGCCCGACCTCGGTCTCGCCGGTGGCTCGAATCCTGTGCGAGATGGTGGAGCTGTCGATCGCCGACACGCCCCAGCCGGAGCAGGCCTGGCAGGCGCTGATGGAGCGGGCGCGGGCCCATTCCGATTACTTCAACGGCAACGCTCTCCGGGAGCTGCTGCAGGCGTCTGCCAGAGGCGCCGAGCGACGGCGGGAATAGCCCAGGCCCCCTCACGAATTGCGCAGGCAGTCTTTACGAGTTGCGCAGGCAGTCTTTACGAGTTGCGCAGGCGATCAGCCAGTTGCGCAATACACCCGCCACATCAGCCCGTTTCTACTAGGCTTTTCTCGCCCCCGCGCTGGCACTCTGCTTGTATCGGAGGTGCGTGCCGCGGGGGATGTGTTCCAAGGCGGCCCGGAGGGAGGCGATTCATGGGGCGACTCTCTAGTCCGAGGAAAGGGTTGCGGCTGCCGGCAATGATCTTAGCCGGGGCGGTGCTAGGTGTCGTCGTCAGCGTGGGCCTGCCGGGGCCGGGGGGATGCGGAGCGTTGCCGGAGCAGCTAACGCCAGAGGCGGAAGCCTCACGCCAGGAAGTGGTGAGCGCCAACGGCCTGCTCTCGAATGGCCTGTTGTCGAATGGGTTGCTCTCCAACGGACTGCTCTCGAATGGCCTGTTGTCGAACGGGTTGCTCTCCAACGGACTGCTCTCCAACGGCCTGTTGTCGAATGGGTTACTCTCCAACGGCCTGCTCTCCAATGGCCTGTTGTCGAACGGATTGCTGTCCAACGGACTGCTCTCCAACGGCCTGTTGTCGAACGGGCTGCTCTCCAACGGCATCTACGACAATGGGCTTCTCTCGAATGGGTTGATGGGGCTGCTCTTTCCTAATCCGCTGCTGCCCGCGGGCTCAGGGGCAGATCGCAACGGCGACGGACAGGTGGACTCGCGGCTGGACGCCGGAGAGGTGATCGACAACTCGCAGGAAAAGCAATCTGCCGCTCAGCTCAACCGAATGTTCCTGCGCTACCTGTACGAGTGCGCCAAGCCTTCGAGCTACCGGTTCTGGATCGACCTCAACGGGAACGGGAAGGAGGATGTGCTGCGTCCCGACGGAGGCATCGTTCCCGGGGCTGTGATGGGAATGGGACCGGAGGGGCGTGAAGTCCAGATCCCCGACGGAGGGGTCTTCCCCGATGCGGGCGAGGTGGCCGACGACAACGAGACGTTCCTCGGAGCGCTCGGCCTAGCGGCGGAGGCCGGTACCGACGATGCGGGCGAGTCGACCGAGCGGTGGATCTCCGCCTGCCTATTCGCCCGGGTGAACCTGTGGGGGAAGAAGGTGGAGATTTCGATGCGGGCCCCGCCCATTCCCACCACCGCCGACGAGCTGGCGGACTACACAGTGAGGGAAGGCACCTACTTCGGGAACCTGTTCCGCAAGACCAACCTCTTCTCCTCGACCCAGACCTGCACCACCACTTGCAAGACGATTCAGATGCCGGGAGGCGGCAGCTTCGTGGATTGCAGCTACAAGACTTGCAGCACCACCTACTCCTCGACCTCCGCAGGCATTGCCTTCGCATGCTGGGGTGAAGGCAGCGATGATCCGCAGCTCACTGGACGGTTCTGCTCCTCGCAGTACAACACCGAGTGTCCGATCAGGGTTCAGACCCATTGCGCCTACGTTTGCACTCCCAGGGACGCCGGCGTCGACCCCTCGAGCTGCGTGTGGAGCGGGGGGCCCCCGGACTTCAACACTTCGGCGGGCGCAGCCCAGGACTACTATCCCAGCGATTGGACCGTCTCCACCTTTAGCTCCACGACCACTACGCCGGCAACTTTCGACGAGGTCATCACCGTCTACCTGAAGCCTCCACCGAGCTCGATGTGCGGGAACGGCGTCTGCGAGTCGGGTGAGACCGCCTCCGCCTGCGCGGATTGCGTGCCAGGGTGGTCCCAGCAATACGGGACCAACGCGTACAAGGTGATCGCCGACAGCTCGGGAAACCATTACGTGCTCAGCGAGGGGCTCATCTCGAAGTACACGAGTGCCGGCGCGGGCGGCGCGTGGAAGGCAGTCCCGCCTCGCACCACCGCGATGGCCATCGATTCCTCCGGAAACGTGTACATCGCCGGCACGTTCTCGGGCGGCGTGGACCTGACCGGCTCGGGCACCGATACCTACACCAGCGCCAAGTACGTGAGCTGCAGCACCTGCTCTCCAGGCAGCGAGGCTGACGACATCTTCGCGGCGCGGTATTCGCCCTCCGGCGTCTACCAGTGGGGGAAGCAACTCGGCGGGGGCTCGATCGACGTAGCCCACGACATCGTCTTGGACTCGTTGGGCGGGCTCGTGGTGGCGGGGACGTTCGATGGGTACCTGAGCATCAACTACGACTCCTGGACCACCGGGACTCCCTCGGCTTTCCTCTGGCGCCTCGATGCGGCGACCGGAGCCCTGAAGAGCGATGGCTACGGCCAGCCGTTCAACTACTCGCCGACCACGAGTCTCATGCGCCTCGCGGCGGACCCCTCGGGCTCCACCTACCTGACGGCCACCACCACCGACGTGACCAGCTACGGTCCGGAGAAGGGCCTCCTCCTCGGCAAGTACAGCTCCTCCCTCACCCGGGCCTGGAACACCATCTCGGTCAGGTACGCGTCGGCGGAGGCCATCGGCGTGGATAGCTCTGGCGACGTGTACGTCGCCGGCAACGTGTGGTCGGAGCTGACCAACTTCAACCTTGCCAGCGGGGCCCCGGAACTCGGGATCAACTCTCGCGATGGCGCGTTCCTCGCCAAGTACTCCTCCGCGGGTCAGGTGGTCTGGCTCCGGCGCCTGCTCACCAACGGCCGGGCCGGCGGAATGGCGATGGCCTTCGACGCCTCCGGAAACGTCCTGCTCGGCGGCAGCTTCTGGAAGTCGGGTCACTTCGGGAAGCTTGACGCCAACAAGAAGCCCGTTGCCCTCCAAGCGCTTGGCTGGTCGGACGCCTTCCTCGCCACCTTCACTTCGAGCGGTGGATACCTGAACGCCCGCCGCTTTGGGTTGCAGGACAACGAGGGCGTCAACGGGCTGGCGGTGGACTCCTTGGGCAACGTCGTCCTGGCGGGCCCCTTCCATCAAAAGACGAGCCTTGGTTTGGCGGGGACCCTGACCGCCGCCTCCACCGACACCTGGGGCGCCTACTCGCTGCTGCTCACCAAGTGCACGCCCACCACCTGTGCCGCGGAGGGGAAGAACTGCGGCACCATCACCGACGGCTGCGGCAACGAGTTGGACTGCGGAGGGTGCTCCGGGACGGACACCTGCGGCGGCGGCGGCTTGGCCAACATCTGCGGCACCTGCAACCCCGGCTCCGTCTGCCGCGCCTCCAAGGGAGGGTGTGACCCCGCCGAGCAGCAGAAGTCCGACTGCACCTGCCCGGCCGACACGCTCACTGCCAAGGGGACCGAATGTCGCCCGGCGACATCGGGCTGTGACGTCGCGGAGAGCTGCGCCGGCACGAGCGCTTCCTGCCCGACTGACGGCTTCGCCTCAGGCGGCACCGCCTGCACCACTTCGGGTGGCTACTCGGGCGCGTGCGAGGGGACGTCGGCGAGCTGCGTGTGCACCACGGAGTCCAACGCGGACTTCTGCTCGCGGCAGGGCGCCAGCTGCGGCAGCCTGACCGGCACCGACAACTGCGGCGCCAGCCGCACCGTGTCGAACTGCGGCACCTGCGCCAGCGGCTACCAGTGCTCCGGGACCCAGTGCGTGGCCACCGCCTTCTGCGGCAGCGGCGCCGTCGACCCCGGCGAGCACTGCGACGACGGCAACGCCGTCTCGGGCGACGGCTGCAGCTCCGCGTGCACCTTCGAACCCGGCGGCGGGGCCTGGGCCTCCATCGCGAACGGCACCCAGTCGGTCAACATCGCCTGGCACTACGCGATGGGCTACCACCTCACGCCGCTGGTCGACGGGGTGATCACCGACCTGGGCGGCCTGTTCAACGGCGCCAAGACGGTCCGGCTCTTCGAGAAGGCCACCGGCGCGCTGCTCCGCGAGGCCACGGTCACCTCCGCGAACTCGTGGAGCTATGCGCCGGTCACCCCGGTGGCGGTACGCGCCGGAACCACTTACACCGTGGCCGTCTACCTTGCCAATTCCGGCGCGTCCTACCGCTATTCGATTACGCCGCTGCCGCGAACGAACAGGGGACTTCGGATCGACGCGAGCACCTACATCTACACCGCGGTGAACCCCTCGGCGATTCCCACCAACTCCATCTACAGCACCATGTACGGGCAGGCCGACGTCATCTTCGTGCCCTCCTCGCCGACGGTGCGCACGTTCGACGCGCTCGGCGAGACGAACTCGACCTTCACCAACTTCGGGGGTTGCGCCGCCGCCGTTCTGTCAGGCGGCCCCTGGGGCAGCTACGCCCGCATCACCCCGGCCTGCGGCGGGAGCCTCAACACGCTCGCCTTCGACCGCACCAAGACCGGCCCCTCGGCGCGAATCGTGGCCGACTTCGACTTCCGCATCACCGGCGGCAACCGCGCGGACGGGCTCGGCATTGTGCTGCTGAACACCGCGAACCACGGCGCGACGGGAGCCGGGCCGGTGATTTACGAGGAGCCAAACCTCGCCGGGACGATCGGAGTCGGCTTCGACATCTACAACAACTGGACCAGCTACGACACGAACAACAACCACGTCTCGCTGCACTGGAACGGGGCGCTGGTCACTCGAAACGACAACCCGGGCTTCGACCTGGTGAGCACGGCGTTCCACCATGCCCAGGTGACCGTCGACTTCAGCGGCGGCGACGCCCTGGTCTCGGTCGTGGTGCGCCCCAACGGTGGGGCTGCGGTGACCGTGCTTTCCGCGACCATCCCCGGCGTGCAGCCCTACGAGTCGCGCTTGGCCTTCGGCGCCAGGACCGGCGGGCTCTACGCGAACCACGACGTGGACAACGTGGTCGTCAGCTACTTGCCGCTCCACGCCACCACCCAGACCTTCGACGCGCCCGGAACCAAGTACGCCGCCACCAGCACCACGTCGTGCTCGGGCGCGGTCCTCGCGGGGGGCCCGACCGGCCAGTTCCTGCGCCTGGCGGGGATGTGCGGCGGCGCCGCCGCCGTGGGGTTCGACCGAACGCGGGCCGACGCTCCCTCGCGCATCCTCACCGAGTTCGACTTCCGGATCACCCCCGGATCTCCCCGCGCAGACGGCATGTCGGTGGCCCTGCTCGACACCAACCTGAACGGCACGACCGGGGCGCCGCCCTTCATCGCCGAAGAGCCCAACGTGGCCGGCGCGATCGGCGTGGGGTTCGACATCTTCTACAACGGCGTCAACGGCGATCCGAACAACAACCACATCTCGCTCCACTGGAACGGAACGCGCGTAGCCCTGAACGCCTCACCGGGCTTCGATCTCGGCAACGCGAAGTTCAACCGGGCCAAGCTCAAGGTGGAGTTCACCGGCGGCAACGCGGTGGTGACCCTCACGGTGACGCCCGCCGGGGGAACGCCGCTCACGATCTTCAATGGGGTGGTCATCCCCGGGGTGCAGCCGTACCCGGCGAGGGCCGCCTTCGGCGCCCGGATCGGCCTGTACAAGGCGGATCACGATATCGACAACGTCAGCGTCCTCTATTAGGAGGCGCCCATGAAAAAGGTAGGCATCGGCCTGCTGGCGTGCGTCGGAATGGTGCTGGCGATCGCCGCGATCATCGCGACGCGGCCGGCGGGGTATGAGGTGAGCCGCTCGGCGACGATGCCTGCTCCGGTGGAAGCGGTCTTCCCGCTGGTCGCCGACCTCCACCAGTGGCCGGCGTGGTCGCCGCGCGAGATGGACGATCCCGCCGTGCGCCATCGATTCGAAGGGCCGGAGTCGGGCCTCGGCGCCGTCGCCACCTGGAAGGGCAATGAGAAGGTCGGGGAGGGCAAGCTGACCATCACCGGGCTCGTGGCCAACGAGTCGGAACGAGTCGGTCACCATCCGGCGCGAGCTCGCCGCGCCGCGAGTCTCCGTCCAGCAGATCGAGCTTCACTTCGCGCCCGAGGGCCAGAAGACCAGGGTCACCTGGACGACGCGGGGCGAAAACGGCTTTTTCGACAAGGCTAGGTCGCTGTTGGCCCACCCCGACGAGCGGGTCCGCGGCGAGGCCGAGGCGAGCCTGCGGAACCTGAACCTCGTCGCCGAGGCGGAGGCCCAGCGGCGCGCCATGGATCTCGGGGCCGCCGCGCCGGTGCCTCCGGCGCCCTGAAGCCGGCCCGCGCGCTACCCCCGCGTATCCGTTCAGCGAGGACCGTTCGAGACCGCGTAGCCCGCGCCTAGGTACTTGTGATAGGGCACCGCCACCTCCCACGCGAAGGCGATCCCCTGTGGCCGCCCGCGGCACCTCGCGCCCGTGCGAGAGCCTGCGCCCCCCGAGCCTCACCGTCCCGTCAGCCCGGAAGTCCTCGTCCCGGAGGAGGAGGAGATTCACCTAGTTCGTCGAGAGCGAGTCGGTCTCCTTCTTGATCTCGCCCTTCCAGGTCTCGTTGTCCCTGGCGGTGCCCACCTTCGCCGCCTTCGCCGCCCGCTGCCGCTCCACCAGGTCCGCGTGCGTCGTGAAGTAGGGGAGGCTCTTTCCGACCAACTCCTTCACCGCCTCCATCTTGTGGTCGGCCATCACCTTCAAGAGCTCCTCCTTCATCTTGGAGATGATCTCGTACCCCTGGAGCATCGCCCCGGTGCAGACCTGCACGGTGTGCGAGCCGAGAAGGAAGAACTGCGCCGCGTCGAAGCCGGTCTCGATCCCGCCCATCCCCGAGATGGGGACGCCGGGCAGGGCGCGGGCGATCTCCATCACGTGCCTGAGCGCGATCGGCCGGACCGCCGCCCCGGAGTAGCCGCCGGGCACGCTGTGCCCCTCCACCGTGGGCATCGGGCGCAGCGTCCGCAGGTCCACCCCAATCACGCAGAGGATGGTGTTGATCGCCGAGATGCCATCGGCCCCGGCCTTCACCGCCGCCTTCGCCGAGGCGGTCGGGTCGCCCACGTTGGGCGTCATCTTCGCCCAGACCGGGATCTTCGCGACCTCGCGCACCCAGCCGCAGACCTCCTGGCAAATGCTGGGGTCCTCGCCCATCGCCTGGCCCATCTTCCGCTCCGGCATCCCGTGCGGACAGGAGAGGTTCAGCTCCAACGCGTCCACGCCGGTTTCCTGGGTCCTCCGGACGATCTCCTGCCACGCCTCCCTCCGGTACTCCTCCATGATCGAGGCGATGAGCACCTTCTTCGGGTAGTCCTTCTTGAGCTGCCGCAACTCGGCGACCCAGGTGTCGAACGGCCGGTCGGAGATGAGCTCGATGTTCTCGAAGCCGAGGACGACCTTCTCGTCCTCGCGCGATTTGAGCTTCCCGTAGCGCGGCGCGGTGTTGATCACCTTGCTCGAGTCGAGGCTGATGGTCTTGCACACCACTCCGCCCCAGCCCAAATCGAACGACTTCGCGATCACCTTGGCGTTGGTGCCCGGCGGTCCGGAGCCGAGCAGGAATGGATTCTCGAGCTCGATTCCGTTGACGACGGTCTTGAGGGAGGGGGCCATCTTTGCTCCTCGGCTGGCAGGGAGGCGATCCTGATACCTCGGCAGGGGGGGAGGGGCGCAAGTCCAGGAGGCGGTCGTGGTATGGACTGGCCGTGGCCCGAGCCTTCTGCCGCAGATGCCTCCGCCCCGCGGTCGCCTGTCACTGCCCTCATCTGGTGGCGGTGGAGAGCCGTACCCGGGTGGTGTTCCTCCAGCATCCGCGAGAGCGGCGGGTGCCCGTGAGCACCTGCCGGATGGCGCACCTCTCGCTCCCCAACTCCGAGCTTCGGGTGGGCCTGCAGTTCGACGGCGACCCACACGTCGAGGCCTTGGCCGGCCGGCCGGGCACCGCGGTGCTGTTTCCCGGGGATGGAGCGACGGACATCTCGAGGCTCGAGCCCCCGCCCGAGACGCTGATCGTCATCGATGGGACCTGGGTCCAGGCCAGGAAGGTGCTGGAGCGGAACGCCGTGCTCCGGAGGCTGCCTCGGGTGGGCCTAAGGCCCGAGCGCCCCGGCAACTACCGCATCCGACGGGAGCCCGCGGCGCACTGCCTCTCCACCATCGAGGCGGTGGTCGAGGTGCTCGGCGAGTTGGAAGGCGAGCCGGCGCGCTTCCAGCCCATCCTGCGGGCCTTCGACGCGATGGTGGAAGCCCAGCTCGCCCACGCGGCTTCGGGCTCTCCGCAACGGCGCAAGAGAAGGCGGCAGCGTGAGCGACGGCCGCCCGTCTCCAAAGAGCTGGTCAGCCGATGGCCGGACCTGGTGGCGGTCTACGCGGAGGCCAACGCGCATGCGGCCGGGAGCGCGGCCTCGGGCCCGGCCGAGCTGGTGCAGCTCGTCGCGACGCGCCTGGCCAGCGGTGCGCGCTTCGAGGTTTTCATCGCGCCGCGGCGGCAACTCGCCGAGGGCACTCCGTTTCATCTCGCGGTGCCGGCGTCGCGGCTGCTCGCGGGCGAGGACATCGGCTCGGCGATGGCGCGCTGGGCCAGTTTCGTGCGGCCGGCCGACTTGCTCTGCACCTGGGGGAGTTATCCGCTGGACCTCCTCCGCGCCGAGGGCGCGCCGGAGCGTGAGGCACTCGATGTTCGGCTGGCGGTGGCGCGGCGGCTCTCGCGGCGGACCGGAGGCGTCGAGCAAGCGGCGAGCCTCCTCGCGGGCGGGATGTCCGCAAGCAGTTCGCAGGCGGGCCCCCGACCCCCTGCCGCGCGGGCCGCGCCACCGAACGATACCCGGGCCGCAGGACGTGACGTCTTATGGGCCGCGGGAAGAGCCGGCCGCAGAATCGCCGCACTCGAGGATGTCCTGCGCGCACTTGCTGCCGAAGCGGCGGCACAGCCCACCGCGGGCCAAGCGGCGCCGGTGAGCACGCCGTGGAACGCACGGCAGAAGCGCCTCGCGTAGCGTGCCCGGGCGGCGGAGGCTCGAGCCCCCGCTCGTCCGTGAAGTCCCTTCGGGCGCTCATGCCACCGCGCGGCCGGTGGTAGCCAGAAGGTCGATGGGCCGCCGCGGAAGCGCCTCGCGTAGCGTGCCCGAGTGGCGGAGGCTCGAGCCCCCGCTCGTCCGTGAAGTCCCTTCGGGCGCTCATGCCACCGCGCGGCTGTTGGTAACCTGGGCCCGATGGGCCGCCGTGGAGTACGGGTCGAGGATGCGGACCGGTGGGTCTTCAACCGGCTGGCGGACGCGTACAGGCTACGGCCGGGCTACCCCGATGTGCTGGTCGACCGGCTGGCTGCTATCGGGGGTGGTCCCAGGGAGCGCGTTGCGGATCTGGGCGCCGGCACCGGCCATCTCGCCATTGCGCTGGCCCAGCGCGGCCAGCACGTCGCGGCGGTCGAGCCGGCGCGCGCCATGCTCGACGAGCTGATCCGCGGCTCGCGTCACCTCGCCCCCACCTCGGAGGCGCCCAGCTCCCTCACCCTGGCACTCACTCGGGGGTCAGTCCGGACTGTCCACGCCAGCGCCGAGCACACCACGCTCGAGTCGCATTCCTTCGGCCTGGTGCTCTTCGCCGACGTGCTCCAGTGGGTCGACCCGGAGCTGGCTGGCCTCGAGGCGGCCAGGCTGCTCTCCCCGGCGGGAGCCTGCGCGCTCGTCGAAGCCCGGCTCGGCGACTCGTCCTTCGCTCGTGGCCTGGGGGCGATCCTCGCCCGCTACAACCCCAAGGCAACCCGCATCGAAACCCGCGCGGGCCGCCAGCTCCTCTCGCTGGCGACGGGTGGCGCTGGCCGAGAGATCGAGCGCTTCGCCCAGGAAGTGGAGCTCTCGCCCGAAGTCCTCGAAGCCACTCTCCGCTCCTTCTCCTACGTGGGGCCGGCGCTGGGTCCCCGAAATCTGGAGTCGCTGCTCTCCGACGTGCGCGCGCTCGCGCGGGAGCACCCCGCCGTCTGGAGCCGCGAGCTGACCCTCACCTGGGCTCGCCCCGGTCGCCTATAACGCGGGAGTTGCTCGCCGCGATCCGAAAGCACTGGCTGCGCGCTGCGCTCGGCGCCTGGGCCGCGTTCACCGCTTGGTGCGTGGCCGGGTTTCCTCCCCCGGTGGATCTCCCTGCGCACGGTGCTCAGCTCGAGACGCTGAAGAACCTGCTCTCGGGAGATCCGGGGGTGAGCGCAGTCTACGAAGTGCGCTTCCCGCTCGGTTATGGGTTGACCTACTGGCTCTTCCTCCCGCTGGCCTTCGCCACCAACGGAGCCTTCGCCGTCCGGACAGCCCTCTGGGTGACGCTCCAGCTCTTTCCTCTCTCGCAGCTCGCCCTGCTCCGGGCATTCCGCCGGCCCGACTGGTATCTCCTGCTCGGCCTCCCGCTGGCCTTCAACCTCTCGTACTGGTACGGGCTCCTCCCGGGCCTTTTCGCTCAGCCGTTCGTCTTCTTCGCGCTCGCCGCCTACGCCCGAGGGCTCGACTCTCCGAGCTGGCGCTGGCCGCTCTTGCTCAATCTCGCTGCCGCGGCGGCGATGCTCTCGCACCTGGTCGCCTTCGTGGCGCTCTGCCTCGGCCTGGTCGCCTTCGGGCTGACGCGGAGGCCTCTGTTCCGCTCACTTCGGGCCGCTGTGCTGGGCCTGCTCGCCCCGGCGCTGCTCTGCCTCCCCAAGGCATGGGCGATGGCCCACCGCGCCGTCACGGAGGGGCCGTGGCCGCCCACCGAGTACAACCTGACTTCGCACTTCGCCTGGTTCTTCCAGAACTACCGTCCGGAGGGCGTGCTGGCGGCCGCCGCGCCGCTCGCGGTATCCGCCGTCTTCGCCGCGCTCTACCTGTGGAGGTGTCGCTCGGAGCCGGTCGGGCCGGCGGCGCTCCTCTTCGCCCTCTTGGCGCTCTACTTCGCGACCCCGAAGACGCTCTCCGGCATCTATCTCATCAGCGTGCGCCTGCCGGTGCTCGCCGCGGTCGCCTCGCTCCTGCTCGTCTCCGCGGAGGCGATCGTCCGGCCGTTGCGAGTCGGGCTGGTGCTCCTCTCCCTGGCCTCGCTCGCGGAGACGGCCATCTTCCACGCCCGCTTCGCGCGCGCCGTCGCCGGCCTGGAGGAGATGGTCCGCGAGCCGCCTCCCTGGCGCCACGGCTACCTCTCGCTGGCGGGGCGGCGTGTCCTCGGCAGCAAGCACGTCTACCTGGAACACCTGGGCCAGTGGTGGACCGCCACCCACGGCGGAGCGGGCCACAACTTCTTCGCCGACGCCGAGCACCACCCGGTGCGCTTCCGTGACGGGGTGGCGCTGCCTTCCGACTTGTGGGCCTTCCCTCCGGAGGCGGCGGACCAATTCGACGCGCTCTTGGTGTTCGGCGACGCGCCGCTGCCGCCGCACCTATTGGGCTGGAAGGAGATGGGGCGGGCCCACTCGTGGAGGAAGCTCGTCCGGCCTGCTTCAATGCAGCCTGCGCCCCACCACGACGCTCAGTGATGGGTTCACGCGCTCGAGCCGGAGGCGCTCCAGTTCCTTGCCGGTGAGGTCCGTGAGCAGCCCGACCCTCCCCTCGAGCGGCCGCAACTCGGAGACCTCCGTGGCTCGGACCCCTACAGTCACCTCGCCGTGCTCCGCGTGGCTATCCACCTCGCTCGAGGCGGCGTTTCCCGGCTCCGGGGAGGAGGCCCCGAATCGCCTCCCTTCCACGATCAGCAGGCAATCGACCAGCTCCGCCATGCGCTCCTCGCCGAGTCAAGGTAGGGCGCCGCTGCGGGCGCGGCAGGGCGGGCCGCAACGCGCCGAGGCGGTTCGGCACACTGTGTGACACACCCGCGGTCCTGCCGCCGCTCGGCTCGCGGCAGCCCCGACACGGGCTCGGGCTTTCCTCCTCTCTTTCCTCGGGTGGCCCGCGGCTTCGGCGATGGCACGCCCGTTGCCCCCGCCGAGTCGAACGCCCCCGCCGGAGAACCCAATGCACGCACCCGTTCGATTCGAAGGAATGCGCCGCGCCGCGCTCGCCCTGTGGCTGGCCGCCCTCGGCTGCCAATCCACGACCAAGGACCCAGAGCTGACTCGGCGGGTGGAGCCTGCCTCCTTCCAGCCGAACCCCGGCGCCGAGCCATTGGCCAGCCCCGCTCCGGCAGCCCTGGTGGCGGTCGAGGAGCCCGATCCCGACGGCGACGAAGGTGGCGAAGGCCAGCCGGTCGGCATCCACCTCGGCTCGTGCGACGGCCCAGGTTGCGAGCTGGTCATCCACTTCTCCCAGGCGATGGCGAAGCGCCCGAAGGTGCAGCTGGAGCCACCGCTCAAGGGCAGTTTCCACTGGCGTTCGCCCCGGGAGCTGGTGTTCACCCCGAGGAAGAAGCTGGGCTGGGGGCACCAGGTTCAAGTCTCCGTCAGCGACGCGGTGCCGCTCACCGGCCCGGCGCAAGCCCAGGAGCGGCCTTTCATCGACAACTTCTCCGTTCCCTATCTCCAGGTGGCGGGGAAGGTGGCCGACTGGCCGGTGGTGGAGGGCCGTCCGCGGCTGGTGACCATCCTCAACCAGATGACCGACCGGATCGGCCGCGGGCCGGCGCTGTTGCTCTACGACCAGCCGGTCGATCCCCGAACGATCTCGAAGGAGATCTACGCCACCGACGACCGCGGCCAGGCGCTGCGACTCAAGATTCGCCGGCCGAAGAGCGCGGCCCCGATGTACGACGGGGAGATCGACCTCTCCCTGCTGGTGGCGGTGTCGCTCCCGGACCTGCCGGCGCACGGCGAGCGCGTGACCCTCTCCTTCCCCACTTGGCAGCAGGGCGACCGCGGCGAGGCGGAGGCCGCCACCGAAAGCCGCATCCTCACGGTGAGCTCGAGCTTCGCGCTGGTGGGAAAGGAGTCCGACGGCGGCGGCTTCGAACGCCTCCCGCTGGAGGGCCGCATCCTTCTCCGGTTCAACAACTCCATCGACGCCCGCACCCGTGAGGCGGTGTCGATGCGTCCGGAGCCCGAGTCGATGAACGCCGAAGTCTGGGGAGACACCCTCTCGATTCAGCTAAAGCTCAGCCCCGGCGCACCGCATCGCCTGCGCGTGCGCGGCCTTAGGGACATCTTCGGGAACGAGCTGGACGAGAAGGTGGACCTGGAGCTTCGCGCCCAGGATCTCTCCGCGGTGCTGGAGACTTCCAGGCTGCCGCTGCTCCTCGAGCGGGGAGAAGTCCGGCTGCCGGTTCGCACCCAGAACACCGGCCCGGTCGCCGTGCAGCTCTGGAGGTTCGACTCGCCGCAGTCCTTCCTCGAGGCGCACGAAGCGATGAAGAGGCCGGCCAGCTGCTCCACCCTCGGCGCTCTCGCCAAGCTGGGCGCCGCCACCGCCCGGCCCAAGTCACGCCTCAATGCCTCACCGGAGGTGCTCGACGTGAAGCTGGGCGTCCGCCCCGGCTTCTACTGCGTCGACGTCAGCGCAGCCGGCCGAGGGAGCGAGAGCGAAGGCACGCCGCTCACCGGCGCGGTGCTGGCGCAGGTCTCCAACCTCGGCACCACCGCGAAGGTATTCTCCGGCGGCATCCTCGCCTGGGTGACGCGGCTCGACGAGGCCAGCGCCGTCCCGCGCGCCAAGGTGACGTTGATGGACGGGGAGGGGAAGGTCCTCTCCCGGGGGGTGAGCGGCGAGGACGGGGTTGCCCTCCTCCGCGCTGACGAGGTGGCCAGCGGGGCCGGACTATCGAAACGCGTTTTCGTCCTCGCCCAGACCAAGGAGGATGCGACCCTCACCCAGCTCGACGACGAACGGCTGTCCCAGCCCTGGCAGTTCGGGCTTCAGGGCGAAGTGGTCGGAGGAGGTCCGCTGTACGCCTCGCTCTTCACCGACCGCGGCGTCTATCGCCCCGAGGAGACGGTCCATATCAAGGCGATCGTCGCCGGCGCCGGGTCGCTGTCCTCCTCCGAGCGGAAGGCGCAGCTCCGCGTGCAGGATCCGCGGGGCCAGCAGGTGATCGACCAGGCAGTTCCGCTGGACGCTTTCGGCGCGGCAGACCTGGATCTCAAGTTGAAGCTGCAAGCCCCGGTCGGCTCCTACTCGGTGCGCCTGTCGCGGGGCGACCGCTCCACCACCCGGCGGTTCCAGGTCGAGGAGTACCGGGTTCCGACCTTCGAGGTGAAGGTGTCCACCCCGGATTCGAGCTGGAGCCGGGAGGCCGAACTCTCCGCGACGGTGGAGGCGCGCTACCTTCACGGCGGCGCTCTCTCCGGGCGCGAGGTCCGCTACTCGGTGCTGCGCGACCGCGAGGTGTTCGCGCCGGCCGGCTTCCCAGGCTACGTCTTCTCGCTGGAGGCGCCCGCTCCGGTCGGCGCGGTGGAGGAGGCGGAAAAACGCCTCGACGGCGACGGCCGGCTGGCCTTGCGTTTCCGCGCCGACCATCCTTCGAGCGCCGGCCCGATGCGCTACGTGGTGGAGGCCAGCGTCACCGACGTCGATCGCCAGGTCTATGCAGGTCGGCTCTCCAGCGTGGTGCACCCGGCGGCGTTCTACGTCGGCGTTCGCCCTCCGGCGCGGCGGGTGGTGCACGAGTCGTCCGCGATCGAGGTGCCACTGGTGGCGGTGAAGCCCAGCGGCGAGCCGGCGGCAGGCGTGGACATCCGCGCCGCCATCGAGCGCGTGGACTACCACACCACCGCCCGCCTGGCCGGAGCGAGCGCAGTGGAGTTGCACAACCGCCCGGTGGAGGAGCGGGCCGGAGAATGCGCAGTGAAGAGCGGTGAGGGCGATGCCACTTGCCGCTTCAGGGTGTCCGACGCGGGCGAGTACCTGGTGCGCGCCTGGGCCACCGACGCCGGAGGCCGGACCGTGCAGACCGGCTTCCGCGTCGCGGTGAGCGGGAACGACCGGGCCGCCTGGCCTCGCTTCGACCAGGACCGGGTCGAGGTGGTGGCCGACAAGCCCAGCTACCGGCCGGGCGACACCGCAAGGTTGGTGGTGCAGACCCCGTTCCCCAAGGCACGCGGGCTGCTCACCCTCGAGAACGGCGCCATCCTCACCCGGCGGATGTTCGAGATCGACGGCGACACGCCGGCGCTGGAGGTGCCGATCGACGCCTCGCACGCGCCCAACGTCTTCGCCTCGGTGGTGCTCCTGCGCGGGCGGGCGCACGGCGAGAAGGACGCGACCGGGTTCGAGACCGGCGCGCCCGCCTTCAAGCTCGGCTACGCGAACCTGAAGGTCGAGCCCTCCTCGCAGCGGCTCTCGATCGAAGTACAGCCGGAGCGCTCCGTCTCCGCTCCCGGAAAGCCGCTGCAGCTCCAAGTCTCCGTCCGCGACGCCGCCGGCAACCCCAGCGCAGGCCAGGCCACGGTGATGGTGGTGGACGAGGCAGTGCTCGGGCTGACTGCCCACCGCACGCCGGATCCCATCTTTGAGCTCTACTCCGCCCGCCCGCTCGGTGTCCGCACCGGCGAGAGTCGCCTCGAGCTTCCCAACGCCCGTCGCGCCCGCCGCGAGCAGCTCTTCCCCGGCGGCGACGGCGGCGAAGGCTTCGGCCTGAAGATTCTCCCGGCGGACTTGCGAAACCTCTTCAAGAGCACCGCCTACTGGAACCCGAAGCTGGAGGTGCCCGCCTCCGGCGTCGCCCGCGTCACCGTGGAGCTGCCCGACAACCTCACCACCTTCCGGGTGATGGCGGTGGTGGTGGACCAGGGCGGCCGCGCCGGCTCGGGCGAGAAGAAGGTGACGGTGCGAAAGCCGCTGATGGTGCAGCCGGTGCTGCCTCGGTTCGCCTACCCCGGCGACGAGCTGCGTCTCGAGGCACTGGTGTTCAACGGCACCGAGCGGACTGGCAAGGTGGAGCTCTCGGCAAAGCTCGCCGGGCTGGACGCCGCGGGGGAGCCCTTGGCCCTGAGTGGGGTGGTGAAGCCGGGCGAGTCGGCGCGCTTCTCCTTCCCGGTGAAAGTGGTGGCCCGGAGCGAGGCGGTGGTGCGCTTCGCCGCGAGCCTCCTCGGAGAGAACGACGCGGTGGAGGTGAAGCTGCCGGTGCTCAACCCCGGCTCGAAGCGGGTGCAGGTGGCGAGCGCGCAAGTCTCCGGCGAGCGCGAGCTGTCGCTCTCCTTGCCGGCGGATCGCCAGGTGGGCACCGAGCAACTGGAGGTGATGGTCTCCACCACCTCTCTCTCCGAGCTGAAGGACTCGGTGGATTACCTGATGGGCTACCCCAACGGCTGCATCGAGCAGACCACCAGCCGCGCCTACCCGCTGGTGGTGCTCAGGGACCTCTTGCCGGACATGGGGGTGACGGTGAGCGAGGCGGATCTCCAGAAGTTCTCCGAGGCCGGCATCAAGCGTCTGCTCTCCTTCCAGACGCCGGCCGGCGGCCTGGCGTACTGGCCGGGGAGCGACAAGCCGCACGCCTTCGGCACCGCCTTCGGCCTCACCGCGCTGATCGAGGGCAAGAAGCGCGGCTTCGACGTGCCCGACGACGCGCTCCGGCGGATGGGCGACTACCTCGAGTCTCAGCTCCGCCAGGGCACCATCTCCGAGGAGATGCCCCACGGCGGCATGGCCGACGCCGACACCCGCGCGCTCTTCGTGGTGACGCTGGGCAGGCTCGGGCGCCCGCAGCCCTCGTACCTCTCGTCGCTCTGGCGCGAGCGGCAGAAGCTCACCCCGTTCGGGCTGTCGATGCTCGCGGTGGCGGTGAGCGAGTCGGAGGACTCCTCGCTCCTGCAGCCGGTGCTCGCCGAGGTGCGGAAGGCGGCCCAGGAGTCGCCGCAGGAGGCCTGGTTCGAGGGCGACCGCGCCGCCGGCTGGTCGATGGGCTCGCCGCTCCGGACGCACGGGATGGCGCTCTTGGCCTTCTCCGGCGACACCCGGAGCGACGCGAGCGCCAAGCTGCTCAGCGGCCTGCTCAAGCGCCGCGTGGGCGGGCTGTGGGGCAACACCCAGGAGAACGTGTTCGGCATCATGGGAGTGGCGAAGCTCGCCGGATCCGCCGGGGCCCCGGGCCCCGCGCCCAAGCTGCAGCTTGCGGTCGACGGGAGGGAGATCACCGACGGGGCGATGGAGGCCGTCTCCCCCCGGGTGCGCCGCTACCTCGCCCCCTCCGACGCGCTGGCGCTTGCCAGAGGACGGGAAGCGGCTCCGAAGGTCCAGCTCCGCAACCGGGGCGTCCCGGTCTACCTCACCGTCCGCGCGCAGTACGACGTGACGCTGGAGGGGAAGAACCGCGAGGCGCGGGCCAGCGGCTTCACCGTCACCCGCCGCTACGAAACCTTGGAGGGCGTCGCGCTGGACGGGCGGGCGATTCCGCTGGGCTCGGTGGTGCGGGTCCGGCTGGGCGTGAAGAGCGAGGAGAAGCGCAACTACGTCGCCATCGACGACAAGCTCCCCGCGGGGCTGGAGCCGATGAACACTGCGCTCGCCACCACCGAGCGGGTGTCGCAGGGCAAGATGACGCCGGAGCGCGAGCGCGGCCTCGCTTCGCTCTCCTACAGCGAGACTCGCGACTCGCGGGTGGCCTTCTACGCCGACGAGCTGCCGGCGGGCTCGTACGAGTACGTCTACCTCGCTCGGGCCACAACTCCGGGGCGTTTCCTCCGCCCGGCCGCCTCGGCGGAGGCGATGTACGCGCCGGAGATCTCCGGCGCGACCGCCATCGACGAGGTCGAGGTGCGATGAAGTGGAGACGGAATCCCCTCTCCCGCTGGCGGGAGAGGGCCGGGGTGAGCGAGGCCGAGGGAGCAGAAAGGTCGCCCCTGGAGATGCCGGGTTCGGGACCGGGACCGGGTTCGGCTTCGGGCCCGGGGAGGGGAACGGGTAGGGGCGGCGGGAACGTGCGCGGGAGGGCGAGGGCCACAGTGAGGGTGGCTGTCAAGGCGTCGTTGGCCTTCAGCTTGGCCGCGGTTTCAGCCGCGCTCGCCCTGGTGGGGCTGGTGCTCGCCCGGCCCTTCGAAGTGAAGGACCTTGCCGGCGGCCACGGCGATTCGACGCGCATCCGCGACTCGAGCGGCCAGCTTCTCCGCGAGGTGGTGAACGCCGAGGGCGAGCGGGCGCGGTGGGCACCGCTGCCGGAAATCTCCCCGCTGGTCGCGGAGGCCACCATCGCGGTCGAGGACGCACGCTTCCGCGAGCACCCCGGCGTGGATCCAATCGGAGTCGTCCGCGCCCTCACCCAGAACGCCCGCGAGGGTCGGGTGGTGTCCGGCGCCTCCACTCTCTCCATGCAGCTCTCCCGGAAGGTGCACCCCCACCCGCGAAACCTCTGGGGCAAGGCGACGGAGATGTTCGACGCGCTCCGGATGGAGCGGGCCCTCACCAAGGACCAGATCCTCGAGCAGTACCTCAACCGCGCCCCCTACGGAGCGGGGACGATGGGCGTGGAGTCGGCGAGCCTGCGCTACTTCGGCAAGCCCAGCCTCCACCTGAGCCTGGCCGAGGCGGCGCTCTTGGCCGGGCTGCCCAAGGGCCCTTCGGATTTGAACCCGCTCCGCAGCTCGCGAGGGGCGAAGGCCCGGCAGTCCTTGGTGCTCGAGCGGATGCTCGCCACCGGCCGCATCAGCAAAGAGGACCGCGACCGCGCGCTGGCCGAGCCGCTCCAGTTCGTCTCGGCACCGCCGCCCATGGCGATGCACTTCACCGAGTACGTCCGTGAGCTGGCCAAGGGCCAGGCGGAGGTGCGCACCACGCTCGACCGCGACCTGCAGCTCGAGGTGGAGCAGCTCGTGGCCGAGCACGTCCGGGGGCTCTCCGGCGCCGGGGTGACCAACGCCGCGGTGGTGGTGCTGGACAACCACAGGTGCGAAATCCTCACGATGGTGGGCTCGGCGGACTGGTGGGACGAGCGGGCGGGCAGGGTGAACGGGGCCACCGCCAAGCGGCAGCCGGGCTCGGCGCTCAAGCCCTTCACCTACGCCCTCGCCTTCGAGCGCGGCGACTCGCCGGCCACTCCGGTGGCGGACGTGGAGACGCGGTACGGAGACCCGGCCGGCGAGCTGTTCTCGCCGAAGAACTTCTCCGAGGAGTTCTCCGGGCCGGTGCTGCTGGGCGAGGCGCTGGGGCGGAGCCTGAACGTCCCCGCGGTCCGGGTGGCGGAGCGGGTCGGCGCACAGGCGCTGCTCGATCGCCTGCACGATCTGGGCTTCGACTCGCTGGACAAGCCCGCCGGGCACTACGGGCTCGGGCTCACCCTCGGCAACGGGGAGGTGACGCTGCTCGAATTGGCCCAGGCGTATGCGGCGCTGGCCCGGGGCGGGTGGAGCTGCCGGGCCACTGCCTTCCCCCACGCGCCCGAGCTGCGCGCGCCGGCCTTCACCCAGGAGGTGGCCTACCTGGTCACGGACATCCTCAGCGATGAGGGCATGAGGATCCGCGCCTTCGGGCCGAACAACGCGCTCTTGCTCGGGTTCCCGGCGGCGGTGAAGACCGGCACCTCCACCAATTTCCGGGACAACTGGGCGATCGGCTACACCGAGCGGCACACCGTGGCGGTGTGGGCGGGCGACTTCGGAGGCCGTTCGCTCAACCACCTCGCCGGCGCCGCGGGAGCCGGGCCGCTCTTCCACAAGGTGATGAAGCGGGTGACCCAGCGCGCGGGCACGGGCCTGCCCTCGAAGCTCGAGGTGCCCGGCGGCGTGGTGGAAGTCTCGGTCTGCGCCATGTCGGGAAAGAAGCCCACCGCGCGCTGTCCGTCGCGGCGGGCGGCACGGGTGCCGGCCTCGCAAGCGCCCGCGGAGAGCTGTCCGTGGCACCGCAGTTTCCCGGTGGACCGGCGCAACGGCCTGCTCGCCGGCGTGAAGTGCCCGAAGGCCCACGTCGCCCATCGTTCCTTCGAGGCTCTGCCTCCGGTGTACGCCGAGTGGCAAGCCGAGCATGGAAGGCCGGCGCCTCCGGCGCGCTACTCGCCGCTCTGCCCCGAAGACGGGTTGGTCCCGCGCGCGGTGGTGATCACCTACCCGCGGCGGGGTGAGGTCTTCCTGGTGGAACCTGGCTACGACCGGGCGACCCAGTCGGTCCAGCTCGCACTCGAAGTGGACCCGCGGCCCCCCGAGGTGACCTGGCTGGTGAACGGGCGCGCCGTCGCCCAGGCCGGCTGGCCGTACCACGCGGACTGGCCGCTCGAGCCCGGGAGGCATCGTCTCGAAGCGGTCGCCGGCGGCTTGCTGAGCGATCCGGTCTTCTTCGAGGTCCGCTAGACTCTGCGGATGATGGCAAGGGTGCTCCTGTCGGCGATGCTTCTGTGCGCGCTGCCCGCGGCGGCGCAGGACTTGATGGAGCTTTTGAACAAGGGCCCGGTGGTCCTGGTCGAGGTCGACGGGAAGGGGAAGTTCGACAAGGCCACTGCGGTCACCCACATCAAGGTGCCCCCAGCGGAGGCCTGGAAGGCGGCCACCGACTTCGCCAACTTCAAGAACGTGATGCCCAAGCTCCTCAAGAGCGACGCCAAGAAGGTGAGCGAGACGCGCTGGGACGTGGACTTCGAGATCGAAGTGCCGGGCCCCAACACCTACTACACCTTCCGCTACGAGCTGGAGCCGGAGAAGCTGACCATGAAGGGGAACTGGGCCAAGGGCGACATCAAGGGCAGTTACTGCATCTGGCGGGTGGTGCCGCACAACGGCGAATCGCTCCTCTATTACACCACCGCCTCGAAGAACTTCTCCTCGCTGGCCCAGGACCTGGAAGACGAGCAGCAGACCATCACCGTGGGAGTGAACGTCACCGCCGCGCTCTCGGTGGCGAAGGCGATGAAGGCCCACCTGGAAGGGGGCGCGCGCGCGGCCTCGAAGTAGGCACTGAGCAGCCCGGGCAGCCGCTGAGCCTCAACCTCGCGTCCACTTCTCCAGCCAGCCCAGCACCGTCTGGTGCCATAGCACGCTGTTCTGCGGCTTGAGCACCCAGTGGTTCTCGTCGGGGAAGTGGAGGAGCTTCGAGGGGACCCCGAGCCTTTGCGCCGCGGTGAAGGCGCTCAGGCCCTGGGTCTCCACCAGCCGGAAGTCGTTGCCGCCATGGATGACCAGGAGCGGCGTCTTCCATTTCTTCACGTGCGCCGAGGGGTCGTGCTTGGAGTAGCCCAGCGGGTTGTCCCAGGGCGTGCCCCCGAATTCCCACTCCGGGAACCACAGCTCCTCGGTCTCGTAGTGGAAGCCTCCGGCGTTGAAGGAGCCGTCGTGGCTCACCAGGCAGCGGAAGCGGTCGGTCTGGCCGGCGCTCCAGAACACCATGAAGCCGCCGTAGGAAGCGCCGAGCGCGCAGGCGCGCCTCCCGTCCAGGAAGGGGTACTTCGCAAGCGCGAAGTCCAGCCCCTTCATCACGTCCTCGAACGGCGCGCCGCCCCAGTCCCGGCGGATGGCGTCGCTGAAGGCCTGGCCGTAGCCAGTGGAGCCGTGGAAGTCGACGAACACCACCGCGTAACCCGCCCCGGCGTACACCTGCGGGTTCCATCGGTAGTGGAACTGATCCTTCATCGAGCCCTGGGGGCCTCCGTGCACGATCACCGCCACGGGGTACTTCCGTCCGGGCTTGAAGCCCACCGGCCGCACCAGGTAGCCGTACACCGTCTCGCCCTTCGCGCCGGGGAAGGAGAACTGCTCGTACTCGCCCGTCTGCGCCGCAGCCACCTTCTCTGCATTGAGGCGGGTGAGCGGGCGCGGATTCTTCCCGTCCGGTCCGACGACGAAGAGCTCCGCCGGCGCGGCCAGGGTGTCCAGCGAGTAGACGA
The DNA here is from genome assembly GCA_016191815.1 of Myxococcales bacterium. Lineage (GTDB taxonomy): Bacteria > Myxococcota > Myxococcia > Myxococcales > Myxococcaceae > JACPVI01. Next base: position 72,668 of record JACPVI010000028.1, read on the forward strand.
TTCCCGCCGCCAACGGCGCCGGCCGGGTGACGTTTCCCCGGTCCAGGAGCCGAGTCACCGCACCGCTCCAAAGGTCGATCGAGAAGAGCGAGTGGTTGCCGAGGTCGTCGGCGGTGGCGTACAGCTTGGAGCCGTCCGGGGCGAAGGCCAGCTCCGAGGGTGAGCGGTCCCAGGAGTCGGCCAGCACTCGGCGCGACCCGCTCGCCCGGTCGAGGAGCACGATTTGGCGCCGGTCCGCCTCGTAGCCCGGGCGCTCCATCGCGAAGTAGGCCAGCGTCTTTCCATCCGGCGAGTGGAGCGGCGCCTCGTCGGTGGCCGGGTTGGAGCCGGTGAGCAGCTTCGGCGGGGCGCTCGCGTCGGAGGGCGCCGAGTACACGTCGAGGTTGGTGGTCCAGGCCGCGTCCCTCGTCAGCCTGCGTGCGGTGAAGGCCACCTCCCGCCCGTCCGGGGAGATGGAGATGTCCTCCACCCCTCCGAACGGCTTGGGCGGCACGTCGCCGTCGAAGCCGGCGGTGAGATCGATCGGCGCGGCCCCGCCGATCGTCCAGGCGAACAGGTGAGAGCGCTTCCCGTCCTCCCAGCTGTCCCAGTGGCGGAAGAGCAACGACTCGTAGGTGCGAGCCTTGACCTTCGACTTCTCCTTCTCCTGGTCGCGCTTGGCGGTCTCCTCCAGAGCCGGGGACTTCAGCTCCGGGTAGACCTCGGCGGTGAAGAGCAGCCGCTTCCCGTCGGGAAACACCCGCAGGTTGTCCAGGTCCACCGGCAACTTGGTGAGCTGCATCGCCTCGCCGCCGTCGATCGGCAGCCGCCACACCTGGGAAGAGCCGCTGCGAGTGGAGAGAAAGGCCAGCGACTTCCCGTCCGGCATCCACCTGGGGCTGCCGTCGTTGGCCTCGTGTGTGGTCAGCCGGCGAAGCGCGCTCCCGTCGGTGCCCACCAGCCACAGGTCGGTCCTGCCCTTGTTGGCCTCGAGGTCCGTTGCCCTCACCGTGAAGGCGACCCACTTGCCATCGGGCGAGGGCTGCGGATCGGAGATGCGGTCCATCGCCAAGAGGTCCTGGACGGTGAAGGGATGAGGTGCCGGCTTGGGCGCGGCCGAAAGCAGCGTCGCGATGAGTGTGGGAATGGTGCGGATGAATGCCAAGGGGCTCCTACCGCGGACGGGCTACGCCGGCCGCTCCCGCCCGCGAGGCGTGCTTCGAAGAGTGGGGGCGGCGAAGGAGCTCTCCCAAGAGAACTGCCTCGAGGAAGGCTCGCGGGTGGACGTCGATCGGGCCCGCCGCAGGCGCCTCGGCGTGCGAGGGCTGGTACGAGTCGGGGTGATGCTCTCCGGTGCCCACCGCCGGGATGGCCTCGCGCGCCAGCTCGAGGATCCGCGGCTCCAGCTCGGGCTTTTTCCTCCACGCCAGCACCGCGCCCGCGATGATCGCCCGCGGATCTCGCTGCGAGGGCGCCCGGCCGGCGACCAAGGCATCCCGCGCTCGGCCGGCCTCGGAGTGCTCATGGGGCCCGTAGTCCAGGCCGCTGACGTCGGACAGCCCCATCCCGCCCAGGGACTTGAGCGGGCCGGTGTGGAGGCGCTCGAGGATCGGCGCCGCCAGCTCGGCGAACACTTCGAACGGGAGGCTGACCAGCCTCCCGCCGAGTGGGAAGAGCAGCGGGATCGGCTCTTCCCCCAGGAAGCCGTGCCGCTCGCACCAGCGGGACCAGAGCTCCCGCGCCTGCTGACTGTGGCCGGAGCGCTCGAGCACCCTGCAGCCGGCGTGCACCCTGAGGTGCCGCGGCGGGTGGACGTCGTGGCGACCGGTGCGGCCGTCGACCACCGCCACCAAAACCTCGCGCGCGTCCTGGCGCGCGGCGAACAGCTCGACCATCGTCTCCACGTAGGCCGGCCCACACATCAGGGTGCCGAAGACGTCGCAGAACGTCTCCTCGAACCAGGCCCCCATCAGGCGCTGCAGCTCCAGGATGTCCAGTTGCCCTCCGACGAAGCGCAAGGGCCGGGTGCCCATGTCCTCAGAGGAAAGGCTCAACTCCTCGCGGAGCTGCTTCTCCAGGCCGCGCACCGAGATGAGGAAGTCGTGGCCGATCTCGTGCGCCACCGCCGGCCAGTACACCACGCGCTCGAAGAAGGAGGGCGGCAGGAAGATCGGCGCCACCGAGGTAGGCGCGAACCCGGTCCAGATGGCCAAGTCCACCGGAGCGAGCTGCGCCGCCGGATGTGCGGAGGAGAGCGGCAGGCCCTCCGCCTGGGCGTGGGTGAGGATCGGCGAGTAGCAGGCGTCCGCCAGCGCATCCGCGTCGCCGAGGAGCGGCAAAAGCTTCTTGTCGCGGCGCTGGCTCACCAGCTCGCGCGCCTCCTCCAGCACCAGGGAGAGGGCGTTCACCGCCTGCACCAGCGCCGAGTCCGGCCGCCCCTTCGCCTTCACCAGCTCGCTGCGGATGAGCTGGGCCCGCTTGGGAATCCACTCCCCGAGCAGCTCGTGGAACCGGCGGTTGGCCCGCTCGTGCTGGACTTCCTCGGCGAGGGCGGTGGCGGCCTTCTCCATCTCCTCCACCGCCGCGACCAGTTTTCTCCGCACCTCGGCGAACGGATCGGCCCTCGGCAAAGTCGGAGCCGCCTTCTTGGGGGCCGCCGCGACCTTTTGCCTCGCCCGGCGCTGAGGCCCTAGCCGGGGCTGCCCGGAGGGAAGCTCGGGGGACTTCTTCTTCAGGCTCTGCATCACCCCCACCACGAGCCCGAGCAGTCCGAGCACGATGTGGATGTTCCCGAGGATCGCCTTGATCAGCTCCTCGAAACTCACCGCTGCGCCCTTTCCCGCAGGGCGGCAGAGGGCCGGGGTGAGGGTGGCCTGGGTGAGGGCGGCCGCCGCACTCCCTTTGGAGGCCCGAGCACCTCCGCGAGGACGAGCCGCTTCACCAGGGTCCCGCGGTCGCGCAGGAACCCGAACAGGTCCGCCGGCGTTTCCACTCAGGCCGCCTCGGAAGTCCCGGGCTCTCGCTTCACGCTGCCCGCGATGCCCTGCCGCATCTCGGTGTCGGCCATCACGTTCCGCATGTTGTAGTAGTCGAGCACGCCCAGCCGTCCGGTGCGGAACGCGTCGGAGATGGCCATCGGGATCTGCGCCTCCGACTCCACCAGCTTGGCGCGCATCTCCTGGGTCTTGGCCTTCATCTCCTGCTCGTTGGCCACCGCCAGGGCGCGCCGCGACTCGGCCCTCGCCTGGGCGACCTGCTTGTCCGCCTCGGCCTGCTCGGCCTGGAGCTTGGCGCCGATGTTCGCCCCCACGTCCACGTCGGCGATGTCCACCGAGAGGATCTCGAACGCGGTGCCGGCGTCGAGCCCCTTCTTCAGCACCGCCTTGGAGATCATGTCCGGGTTCTCCAACACCTGCTTGTAGTCGACCGCCGAGCCGATGGTGGAGACGACTCCCTCGCCGACCCGCGCCAGCACGGTGGCCTCGCCGGCGCCGCCCACCAGCCGCTCGATGTTCGCCCGCACGGTGACTCGGGCCATCGCGTAGAGCTGGATGCCGTCCTTGGCCACCGCCGACACCTTGGGCGTCTCGATCACCTTCGGGGTCACCGACATCGCCACCGCCTCGAGCACGTTCCGGCCGGCGAGGTCGATCGCCGCGGCGCGCTTGAAGTCCAGGCTGATTCCGGCCTTCTCGGCGGAGATGAGCGCGTTCACCACCATCTCCACCCGCCCGCCGGCGAGGTAGTGCGCCTCGAGCGCGTTCACCGTCACCTCCAACCCGGCCTTCACCGCGCTGATCCGCGCGTTGACGATCTGGTCCGGCGGCACCCGCCGCAGGCGCATCGCGATGAGCGAGAGCATGCTCACCCCGGCGCCGGAGGCCTTGGCGGCGATCCACAGCCGCAAGGGGACCATGTACATGATCACCATGAAGGCGAGCAGCGCGAGCGCGCCCAGGAAGATGACCGCGAAGTTACCCATGGCTCACTGACCTCCTGCGTAGCGGGTGACCGGCTCGACCACGACCCTGCCGCCTTCCACGCGGCTGACCCGGACCTCGGTTCCGGGCTCCACGTACACGCCTTCGGTGACGACGTCCACAAGCTTCTGGGCGATCCGGGCCGTCCCCGAGGGCCGCAGCGGCGTCACCACCCTCCCCATCTGGCCGGCCAGCAGGGCGAGCTTGGGGTCGGGCGCCTTGCCCTCTTGCACCTCCTCGAGCACCAGCTGCTTGGCGGTGCGGCTCTTCCTGAACCAGGAGACGATCAGCGCGGCGCCGGCGACGCCGCCCAGGAGCGCCAGCACGCCCTCGAGCGGCCCCAGCTTGACGAAGGCCAGCACCACCGCCGCCACGCTCATCGCGACGCCGGTGATGCCGATCACCGCGAAGCCCGGGGTGAAGACCTCGATCAGCACCAAGGTGAGCCCCACCACCAGGAGCGCCACCACCAAAAGCACCCAGAGCATCATCCATTCTCTCCTTCCGGCTTGGCCGGCTCGACCACCAGCCGGCCACCCTCCACTCGGACCACGCGCACCCTTTCGCCCACCCCGGCGAAGCCGAACTCCAGCCGGGCCTCCGCCTTGCGGTTGATCACCTCCACCCGCCCGGAGGGGCGAAGGTCGGTGATCGCCACTCCGAGCTGCCCGACCAAGGCCTCCAGCCCGCCGCCTCCCGCCTCGAGCCGGGGAGTGGCCACCACCTCGGCGAGGATGAGCTTCTTGCCGAAGCGCGACTCGGGGAGGTAGCGCACCGCCACCACGTACAGCCCGAAGGTGAACAGCACCGAGGCGAACACCGATGCCAGCGCCCTGGGGATGCCGCCGCTGCCCCAAGCCACGCCAAGGGGGAGCCGGTCGAGGTCCACCAGCGCGAGGAAGAGGCTGGCCAGCACCAGGTGCACGCCGATCAGCCCGAACACCACGTGGCCCGGGTAGAAGTACTCGATGCCGATCAGCACCAGCCCGGCGAACAGAAGGAGCACCTCCTCCCAGCCGGCGAGGTTCACCGCGTGGTGCCCGAGGAAGAAGAGCGCCAGGCACCCAAGGCCGGTGAGCAAGGCGAGCCCGCTCTTGGGGTGGACCAGCTCGATGAGGATCCCGAGCAGGCCCAGCACCATCAGCACCACCGCCACCGCGGGCTCGGCGAGGAAGCCCGCCACCAGCTCCGCCGCGGTGCGCTGGGGACGCTCCACCCGCGGGGGATCGCGCCCAAACTTCTGCCAGAGCTCGTCCTCGCTCGAGGCCACCACGTCGGCGACTCCGAAGGCGATCGCCTGGGACGAGTCCAGCGTGACCAGCTTCCCCTTCTCGTTCAGGCCGGGGACCACCACGTCGCCGTCCACCATCGCCCTGGCGACCTCGGGCGGGCGGCCGTTGGCGGTGGCGGTGGTGGCCATCTCCTGGCGCATGTAGGAGGCGACCTTCTCGTCGACCTTCGGATCCCCCGAGCCGACGATCACCGGAGTGGCGGCGCCGATCATCGCTCCTTCGGCCACCGCCACCACGTCGCAGGCGAGGGTGATCAGCGCCCCCGCGGAGATGGCTCGCGGCCGGACCCAGCAGAGGGTGGTGGCCTGGGAGGCGAGCATCGCGTCGCGGATCTGGATCGCCGCCTCCAGCCTTCCGCCCAGGGTGTTCAGCTCGAGGACCACCACCTCTCCCTCGCGATGGTCGGAGAGCACCCGGCCGAGGTAGGCGGCCAGGCCGGAGTCCACCTCGCCGTCCACGCGCACCAGGCTTACCCGGCCGAGCTTGGGGATGTCGGGCGCCGGCCGCGGACTCGGAGCGGGGGCACCGGGCCGCGCCTGGGCGGCGAGCGATGTCGCCGCCAGCAAGCCCAACAGCGCGCCTCGCCGAGGCCACATCGCTGACGCTCCGGGTCCGGTCCACCGCGCATGTAACGCGGTGCGAGCTGGCTTGGCAAGGCGAGGGGGAGTCAGGGGCAGCCCGCCTGATTGCCGGTGGGCGATGGGCTGAAGCTGTTCAGCCCGCCGAGCAGGCAGCCCCCGCCGAAGGCGTTGAGCCGGATACGACCAGTGGCGCCTCCTCCTCCGCCACCGCCGCCGGTATCCCCACCGTTCTCACCCGAGGTGGGAGGCGCGTCGGCGGTGCCGCCGCTCCCGCCGTTTCCGCCCTTGTTTCCGTTCTCGCTGCCGCCGGCGGCGGCTGACTTGCCGTTGATGGTTCCATCGGCTCCCGGATCGCCCGGGTTGCCGTCGCCATCGCCCTCCCCGCCGCCCCCTCCGTTGGCGGTGACTCCCGCCATCTGGGGGATCTCGATGCGCGCGCCCTCCAGGAGGATGGCGCCTCCGCTGCCGCCTCCGCCACCGCCTCCGATGGAGCCGGCCGCGCCGGCGCCGCCGCCGCCCCGCGCCGAGATGGAGCCTTCGACGCGCATCAGGCCGCTGGCGGAGAGTTGCAGTGCGCCGCCGCCCGCGCCGCCCAGTCCGCCGGGAACCCCGCCCTTGCCGCCGGGGCACCCGCCGCGGAGAGGCGCCAGAATTGGATTCCCCACCGCGGTTCCGCGCGCTCCTCCCAGGTAGCTCGGGTAGCCCAAGCCGCCGTCGCCGCCCTCTGTGGCGAAGCCTCCCCCTCCGCCGCCTCCGAAGACGGAACTGGTGCTCTTCGAGCCGGCGCCGGCGCCACCGTCGCAGGCGTCGGGGAGCGAGCCGCCCGGGCCGGGGACGTGCCCGGAGGCGCCGGCGTTGATTGTCCCGCGGACCAAGGCGTCGCCGTAGACGGCAAGGATGACCGGCCGCGAGCCGGTGAGATTGAGGCTCCCGCCTACGGCGATGGTGAGACCGCGGACGGGGAGGACGACCGCCGGAATCCCTCCCGGCTGGACGATGGGCACCGCCTTCGGCGGCTGCTGGCCGCACCAGCCGCCATCGAGGGTGGTGGAGTCGAAGAAGGCCGAGCAGGAGAGGCTGAGCGGGAGCTGGGGGGCGAAGGCGGTGGGATCGAAATTGGAAACCGGGTAGGGGAAGCCGCCATCCGGCGGTGTGCCCGCGTCGGGGCCGCCGCCGTCGGGCGGTGAAACCTCGCAGGCTTCGGTGCAGCCCGGCTCGAGGCAGTCGGGAACGCCGTCGCAGTCGGTGTCGAGTTGGTCCCCGCAGACTTCGGCGGCGAGCGGGTGGGCCGATGGCCGGTCATCGAGGCAGTCGGGGCCTCCGGTGGCGGCGGGACGGAAGCCGTCGCCGTCGGAGTCGAGCGAGCGCGGGAGGGCGGACAGCCAGATGGCAACCTCGCGGTGCTGCGGCGGGAGAAGCTCTTCCACGTAGAGGTCGCTCTCGTCGTTGAGGACCGGTCGGCCATCGCAGGGCCCGAAGAAGCCGTGGGCCTGCAATTCGATTTGCCCCTCCAGCCCCTGCCGGGAGAGCACCACCACCTTGAAGCGGTTTCGGTCTCCGCGGCTGAGCAGCGGGGAGACGTGCTTGGAGCCGTCCGGCCCGGTGGCGGAGAGCTGGAGGCAGGTGGATCTCACTTCGGGTGCCAGCCGGAGATCGACGGCGAGCGAGCCCTCGGGAGTGGGGGGCGCGGAGCATGCCGCGAGGGCGGCCACCGCGAGGCTCAAGGAGCTTCGGGGGATGCGGGGCATAGGTGCCCGGACGGGGCAGCGAAGCATAGTGCCGGGAGGCCCTCGGCGTCACCGCGCGACTCTGTCCTGGGCGTGGCTCATCTTGATCGCCGTCGCGACCGTCACGCCCCCTTCCCGTACGCGCAGGTTGCACCGGGGCGGTCCCTGCCCCCTGATCAACCGAGCCAGGTGGGTGGGGTGGTGGTTCGCAGGCGCCTGACAATCGTCAACGTTACGATTAGCGCTACTCTGAAAATTCCGTAGCGATGTCGCGCGATTGCTGCGGGCATTCGCAATCGTAACGTTGACGATTGCAGGTGCCTTGCGACGAGTCGACCTCCCCGCGCGGCAAGGTTGACCTGACCGGCCGGCGGCCGGACGTTGGTGCGGGCGCGGCGCCTTGATTCTGCATCCCTCCGCCTCCCCTCTCCTCGCTACGCCAGCCAGCCGTGGCGCGAAGAAACTGTTTCAGCTGCTGGATCAGCTTCTCCGCCTCCGCGCGCTGCTCCTCGTACCGGTCGGCGGAAACGCTGAAGCCGGCTTCGTAGTCCGCGAGGTCGCGCTCGGTGTGCAGCCTGGAGAGTGCGCTCTCCGTCCAGCCCGGAAGCCGGCCGGGAACGATGAAGTGAAGCTTGAGGAGGCTCACCAGACCCCGATGAGTCTTGGGCTCGAGCCCATGCGCGTCCGGTTAGCGGCGGGGTGAAAACCTGAGGCCGGATGATCACTTGCGATGGGGGATCGACACGGGAAGAGGAATCGTGTTTCTCGCGGGAATGCCCACCCGTGCCCATCCCAAGAAGGTGCCGCTGACCA
>JACPVI010000029.1 GCA_016191815.1 Myxococcales bacterium
ATGTTGGCGAGGAACTGCGACTTCGCCGCGGAGGCTTGTTCGACCGCCACCGCCTGCCTGCGCAGGAGCTCATTCTGGGTGGCAAGCTCGGCGGTCGCACCGCGCACCTTGGCTTCCAGCTCGGCCGAGGCGGTCTTGAGCTGCTCGACCAGGCGCGCCCGCTCCAGCGCCTCCTTCCGGTCGTGGAGGATGGTCACCACCGTGGACAGCTCGCCGCGGGAGGAGAGGATCTTTCCCGAGACCGCCTCCACCGGCATCGGCTCTCCGGTGGGCGGATCGGCCAGCGCCACCTCTCCGCGCCAGCTCATCCGGTCGCCCATCAGGAGCAGGTTGGAGAGGAACGAAGAGAAGAGGGCGTCGTTGGCCCGGACCCGGCGCTGGATCTCCGTCGCGCCTTCGGGATGCACGGTGAAGAGCCGCTCGGCCGGCGGGTTCATCATCAACACGTCACCCGCGGAGTCGGTCACCACGATCGGGTCGGCCACCGAGGCGATGATCAGCTCCAGCCGGTGGCGCTCGGCGGCGACCTCGTCCTGGGCGGCCTTGAGCTGGCGGGTGCTCTCGCCGAGCTCCTGGGTCGCCCGGCCGACGTCGGTGACGTTCCTCAACACCGAGACGATCGCCGCCTGGTCGAGCCGGACGGAGATCAGCTCGAGGAGCAGGTCGGTCCCTTCGGCGGGGTCCACCAAGAGCAGCTCGTCCCGCGATGGCTCGGAGGGCTCCACCTCGCGGCCGGCGAGAGCCACCGAGAGCAGCATGCGGTTCAGCGCCACCGCCCGGCGGCGCTCCTCGCCGTCGGGCTCGGACGACAAGAGGAGCTTCCGAGCCCGAGGGTTGGCGAAGAGGATGGCGCCCTCGCGATCGGTCACCAGCACTGGGTCAGGGACCGCGTCGATCGCCGCGCGCAACAGCTCTCGGTCGCGCGCCGAGCGGCGCTCCGCAGCGCGGGCCCGGATGCGGGCCAAGCCGATCCGCTCGGCGACTACCTCCGCTACCCAGGAGAGCTCCGGTGCCGGCTCGCCGGACACCAGCAGAAGCCCCAGCGGGGAGCCCGACGGCGACCTCGGCCGGAGCGGGATGGCGACGAAGGGCGGGGTGATGGCAAGCGAGGGGTGCCGGCTTCCGGCCGGAAATTGCACGGGCCCCACTCCCCAGAGCGCCTTCACCAGCGGGTGATCGCGCTCGTCGAGCTCCACCGACAATTCCTCCAGCGCGCTTCGGGGCACGCCGGAGCCTCCGGCACCGGTGAGCAGCCTGCTGTCCTCCGACACCAGGGCGCAGACGGCCTGGCGGGCCAGCCCCTGCGCGACGACCCAGCTCACTGCACCCTGGGCCGCCTCGGATTCGTCGGCGACGAGCAGCGACTCCAACAGCGAGAGCCTCGCCTCCGCGGTTGGGAGCGGCGTCCGCTTGGGCTCATCGTGCCGGTGTCGAATCGCCGGGCGCATAGTTCTCCAGCCGCTCCTCGCCGCGGACTGATCAGGAACGCGGGGCCTGCCCATGCACGCACCCCGAGCGAAACGTTGCACCGGAAAGCCCGCAGCTCGCTAGAGCCCAACGGTCGGGCATGCCCGCGCCTGTCGGCTCGGAAACAGTGTCGGGCGGCAGTCACGCGGGTGGCCGTGGCGCGGAGGCGAGGCGATGCGGAACATCCGCGTTGGCACAGCGCAAAGAGCCGGGGAAGAGCCATGGACGCCATCGAGCTGTTGAGGAAGCAACACCGCGAGGTGAGGGACCTCTTCGACGAGTACCAGGAGGCGGAGGACCCCTCGGAGAAGCAGGACCTGTTCGTGCAGATTGCCGACGAGATTTCCGCGCACGCCGCGATCGAGGAGAGGCTCTTCTACCCGGCGGTGTACGTGGGGGAGATGACCGAGCTGCTGGAGGAGGCCGTCGAGGAGCACCTGGGCCTCAAGCGGTCGATCGCCGATCTGCTCGACCTGGACGCGGCCGACCGGCAGTTCGACGCGAAGATGCGCCGGCTGGCGGAGCAGCTCGAGCGCCACGTGGAGACGGAGGAGCAGGAGCTGTTCCCCAAGGTGCGCCGGCAGTTCAGCCGTGAAGAGCTGGGGGAGCTCGGAGAGGAGATGGGGGCGCTCTACGAGGAGCTCCGGGAGGGGGAGCCTCGTCTGGAGCTGCCCCGGCAGCTCGAAGAGGCCCCCTCGCTCGTCTAGGCCATATAATCGCCCCCCGTGCGTGGGGCCTGTGTCGCCATCCTGGTTTCTCTGCCAGCGATGGCCGCCCCACCGGCCCTCTCCGCCGGTACCCCTTCCAGCCACCCGTTCAGCGACATGCTCACCGCCCGGGTCCGCTACGGCGCGGCGCTGCGGCAGGGAACCCAGCGGGACGCCGGCCCCGGCTTCGACTACGGGGGCGTCACCGGCAACGACCTCAGCCTCGAGATCGCCGCGTTCGGAACCGGACACTTCGGAGGCGGGGCCCAGCTTCACCGGGAGGCGTTCGCGCTTCTCGACGAGAGCCGGAGGGTCGAAGGCTCGCTGCTCAGGTTCCAGGGAGGCGCGGGCGGCCGGGTGAAGCTCGGGCCGGTCCGGCTGGAGCTGATGGCTGGCTACGGCTATGCCCAGCTTCCGGATTTCGCCCCATCCAATTCGCCCTCGTTCAACCGGGCCCAGCGCCACAGCGCGCTCTTGGCGAGCCGAGTGCTCGTGCACCTGCCGCTGGATCTCACCGGAGAGGTGCGCGGCGAGTATCCGCTCCCGCTGGCGGTCATCGACGCCGCCGGCCGGAAGGCGCAGGCCACCGGCTTCGCCGCGGGAGGGAAGATCGCCATCCCGGTCGGGAGCCTCCACGCGCTGGAGTACGGCCTCGCGCTGGACTACCAGTTCGTGAGCGATCGGCTGGTCACGCAGGCGGGAAGCACCGCCCAGGCGGTGTCGCGGTTGGGTGCGGCGGTCGAGCTGCGCTGGTTGGACGCCCCTCCTCCTCCGCGGTTCGGGGGCCTGATCGTCCTGGTGATCGACTCCGAGACGGGCACGGCGATCGCGGGCGCCCGGGTGGAGCTCCGCGCCGGCGACGAGGAACCGAAGACCCTCACCGCGGGGGACGACGGCCGGGTGAGCGCCGCCCGTCTCGGGCCAGGTCCCTGGATAGCCCGCGTCGCCGCCGCCGGCTATCTGCCTTCCGAGGCTCGCGCGGTCGTCGCCGCCGGCCAGGAGGTGACCGCTGCGGTCCAGGCCAAGAAGGAGCCCCCGAAGACCGGAAGCCTCGCCATCTCCGTCGTGAGCAGGGAGACCGGCAACCCCATCGCCGGAGCGGTGGTCGCCGTTCAGGGCAAGGAGTACCAGTCCGACCAGGCCGGGAGCGTGACGGTCGAGGGGCTGTTGCCGGGCCTGGTGCCGATCGCGGTGAAGGCCAGGGGCTACCGCGACGCCAGCGAGGTCGGCTCGGTCGTCGCCCTCAAGAGCTCCGAGGTGCCGATCGCGCTCGCCGAGGCGGAGAAGCCCGTCCCGGCGGTGATCAAGGGAACCGTGAAGAGCCGGCAGGGAGGCAAGCCAGTCGCCGCGACATTGGAGATTCCCGAGGCGCGAATCAAGACGTCCGCCGACGCGAGGGGCGCCTTCACCTTCAGGGTCGAGGCGGGGACCTATCGGGTGATGATCTCCGCTCCCGGGTTCCTCCACCAGCAGAAGGACATCACCGTCAAGCCTGGCGACCAGGCGATTTTCAACATCGTCCTCCACCCCGAATGAGCCGGCGGCCGACAGCTCTGGTTGGACCTCCTCGCCCATGCCGAGGCCGGGGTGCCCTGGGGCTTTGGGCCGCGCTGCTCGCTTCGGGGTGCGAGCTGTCCCAGTCAGGTCCTCCCGCGCCGGACGCGGCGGTCCAGGCCCCCTCGCCGGCGGCTCACCTCGAGCATCTGCGGGGGAGCGTCACGCTGGAGCGCGATGGCAACGCCACCCCCGCCGTGCTCGGCTACCTCTATCCGAAGGACGCCCTCGAGACCGGCAAGGACTCGCAGGCGCAGGTGCGCTTCCCTGGAGGGCGCCTGATCGAGATCGGCCCCGACGCCCGGTTTTCGCTCACCCGCGGCGAGTCGGGAGTGGTACTCCAATTCGACAAGGGCGCGCTGCTCAGCCGGGTGACGCCCGGCGCGGCTGGGGCGATGGCCGGCCGGGAGACGGTGGAGGTGAGCATCCTCACGCCCTTCGGCGTGGCCCAGCTCGGCACCGGCGACGCGCAGCTCTCCATCGCGCTGACCGGACCCGGCGCGAAGCTGGACGTGGAGTTCGGCTCGGTGGAGTTCATCGGGAAGAACGGCCAGAACGTGCGCGCCAGCGCCGGCGACGCCCTCACCCTCGAGGGCATCGACATCGAGCTCACGAGCCGTGCCCAGGTACTCCAGCCGCTGGAAGTGGTGATCGAACCCGCCAAGGGCAAGGCGGACATCCGCAAGAAGGGCTCGAAGCGCTGGCGAGCGGTCTCCAAGAAGGGCGATGCGCTCGACGAGGGAGACGGGCTGCGCGTCGCCAACGGCTCGATCGAGCTCTCGCTCCAGGGCTCCGAGAGCCACCTTTCCATCGAGGGTGGTTCGGAGATCGTCTACTTTGGCACCGGGGCGAGCGGGAAGGTGGAGGAGACCAAGGTCGACCTCAAGAAGGGAAAGCTCGCGCTCAACCTCTCTCCGCGGCGGAAGAGCCGGGTCGCCGTGGGCGGACTGATGCTGGAGAGCGACCTGGGCGGCTTCTTCCTGGTCACGAAGACGCGCTCGGGCGTCGAGGTGAGCGCGATCGCCGGCGAGCTGAAACTCAAGCGAGAGGGAATGGAGGATCAGGCGCTCCGCTCCGGCCAGCGGGCGGTGGTCGGCGCGCAGAAGACGCAGCTCGAGGCGTCGCGGCGATCGGCGCTGGTGCTGCCCTCGCGCCAGGGTCTGCGGGTGTTCCACCCGGCCCTGGGGCAAGCCACCATCGTCTGGGAGGGCGAGCCGCGCGAGTACCGCGTGGAAGTGGCGGCGGATTCGGCGTTCAAGGCCATCCTCCTCGCCGGCACCGTCGACCTGCCTGAGCTGACCTTGCCCATTCCGAGGAAGGGTGCGCTGCACTGGCGGGTGACGCACGGCGGCCAGCAGCTCGATCGGGGCAGCGCGGCCTTCGCGCCCGAGCCGCCGACGCGGGACCTGGACCGCGACCGCAACGAGGTGACCGAGGGAGGGGAGAAGGCGACCATTTACTACCAGGATCAGCTTCCGGCGGTGACCCTCTCCTATCGCCCCGAGCCGGGTGCCGACCGCTACCGCGTGGCGGTCTTCCGGGCCGACGCGCTGGACAAGCCGCTCTTGGAGCGGACGGTCGCCGAAGGCCGCACGGAGCTGGAAGCCGGGCTGCTACCCGAGGGAAGCTACCTCTGGTCGGCGACGCCGCTCTCCAAGGAGGGGGCGGCGCTCCGCGGGGGGAAGATGAACAAGCTCGAGCTCGTGTACGACAACTCGGTGCCCGGCCTGTTGCTCCGCTCTCCCCGGAACGGGCAGGGGGCGGCGCCGAAAGTGACGGCGTCGGGCGTGGCGCCGGTCGGCTCGCGCTTGTTCGTCAACGGGCGGGCCGCGCCGCTGGACGACAAGCACCGCTTCTCGCTCGAGGCGGCGCCCGTGGGCGACCCACCCTCGCTGGTCTTCCGGCTGGACAAGCCGGGGCAGCCCGACGTGTACACCGTCCGCGTGCTGGGGCGGAGGCGGTAGATGGACGCGACGCTCAAGGCCGCGGGACCTCCCCAAACCGGCGACACCATTCAGCGCTACGGCCAGTACTACCTGGTGAGGAAGCTGGCCGAGGGCGGGATGGCGGAGATCTTCCTCGCGAAGCAGGTGGGAGCGGAAGGCTTCGAGCGCAACGTGGTGGTGAAGCGGATGCTGAGGCACCTCTCGCAGGTGCCGGACTTCGTGGGGATGTTCCTCGACGAGGCGCGGCTCGCCGCGCGGCTGGCGCACCAGAACATCGTGCAGATCAACGACCTCGGGCTGGTCGACGGCTGCTACTTCCTCTGCATGGAGTACCTGCCCGGCGAGGACTTCGCGACCATCCTCCGGCTGGTGGGCCGGCGAAAGGAGCGCCTGCCGCTGAACATCGCCCTGCACATCGTCACCCAGGCCGCGCGCGGGCTGCACTTCGCGCACGAGTTCGTGGACGAAGCGGGCAAGCCGTTGAACGTCGTCCACCGCGACGTCTCGCCGTCGAACATCTTCGTGACGTACGAGGGGCAGGTGAAGGTGCTCGACTTCGGCATCGCCAAGGCGGAGACGCGCATCACCAACACCACTGCCGGGGTGGTGAAGGGCAAGTACCTCTACATGTCTCCGGAGCAGGCCCGCAGCGCCCCGGTGGACCGGAGGGCGGACGTCTTCGCGCTCGGGATCACCCTCTACGAGGCGATCACCGGGGTGCGCCCGTACGCGCGCGACAACGATCTCGCCATCCTCAACGCGGTGCTCGAGTGCGAGTACGAGCCGGTGAGGAAGGTGCGGCCCGACACGCCGGCGGAGGTGGAGCAGATCATCCACAAGGCGATGGCGCCAAGGACCGCCGAGCGCTACCAGACCGCGGCGGAGCTCGCCGCCGAGCTGGAGCGCTACACGCTGGCCACCACCTCTGCCTCGGGCGGGGAACAGATCGCCGTCTATCTGCGGTCGCTCTTGGGGGAGCAGAGGCTCCAGTCGAAGACTCGCATCCCGAGCCTGCCGAGCCTGAGGGAGGCCGGCTCTGCGGTCCGCGGCTTCAGCAAGCCGGACATCCCCGCGCTGGTGAATGGGCCCGGCCCGGAGAACACCAGCACCGTCACCGCGGGCAGCGCGAGCACCATGGTGGTCGGGGCGCAGGGGAACGCCGCGCCGCCAGCCGTTTCTCCGCCTGCCAGTGGATCGGGAGCGAAGCTCAAGCTGCTGGTCGGGCTCGGTGCCGCCGCGGTGGTCGCCGCGGCCGTGGGAGGCGCCGTCGTCGCCGCGAAGGTGATCTCCCCGCCAGCCCCCGTGGTGGTCGCACCGCCACCCCCGGCCGAGCCGTCGCCGCCACCCGCTCCACCCAACCCGCCGGCCGAGCCCGTGAAGGAAGTGAAGGAAGAGAAGGAAGAGCCCAAGCCGGCCGAGCCGCCCCGGGAGGTTCGCCGGGTGAAGCTGGACGCTGCCGGCGTGGAGAAGGCGATGAGGAAGGGACGGGCTGGAGTGATGAGCTGCTTCGAGACCCACAAGGACGAGCTGCGAGAGGACCAAGGGCACGTGGTGGTCCAGCTCACCATCGCCTCCTCGGGGCGAGTCTCCGCCGCTGTGCAGGGGGCGTACGCGGGGACCGGAGTGGGCCGATGCCTGGAGCGGCAAGTTTCGAAGGTGAAGTTTCCCCCGCATGTCGACAAGGAGCTGACGTTCGGCCTGCCGGTGAGGTACTCGATCAAGAAGTAGCGTCTCGGAGGTCCCCGGGCCCATTCCGGGGACGCACCATTCCCTACAGAGTGACGAAGTGAGCCAGGGCGGGGTTTCAATTCGCGCTGGAGGCTGGTGAGATTGGCCGAAGCAGTGGCTTGTCCCGGAGGCTCGGCGCCGTGGTGCTCCGCCCCGTGTCCACCGTCCTGGCGGTGCTTGCGCCGTGCATCGCGGCAGCGCAGACAGTGACCGCCGTGCACCCGAGCACCGCCGGGCAGATTCGCGGCGCGGACTTCGTCGAGATGCTGCGTGTCAACGTGAACGTCGCGTCGGCGACCACGCTGACCCGCCTGGGGATCAGCTCGCTCAACACCTCGGATCTCGATGTGGCGGTGGTCTCTTGCTACTTCACCGGGGCCAGCCCGGCGTTCTCGACGGCGACGCCATTCGGCGAGGTGAACTCGATCTTCGCCTCTGCCACTGGGTCGCAATCGGCGACTGCGCAGGCGGGGACCTGGACCAACGGCGCGGCGGCGCTGCTCGACGGCGCCGGAGCCGCCTCGGCGTCCACCGAAGGGGCGAGCCACGAGTTCTCCGCCTTCGGCTTCTCGATTCCGGCAGGTGCTCGGATCAACGGCATCGTGGTGACGACCGACGCGTGGAACTCTGGCATGGGGAAGGGCCGCTTGGGGTACCAGTTGTCGTGGAACGGCGGCGCCAGCTGGACCACCGAGTTGGAGCTGAACGCGGACTTGCCTGCGACCGAGGCGACTCAGACGTTCGGCAGCGCGGATGACCCGGACTTCTGGGGCCGCCGCTTCTCGGACGCCGAATTGTCCGGCGCGAATTTCAGGCTGCGCCTCGTGGCCAGGAAGCTCGGAGGGCAGTCGCCGGCCTGGAACCTCGACTGGGTGCGGGTCGCCGTGTCCTACACCTCGAGTGGTGGGAGCGTCGCCTTCGGCGGCACGCAGGCGCTGAGCGCCGGTGACAACTACTTCCACGTGGTCTACGCCGTCTCCGAGCGGGCGAGCAGCGGCAATGTGCTCGACGCCGAGGTGCCGATCAACGGCGTCACGCTGAGCAGCGGGAGCTACCCGAGTGCGGCGGTGAGCCCCGCAGGCTCCCGCTCGATTCTGGCTGGAACCAATGCCCTCTTCTTTGCCGACCTGGAGGGCAGCCTGACCGGGTGGACGCGAACCACTCTCTCCGACATGTGCAGCGGCACCGCGCCGCATCCGGGTTGGGCCTCTTCGAGCGCGTACTACGCGAGCCCCGCCACCTCGTGGTTTTGGAAGAACAAGTCCTGCCCGGGGAATCCCGTGGAGGGCAAGAGCAATGGTGAGTGGTTGCTGGACACCCCGTCGGTTGCCATCCCGGCGAGCGCCACGGACCTGGCGCTGACGTTCTGGCAGAAGCTGGATGTCGAGGCGACGTTCGATGGCGTCTTTCTTCAGCACCAGGTCAACGGGGGCGCCTGGCAGGACGTGGCCGGGACGCGCATCAGGCGCAACAGCTACAACAGCACGCTGGGCAGCACTGCGGCGTCCGCGAACCACGAGTGCTGGAACGGAAAGCCGTACTCCTTCCGCTTCGTGAAGGTGACGGTCGACCTGTCGGGGTTGGGAATCGCAGGCAACAGCCTGAAGGTTCGGTTCCGCGCGGAGCAGGACAACTATGTGGCGGCCCAAGGGTACTGGTTCGATGACCTCACCATCAAAGGTGGGACCGTCAGCGGCGGGGGCGGCGTCAACGGTACCCCGTGCACCAGCGGGACCGACTGCGCCAGCGGCTTTTGCGCGGATGGAGTGTGTTGCGACACGGCGTGCGGCGGCGCCTGCGATGCATGCTCGGTCGCGGCAGGTGCATCGGCCGACGGGGCGTGCACTCTCCTCGGTAACGCGATGATGTGCCGCGCGTCAGCGGACGTGTGCGACGTGGCGGAGTCGTGCACCGGTGCCTCCGCTGCCTGTCCGGTAGATGGCTTCGCCTCCAGCACGACCGTCTGCCGAGCCTCGGCCGACGTGTGCGACGTGGCGGAGTCGTGCACCGGTGCCTCTGCCGTCTGCCCGGCAGATGGCTTCGCCTCCAGCACAGCCGTCTGCCGTGCTTCGGCCGACGTGTGCGACGTGGTGGAGTCGTGCACCGGTTCCTCCGCCGCCTGCCCGGTAGATGGCTTCGCCTCCAGCACAGCCGTCTGCCGTGCTTCGGCCGACGTGTGCGACGTGGTGGAGTCGTGCACCGGTGCATCGGCCAGCTGCCCAGCCGATGGCTTCGCCTCCAGCACGACCGTCTGCCGCGCCCCGGCCGACGTGTGCGACTTGGTGGAGTCGTGTACCGGTGCATCGGCCGGCTGCCCAGCCGATGGCTTCGCCTCCAACACAACCGTTTGCCGCGCGTCCGTCGACGTGTGCGATGTCGCCGAGTCCTGCGCTGGTGCCTCCGCGAGCTGCCCGGCCGATGGCTTCGCCTCCAGCACGACCGTCTGCCGCGCCCCGGCCGACGTGTGCGACTTGGTGGAGTCGTGTACCGGTGCATCGGCCGGCTGCCCAGCCGATGGCTTCGCCTCCA